>JANPHB010000177.1:0-18003 GCA_031424235.1 Pirellula sp.
GACATTTGCGTTGCAGACTGTATACTCATGGTCGGTCCTTCTGATGCGTCGTAAGCTGCTTGTGATAAACAACTTATACGCACAGAGGGCCGTTTTCGTTCAACAACCAATGAATAATCCGCGCTAGCGCCCGCGGCTCAGTTTGAACAAAGTCAGTGCCATTGGGCGTTAGCCCCGGTTCTTTTGATTGCGACATCCGTCGAGAACCGCGGCTAACGCCATGCGGCAAATCTGTTCAATTCTCCTAAAGACTCGTGCGGCCTCGCTTAGCAGACAGTTCGGTTCAGCTAACGGATGAGATTTTAAGTCGCCAACCCAACTGCGGCATAACAATTGCTTTGACAACGCGTCACGGTGATCGTCGTCGAAGTTAAATTTATCAGCAGCTAATTGGGAGAGAAAAAATGGACAAGAATATCGCTGGAGTCAAAACCACTAAACGTGAATTGAGTAACGAAGATCCAATTACCGGTGAACCAGGGGCTCATCCAATGGGAACGGGTCTTGGAGCAGCCTTGGGTGGCGCGTTGGCCGGTGCAGCAGCAGGAACCTTAGCCGGTCCCGTTGGAACTGTGGTAGGAACGATTGCTGGCGGTGTCGCAGGAGCTTTCGCAGGAAAAGCTATCGCTGAAAACATTGATCCGACTGTAGAAGCCAACTATTGGCGTGACTCATACGCAGAGCAACCTTACTACTCCGAAGACTATACCTACGAAGATTATGAACCTGCCTACAGGTCCGGTTGGGAATCCTATGATCCAAATACGCAGTCTGGCTGGCAGGAACGAGAAGCGGTCGCTAGGAAGCGTTGGGAATCACAGAATGGAGAAACCACAATGACTTGGGATCAGGCTAAGCTCGCTGCTGAAGATGCCTATGGCCGGGTTAATGAGCGCGCTGCGAACAAACCAAGATAAACTTTGAAATTTGAGCTGTCGGATTCATGATTCCATTCGGCTGCAAGATGACGCTACAGGCAGGAAACTCGACTGTTGAGGGGAACTTTCATATGTCTTTGGTTAAAAATCGTAGCGGAGTTGAGTTGTACTTAAAGGACTGGGGTACTGGCCGACCGGTGGTGCTAATCCACGGTTGGCCGCTCTCGGCGGATAGTTGGGATGATATTGCTTTGCCGCTAGCCAACGCAGGATTTCGAACAATTGCTTACGATCGCCGAGGCTTTGGGCGGTCGGGGCAACCATGGGAAGGTTACAACTATGACACCCTTGCGGATGATTTGGCGGATATTCTCTCAACACTTCAGTTGACCGATGTTACCCTTGTGGGTTTTTCGATGGGAGGGGGTGAAGTAGCGAGATTCCTAACGCGACATGGCAAGGCCCGTGTTCGATCGGTTGCGCTCATTTCTTCGGTTGTTCCCTATATGTTGAAGACAGAGTCGAATCCCGACGGCGTTCCGCAAGAAATTTTCGCCCAAATGAGTCAGGGCTTGATCGCTGACCGCGCGCAGTTCTTTACCGCGTTTTTCAAAGATTTCTATGGCGTCGGGGTGCTTTCCAAACCGGTTAGTAAAGAATGGCTGGCGTGGACACATTCGATGGCCATGCAAGCGGGATTAAATGCCACTTTGGAATGCGCTAAGGCGTTCGCGACTACTGACTTTCGTTGTGATCTGAAGTCGTTTAGTTTACCAACCTTAATCGTGCACGGTACCAATGATAAAACCGTTCCGATCGATGCCACCGCCCGTCCAGCAGCCGCGGCAATCCCCGGGTCTAAATTGATTGTGTACGACGGAGCTCCTCACGGAATTTTCGCTTCGCATCGGGCGCAACTAATTAATGACTTGCTTGATTTTTGCAAAGCTTAAGCAACCTGTAGTTCTACGTTGAATCCCCGGGGCGAGCAGCGAGCTTGGCTCCCCAGATAGGCAGGGCGCTCCGCCAGCGTGCTACAGCTAAATTAAACAATGCCTACATGAGTGACGGGGAACCTCGTTTTTGCATTTTGACTGTCTTTTATTTGCGTGATTTCCCGCTAATTCGAGAGAGAAGGTGGCGGTATTGTAGCACTCCGGTTTGTCGCGAAGTCCTCAATCGGGTTCAATTGTCTCGCCTCCAGTGTTCGGCTGGTTTTGAGTTTCGCAAACGAACTTCCGCCAAAAAGCGAGGGATACAATAGTTCGATGAAGATAATCCAGTAGTCAAAGTCTTGCGGAGTAACTGAAAAAACGATGCGGAATTTCGATCGAAGTGGATTCTTAGACGTCAGGCGTAACTCCATTACCCAACACGGCTCTGTTCATTGTGAAAAAATGGGGGCTTTTCTTCGGCAAACTGTCGGGTCGCAGGAGACGGTTTCGTAATGGGCGAGTACGTTTCAAAGTTTTTCGACACGACCGATTTTCCGGCGCGTTGGCATTGCGGCAACTGGTCTGATTTTCTTGGCTGGCTACACATTCTCAGCGACCTCGCAACCTTTGGCGCTTACTTTGCCATCCCAGTGGTCTTGTTCTACTTTGCACGCAAAAGAGAGGATTTTCCTTTCACGAGGTTGTTTTGGTTATTCGGCGGATTTATCCTTGCGTGCGGGACCGTCCACCTGATTGAAGCCATAATCTTCTGGTATCCAATCTATCGCGTTTCGGGAATGATGAAGTTCATAACTGCGGTGATATCGTGGACAACCGTCATCGTGCTCATTCGTTTAGTTCCGAAAATCTTGCATCTACCATCCATGGCAGCCACCAACGAGCGGCTCATGCTGGAAATGACTCAACGCGAACGTACGGAACAGCGGCTCAAGGATAGCGAAGCAATGGCATTAGCTGCAAATCAAGCTAAGAGCGAATTCCTAGCAAATATGTCGCACGAAATTCGAACACCGATGGCGGCAATCTTGGGCTACGCCGACGTACTTCTTGGCCACTTGCAAGATCCAGATAATCGCAACTGTGTTCTGGTATTGAAACGCAATGGCCAGCACCTGCTGGAATTGATGAACGATATTCTCGATCTGTCGCGGATCGAAGCAGGAAAGATGGACGTTGACATTGGAACCATTTCTTTAGTTCAATTAGTCAACGACATCCAGTCCTTAATGCACGTCCGCGCGGCCGAGAAGAAATTGGAATTTCGTGCTGAGTTTCCTAGTGAAGTTCCTGAGCAAATAAGAACAGACCCCACTCGCCTGAGGCAAGTGCTTATCAACTTGATTGGCAATGCGATTAAGTTCACTGAAAAGGGAAGCGTGGTTCTATCTATCTTTCTAAAGAATGAAAATGCCCTCACTTTCGCTATCCGCGACACGGGTATCGGTATCAGCAACGATCAACAAGAACGACTATTCAAACCATTCTCGCAAGGCGATTCTTCCGTCACGCGAACTTACGGTGGGAGCGGACTTGGCTTGGCCATCAGCAAGCGATTGACGACGATGATGGGTGGCGAAATCACGTTGGAAAGCGAACTCGGTGTCGGCTCGACCTTCACGGTATCCATACCGATCGGACCGATCGACGTAGCACAACTCATAAAGCCGAGCTTGTTCAGTAAATCGAAAGTCATCGAGGTTGAGCACCTTAAGCAAGTCAAACTCGATTGCCGCATCCTGGTCGTTGATGATCGTCGCGACGTTCGGCATATAAGTCAGCATTTTCTGGAAAAAGCGGGAGCCCGCGTTTCCACAGCTGAAGATGGTCAACAAGGCATCGACGCGGCCATCGCTGCTCGTGACCTAGGTGGACCTTTTGATCTGGTAGTGATGGATATGCAAATGCCAAACGTCGATGGCTTAAATGCCGTTGCAAAACTTCGATCGGAAGGCATCGAAGTACCGATTATCGCGCTCACGGCCGATGCGATGAAAGGCGACCGCGAGAAGTGTCTTAACGGAGGTTGCGACGACTACCTTGCAAAGCCAATAGACCAAGCCAAACTGATTTCCATGGTCGCCAAATACACACAAACAATTCCCTTGAGTGAACTGCGTCGTATTAGGGTGGAAAGAGTTCGAGCACTCAAAGCATCTTTGAACGACCAATAAGGCGAGCGGCGGAATGAAAACTACCGTAGCTGGCTGCAAGACGTGGCCATATCCTTGAGAATTGGCACACGTAGCGAGGCTATTTCTGGCGAAAGCATCGCTTTTGGCATGCAAACTGCTTGGGGTGGTGCCATGCAGCAAACTTCGCTGCCTTAAGGAGTCCAGAAGAGTTTCGGAGTAGCAAAATGCAAATTAAATCGCTTGTAACTATAGTCAGTGGATTGGAAACCGTAACGAGTCGACGCATGGTCGTAAAAAAGTCATGGTCGGTCCAGGAAAAAGCGGAACGTCGAAGATTAGCTGTCGACTCACAACTGCGATTGGCCTCGCTGATAGAATTGATTGACGCGAAGAATCGTCGAGCCAACAACCTTCATCAATTGTCCGCTGGTTACTAAAGCATGTTGGAAATAATGATCGAATACGCGATAGCGACTTTGTTCGCACCCATGGCATGAAGGAAATTTTACAGTCCACGCCGCATGGTCTTTACTGCATTCCCGGTAACTTTCATATTGACCCCCATCAACCCGTAGCGCGCGCGGTGGTAACGCATGCGCATTCGGACCATGCTTGTTGGGGCTCTCAAAGTTACCTTGCTACCCAATCCTGCGAGCAACTTTTGCGATTGCGGATGAGCCCAGACGCTGAGTTCCTGTTTCTGCCATATGGGGTTACTCAGACGGTCGGTGGCGTTCAGATCAGTTTTCATCCTGCTGGGCACATTTTGGGCTCGGCTCAAATCCGCCTCGAGTATCGAGGAAGGGTTGTTGTGGTCACCGGCGATTATAAGTTGGGGTCGGATCCAACGTGCGAATCTTGGCAGCCAGTTCGCTGTCACACGATGATCAGTGAATGCACTTTTGGGTTACCAATCTATCGCTGGCCTTCAGCAGAAAAGGTCTTCGATTCGATCAATCAGTGGTGGCGGACTTGCCGTGACGAAGGCAAATAATGCTTGCTTTATGGATACGCTGTTGGCAAGAGCCAACGATTGCTCGCAGGACTCGATCCAACGATTGGAAAGATCTATTGCCATGGTGCAGTCGAAAAAGGCAACGCCGCTTATCGACGTAGCGGAATTAGCCTTCCGGAAACAACCTATGTAGGTTCTATTCCTGGCAAATTCGATTGGCGAGGAGCCATGGTGGTTGCAGTCCCCAGTGTTCATGGGACGCCTTGGGTCAAGAAATTTGGTAAGTGCAGCACCGCAATGGCCAGCGGTTGGATGGCAGTTCGCGGAGCACGCAGACGCCGATCGATAGATCGCGGCTTTGTACTGAGTGACCACGTCGATTGGCCATCCCTTTTGATCGCGATAGACGCTTGCAATCCCGAGACGGTTTGGTTGACTCACGGCTATACCGCTGCGGTTGCTCGATTTCTTGTCGAGCAAGGGCGCGATGCGAGAGTTCTCGATTTGCATGGCAGTCACGAAGATGACGAAGACGCCAGTGGCGATTTTTCAGGCGAGGACAATGATTTGCCATCCGCGGAAAGTGGGGCATCGTGATTCGTTTTGCTGCACTGTTTGATGCGATTGACAGAACGACGAAAACGAACGAAAAACTGAATGCGATAGTCAGTTACTTCCGCGAGTCGGATCACGCGGATGCAGCTTGGGCGGCCTACTTTCTCTGTGGGTACAAGCTTAGACAATTGGTACCGACCAAACTGCTTCGCGTTTGGGCTGCCGAAGAGGCGAATATTCCGTCATGGCTCTTCGAAGAATCCTCTCATTCGGTTGGAGACTTGGCGGAAACGCTGACGTTGATTGTTCCACCGGGTGAATGGGTTGATGATTTTTCACTTTCCTATTGGGTAGAACAACGGTTGATGCCGCTTCGTGCAATGAAAGAAGCGGAACAACGACACGCAGTGATTTCGATTTGGAGGCAATCTCCGATGCAGGTGAGATTGGTCATTTTGAAGCTGATAACTGGCGCGTTCCGAGTTGGTGTCAGCAAATCAATTGTAACTCGCGCTATCGCAGAGCATACAGGAGTATTGACCGATGTGATCGCGCATCGACTAATGGGCACGTGGAGCCCCACGCCTTCGTTTTTCGAAAACTTGATTTCCAGAGAGGATCAGGGCAGACTCGCTAGCCAGCCTTTTCCTTTCTGTCTTGCACATCCGATCGATCCTGCGATTGGCCCTGAAAGCATCGGTGAAGCTAAGGACTTTGCGGCGGAATGGAAGTGGGATGGAATTCGCGGCCAAGTCATTCGACGCGACGATCTAGTTTTCGTTTGGTCTCGAGGGGAAGATTTGATGGAAAATCGTTGGCCCGAAATCGAATCGGCGGCTCAACTATTGCCTGACGGCACCGTGCTTGATGGAGAGATCTTGGCGTCAAATGGCGAGAATCAAGTTCTTCCATTTGCGCATCTTCAAAAGCGCATCGGGCGAAAGACGGTGAGTAGCAAACTGTTGAAAGAAGTGCCGGTTGTCTTTCAAGCGTTTGACCTACTTGAAGAGGCTGGAGAGGATATCCGGTCCCGACCGTTTTCTGAACGCAGAAACCGACTAGAACGCTTGCTTTCGACCATCAATCACCCTCATCTATGCAGTACGCAAATTCTCCAAGGAGTTTCCTGGGGGGAATGGGCGAAAATCCGTGAGCAAAGCCGCGAGAGGAATGCCGAAGGACTTATGCTCAAGCGTTGGGATGCTAGTTATGAGGTGGGCCGAGTCCGAGGCGTTTGGTGGAAATGGAAAGTTTCGCCGTTCACCATCGATGCTGTTCTGATCTACGCTCAGAAGGGGCATGGAAAACGTTCGGGACTTTTTACCGATTATACGTTCGCGCTTTGGGAAGGCGAGGCATTGGTCCCCTTTGCAAAGGCCTATAGTGGCTTCGATGACTCGGAAATTAAGGCAGTTGACCGATTTGTTCGACAGCATACGCGTACGCGAGAGACATATGGACCTGTTCGAAGCGTCGCGCCTACGCTAGTCATGGAGATTGGCTTCGAAGGTTTGCAACGAAGTCCACGCCACAAAAGCGGGATCGCCACGCGGTTCCCCAGGATCCTTCGTTGGAGACAAGACAAAAAACCCGAGGAGGCAAATACGCTCGCCGAGTTAATGGAATTGCTACCCAAGTCGGAGTGAGCTCCAATGAAATGCCCAGCTCAAACTTGAAAACCCAAACACCCCTCCAAACCATCCGACACTATTTTAGAAACAAAGGGCAAAAGCCCTTTCGCTTTCAACTGGATGCCTGGAAAGCCTATGTCGAAGGGCAAAGCGGCTTAATTCATTCTGCGACAGGTACAGGGAAAACCTTAGCCGTTTGGCTGGGGCCCATTCTAACTTGGCTCAAAAACAACCAGAATCCAAGTCTGTGGAATCCAAAGCATGCTCCTGCTCTGCGCGTTCTTCCGCCACGTCGGCGACCAATCGTGCGGCGTGCTGCGGATCACTCGGATGGTGTTGGATTTCCTTGACCAGTGTTTCGCCAGAGATGAGTTCTTCGACCAAAAACGGCGATCCTTCCTCGGTGTCGCCGGATTCAAAGATGGTGACCAGACCAGGATGGCGTAACTCAGCCACGCTCCGCGCCTCACGCCGAAAACGCTCTCGATCATCTTCGGAAGCCAAAACGCCGGCGCGAGGCAGTTTGAGTGCGACGATGCGATTCAGTTCGACATCCCGTGCTCGATAGACATGGCCGAATGATCCGGCGCCGATTCGCTCCAGGACTTGAAATTTCCCGATTCGGCTTGGTGGCGCGAGGTCACTGTGTTGGTTTATCGATTCTCGGAGGCGAATGGCGGCCTCCAGGATTGGCTCGGGGACCTGGGCGATCTCAACATTAGCGTCGTTCGGCAGTTGTCGCAGTGAGTTCTCAAGGGAGGCGGTCGAGAAACCGTCAATTTGTTGAGCGCAGTCTTCACAGAGTTCGACGTGAGACGCAACTTGCTCAAACTCATGGCTGGCGAGGCCACCACTCGCAAACGCGGTGAGTTGATCTGAAGTCGGGCAAGTCTTCATCGTCATGCGTCAGGCTCTAGGAATTGCATGCTTAGCAAAGTGAGGTGGAACTTCCTCTCCATCTGGAACGCAAGTGCGTTACACATCCTCATTCCACGGAGTCCCCTAACTCTTCCCGCAATCGTTGTAGGACACGACATTTGGCGACACGGACCGCTCCAGACGACAAATTCATCTCGCCACCCACATCGCTTGCAGTCCGTCCATCGACAACTGTTTTCCAGAATGCCAGCCAAGTCGTTTGTGTCAGTTGGCGCCCAAACGATACCAGTGATTTGCGCCTCAAAAGGTACCAGTTGAAGCATGGAGGCTGATGGTGTTCCCTTGTGCGTTTCTTTTTAACAGAAACTCACAACGGCGAGCATCATGGCGAATCAACTGGGCATGGATAAAGCATTATCAATTAAGAACTTACGTACTCTTGGCATGTCCGAACGAGCTATCGCTCGTAGACTCGGCGTGTCTAGAAACGCCGTGCGAAGGCACTTGGAGGGTATTTCTGCAAAAAATACCAAGGCGCCAACCGGGTCAGCGCCAACCGGGTCGGAACCGTCAAACGATACCACGGCGCCAACCGGGTCCGAGGCCATGCTCCAGGCCGCCAGCAAGCCTCTTTCTGCAAGCCAGTGTGAGCCTCTTCGGGAAGTCATTTTAGCGAAGCTCGAACAGGGGTTAGACCATCGAAGGATATTTCAGGATCTTGTCGAGGAGCATGGATTTAAGAGCAAGTACTGGTCGGTGAATCGCTTCATTAAGAGCCTAGGATCGGACCTGGAGTTGCCATTCAGGCGAATGGAAGTCGAGCCAGGTTGGGAGCTCCAAGTCGACTTCGGTGCAGGCCGCCCTTGCAAAGATCACGCCGGTGTTCTTCGAAAGACTTATATCTTTCGAGCAGTCCTCAGCCATTCACGTAAAGGCTACACCGAGGCTGTGACACGTCTAACGACGGAGTGCTTCATTCGTTCTTTGGAGAACGCCTTTTGGAGGCTTGGAGGCGTGCCAAAGACTGTTGTCTTTGATAATGCGAAGTGCGCGGTAATCAAAGCCGATTGGTATGATCCGGAACTGCATCCGAAGATCATCGACTTCTGCAAGCACTACAACTTCACGTTGTTACCGACTCGACCGGCAACGCCACGACATAAAGGAAAAGTTGAGCGAGGCGTTGATTATGCTCAAGAGAACGCATTGAAAGGAAGAACTTTCGAAGGGCTTGCGGATCAGAATGCGCACTTAGAGCATTGGGAAAAGACCGTTGCCGATACACGCATTCATGGAACAACAAAAGAGCATGTAGGCAAGGCTTTTGAGAGCCGCGAGAAACCCGCATTGGCACCACTGCCATCGACGCGATTTCCCTTCTTTGAAGAAGGTAAACGCAAGGTCTCTCGCGATGGCCATATATCGGTCGGTCGAGCGTTCTACTCTGCTCCACCGGAGTATTTAGGTTGCGAAGTTTGGGTTCGATGGAACAGTCAGACCGTACGGCTTTTAAATCCACGCATGGAAAGTATCGCTGTTCATTGCACACAACCAGCCGGTCGCTTTAGCACATTGGGTGAACATATCCACAACGAGAAGATTCACACGATTGAACGTGGAATCGAATATCTCCTGAGAAAAGTAAGGTTTATTGGCCCTCATGCAACACGTTGGGCGGAGACGACCATTGAGGATAGAGGTGTTGCAGCTGCAAGAACACTTCAAGGACTTCTAAGTTTAGTCAAGAAGTATAAGACCGACAAAATTGATAGGGCTTGCGACACCGCTTGGCGTAGTAAGGCAAGTAGTTATCGAGTGGTGAAACGACTCCTCGAAAACGATTCAGCGGCCCAACAGCAAACCATGGACTTCGTGGACGACCATCCGATCATTCGACCGGTGGCGGAATACAGTGATTTTATTCGACGTTCAATTCAAGGAGGATGAGGACATGTCAGATGGATTGAGTAACATGCTAAAGAAGTTGCGACTCTCGGGTCTTGGAGACTCGTTGGAGATACGCCTTCATGAAGCATCTAGTAGAGGTTTAACGCATCGCGAGTTCTTGGAACTGGTGTTGCAAGATGAGTTGCTAGTCCGCGACGGACGGCAAGTATCGAGGCGGATCACATCCGCATGCTTTCGAGATGTGAAGCGACTTGAGGATTTTGACTTCTCGTTCAACACATCGATCAAGAAGAATCACATCTTTGACATAGCGACATGTCGATTCATTCGCGACAAACGTGATGTTCTTTGGTTGGGACCGCCAGGGACAGGGAAAAGTCATTTATGTCAATCGATCGGAGTTGCAGCGATCCGAACTGGATTCACCGTGTATTATCGTTCGATCTTCGATACGGTAAGAGACTTCTTGCATGATGAAGCAATGGAAGGACACGACAAGATACTGCAACGTTACTTGAAGCCCGACCTGCTGATCATTGACGACATGGGGATGAAGCAACTTCCAAAGCGATCAGGTGAATACCTCTTCGAGATCATCATGCGCCGCCATGAACTTCGGTCGACGATGATGACGAGCAATAGACCGTTGGATGACTGGGGCAAATTGATAGGTGATGTCCCGAGCGCAACCGCAATTTTAGATCGATTCTTACACCGAGCGGAGTTGGTCCAGATCACGGGTAAAAGTTATCGCTTGGAGAAATCTGAAAAAAGCTCAAAAGGTACCAAAGCGCCAACCGGGTCAAATGCCGATAACTAGAGTATCAAACGGAACCAGTAACGGACTGGAATGGATTCACAGGTAAAGTGGTATCGTTTGAGGCGCAAACAGGTGGTATCGTTTCAAGCGCCAACTGACAATCCAGACGACGGGTGTCTGACCAATCGAAGCACGAACGGTCATGTGTTGAAAGTCGCCATCCACGTCGAATCCAAGGCAATGTAGAAGACAGCAAAAAAGCAATGAATTAGAGATCGTCTCTTCGCCTACTTCGTGAAAGCCTATTCAGATTCCGCGAACGCTTAGAGCATTCAGCGTGGACATCAGTATTGAATCAATCAATGCCATTAGCCAAGGTGTCGTATTTTACTTGCCGCGTTAGAAGAAGTTAGAAGAATCTGTGGGGCCATACTTGCTCCGGAAGGTCGCCAAGGTTGCGATTCCAGAAGCTTCTTCCGTCTTAAAGCCATAGGCCTTTCTGGTAACCAGTTTTGCCTTGGTATTGAACTGCAGTCACTGCTCCAGCTCGCACAGGAGGGCGTGTCATTACGCACCAAGACTTCTGCACCAGGACGGTTCGTCATTTATCACGAACGGCCACCGCGGGCGAAAAAAGGTGGCCATCACGAAATCATCAAGCAGCTTCATTCATTTGGAGCGACATTTTAGTTGCCGAACATGAGTTCCAAGGATAGCTAGTTCCGTCACGTTCGACTTGGACGCTTAGTTAAGTAACGGTAGGCACTTTATCGCGCTTGCCGCACGAGATCTTAGCTGTTGACCGGGAGGAATTTTTTGTGCGTAACGAAACACTGAACTACGAGTCTAATGGTCTTTTGAAGCGACGCCAACTCTTCTTCGAGCCTGCGTCGGGTCATGGTTATCCGAGAAGAGAAACCTGAATTCGGGTTCAATAAATGCCATTGAGCCTGATTCACTTGAGTCTTACAAGATGCCCTTTGCGTTTGACGATTTTCTTGTAGTCCCACTGAATCTCGATGGCCAGTTCAAGCCAACGCTTGAGTGCTTTTTTATCCACTTGAGACACCTCGGTGTACCGTGCCGATGCGGCCTTGAAATTGCCGTCCGCTTTCAGCAGCGCTTCTTCAAACGATTGGCCACTCCAAAACATCAGACGAACACAGTCCTTCAGCTTGCTATAGCCGACAATCGGATTGTCATCCAAGAACCAAACAGGATGAGCGTGCCAAATCTTGTTTTCCGCTTCGGGCAATTGTTTGTCGATCATTACCGCAAGCATATCGCAGATTGCTTTTTCAGATGTAACAAGGGCCTCGTTGTATTGTGCCGTCGCTGGATTCATTCTAATTCAATTGCCTTGAGTGTTGCATTCTGGAAGGGTAGGAGATCACTCTATCCGTGTTGCGATCCACCAAGTTGTTCCGCCAGCATCTTGGATGCCAGCTCGTTTGTCTTCATCATCCTTTTTGACCGGCTCTTGAACGGAAACCGCACCTAGCTCAAGTGCCTTGCAATAGGTAGCGTCAACATCCTTCACATAGATGTGAACACGGGTTGCAATCGGAGGCCAGTCGGGAGCCAATCCATCGGCAAGCATCAGAACTGAGTCGTCAATCCGAACTTTAGCATGCATGAGTCTTCCGTCGTTGCCAGCGAAACGACGCAATTCGATTGCGCCGAATGCCTGCTTCAGAAACTCGATCGTTGCCGCGGCGTTATCGACAACGAGATACGGTGAGACGGTGGTATATGATTCCGGCTTGAATTGGTGTATTTCCTGGCTTTCATAAGTAAGTGGTATGACGGGCCGAGGTAGAGAATTCTAAACGTAGAAGCATTTTTCTTCCAACCTATTCTTGGATGTTGGACATGTTCGGTAGATCAAACAAGCGACGTACTTCCACTGTTGCAATGCGAGCTCCGGCGTGACGAGATGCAATCGAAATCGCTTCGTTCAGATCTCGGGCAAAGATCAGGTAATATCCACCCAGAAATTCGCGTGTCTCGGCGAACGGACCGTCAGTAATTAGTCGTTTGCCGTCTCGAACGCGAATGCTGGTTGCCGTGGAAACCGAATGCAGCGGCGAGGCACTGATGTACTGGCCACGTCCAACGAGTTCGTGCGTAAGTTCGACCGCTTCTCGCTGTGCTTCCATCAGAGCATCGGGGCCCAAGTCATTCCAGAGTTGATCGTTGTCGTAGCACAAGAGCAAGTATCGCGATCCGACTGGATCAACCTCGGACTCAATCATTCCAAATTTATCCGTAGGCAGCCCCTCCAAAAGGTAGACCGGACGAATCTCGACCGTTCCCTTCTTTGCTGTCGGTAGTCGCGTGGCGACTGCGATGGCATCGTCTAGGTTTGGAACGTCGATCAAGAAGAAGCCGCCGAGTTGCTCCGTGGTCTCTGCGAACGGCCCAGTTGTCACCACGGATTGGCCGTTGCGAACTCTTACGCTTGCGGCTGTTGCAACGGCGACGCAGCGATGAACTGGCCCTTGGCTTGCAGATCGTGACAAACCGTCGTGGACTCGATCGTACATGCGGTCCATTCCTCTTCGGTCCAAGCCTTTTCGGGGCTATAGATAAGTAGCATGTATTTCATTGTTTGTCGTCCTCCGATATTCTGATGGAATCATAAGAACCCAGTGCCAGCTTAAAAATAACTGGTTTTCTCAACGCCAATGCGACCCACATAACGACGCCGATGATGATCGGAAAGAACCAGGGATCGCCGACACGTAAATGGGTCATGATGGCACCACCGAGATACGCAGTGACAAGGATTGCACCCAAGAACGCTGTGCGAGGGATAAGGTAGAGCACGGTTATGGCAATCTCGATGACGCCGATCGTGGGCAGTAATGCCAGTGGGATTCCCATCTTGGACATCATCTCGTCTTTGCCTGGCCAGTCCAAGAATCGGTGCATCAAGTTTTACTTCCGCAATGTTTGTTCTGGTGATCCTGTTAGTGGTTGACTCGAGTGTAGTTGGCTTTCATGAACTCAGTCCAGATTCCATCTTGGTTCTGAAATCGCGAATACAAGACATGTCGATTCTCGTCCACAATTTCGACGATGTCTTGGTACTTGGCCATTGTTCCATCCCCGGCGAAGCTTGGTCCTTCGGAGTCAAGCGTGAGTACCGTGCGAGCTTCATTCAATTGACCATCGTAAGGCCACAGATGAGTCATGCATGAGGCGACGAACGTTCCAACGAAGCGTTGTTTGGCGGGGTCGAATCCGAGCGTGATGACGGACCGCATGGGTTGACCATCCGGGCCATTGCTCTCCATTTCTGCCAGCGTCCACAGCGATCCCAGTGAACGCGTTGACTGCTTACCCGCCCATTTCATGGGCGGCTGGTCCAGGCCCATTATGCATTCCGATTCGAAAGTCCAGTCACCCACAAGCTGGAGAAGCCATTGGTGTTCGGGCGTTGGTTGAGGTATTTCCATCGTCAGTTCGTTTCAGTTGTTGTTTGGAGATTTGGTAAGACTTCGATTCGAGCGGGACGGACCTCTTACTGAACAGCCGCCGGGTCCATCCAGAAGAGTCCCCATCCATGGCCATCCAGATCATAGAATCCGTGCTGGTACATGAAGCCATGATCTTCCGGATCATGTGCCTGTGAACCGCCTGCCGCGAGGGCTTTGCCCATAAGGTCTTCCACTGCGGAACGACTCTCACATGACAGGCTAATCAGCGTATGGCAAACTTTCGTGGGGTCAGCGATCTCCTTCGAAGAGAGCTCCTTGAACTTGGCGTGTGTGCCCAACATCAAATAGATCGTGTCGCTGATGACGATGCTGGCCGCAGTTTCGTCAGTGAACTGCGGATTTTGCTTGTAGCCGAGCGCTTCGTAGAACCGCACCGAGTTCTTCAAGTCCTTGACGGGCAGGGTGACGAAAATCTTGGTGGACATCGGGTTTCCTTGTGACTGGTATTGAGTTCCGTTGAGTGGGCGGTTCCTGCGTTACATGAGGTAGTCGAACAAAAACCCGGCTAATCGACAACCAACTCAAGATTTCCTGAAAATCCCAAAAGGGTCATTGATAACGAAAGTTGTCAATGATGAATCCCATGATTTTAGTATGGTCCTAATGACAATCGCATCCAATGGCTTTAGTAGCCAAATCATATTCGTCGTGGCGTCGCCACCATTTATACGGAGGAGTTTGCGGCCAACCGACAGGAGAATCTTCCCAGGTTTCTTGCCGACCTAACGGAGTCAAGTCCAAGTAACTCCAAACTGTACCTAGCATCTCGTCACCGCGACCGCTGGTAAAATAGGTGCGATAGACATTGTCGCCTTCACGCAAGAAAACGCTTATCCCCGATTTTTCATCTTCGCCGACTGTTAGTTGATTGTGCGGGTCAGTCCCGCACTTCATGAAGTAGTCGATTAGCGGATGTCAAAATTGACCATCGGTTAAGATTCTTTACGCCGGAAGTGGCCCCGGCACCATAACCATCCAAGCTACGCCGAATTTATCGGTGGCCATTCCGTATCTGGGCGACCAAAAAGTCTTTACAAGCGGCATGTCGATTTTGCCGCCTTCAGCCAGGGCGCTAAAAGCATGGTCGGCACAAGCTTCAGTGGGAACTGACAGTGCCAATCGAAATCCATCGAACCGAGACTTATCATCGCAACCATCGGAGGCCATCAACGTCATACCACCGACTTGAAAGCTACAGTGCATCACTTTGTTTTCAAATCCCAATGCGAGCATGCCAGGCGGTGTTGGCTCAGGGCTCTCGTTGAATCGCATCATCATGAGTACTTTCGCGTCGAGCGCAGTCTTATAGAACTCGAGCGCCTCTTCGCAACGGCCACCAAAGAAAAGATAGGGTTGGACTGTGGCCTTTTCCATTGCAAGGGCAGCTTCTAGATTCTCTTCCCTAACGCGTAGTTCAGGTGTGAATTCTTCTCCAAAGTCATCGGCTTCGAAGATCGGGCGAATCTCAATTTCAGACTCTTCGGGCATCGGGTTCGGACACTTCTTGAGCCAATCGACCGCCTCGTCCATCGATCTCACTTCCCATATCCAATAGCCAGCAACGAGTTCTTTGGTCTCGGCAAAAGGACCATCGATCACATGTCGATCTTTACCTATGAATCGAACACGTACCGCTTTGGAAGTCGGATGCAAGCCCGCCCCACCCTTCATGATCCCAGCCTTAAACAATTCCTCGTTGTAAGCGCCCATTTCAGCCAGCAATTGTTGGCTGGGCATCACGCCCGCCTCGGACGACGGACTGGCTTTAACAAAAACAACAACTTTCATGGATATTCTTCCCGCTTCCAATTGTGGACTGAGAGTGTTTTGTGCGGCGATTTCCGCGTCTTCATGAATTAGTCGAACCGGAAACCTGCGAATCGACAATGGCGTCAAGAAATTTTTTGGCAACCTTCTAAGGCGAGCGGCTGACTGAAATGTACCATTTGAGCCTGAGGCGCTAGCCGATTACGGCAATGTGATCGGCTAGACGTGGTCATCGTCATTGAATATCAACTACCATTTTGATCAGGGCTGTTCGATGATCGAAGCAAGCGTATCGCCTTTGACATAGCGCACTGAAAGCATGCCAAGTCGAACTTCGCAAGTTTTCCATCGCTAAGAATTGAAGACTTGTCCCGCGATCTTCTCGATGCGCGCGCCAGCCGGATTTTGGGTGCGAGATGCATCATGGAGCGTTAGAGAAATCTCGCTTCGATCCTGTTAATTCTCGAACTAATTGGACCAATCGCACTGCATCGATCGGCTTGCTGAGATAATCGTTGCAACCTGCTTCGAGACAACGATTCATATCTCCTTGCATCGCGTCGGCGGTCAACGCGACAATAGGACCGAGGAATCCGGAGGCGCGCAATAGCTTGGCTGTTTCGTAACCATCTAGATTGGGCATTTGCATGTCCAACAAAATCAAGGCGGGTGGACTGCCGTCGGCAAGTCGATTGCGAACGAAGTCCAAGGCAAGCTGACCGTCATCGGCTTCATCAACGACCGCACCTGCTTTCGAAAGGAAGTGCCTGCTAAGAAACCGAATATCACGGCGATCATCGACAATCAGAACATTGCAATCGAGAGAAATCACCTCGGTGGCAGTCGGTTCAATCAGATTTGGCTTGTCCGCCAGTTCGACCGTATAGTCGACGAATTCGATGTTCATTAACCTGCCAGTAGAAATGGTGACAGAGAATGTACTGCCGACGCCCTCCGTGCTGCTGGCGGTGATTGCCCCTCCCAACATTTCGGCTAATCGCTGACTGATCGCTAAACCCAGTCCCGTGCCGCCAAAGTTGCGGTTCACGCTGGCATCACCCTGTGAGAATGGTTTGAACAGTCGTTCTTGTTGAGCCTGTGTCATACCGATACCGGTGTCGATGATGTCGAATTGCAGCACCCCTGAATCTTGGTTTTCTAGGCTGCAGTCGGACACCGATGCATCGCCGTGATAGCTCACACGAATCTTGACCTGTCCCTCATAAGTGAACTTGATCGCATTGCCGACCAAGTTGATGAGAATTTGTTTCAAGCGTTTGGTGTCCGATTCGATTATCTGAGGCAGTTTTCCGTCGTACTCGACTTCGAGCGTCAATCCGCCTTCGGTCGCACGAACCTCCATGACACTGCGGACGTCTTCAATCAATCTTACGGGTTGGAATCGCTCCATTTCAATATCCATCTTGCCTGCCTCAATCTTCGACAAGTCTAAGATGTCGTTGATAATCTCCAGCAAATAATCCCCGTTACGGCGAATCGTTTGCAAGTGACGGACGGCCTCTGGATTTTCAATCATGTCTCGAATTAAATCGGCGTAGCCTAGGATTGCCGTCATCGGCGTGCGTATTTCGTGGCTCATATTGGCCACAAAAGCGCTCTTAGACTGATTGGCGGCTTCGGCAGAATCACGAGCGGCTTTCAATTGCTCCTCAAAAACACGTTGTTGAGAGATGTCCAGCACAGTTGCAATGATCTGCGTGGCTTCATTTGTTTGCTCGGAAAACAGTGTCTTAGTTTGCAACCTTACCCAGCGAATCGTACCATCGGTTCTGACGATGCGATGGTCAATGCCTCGCGAAGTAGCACTATTCGTCAGTATGGCCCTTTCATAATGCTTTACGCAGAGCTCGCGATCGTCTGGATGGACGAATTCAAGCATTCTTCCTGGCTCAAGTGAAACCGTTTGATCGTCACGCCAACCAATAATGCGTTTCATCTCAGGCGAGAAGGTCACTGTTTGCAGTTTTAGATCGACGTGCAACATCCCAAATCCGGCGGCATCGGCAGCAACCGTGAGACGTTCCGCGCTGAGACGTAACCTTACTTCGTTCTCCTTGC
>JANPHB010000178.1:0-33868 GCA_031424235.1 Pirellula sp.
GCGTTGCAGCCCAAATGCTGTAGCAGCCGTAATGGCGCTCGATCGATCATTCATTCTCTCGATTCGTACCGAAAGTTCTCGATCCCATTGATTCTTGATCGAGAAAGTAATTTGACCTGCACGAAGGGATGGAGCGGGCTCTCCAAGGAACATGCAATGCCCTTCGCTTTCATATGACTAAGGACCCGCACCAAATTCTCAACCAGATTTCCTTCTTGTGTCGCAGCGGCACTATCTTCGAGTCGTTCCGCCTTTTGGTGTCCTTCCCTAATTCGCTTTGCAACGCTAGAAGGAAGTTCACCGATACCACGCACAACGGATCTCGTACTTTTCAATGCATCGCAGCATAAAGCGAGGGGCTGTAACATCAGCTCCATCAATTGTCGATTCACTCGAGATAGAACGTCACGCCAATTTGAAGGTGCAGTGTCATCAGCGGGGTTTGGTTGGAACGTCCTTTTTACTCGTATGCCAAAGTGATCGATCTGGACAGTCGCATCGCTTTGGTTGGTCTCTTCATCCGATTCACTCATACCAGCACCTCCGATTCTACTGCAACGCCGCATGAGTCTGAATCAATTAACTTTAGCCCAATTGCACCTTCGGATCGGACGATTTCTCCGATGGCGTTTACTAGCTGTGCATACTCACTTGTAGAGACGATTTCCGGGTCCCAAACGATCGTAACAGCGGGAGGACTCACGTCCTCTATCGCACTTTCCGCTGAAAACAAAGAAATGAGTCGAGCCCTAGCGACGAGCTGTGCAGCAAGTTTCTCTGCATTCGCCTCACCTAAAACCTCAAGAACAACCTTCGCGCTTTCACCATCGCGAAAAATCAATTCTTTAGTAACCCTTATACCGGGCCGACCAGAGACCTTGTTCCTGTGCCAAGATGCGTGAAATCCCTCGTGAAACCAAGGGATTTGCAGGTCGAAAGTTAGTCCGCAAAGCTCGGATCTTTCCGCCAGATCGACAGCAAACTTCCAGAAGTTTTCTAACTGTCTAGCCCCCAAGATACGCTTAGCCTCAACTTTTGTGAACGCGGACACGTGTTTGCCCGGCGTAAGTCTTTTCCAAAGATTTTCAATGAAATTCATCGACTTCCTTTCTAAATACTGTGGTCCCCGTAAATGAGACTTGATCGAGGTCTCAATTTTACTGGTAGAACGCGATAAACTCTACCTACAAATGGTTGTAATGCGAACGAGGAGCTCGAGAAGGCACGAATGTACTGCAGGAGTTACACTACATCTGCTGACTCCTTCCATTTGCAAGCACCACTGAGTTGGACTTCAACTAGCTCCGGTCAAGCAAACCGGAGAATGAAACGCGTCGCCGCATGTTCTGAGCAGCACAGGTTAGTTTGCGTATAGTTTAGGAATGGATTTTTACTTCCCCGAGCGCAGCCTTTGTGTTAACTCCAGAGCGGTCAAAAAAACAGAGTGCCAGAGATTTCGAAGCCAATTCTTTGTAGTTTTGAACGTAACGCTATGGTTGCGTTCCTCCCCGAGCGTTCCATGAACACCGCCGCTATAATTGGCCGCTCGAAGACAGACATTCGTAGCCACAACATGCGCTCCTATGTGTAAGAACACACCAACTGAGTTCGAAGCCGTAAAACGGCATATGTCTTGAAGCCAAGTGTTTGGGAGAACCACATGCCTACGAAAAAGACCATGAAAAAGCTCGTGAAAAAGGCGGCCGAACTGCCTGCGGCGAAGGCTTCAAAGCTGGCGGCCGAGAGGACGTCCGCATCGAAGGCCACAACGCCCAACGAAGCGCAGTCGAAGTCCTCCGTAGCGAAGTCCTCCGCCACGAAGTCCCCTGCGGCGCGCATGTCGCTCTCGGAAGTCATGGCCATCCTCAAGAAGCTTGGCACCGAGCAAACCCGCAAGTCGTGGGCGCGGCAAAATGCGAAGGGGCCGATGTTCGGCGTCCTCTTCGGCGAACTCTTAAAGTTGATGAAGCGGATCGACGTCGATCACGATCTCGCGCGAGAGTTGTGGGCGACCGGCAACGTCGACGCGAGGAACCTTGCGATGAAGATTGCCGATCCGCTTGCGATGACGCCCGACGAACTCGACCGCTGGGCACTGGAGAATCCGATGCGAATGTGCAGCCTCTACATCGCGACGCTCGCCGCCGAAGGCCCGCAAGGGCGCAACAAGGTGCGCGAGTGGCTGAACTCGTCGAACGAGGGGCTGCGCGCGTCGTGAAGAATGACATGAACCGGGCGCTGATAACGATTGGCTGCCGAAGTTCTGCACTGCGGAAGGCCGTGCTCGCTGCGGCGAAGAGAATCGGCGAAGTGACCGTCGACCACGGCGACACTGCCTGCAAGACACCAGACGTCGCCCAAACCGTCGAGAAGATGTGGGCGCGCTCCTAGGCGAAGTTTGGATCCCCCGCTGCGCACGAGCGCTCGATGAAGTCGATGCACCGGCGTTGCTGAAGCGCACGGCCGCACCCCCTGAACTCAGCATCGCGGACACCTCAGGTCACACATTTTTTGACCTGTGTTTTCGTTGGTGAAATCGACTTTGGCATGTTGAAATCTCGTTGGTAGTCTACGGCTAAAACTTCATCAACCGTCATGCAGGCCGCACCCGAACGTGCAAAAATGCGAATTTGCATCCCAGCCCATGCTGTTCTTACTCGGTACCTCCAATCGCCCAGAATAAAACGCGGCTCTTCGTAAATGATGGCCGGTTGTTTGAATGGAACTGCGAGATCAGTTCCGATTTCGATTCGAAATGCCTTCCTAGCTATTTCAGGTCGATCCAGGAACTTTGCAAGGCGAGCCGCTGTTTTGTGCTCGAAAAGGTCATCGCAGGGAACCGGCCCTTTGACCTCGATCAACTCGCGATCGTCCATCAGAAACGTGATCACCTCACCACAATATCCCAATTCGTGACCGCAATTGATCTGGTGAATCGCGAAATCACCCTCAGGATATCGGCAGATCAAATACTCATGCGAGCCATCTTTAACGTAGGAATGAGGAACATCCATCGTCGTGAAAATCCTGCCATTGTTCTCACCAAGTCGTACTGAACGCTGCTTTACTGTGACACTCTTGATCATCTTTCATCACCCATCGAAACAAA
Organism: Pirellula sp.; assembly: GCA_031424235.1. Classification (GTDB taxonomy): domain Bacteria; phylum Planctomycetota; class Planctomycetia; order Pirellulales; family Pirellulaceae; genus JBKCUI01. Next base: position 3,110 of record JANPHB010000178.1, read on the forward strand.
CAAAGAAGTAGTTTCGAGGTATTTTGCTAGCACGCCGGACACGTCAGGTCATTCCGCTACCCCATCGATTTGCTAATTTCGATAGCTTTTTCGCGGTCGGCCTCAGCGTAAATCATCGAGGCAGTCTCGACGCCATGCTTTTGCCGAATCCGTTTAGGAACGCAATTTTGACACAACGAGCGCAACCTCTGTGTTAATTCAGGTGAGGTCCAAAAACAGAGAGCCTGAGAGTTCGAAGCCAATTCTTTGGGGTTTCGAACGTAACGCTTTGGTTGCGTTCGCGCTCCAAAAGTTCTCGCACGAAAAGGAGAATCGGCCGGCGAGAACCAACGATCGGGAAATCCTACGAAATACTGGGTAAAAACGAAGAAAGCCGAGGGCGGTCGCTCTCGGCTATCTTTGTTAACTGTTGTGGCGGATCAATTCCGCTGTAAAATTTGAGCTCCCCGTACAAGGCCTTTTTCGGAACATTCTCAGTTTTCGAAAAGAGAGTTGCCCAACGAAAATACTGGAAATGGTTAGTTCGAGCCCGCTTCGGTAGGGTCGAACGGTAGCAGCCGTTTTCGAACTTTTTGGAATCCAGTTAACTCAAATGGAGACTTTGAGAACCGGTCTGAGAGCTTGTTGAGACAGCGATCCGCCGCTACTGGCATCATTCTCTGCGGTCGATATCGTTTGTGATTCTGAACTTGGCGGGCATTTGAAGTCATATCGATGTGCGGCGTAGATGATTTCTGGTCGGGAACTAGCATTAGCTGCTAGCGTTGCGGGAAACCGAAGACCGGGCGCGAACTTGCTCCGGTTTGGGTGACGTTTGGGTGACCGGAGCGACTTCGTCTCACCGTTCCAGATCACTTTTCGCTGTGTCGAACTTGGGCCGAAGAGCCATTTACGACAAGTTTGTCGTGCGTTTTGCTCAATGCGACTTGCCTGGAAAGCTATTTCACTTTGTCCATTTGGACTACCAACTCGGTCTGCGACAGAGGACGGACGTAAAACTCATTGTCAGAAAAGGTGCGTTGATATTTATTGGAGTCTGAAAATCGATATGGTCCGATGCCCTGAATGCGAATGAGCAGTGGTTCGCATGGAATATTTTCGAGCTTTGCCACTCCGTCATCATTAAGCTGGACGAAGACTGATTTGCATTGCTGTCGAAGTGACACAACAATTCCCGATCGGTTGTTGCCGGGTTTTGTGCTATCGAGTTTTGCTTCGTTGCACTGCAGCTTTAACGTCAAACTGGTAACGGGTCCTAATCGCATATCACCGAAATCTAATACTTCGCCGTTGTTCCCTGCGTCAAACCGCTTGGTCTCTAAATGCCCCTGCTTGTTGGCCTGGGCAATGTCTCCGAAGAGGCAATACTCCAACTCTCTACCCAGCCCATCAGGACCTTCGGGGACTCCACCAATCGAAAATCGACCTTCTGAATCCGTGGCAGCTGTCAACAATAAGTTTGGGCCGTAACTAGAGGCGGTCGATACACAAACGCTGTAGTTTGGTACTGCACCTTGGCCATCGATTATGCGGCCCGTAACCGTCACGCTCGGCAATATGGTCCAGGAGTTTTGTGGAGTCATCTGCGCTGGTGAATGGAGCCTTAACTCACGAAGGCCGATTTTTGGAATGACTGCCGTCAAGCTGACCGGAAAGGACCTGGCTTCCGACGGTAACGAGAACTGCCCTTTCGAATCCGTCATCACTGCGACCGGTTTCGCTGATGCATAAGCGTCTCCATATCCCACCACGGCATTTGCAATGGGTTGGTCTTCGGAGTCGCAAATTTTGCCTGTGATCCTTCCTGGCAAATTGCCTTCCGAGATAGCTCGAAGTCCAATCACGATTTTCTCCGAAGTCGAAGAAACATAGCCAGTTCGACTAATCAAGTGATCGGTTTTCCAAACGACCAACATGACCTGATGATCATCAGTTATCCCCTGCATTTCAAACCGCCCTTGTTCATCGGTTTCCGACATGAGTTGGCAATCGGGATGAAGGATGGTAACGACGGTCGGACTCGACTGGATAGGTCGCGATGCATACACTTTGACCATTGCGCCGGATAGCGGCTTGCCCGCCGAGTCCTGAACGATTCCGCTCAAGTTATCGCCGATTGCTTGCCCAGCGCGATCGATTGGGATCGAAAATCCAAATGTTACGCAGCAAAGGACCACGCGAGCGCGAAGTAGAGTTAAACCAAACATGAGATTTCCTTGAATAGGTTGCCTTACGTGCACTGGCACATTGAGCCGACGACGTTATCGTTTTTTAGGAACGATCTTCTCGGGTGGTTCCAAAAACTGGCGGTCCATGATCATGACGACATCATTGTCACCAGCTTTGCAAATCTTTCGCACGACCAAGTGCCACAGACTGTTTGTGGTCGGAGATTGGGCTTGCAATTGATAGGAAGTATCGGCCAATCCGCTAAACTCAAATTCTCCAAGTTCGTTCGTTTTGACCGTTCGCGACTCGTTTCCATCTGCCGAAGTCGACCTCATGTTGCTGTCGGCTAAACTCAAATAAATAGTTGCCCCCTCAAATGGAACCCCAGCCGCGGATTGAGCTTTGCCGCGAATCGTTTTCCTCCCAGGCTTTGTAATGAACTCCAGCTTTGGTCCCGCGTTCACTTTGTTGTCAAGGTCGACAAGTTGAATCTGCCATCTCGTTACAAGCTCTGATGGGGCGAGGATGTGAAACTCAGATTGGCCATGTTCGGAATTAGGTACGACGATACGATAGTCGCCATTTGAATCTGTCGTTGCATGAGCTACGTAACCGCCTCCGGAACGCTGGACGACCCCCGCACCGTAGAACAAGGTCCTTTTCTCGCCTTTGCTAATGGCGACTTCCACGCCCGATTTACCTTGTCCATCGACTATGATTCTACCTTCGATGACCCTCTCCTCTGTGCGCGGCCCCATTCGCAGTTCGAGCTGCGACGGTGTCTTTTTATCCCAGTCGGATGGGAGCACCAGCAATGCTTCTTCCGTCTTGGATCTGGAGGAAAGTTCGTACTGTTTTGCTTGTCCGGGTGGCGGCAGTAACTCAAACTCACCTTTGTCGTTGGTTGTCGAGATCGTTTCGTTGAACTCGGTGCTAAAATAGGAGCACGCAACTTCAACATTTGGTAATGGAATTCCGTCGCCTCCGAACACGGTCCCACGAATTCGTTTCTTGGGAGTTAATTTGAAAATGAATTCGAGCGTCGATTCACTTCCCGCCAAAACATCGAGAAACTCATTCGGGTTTTTTGCAGATGGAATGTCCAGTTCGTAACCGAAGATCGGGGCATCGATCATGACGCTCCAAGCCGATTCGCTGATAAACAGTTCAAATTCGCCAAGTTGATTGCTCAGCGTTTCTGTACGCCAGATTTGATAGGGAGTTGCCTTCCGATCGCGCTCATCCGACATCTCTTTTGATATCTGCTCGGTGCCAAAAATGGGTACTCCGCCAATGGGTAAAAAGGTTACTGCATCGATTACTTTTCCTTTCACCGCTCTGCCTCGAATGAGTGACACTTGGAATGGTTCCTTGAAATCGTCCTGGTGGCGTACTGCATCGAGCGATAGCCAAGGCGCTGGCAAGTTTAGCCGCAGAAATCGAGTTCCGTTGCCGTAGGTCTGGTAGGCATGAGTCACATAATCGCCATCCGCGTCGATATCCAATGCGCGGCCTGGCGCGTAACCAGCGGTGGGGACAGGGGGCGTTGTGTTACCTTTCGAATCGACGCAATGAAAATGCATCGCTTGCTTTTCTGTTCGCCGCATTGCGATATCCATTTGTCCCGCGTCGGTGGAAATGGTTAGTGTCGATAGAGGATTGGACTGACTAGCAAACTCATATGCATATCGAGATGGATTAAGAGTGACGACATGTTCAGGCGGTAACCCCTCCAGGACGAATGAACCATTCTCGTCGGTACTTACTTTCGGCGCGATGATGGACGATCTGCCGAACAAGCTTCTCACATTTCCAAAACGATCTTGTTGTTTGGTCAATCCGATTTCGATCGTCACGTCGGAAAGTAGGGATCCATCGACATCAGAAACAACGCCCGACAGTGTTTTTCCCGACTCCATTTCGAAAGTTACGGACTGCATTCGATTGCTGCGTTTGAGCGGTGTGACACGAAACCCATACTCCGGATGCAGCACGACTAACATGGCTTGCACGATGCCATTTTCCGCGTTGGATGGATGTCGGCCTCGAACTCGATCAAACACACACTCTCCCTGCTCGTTCGTCAGTCCCAGGCTAACCGGTAGCGGTTCGATTTTAGGACTGGCCGCACCAGAGAGAGCACGTCGGTTGGCGCGTTCGCTCTGATTTTCAATGATCGCACAAAGGGTACCGGCGACAGGCTGTTTAAGTTGGTCGGAAAGTCGAACGCGAATATTGAATTCTGGACCAGTTAGGATTTGCTGTTTGACTTGCTTATTCAGATCCAATGGCAGGTGGGACCAACCAGATTTCTCTGCCATAACTGCGACGGCTTGATCAATCAGATCGGCAGCCAAAGAGGTTTCTGGTGATTCTGTTTCTGGTTTTGGTTCTTGGGTCGCAATCACAATTTGCGATTGGCCCAATCCTATACAAACGGACAAGGCTACCGGCACGATGGTGGCTAGGGAAAATTGGATCAAGCGACCGCATTTCCCAACGTGAAAGCTCGAATGTTGATTCGAAACGAGTCGCTCAAGTCTCATTCTCAATTCGCGGAATGAAGCAAACTGCATTGCGATGGCCGAGCCAGCTTCACGCGATACGAGCCTCAGTAAACACTCAGAAAGTTCGATCCCTTTTGCCCCTCGCACGATACTAAGATCGTCAGCGGACAACTCCGCTAGTGATTCCAATAGTCTCGACTGCCAGTGAACAAGCGGGTGAAACCAATACAGCGAGCGTGCAACTCGATTAATGATCTTGGACCAGTGATCACCTCGTTGGATGTGTGCCAACTCATGGGTCAGAATCATGATCAATTCTTGTTTACTCCATGAATGATGCGACGCAGGCAATATAATGGTCGCCCTTCGAATACCCCACAACATGGGCTGCGAAACTTCTTTTGAAACCATGACCCTTGGAGCACGCACGTTAAACTGATCAGCCAAATTGCCTGTCAACCCCATAACGAATTCTTCTGCTTGGACCGCTCGCATCGAAACTCGAAGCATATAAACATACGCCCATATCAACCTAAGGCCAAAATACAAAACTCCAATGACCCACACGCAAGCAAGCACAGGTTGCCGAGCATTGGAAAGATACTTATCAACCGTGAAGGAATCGGAAGATGCTGTAGCAGATTCATTGGACTTCGGTGACGCTAGAAGTGCGTCCTCCTCTCCAATTGAATTCGGGATTGTCGCGAGTCCGGAATGGTTCGGATTGTTCATTGAATCGAATTCGGACGTGTCGCTCGGTGTTGAGTGCTGAGTCTCAATCAGGCGTGAATCCACCGGCATTCTCGAGGTAAAGCCAGCACTCGGATTGGCTGCTTTTGCGACCGATTGATCAGGTGCGATTTTGCTTGTGTCGATTTGGAGTTGCGAGGCAGAATTTGAGTCAATCGCCAAGCGTTGCCATGCTTGGTCCCGAAAAACAATGAGTGCGAGGGGCAGGACGATGAGACTTATGGCAGCCCCAAAAAGCAATGCATGAGCCAGTGCTGGCCTGCGTTGTTTTACGACAATCGCCAATCCAAGCATCAGTGATGAGATCAGCGTTGCATGCATGGCGGCAATAGCGACTAGACAAAAAGTGAATGTAAGCGATTCGTAAATCATTTATCCTCCCGTTTCGTTCTCGATTTGGCGTTTTCAATAATCGCTCGCAGTTCAGTGATTTGCTGATCCGTGAGTTTGGTCTTGGAATCGCTAAAATAGGTTACGACGGCCCGTTCGATAGAGCCGCCAAAGAACATCCCAACGACCTTCCGAAGTGCTTGGCTACCGAGCAGTTCAGCGGACCGTTTTGGACGAAAAATGAACTTCCGGCCTGAGGTGCTGTGAACAACTTGTCCCAAGTCCTCCAGGATCGAGAGAATCTTACGAACCGTGTTGTAAGAAGGTGGATCTTCGATGCGATCAACTATCTCGGCAACAGTGCCTTCGCCTAAACCAATGAGAGCATCCATGATTTGACGTTGTCGCCGCGTAAGTTCCCGTTCCGTCACAATCGCTCCTCACCAGATACGTAAGCAGGTCAAAACCAACAGAAACATATTACACGAGTGCGAAAAATTTCGCAATACGATCGGTAAAGCTTTCTGGTTCTGGATTACGAGTTTTGCGTACCGCACGGACTGGGCAAGGACACTCCAGGGCGTGCGGTCTGCGTTGGAATAGTTGCAATTGCAGTGCGAGCGGGACCAATCAAGTCGCTCGGTAGGCGCCACGAAGCAGAGCGCCTGGCCAGTTCGCACCGGTTTGACACGCCGGGTTGAGCTCAGTCGATGACCTTGAGTGCTAAAAAATGGCGTAAGATTTTGGCAAACATTAGCCTTCGCCTTGTTCTCGTCCTCTTGAAGCGGTCCTTTGGTACACTATCCGTAACAATTTCAAACAAATACTCGGATGTTGCGCATCTACATGATGCTACGCTTTTGATTCCCATTGCATCTCACACGAATCCAAATTTTTCGGAGCACAGAGCCATGAATCGTTCCTATCAAATTCTTTCCGTCTCTGCATTGCTGGTCGCAACGCTGGCCACATTGTGGGTTGCGTCTGATGGAACTAACGCCGATGATCTTTCCACAAAATCGATCAAAAGTAACGAGTCGCTCGTTGGGACATGGAGAATGGTTAGTTCCGGAATTTCGAACTCTTCCGCTGGCGCTGCTTCGGGTATTAATACTCGATTGAAGATATACAACGACACGCATTGGTGCATGGTTCAACCAAACCCAGATAGCGGCAAAGTTGTGTTCGTCCACGGGGGTTCCTACAAATTTGATGGCGTCCAACTCGAAGAGAAAGTGGAATTCGCCGGAGAAGATACCACTGATCTGATCGGGAAAGCTTTGAAGTATAGAGTCGTTCTTAGGGACGGGTCGTTTGAGCAGATCGATCCAAACGGCGTTTTTAACGAGAAGTGGAATCGAGTGGGTAAAATGGCAAACTAGGTGACGAGCAGATAAATCGGGTACCCCCAAACCCGCTCCGGTTTGACACGCCGGAGCGTCGGTGATGACCTCGCGGGCCAAAAAGTCGAGCAAATTGCTGGCACGCAGTAGCCTTCGCCTAGTGAAAGTACTCTTGACGTATTCATTTGGTATACTGACGTCCTGGAGATTCCTATCTCGCACAGGGGACTGCTGCAAAGTGGACGATACCCCAATAACTCTATACCCATGACGGTCGAACCAATCCGATGGACACGAAGCGGCGGATCGACCGCTTTTGATTTTAGAAACTTTACTTGCCGCCACTAGCTGAATGGTGCCGTTCGCAGAATGAATCAATGACCTCAGCAATCGATATGTCAAACAGTGCTGACAATAGCGACATCGTCGCGAGCGATCTTGCTTTCTCTGACTGTATTGCAGAAGGGGTTCATTTCGACGGTGCGCAATTGACTCGAACGGTTTTCACTCGCTGCGATATGTACTGGGCATCATTCTTTCTCGCCCGTCTGGAGGAAGTGACTTTTGATTGCTGTGATTTACGTGGATCGGACTTCAAAGAGGCAACGCTTACGAATTGCCGTTTTCTGAACTGCGATCTCGGTACTGATGCGATTGGCGGTCAAACTCAGTTTGACGGAGCAGTTCAGTCGATGGTAAAATTCGAGAATTGTCGTGGTCGCGAAGTTCAGTAACTGTCATCCTGTCCACATCACGTACTGCGAACAATGATCGGCATTGGGGCCGGATTTTGCCAAACCCCTGCCACACCACCTGACATGCGGGCTGCACCAGACGGTTCAACTTCTAAAGGCGAGCTTTCGCGCCGGATATTTCGAGAGGCCGTACAGCGATCTCATAGCCCACTTGACCTGCTAAAATGGCTACAATGAAACTTCCTTTGCAGGCGTGTGCGCCTGAGAATTGCTAGTTATCCCGTTTAGAATTCAGACGCAATGATGATACGCAATTGGAAAAGGTTCTCGATCCGGACGGCAATGATTGGTACTCCAATCGTTGCACTCTTCTTTGGGTATGTCGCGTCAGTAATCAGAAGTCTAGCGCCACGCAGTCGCAATTATGAAGCAATTTTCTTCGAGCACGGCGCGGGCGTTCACTACGTACCAATTGAGAGACATCGCTGGCTGCAGCCATTTTTACCTATTACGTGTAGTACAACTATTGACTCGGTGGTCTTGTTCGATCCCAAACACGATGGCGCGACGCTCGTAGCTCTAGTACCCCACATCAATGAATTCGACAGTTTTCGGCAGCTTTCAATCCAGCAATCTGCAATATCGGACGACGATTTAAGAGAGCTTTCCGCAATCAACAATCTTGAACGGTTGGAGCTTGTTGGAAGCAATTTTTCCGATGCAGGCCTTGTTCATGTCGGCCAACTGAACTATTTGAAAGAACTGGTCATTTCAAAAACCAAGATCACCACCAATGGCTTACAGCAACTTCGCGATGCATTGCCCTATTGCGCCATTGTTGCTGATATTGCATGTCCCCCAGCTCTAACGAAACCTGAACCGCAACTGATGAAAAACACCCCAAATCGCTAAATCCTGACCGGTTTCGCGAATTGCGGGATAACAACACGTATCGGGATAGGGGCCTGGATTGCTCCGAGGCCCCTGCCACACCACCTAGCATACGGGCCGTACCAGACGGTTCAACTTCTAAGAGCGAGCTTTCGCGCCGGATATTTCGAGACGCAGGACAGCGATCTGGAGTCCGTCGTCGAGCCACACGACATACGTCGGGCCGCAGCAACGCATTTGAATCTATCCGGAATGCCGTTAAGACGTCTTCAGGCCATTTCGGGGGCTCTCACAGCCCATTTGACCAGCTAAATGGGCTACAATGAAACCTTCGTTTACCGGCGCGTGCGCCTGAGAATTGCTAGTTCTGCTAAATACCGCCACATCAATTTCCAGGTACTGAGACTTGAATACCGACGCTAGATCTGAACTGTACAAATTTGTTCGTGATAGATACGACAAGCTGCAAGCATCGAGAATCATGTCGCAGTCGCGGCTCGGGCATCTCCTGGTACTTACCGGCTTTCTGATCGCGGGACTTACGAGCGTTGGTATTCCGCAGGTACTCCCTGCATTTCTTGTTCGCCACACATGCTTTTCCGGAAACATACTTGCAGTCGCAGTCTTGGCGTTCTTCACAACGGTTGCGTTTCTTGGACTTTTGATTGCGCAACTCATTTTCGCAGTTCGCTGTTACACATTCGCAATACCATACGCCGAGAGAGCCACGCTCAAAGCCGCAATGGACCATCCAGACCTAAGTGAAGATGATGTTTACAAGCAACTAACGTCGCTGTATTTGGATGCCATTGACCTGAACTTCGAAGAACAAGAAAAGATTGGCAAGTACATGAAAACAGCTTTCTTCTATCTCAATGGAACCCTAATCTCCAGTCTGTCATTTGTGGTATTATTGTTCTTGGCACGATTTGTTGCTTCAGGCCTTCCCACGCTACCTTAAAAGGACCTAGGAAAAAATGTCGAACGAACAAAACAATGGTCCTGTTTCGCAGGGACAACCAACTTCCCCGCCTACACAAACGCAACCAAGTGCTCCTCCTCCTGACTTGTCTCAGATGGGGACTCAATTGGTTACGGCTAGCGAAGGCTCTAGGCTCGTAATTAAGGAAACTCATGTACAGGTGCGACGTAGCGAAGAGTAACGAACAGAGGCGGAACAATCCGCACCACCTGGCATGCGGGGCAGCACCCGGCGGTTCAATTTCTAGAAGCGAGTCTTAAGCGCCGGACATTTCGAGATGTAGTACAGCGAAACAACCGCCCCGGGCTCGCTGATCCCAGCAGTTCTATGCTAAAAACGAAAATGCGACAAAGGTATTTGATCGACAACTACGGCGCTGACGAGCACACGGTGGAACTCGCGTTTAATACTTGCGCGGCCTTGGCTGTTGACACGTCAAACAAGATTTGGATGCTAGTGGATTGTAGCCACTCGATGTCACAGAATGAATCGATTCTCGAAATTCTCGGCGCGACGAATCACAAACGTTTCTTTCGCGATGGAATCGTCAAATGGAAGGAATCAACCATTCATCTTATCGAGACGGATGGCAAATTTGAAACCGAACTGATCCAAACTGTGATGGCGGCATTCTGCACCAAACAGACACTTGATATGGTAGAATCTTGGCCAAATGTCCTTAGCATTACTGCATTTCCTTGGATGCCAGGTGATACGGAAACTTGGGAACGCACGTATAGTCCTCGTTTGGTTGCCCGGAAGCGTCCTCCTTTCAAGCCAATGCTTTGAAATCGTAGCCTTTTTCGCTCCGGTTGAGTGAACAGAATCTTTATGTTGTTAAAACCTTATGCACGAACAGTACCTCGGCGACTCTTTTGACATCCTCAAACGCTTTTGGGTTGATCTGCTTTCACCCGTCGCACCGATGCTTGCACACCCCCGATTCATTCCCGCCGATTTGCGTCCCCGCTTTACTCAACTCACGGGAGCTGAGATCTACGATCCATCAAATGCGATGACCTCGGTGTATTCGTTGCTACTCGATCCACACACAGGAATTCCATTGCCCGATGCCGTGAATCAAAACGTGCGCATATCGCATGCTCCAATTGACTTCGTTGCAACATTGTTTAATGATCCGCAACTGGCCTTTGTCGCATGCTATGATCAAACCGCCAAACGCCAGGCGGGCAATCCACGGACGGATCAACTTGATGCAAAGCGCTCCCAATTGCTCACGCATCGGGTCGCCTCGTTCTACTACGTCTCGCACGCACCATTCTTATTTGCTTCACGAACGGTCGGTACACTAAATGTGATTCGGCAACGTATGATTGATGCTGGAATTCCCGAGCATACTTCAACCACAGTTCGACTACAAACCGTAATCGCGACGTAACCGTCTAATGTACCCAAGCGGCGAAATTGAGTGTTTTCAAAAGGATTATCTGTCGTCGCCACGTGCGAAACACTCGACGCGATGAAGAAGATTCGGCTCGGCGCGATTCTCTAAAGCACATACTCTTCCCGCCACAATAACGACGCACTTTAACTCGCTGCGTTTTCTCGTTGTATGGCCGCGACATTCGCGATCTGTCGCGTTCTCTTCACTCGCTGCGGTCGACGCCCCGCTTTGATTTACGACGCAAGTCGCGCGAACGTTGCCCAACGTCGGGCCTTTCAGAAAAGCAATGAAAACATTGCAAAAAGAAAGCGGAATTGACTTGATCAATTTCGAGATACATGGCTCATGTGTAAGGGTACTTAACGATTTCCCTTCCACACTTTGGAGCACAAACATGAACCTCGATACCTTGATCGAAATCTTGAACGACTACCGCGAAGAAAATGGAGGCGACGTTGAGGTCCGACTTATGACCCAACAGAATTGGCCATTTGAGAATCGAATCTGCGGGGTCACATCCGGCCGCGAGATGAACGAAACGGACGAAGACGATGACCAAGATGTTGCCGACGAGAACATCGTCTATATCGTCGAAGGTGGCCAGATTTGTTACGGAAGTAAGCGTGCTTGGGAGACATGTCGCGATAGCTGATTGCGACGATTTGCAGCGCTGCGGAAATGAATCTGGAAAACATTTCGAATCTTTGCACACAGCGCTTGATGACGTTGCAAAAGCATGGCACATGTGTGTTATCGCAAAACGATTTCACCAACCCTTTTCAATAGCGAGACACGACGATGAACGACGCACGCAAAGCAACCGATTTGGCCCTCCGCGAGATCTTCAAAACGATGGACCCGCACCAAGCACAAGAGATTCGCGAAGCGTACGACAAAGCTGTCGAGGGGCTACGAACCTTGGCCGAGACACTAGAAGTTGCCGATGCCCAGCAGCAAGTATCGGCAGGTCCGCTACTAAACGAACACTTCTACGCGGTCGAGGCGTTGGATGCGATGAAACGAAGCCGACTCGGCGCAATCCTCTAACCCACCGGAAACAGAACCATGAGCGTCAAACACCAACCAACCGTAGAAGCATACGTTCGCCAGCACGCCGCAATCACGATGGCACTCGAAAACCTGAAGGAATTCGTCGACACGATGCCAGCGCCGGACGAGAACGGCCACTTACCGAACGTCGACTACGGCTACACAGGTTCGACCGGTTGCTTGTTCGAGTTGCTCACCGAGGCCATGCGAGTTGCAGATGCGATGTCGAAATAACGCCGAAACGCGGAACGAAACCGCGTCGCGGATCGGTGGTTCGATCCGCCTGACGATGGCAGCTAACCACGAACACAAATATCGGGAGAAATTGAAATGGCGAAGAATCAAGTAACAGTCGGTGGCAAGTACTATGCAATGGTCACCAAGAAGCGCGTCGAGGTGCAAATCGAATCCGAACATGCCGATGGCGGTTGGAACGCGATCAACCTTTCGACGGGCAAAAAGGTCCACATCCAGAATGCGGAACGATTGCTTGGGGAAGTCAAAGCCACGAAGGTGAAAGCGAAGGCTGTGGTGGAAGCATCCGTCGAGCCTGCCACCGCGGTTCCGAAGCGAGTCGACAAGTCGAAGAGCCAGGACGCCGCAACGGAAAAACCATTAAGCTGCATTGCGGCAGCGCTAAAAATTCTTGGCGAATGCAACGAACCGCTGAACACGCAGCAGATGATCGCGACGATGGCGGAGAAGGGCTACTGGACGAGCCCTGGCGGCAAGACGCCGCATGCAACGCTCTATAGTGCCATTCTGCGCGAGATCATTACCAGAGGCGATGAGTCGCGGTTTGTGAAGGCCGAGCGGGGATTGTTCAAGATCGCGTCGGGGAAGAATTGAGAGATCGGTATGGCGAAGACTATTGAAAGCTCCGGTTCGTAACCGATTATCCGGAGCCAGCGATCCCATTCGCTGCTTAAGCCGAAATTTGCACGCAGACTTACGAGTCAGCGTTAATTTTTGATCTCGTGCCCACTTGTGATTGCGGGGAAACTCGGGAAGCTACTACGGCAGGACGCAATATTTGCACCATAGATTGAACAGCGGCATACTCTGCAGCCTCGTCTAATTCTCGAATTCGCATCGAAGCATTTAAGCGGGCTGTCTCAAAAATAGTGCCGTAATTATTCTGAGGTTTTTCTGTTTCGTTCATGTGTCCTCTCCAGCTCCCTTTTGGTTGCGATTCTTTCTTGGTGCGGGCTTGCCTGCCAACGGTACACCTCGCGGTTTTGCCTTTTCTAGCTGCTCCGACAGCATAGCATTTTTTGCTTTCAGCAACTCTATCTCCTTGGAAAAACTCTGATTCTCCTCAAGAAGTAGTGCGTTTTCATTGGTTTTCTCCAAATTCACGCTCAGTTGAGTAGCAATCTCCCCGTTTAGGCTATCTTTTATTTTGACTAATTCGTCACTCAATTGAGCTTGGTTCTCCTCCAGATGCAAAATTTGTGCCTGTTTGCGATTCACCTCGTTTCGAGATGCAGTCAAATCATGTGTCAAAGACGCTGTCTCGCATTTAAGATCTTCGTTGTTCGAACGAAGTTCGCTAATTTCCGCCTGGAGTGAATCAAAGGCAATCGTCTGGCAAAACAACAATCCAAATCTCGCATGCAGGTTCTCGCGTACTGCTTTCGCTTTCCATAAGTGTTTTTCTAAGAATGCAAAAGGTTGTGAACAAGACAGGCAAAGAATGAATTTTTGCCCTTTGTTGAGACTGATAGGCACGATCAACATTGAGCCGAGTTCGTCTTTTTGATTCTTCAAACAATCCTGAAAGAACCAAAATGGATGGGAATCATCTTTGTGGCAATTATCGCAGTCTTCAATGATTTGTATTGCGTTTGTTCTGGCGGAGGCGACAGCCGCGCTCGAAAAGGGAGAGCTCAGGTCAAAGTACAGTGCTCGGTGATCATCGCAACAGTCTTTGTCGCAATCCCAGGTTGTCCCGTCGTAGGATTCTACGTGTTCCAAAAAACCATCCCTCTCTTCGAGGAGAAGTGCCTTGATACTACTGTCCTTAGGAACCGTTTCGACGCTTTTGTATGTTTGACGTACCGCCTCAACCATCATTCGAATGTTGTCACGAGCTAGATCATTTGGAAGGCTGAGAGCGATACTTCCATTTGCTTGAGACCCATCGATAGCAACTTGGAGTCTTTCTCCATACTGGCCAATACATGCTCGAAAATTCTCGAGCAATCGAACCAAATAGTTCTTCTGGCAATCAATCTCTGCGATACGTCCCAGCTCATTTTTTCGAGTTACCAAACCGCTTTCTTCTCGATCGAACCAACACCCATGGAGGTAAAGATATCCGACAAAAATTATCGCAATGAAACAAAGTGAAATCGTCTGTCTTGACCCGATTTCCCCTTTTACAATTTCAGACACATCCGCTATGTCTGACCAACCACCCAGAATGAGCGGTAACACTACGACAGCAATTGTGACATAGAGGAATCGGACGACTCTGGAAGAGTCTAGTACCGTTCTCCAGAATAGTCTTGTAAGGAAGTAAAGCCAAATTGCCAACCCACCTACAACGATGAACGTAACAAGCGGATAGAGTAATGCCGCGTAGCCTTGCATGTGACGATAGCTCCTTAAAGTGTAGTTCCGCCTCTTGTAAGTTATATGTTTTACAACACGCGTGATCAACGGGACAAATCATCTTTCGTAATGACACGAAGCGAAATGCTATCAATTCACGCATTTCAGGCCTTTATTTTTAAGAATTAATGTTCACCACCGTCTCCCCTCGCGCATCCGCTGCTGATTCTCCTTCCACCGCTTCGTATCGATCCACGGACGATGATCCGAATCCGTATCGTTGGGTTTAGGCTTCGGGGGAGGTGGCGGTTCCTTTTTCGCTTCTTCGACCACACGCACGCCGAAGTAATGTCCCGCTGCACAAGCGTTGTACAACGCATCCAGCCAGTGATTTTGACGACGCTTGCGTTCCCATCGCGTGACGGCGCCCTTGCCAGCAACGAACTCTTCGATCTTAACTTCGGCGGTCAATTGCCTGGCAATTGCAAGGTGGTCTTTCGCAGCGGCCTGAAACAATGTCATCGATCCGGGTTTGGTCACCGGAGTAGTTAGTCGTTGGTGGACCCAGGTCTTCCAATGATCCGAGTCGACTTCCGTCAGAAAACTATTCTCTACCGGTAGCCATTTGATGTGATAGCCATCCCCCACGTGCCTCACAACGGAACCGGTCAGTGTCGTGCGATCCATCCATTGGCGATGCTGCTGATTGGTTCCGCGCCCGACAGACGGTACGAATCTATTGCCCGACTCTCGACAAAAAGAATAAACCACATCCGTCATGAACCCAGCGTCGATGAGCGACATATGTGGGACCATGGGAGTTGCCCCTGCCTCGCCAACTGGCCAGCCTTTGAGGATCATGTCTCGGTATTCACGAAGCGCAACCATTGTGGCCTGTTCGACTCCGAGATCGTCAGATGCTACCTCAATGCGCCCGTAATCCACAATGTGACCGAATGGGCCAGGAGACCATGCGACCACAATCCAGTGGTTCAGGTATTTTCCAAGATCCATTGCAGCAGTAAGCGTTTCAGCCGTCGACGGCACAATGCCACGCTGCCAACTGTTGACTCGGCATGCCAACTCATGTGCCTCGATGGATACTTGGGTCCAAGTATTGGGGATTGATGGTAAGCACCAGACGAATTGGCGTTGCTCGCGTTCCGCGTTGTCTTCGTTTGGAGATCGAGAAGCCCGCCATTCGTCTGCTCCCAAATCTCCCGCAGTCAGAAAGAGGTTGTTTACCGCCGACCAACGGAATCCCAGAGTATCGGTTGCTGGCGGTTCACCAGAGACAAGTCCATCCGAGTCGATCGATTGCCCGAAATGCAGGAGGCGACAGGACTGGTTCGCATCGACTCGCTCTCGATCGCTCCATGCCTCACCACATTCGGGGCATATGAATTTAGATGCGGCCCTGGCTTCGATTTGCGATTGCGATTCTTGCCAGCCATTTAGATGCTCCCGCTCTTGGCTAACCCAATTTTTACAATGAGCACACTGCAAAACGATCGAGCTTTGCGTGCCGTTCATGTATTCCTGCCACGTTCGACCCGTTTCCGTACTCACCGTGCATTCCATGTAGACGAGGCTACGATGTCCAAACGCGCGGGTCCGAGCGATCAATTGCGAGATTTTGTCGGCCTCACGGCTGTTTCTCCCGGGTTCGTCCATACCATCGGTCTCTGTGACGACTACTACGCGAGACGTGAACGCCGCCCGGCTTTTGTCGCCACCGCCTCCGGTCATAAATCGCAATGTGGCTCCGTTTCGGAACTGGATAGATTGGACCTGACCACCGCGACTACCGGCCCCTTTGCTCGGGAGAAGGTCTCGATATCGGGTGCGTTCGATGATTGGGAGGAGGTCCTCTCGCCATTTGTCTGCGGCCATATCGATGTCGGGCAGGCCGCAGATCACTGTCTCGCCATACTCGAACAAATGGTACAGGGTCGGAATGACAAAGCATGAAATCGATTTGCCGGACTGCGTTGGGCCGGTCGCCACGAACCGAGTCCAATTCCCGCTGTCAATTTGGTCGAACCACAGGGCTGTATACGGCTGCCGAATGCACCGGAACCGAGTTCCCGCGAATGGACCAGAGGGAATTACAATCTCTTCCTCAGCGAATTGGCGAATCGTACGGAGCCGCCGTGGCTTGGCTTGCTCCAAGAACCATCGCATATCTTGAAGTGCAGCTTGCTCACTCAGGCGCATCGAGACCATTCTCGTCCTCCGATTCTCGCCGAGTGAAAAACCGCACAATCTCAGCTTCAGCGTCGCCAATTGCCTCATAGAGCATATCGGCGGCACCCTGCCCGAACTGCTTTTGTAATGATTCACCGGCATTACGAAGGATAGCTGCGGTCTTGGAAAGCGATTGACGGACCATGTCGCGGGGAAGCAGCTCCCCTTCACGCTCGAGTCGCATCATTCGAGCCATCGCTGCTCGTTCCTCTCGATAGCGTTCCAAGGCCGGGCTAGTTGGACCAACCATCAAGTCATCGTCGTCGCGAGCCAGTTTATGCTTGTTGTCAGCTAGAAAATCATGCAGGGCGAGTACCACAGCTGGGAGCGAGACCGTTGCACCGTCGAAGGGGATCCCGTACCGGACCGCTTGCTCGTTGATAACTTTGGCTTGTCTTCCCGACATTTGACGCCAGTGCTTTTGCGGAATGGCACCGTAGTATTGCCAGCGGAGTCTTTCCTCCTTTCCCTTTTCATGGCGTTTGACGGCGGCCTTTTCCTCGGCAGTAAGATCGTCGGCTTTGCCGTCCATGATCTTGCGATAGGCACGCGCAACGACATCTGCGTTTTCAGTTGGCGGATTTGTAGTTTTGGTCGATTTTGCCAAGTTACTTACTTTCCAAAATCATAGTGAAACGCGTGAAAATACTGGGGCTGTGGCGTCGTATTTGCACTGGGATTGGCCAGGAAGGAACCAAGATGCCGGGGGGCCGGTCTGTCAACAAAAACACAGGGTTTTTTAACGTCTTCGGTTTTCTTGTCGGTGTGAAGAACATCACGATTCGTCACCACTGCCCGTGATATATAACGGATGGCGTTTTCTAGTGAAAAATTTGGAAATATTTTTCGGCGATAGCTTCGGTGCAGCGAGTTGTTTTTGCTTGTCATGCAGCACCCGCGCGTTGCATAGGAATGGGTGACGAACCGGTTCGCTCTAGCACAGCAGGCTTGCCCGAGAACCTTTGGTAGCGGTCCACGATCACGTCGCAGTACAGCTGGTCGAGCTCCATCAAGAATGCTTTGCGATTGGTTTGCTCTGCTGCTATGAGCGTCGAACCGCTGCCACCAAACAAGTCGAGCACGTTCTCTCCGACTCGCGACGAGTACTGCATGGCACGCACAGCGAGCTCCGTTGGCTTCTCGGTTAGATGGATCATCGACTGCGGATTGACCTTCTTCACGTGCCACAGGTCGGTTGCGTTGTTGGGTCCGAAGAACGAGTGGCCTGCACC
Organism: Pirellula sp.; assembly: GCA_031424235.1. Lineage (GTDB taxonomy): Bacteria > Planctomycetota > Planctomycetia > Pirellulales > Pirellulaceae > JBKCUI01. The sequence goes on from JANPHB010000178.1 coordinate 21,267, forward strand.
TAGCTTCCAACCGTAATAGCAAAGTTCAAAAGAACCCATGAAGTCTTTGCGGTTGATGACCGGATGTTGCTTGTCCCAAACAATGGCTTGGCTAAAGTACAAATCGTTCCGTTTGAGAGCACGAGGATAGTTTTCAAGGTTTGCATACCCGCCCCAAAAATAGAACCCACGACCGGGCAATAAGACACGAGCAACGTTACCGAACCATTGGTCGAGCAGCGTATCGAAGTCTTCGCCCGTTACTGCGTCGTTTGCAATCGGCCTGTCTCTAGCCCGAAGCTTGTTCCTAGGAAGGTAATTTGGGTCCGACGACTGCGCTGAGCCTGGAAACGAGCTAAGCCCTGCAGCAATCGCTGACTTTGACCTCGGCTCGACCGCGACGCCATACGGTGGATCGGAATTGACCATATGAATCTGAACACCAGACACGAGCCGATCGAGTTGGTCTGGGCACGATGAGTCTCCACAAAGTAGCCGATGGTTGCCGAGTATCCAAAGGTCGCCAGGTTGCGTTACCGCTACGTCCGGAGGCAGTGGAACTTCGTCTGGATCGCAGTCGCCATCTTGCACTTCGGTTCCTAGAATCGACGCCAGTTCGTCCAAATCAAAGCCAAGCAGGTTTACATCGAAATTGGCAGCACGGAGTTCGTTGATCTCAATCGGCAAAAGATCGAAGTTCCATTCCGAGTACTCAGCCGTTTTATTATCGGCGATGCGATACGCACGAACCTGATCGGGTGTTAAATCCGTGGCGACGTGGACCGGGACTTTATCGAGCCCAAGTTTTTGGGCCGCCTTGAACCGCGTGTGACCACAAATGATGACACCTTCGCCGTCGACAACGATTGGCTGGCGGAAACCGAATTCCTTTAGCGACGCGGCGACGACATCTACGGCGCTATCGTTGAGCCTCGGATTGTTGGGATAGGGCCGGATTTCAGAAAGTGGACGGATTTCGATCTTCATGTTGGACCTTCGTTTTGAATGGATTGAATGGAAAGAACAGGAACACAATTAGGCAGTAGAAAGCGAGCCTCCAAAAGAAACGCTCGAGTGCCCGGCGACGGGGACCAAGTAGTATTTCCACAGGGGATGACTCGGATCCTGGGAACTGTTTACGGTCATAGGTCCGGTGTCCTTTCTGGTGTTTGGGGGCAAGCATCGTCGGGCGACGGGGCGATTGGGTTGAAAAGGGCTCGCAGTTGTTCGTAGCGTCGTCGTGCAACGGTGTAGAGCAATCGCGAGGCATAAACGCCAGCACGCTCGTGGGAGCCCACTAACGCGATTTGGAGGCCCATTGCCGACCAACCCACAAGACTGCCCGATACTTGAGACACAGTCACTTGGGAACGCCAACCGCCACGGTCTATGTCGTCCCAGCTAGCTTCGATGAGCAACACTCGAACACGGAAGGCGAGCATGCGGTGGAGTTCGCGTTCGAACCGTTCTCGCTCGCGCCCCACACAGGCCACAAGGTCGTCGAGGCTTTTGCGTTCGATGCAAACCTCGTCTTCGAACCCACGAGCCGTGTAGTCACCGGTCGCTAGTGTTGCACGCTCTGTTCGGAGCGGAGCGAGGCACAAAGGCAGCTGCTCTCGAGTGTCGATGAGTGCGACCACATTTTGGGGATCGAGTTTGGCGGGCAGACGACTCTGGTTCATTCCCAACCTCCTTGGCATTGACGCCGAACCTGCCGAACCTGCCGAACCTGCCGAACCTTATTTCCCATCGCGCGTGTGCGTGGCGCGTGCGCGTGCGCTGCGCGTACACGTGTGGAGTTACTTAAAAGGTTCGGCAGGTTCGGCATGGTATCTGTATCTCGTTATTTGGTAAGGATTTAAGTATGCCGAACCTCTTGTTTTCAAGGTTCGGCATAGGTTCGGCAAAACGCTAAGGTTCGGCACTCTTTTGGGTGGTAACCACGCGATAGACGCTGCCTTTACGTGCGGGCTGCCGTATAAACGTAAAAATTCGGTCGTCCTCCAGCGTGAAAGCTTCATCCACGAAGCGACCAGCGATGTTCCCCATAATTGTGGTTTTCGATTTTGCCGAACCTTTGCCGATCTCGACGGAGAGCAAATCGAGCGCTGCACACTTTTCGACAAGCTCAGCTGGAGTCCAAATTCCTTGTTGATGGTCCGCAAGGAAAGCGACCAATTCGGCAAAGTCACGCTTGGTTCCGTCGAGCTGTGTGGAGGCCTCTTCGGCGTTGGTCAGGAAGTCCGGTTCACCGCTGTACGCCAGTATCCCGCCAATGATGTTGCCCCAGCCCTGCTTGTTGAATCGCGTGTTTGTCTTGGCAAGCGGACTACCAGCAGCCCTCCAACGCTCGACCATGCCCAATAGCTCACCGAGTATTTCTTTGCGATGCTCGAGTGCATAACCCTCGGGATTCTCGATGGTGAATTTACGCTTCGACGGATCGCCTTCGTAATGGAGGTTTACGATCAAACTGCGGGTCACCAAGTCTCGACTGACTTCGGGCGAGTTGGCTGTGATGCAGAAGAAGTGGGAGTTCTCGGCGCGAATCGTGTCCGATTCCCCCAGCAAACGAAACGAGAGTATCGGGTCTGTGATGGAGCGTTCTAGGCACGCCGATTCGATAACTGGATTCCGAGCACTCTTCTTGGCATTGTCGATGATGATGGTTGTGGCACCGCGACGAACGACGGCACCCAATCGCTTCTCGAACTCTTCGTCATTGGGGTTGTACGAAATAGTTTCGGCTGGTTTTCCGTCCCGCAGTGCCGAAATAATCTGTGCTAGGATTGTCTTTCCCAGTTCAGGTTGGTTTGCGCACAGCAATGTCGCTGGCTTCGAACCGATGAATCTTGGGATGAGCACCATCGTGAGCAGCATGCCCAGGTAGTTGGTACGATCTCCAGTCGTTTTGAAGCAAAAGTCATCCAGTAGAGCTGTGATGTGGTTTTTGTCAGAGCGTGGCTCAATGGCGTCGCCAGCGTAGTAGATGCCGGTTTGCTTGTCGAAGCCGGGTGCAATTAGACGCCAGTCGTCGCTGTAGACCGGATTGTGCACGTATGCCTTGATCAGCGGCAGTCGCGAAAGCTCGATGTGGTTGTTCAACCAAGTTTTGGCGTAAGTCGATGGAAATGGCTTAAACTCATAATTGTCATCTTTGCGAATGGAGAACTCAACGAACTGACTAAGAAGTCCAGTGAGCTCCGCCGAGTTCAAAATAGACAAAATCTTATCGTCGTGGATTGCAACGGTTTGATCGGCGCGACGGTAGCATCCTCCAGTTGCGACCATGATGTTGGTCACCGCATGGAGTGTGTCCCCGACAAACGTTGTGCTCTCATCAATTTCGATAATCTGACGGTCAGAACTATTTGTAGGCGAGTCCTCGGTGTTTCGAGGCCTGTCTTTCTTCGTAGATTTATGATCAAGGATTTTGTCCAAGCATGCCTCCCGCGTGTTGTGCGAGGCATTTTCCCACGTCCGTTCAAAGTATCGTTGTCCCCCTTCAGCAAATTTCCCAATGTTCTGCACCAATGACCAAACGTCCGCAGCGTCAAAACCATTTTCTATGGCATAGCAACAGACGGCGAAGTCCGCTTCAGAACGCTCTCCCGTCGCCGCAATCGCGCTGGCTGCAATCAATTCAGCGAGCCGGTCTTGTTTTATATTGGTAGGCTTCCGGATCTTTGGTAGCGGCATCGCTTTAACTTTTTGGGCTCGCTCCGTTGTCTCCGATTCGATCTTAAACGTCTCAAACAAGGACAACGAATACCGGAGATTCGGGTCGCAACGAACCAATTCGGTCGGCATCGGCACTTTACCATTGCGCTGGTCCTTCCGATTCAGACTTCCGGGCAATCGAAGGAGTCGTGAAAGATCAATGGTGTGGTCACCACCAATGGACTTTGCGATTCCCGCCAGAATGTCTTTGATGGAGCTGGCCGATGGACTTAGCCGAGACAGATGCTTGTGCTTGTCGAGATATAGTTTCTCCCCATCCTGGATGACAAACTTGCGTGGCTTATTCTTTCCAGATGGTTGCTCGACCCATTCAATTTGAACCACTGGGGGATCGTCCGCTTCGATTGAAAAAGGGGAATCGAGCAGCCAGTAGAGATGCACCCCATTCCCGGAGTTAACAACGATGGACGGCGGAGGCAGCCTTGCATCCTCGACGCGTTTTAGTGCTTCATCGACCGAAATGTTATCGATATCGGCCCAGAGCGCCACGACTTTGCGGATCTGCCATTCGAGATCGAATTGTCCAGCGCGTCCGAACCTCGGACAAACGCCGAAGTAGAGATTGAGATTGTGTTGATCGGACCATGTCCAGTACTGGGATAAGAGTCGCTTTCCAATTCCCCTATTGTGATAGGAAGTTCGGTTGTAATTCACCCGCGTGCGTTTCTTGCCGCCTTCGGTCCATGACTCAATTGGACGAATGATGAAGACGTCATCAGGGCCATATAGCGTGGACAAAAACAGGCTGGCTGTCTCGATTTGCAGTCGAACGATCTCCTGCTGTTCTTCAGTTTTGGTGGTTTCCAACGTTTCCATAGTCATGCCTTGTCATGCGTTAGATATTTCGCCGGCCACAAAACGATGTGTCACTATGCCGCCGATGAGAGCGATTGATGGTTCTTGTGAACGGAAAAAGAGCTTGAACCGAATTCTCGAGTCATGAACCCGACATAAATACGATTCAGATCCCTACCGATTTCAGAGCTTGCATCGATTTCGCAAGAGCGGGTCTTCGGATAAAACGCATGCCGAGCGTTCATCCGGAACTCGCATTCGCCATGCAAGGCTTCTACCGCCAGTAGGGAAAGCAAGAGGGTTGCCTCAGCCTCAACAACATCAATGGATTTACCGAACGAGTATGTGTAGGTTTTTGGACTCATGACTGCCTCTTGCTATTAAAATGACTACAGAAAGAACGCCGATAGAATTGATATGCGTAAAACAGATCAATTCGTCGCGCGAATTACACGTAAGTCTTCAACGTGCGAAGCTTCTTTTGGAGCGCTCTAAGACGGCGGTAAATCGTTCCGATATTCACTCCAAACTTGACAGCCATTTCGCTTGGGGACTCACCGGATAGTTTCGCCTGAAGCAGGCTTTTTTCGGCCTCGCTTAAGGTTTTAACTTTTTCCGCAAGGTCCATCGAAAGATCATGGTCGTCTAACTGCAACTTTTTACTCCGGCGACGCGGGCTCGATGTCCGGTTGTCGACAGTTTGCCATACTTCCGTTGTCTTGCTGTCGTCGCCACATACTCGCTCGTTTAGTGAACCTACGGGCCGACCCTTTCCACGTTTCGCTGCCCGGTTATGACGAACCTGATCCCTAATCGTGTTTTCCGAGATTCGATCCAGATAGGTGGGGAGGGAACTCCGCTCTGGGTCATAGGAAGAAAGTTTGGCCAGAATCTCCAGCATGGTTGTGCTGCAGGCATCCTCAAATTCTTGACGGGGGATTCCCCTGCCAAGAAATCGTTTTACCTTGTGCTGAATCAACCTCCGAGCGTCTTCAACTTGAAGGGCGGACAACGTCAACTGTTTGCTCATAAAACATGCTCCATGAAAGGAAGGAAACGAATTTCCTATCCCTGGCGCACGTGCGCTAAGAGCTCTCAAAAGCTGAAAAAACCCAGGCAAATTGGTTGTTTTGTAGCGCACGCTTGAGCACAGAAATCCATCTGTCATTCACCGCGTGCGCGCACGGTCATTCGTCTTTTCCTTTCCTAACTTGTCGAGGCGTCCGTCCTTCTTTGTTGCGTCCCATGTCTAGTATTCCTGGGTCGACAGATTTCGACTTTACTTTTGGTTGTTCCTTCTCGAACTGTTCCGCAATTGACCGCGGGATTAAATTTCCTGATGCAATGTAATTGCGGACCTTTGTAATCCACCGAGAGACCGTTCCGGGATCCTCTGGACGTTTTAACGTTTCCAAAATCGACTTTCGGTCATGCCCCATCGACTTAAGCAAAAAGGCCCCAAACTCATGCATCTCAGGTGGCCTCGTATGCTTGGGGCCTTCAGTTAGCAGTCTTTCGTAAGTTTTTCCTGAAATCAACTCTTCTGCCGCGTCCCTAAGTTTGACGACGTTAACCTCGATAGCATTTAGACTGTTGATCAGGTGTGTTTTTGCCAATCGTCTTTCCTCCCAGGTCGGAGGCGGCTCGTATTCACGATCAACAGCATTGATGAAAATTACGCAGGCAGCGTTTACAACCATTTTGCGAAGCTGTGGAATTGTGGTCGCTTTTATCTCGTCGATTCCATCAGGCCAGGGTAGACGGAGAATGTCTACCGAGTCGGGTGGGACGATTGTTTTCGCTCCCCACCAGCGGGCTGGATCAACTTGATATGCATCTAGTAACCGAGCAGCAAACGTGACAGTAAGTAGAAACTCTTCCGAGCTACGGAAATCCGCTTCGTTGACATCCCATGATCGAATCTCTTGCACACAACTCATTGCGCTCTCCGAAAGTTTCTGAAGGAGTTCGCTGACTCGTACTTCGTGGGCAAATGCCTGCACTCGTGAAAAATCCTTGTCAAATGCCCAATGACTAAGCGGCCTGGGACCTACTTTCGATTCATTTGAACCTCCGTCCGTGTTAATGACATTGTCAAGTAAATGCTCCAGGTCCTCTGGGATCTCGAACTGATTGTCGATTAGGAAGTTAATTGCGACACTTTCATCTACTAGCTCTCCTTGAATTCCTGGGTTGCATGGGAGTACGTCGCCGTCCAACATCGGATAATCAGAAGTGAATGCGAGCAGTACAAACATGCCATTTTTGAGCTCGTACAACGTATCCAGGCAATTCCCTGACATGCGGTAGGAGCCTGGACCATGTAGCACCCAACGTCTTCTTGCCTGACGCAACGGTTGGAACAATTTCTCATCCTCAAGTCGGACCACACTCCTTTCGAAGCTGAACATTTGCTTCAGTGGCTCAAAACTCTTTCCCATCTCCAACCTCCAAAAAGATCCGCGAATATTTGATTTGGTTTCCGTATGTTAACTCCTATGTCGCTGGGTTCCCATACTGACCATCAAACAATCAAAATCGGAAGGGGCAAAATGGAAAGCATTGACCAAGACACAGCTCAAGACGAGCAGCTTCGAGAGCTCGCAACCATCTTCGCGACAGCGGTACTTCGACTCCGCAGAATTAGCAGATTGATCGGCGACGCGGCACCTTCTTTGGAAACTTTGACGGGTTTCGCCCATCAGGGGCTTGATGGTCTTGCGACAACCGTGCTCACTGTCCATTCGGGTTAACTGACTTTTGAGAGTACGCAAACATTAGGAGGAATCGATGAAACTGAACATGGAAAAGGAAGTCGACGCCATGGAGCGAATGACGACCGACCAACTTCGCAAGAAGTACGCGGAGGTCTTTGGCGAGCCGACAAATGCACGGCACAAGACTTGGCTGATCAAAAGAATCGCGTGGCGAATGCAATCGAATGCCGAGGGCGGCTTGTCGGAACGCGCACTCAAACGTGCTGCCGAGATCGTCAATGAGTCCGACATACGCATGAACCCGCCACGCGAAAAAAGTCGAACCGCAGATCAGCAAAAACAGACGAAAGTCGTGTCCGCACGGATCGACGTAAACCGTGAACTACTCCCCGGCGTGGTATTGAAGCGGGAATACAAGGGACGACAGATTTTAGTCAAGGTCCTCGATGATGGCTTTGAGTACTTAGGTGAGCGGTACAAGTCGCTCACTGCCATCGCCGACTTGGTGACGGGCAAACATTGGAATGGATACCACTTTTTCAATGTTGGAAAGAAAGGCAATAAATCATGAGCCGTGCAACGATCAAACAATCGGAACCGAAGCCTCAGATAGTTCGCTGTGCCGTCTACACTCGCAAGTCGACCGAGGATGGGCTCGAGCAAGAGTTCAATTCTTTGGATGCCCAGCGCGAGGCTGGCGAGGCCTATATCAAAAGTCAAAAACACGAGGGCTGGGTTTGTTTATCCCAACGGTACGATGACGGCGGATTCACTGGTGCCAACATGGACCGGCCCGCACTCCGTCGATTGATTGCCGACATTCAATCCGGGAAGGTCGACTGCGTGGTCGTCTACAAGGTCGATCGGCTCAGCCGTAGCCTGCTCGATTTTTCGAGGATTATGGAAGCGTTCGATCAGCGCAAAGTCGCTTTCGTGTCTGTAACCCAAGCATTCAATACCGGCTCGTCGATGGGTCGTTTGATCCTAAACGTCTTACTAAGTTTCGCTCAATTCGAACGCGAGATGATCTCCGAGAGGACTCGCGACAAAATTGCGGCAGCTCGGCGCAAAGGGAAATGGTCCGGTGGGATGCCTGTTCTCGGCTATACCGTCGAGAATACCAAATTGATTATCGACCAGACCGAGGCGGTCCGTGTGAGACGCATTTTCGAAATGTACAGCCAGCAGCGGTCTGCATTGACCGTAGCAAAGCAACTTAACGACTTAGGATGGCGAACCAAGGAATGGACGACTCAAAAGGGGATTCGGCGCGGTGGCAATCTTTTCGACAAGAACGCCGTCTACAAAGTCCTGTCCAACGTCGTCTACATTGGCAAGGTCCGTTACAAAACCGAAACGCATGCCGGTGAGCACGAGCCGATCGTCGATCCTGAGTGTTTTGCGAAGGTCCAAATGCTCCTGGAACACAATGGTCGGGCGGGCGGACAAGCCGTTCGCAACCGCCACAACGCACTGTTAAGCGGGATCCTGCATTGTAAGGCATGCGATTGCGGCATGCACCATTCCTACTCCAAAAAGCGATCGAAGCTCTATCGATACTATGTTTGTAACCACGCTCAGAAGAGCGGCTGGGGAGAGTGTCCATCGCCATCGCTCCCGGCTGCCGAGATCGAACGATTCGTAATCGACCAGATTAAGTGCATCGGGCGGGACCAGACGTTGGTGCAGGAGACTTTAGCCCAAACGCGCCGACACGCGGAGTCTGAGATCGAGCGACTAACTACGGAACGATCTGGATTGGTACGCACAGTCCGCGACGAGTACGCTTTGGTGGGGCAAATCTTGGGAACGGCGGTCGATCGCGACACCCGGCTGGCCGAGTCGCAAGATCGAATCCGAGACGCCGAACGCCGCATTACCGAAATCGACGACGAACTAGCAAGTCTTCAAGATGGTGTGGTCGACGAAGTTGAAGTTGCATCCGCACTGGAAGATTTTGACCAATTGTGGGAAGTGCTTTCGCCGAAGGAACGTGCTCGAGTCGTTGAATTGATTGTCGAGCGTGTGACCTACGATGGAACGGAAGGCAAACTGTCGATAACCTACCGACCCAATGGACTTCGGACTTTGGCGAACGAAATCGCTGATAGAACGGTGGAGGCAGCATGATTTCCGAACATCGGGTTCATTTTCAGACGGGTAGTCGGACCAAGAAGCAGCTCTCAATTGGTAGCAAGCCGCAAGCAACTACGGGACGCATTCCAAGGGTTGCTAAGATGATGGCGCTGGCGATTCGGTTCGATCAACTGATTCGCGACGGGCTCGTCAAAGACCAAGCGGAACTTGCAAGACTAGGGCATGTAAGTCGTGCTAGGCTTTCGCAAATAATGCTTCTGCTTCAATTGGCTCCCGACATTCAAGAGGAGATTTTGCATCTCCCCCTGTATCTTGGCGGACGAGAAATACTGAAAGAGAGGGATCTAGGGCGAATCGCGGCGGTTGTGGATTGGGGGAGGCAGAGGGAGATGTGGACTTTGCGCGAACCATTCGAGAGGCAAAAAACGGTCTTCGCATTTTTGGCGTGAGTCGGGGCGTTTTGAAGAAATCAGCACAGATGTCGTACTATCGAGAGAGAAAGAGAGGTTCTAGCGTTCAGGGAGTTTTAGGATACATTTACAAAGGTCCTAAATTCGTTTTCCTTGGAGTGAGATGTTGGTAATCGATTGGAAGAGTGAATTTGCCTCGATTGGATCGGTCAGTCAACCTGCGTTAATCGCGGAGACCTTTACGGGATTGATTTGGCCTTCGTTTTCAAAGCCAGCGCTTTTTATTTGTGACAATGGGAAGAAATACGTCGTGAAAGGCTCTCAAGTCGGACGCGCAATTATCAACGAGCAAATCGTGGCCTCGCTTGGGCAGTTGATAAAAGCACCAATTCCTGAGGTCAGGATTGTCGATATTCCTCAGGAATTACGGGATGCGGAACCGAAGCTTGCCTACCTTCACCCTGGTCTAGCTCACGGAATCGCCTTTCAGGAGAATTGCTCAGACCGCCGGTGGGACGCAAATATGGTCTTTGAGAATATTGAGCGGTACGCTTCCATCATTGTCCTGTACAACTGGATACCATCCAATGACAATCAATTGATCTATCGCATGTCTCCTCCAGAATTGGTTTGGTCCGTAGATCATGGCCACTTTTTTTTCGGGGGGCCAAATTGGACTTCCGCAACACTCGATCTCGGCAGCAATGTCTATTGGAGTACGCCACGCTCTCGATTCCCAGTTTCCATTTCCCAAGTTGAAACGGCAATTGATCGACTGCACTCAGTTTCTCGAAGAGATATTGCAGGCGCAATCGCGAGAATTCCGACTGAATGGGGAATGACGGAAGGAGAGAGATTTTCGTTGGCTGCGTATTTGGAAAATCGTCGCATTCAACTGCTCTCGTTAGCCGTCAATTAGTTACAAATTAGGCAAAGTAATTGGGTCTAAAAATGATTAGCTACTATTCAATTGTTCAGTACGTCCCAGACATCGTTCGAGGGGAGTCGATAAACGTCGGCGTCATTACGTTTAGCTCAACCGACGATTACGTTCGGTCCGTCTTTGTAGATCCATCGCCCCGCTCGCGGGCGTTTGGGTTGAACGCAACCATGATCAAAGCGATTTCTGGGAAGTTCACAAGATTCAAATCGAAAGATTTGCAAGAAGCGTCGAAGTCTTGGTTCAATTCAATTCGAGTGACCGAACCGAGAGCGTCGGTAAAAGATTCCGCAAATCTTTTACTATCCATCGTGAAAAATTTTCTGCCTGACGAACGAATGACGCTCCCGTCTAGGATGACGCGAGACGAGATGTTGTCCATTACGGTTGCTTCTCTGAAAAAGTCGGTTGGCAGAATCGTTAGTCGCGCGGCTTCAAAAATGATTTCATCAAATGCTTCTTCCGGTGTAGATGGCAGTAGAGATTCGCACCTTTTTGATGTGGGACTTTCAAATGGGAAGCCGCTCTTTGGCGCGAACGTAATTTCTTTTGATGGAAGTAACCCAAGGCAGCTAAGTAGATTCATCGACGCGTCAGCGTGGACAATTTCAGATATTCGTCAAGTCGACAAAAGTGTGGACCTCAGCATTCTCGTTAGCGAGGCCACTCCGGAGCACGAGTCAACCGCCAAACGGGCACGGATTTTGTTTGCCGATCTAGGTGCAAAGGTTATACCTGTTGCGGAAGCATCCACCTGGGCGGATGGCATCGCGACAATGCTCTCTGAACACCTAACCGCTTGAGACGCAAAGTTGCTGATTCAGGTTTATCCGAGTAACTCAATGGGCAAGAAGAATACGAAGGCACGGGACAAGACGCTAGGTCTTGTTCACGTCTAGCGTGGCGTCGCTGATATTTTCATCGAGCCCGCGTCCTCTCATAGATCCTGAACGCCATAGAGCCACCCTTACAACGCCTAGCAAGCCGATCAATGACAATTTGCACCGTTGGGGCTGATGACGTTGCAACAGGCGAGGAACGGCGCAAGCGATAGATAGCAAGGATTCTGCTGGGATTAAGATGATTCACATGAATTTCGCGGGTCCTGCCCAATCTCATACCCTGCTATCAATGGAGTAAGGTGTCTGCTAAACTTGCGACTTGTTGAATTTTTGACCGGTGAGTCCTAGAAGGACACGACGAATGGCTAAGACATTCATTTTTGAGTGTAACAGTAACACCTACCTCGACTGTGTCGAAAAGAATCTATTTGGGTCAAATAAGCCTTGGCCGCTGGCGATAGAGGAAGGCGATTTCTGCCTGCTGCATCACTACGAAATTGGCGGATTGCTTGGTTTGTGGAAGGCGACAACCAATGGCGGCCGAAACATGGTACCTAAGATCTGGGGCGGTAAATTCCCTTTTCAGGTTAAAGTGAAATTATTGCTCCCAAGTGTCACTGAAGTGTCGAGAAAGGTCCTGTCTGACGCTGGCCTCAATCCAGCGATCGGGCGGTTTGATAACTGCATAGAGGAAGCTCTCTCGCATAGCATCACTCACTCGATGCTTGGAATTTCGAAAGAGACAACCCAATAAATTGGTGGCTGGGTGAATAGGCCGTTTAGGTCCATGTCGAACTAACCGGGATAAGAAAAGCAAAATGGCTTAAGGAATTCAAAGTTGATTACAGGCGAAATCAAGAGCAAAGTCGACAAGATTTGGGACTCCTTTTGGACCGGGGGCGTTTCTAATCCGTTGGAAGTAATGGAGCAGATCACCTATCGAATCCTGTAAAGCCGTCATTCCATCGGTGCGTATGATGAAAAGGGTAACCTTTCCATCGCACGAGGAGACTGGCAATGATAGCAAAAATCGTAGGGCAGTTCGCAAAACAAGCGCCCGCAGCGTTGATGTTTCGTGGTT
>JANPHB010000179.1:0-5225 GCA_031424235.1 Pirellula sp.
TATAGCAATTCATTTTGCTGTGTGAAATGAGGTAATGCAATGTCCGATTTTTTGGCATGTCGGCTAGAGTCAGACAAGGCGGCGTGCTCTCTGCTTATCTTTTTAACATTTATGCGGAAAATATTCTAAAAAGACTAGAAAGCTGTGGTTGTGTTATGGCAGGTTTGAGATTAGGCTCATTTATGTATGCCAATGTTTGATTTTGTTATCGCCTTCTATTTTTTAGTTGCAATTGATGGTCTGCATTTGCTGCGATGAATTAGATTCGATAGATTTTAAACTGAATGTTGGTAAATCTAATTGCATCAGAATTTGTAAGCAATGGCATTCTACTCCGACGCCTATCGCAGCTGGTAATAATTATTGCATAAAATGGACCACTGACTTAGACTATCTTGGTATTACTGTTGTTGCTGGAAGTAAATTTACTAGCTCTCTCGATTGGTTAAAATCAAAGTTTTATTCTAGCTTTAATGAGAAATGCGTTGCTCCAAAATTCTCATTTGTTCAACGGGCTGCTAGCGGCACAAGGCCGCTGGGGTCTCTACGGAACGAAAGTTGCCCATCGAAAGTTGCTACAGCCCCAGAATAGCGCTCGACCGGCTGATGCCGGTACACCAACTGCTACTTTTGAGTCGTGATTAAGGCTTGCCACCAGGCTTGGTTCTCTAGATACCACTTAACTGTCATCCGAAATCCAGTCTCGTCAGCTTGTTTTGGTTTCCAGCCCAACTGCTCTGTAAGTTTCGTTGCATCGATGGCATATCGCAAATCGTGACCTGGCCTGTCTGGCACAAACGTTATCTGTTCGCTATACCGCTTTCCGTCGCTACGCGGTTTGAGGTCGTCGAGAATGTCGCAAATGAGACGTACCAGATCAATGTTCCTCTTTTCATTGTTTCCGCCAACATTGTACGTTTCGCCAGGAATCCCCTTATCCAAAATCAGCGAAAGGGCTTCGCAATGGTCCTCAACGTAGAGCCAATCGCGGACGTTCTCCCCCTTTCCGTAAATCGGGATGCCTTCATCGCATAGGCACTTTAGGATCACGACAGGAATCAGCTTTTCCGGGTACTGGTACGGTCCGTAGTTGTTCGAGCAATTGCTTACCATGACCGGCAAGCCATAGGTGTCATGCCAGGCCCTCGCGAGATGGTCGGAGGCGGCCTTGGTTGCAGCATAAGGCGAGTGTGGGGCATACCGAGATTGCTCAGTAAACAATCCAGATGCTCCAAGGGAACCGTACACCTCGTCGGTCGAAACGTGCAAAAATCGAAACTCGGAACGAGCTGGATTCGATATGCTGCGAACGTACTGCAGCGACGCATGCAAGAGATTGAACGTACCTAGAACGTTGGTTTCAACGAACTGCCGCGGGCCTTCAATCGAGCGATCGACGTGACTCTCTGCAGCCAAGTGCATGACTGAATCGGGTGCAAAGTCGAACAAAACTTTTTGCAGAGACTCGCTATCGCGAATATCCACATTGGAAAATGCGTAGTTTTCAGAACTCGCCACATCCTTCAAAGAATTGAGATTCCCAGCATACGTCAGGCAGTCAACATTCAGGACAGGATGGCCATTGCCTAACATGTGTCGAACTAGATTCGAGCCGATAAACCCAGCGCCACCGGTGATGAGAATTCTCTGCTTCATACAAGTGCTGTCTTTCGCGACGCATTACGGCAGTCCAAGAACGTTGCCTCTACAACCAATCGCGATAGCATACATCCGGGAGGCTTAGTTGCAATCGAAATTCAACTTGGTACGGACAACAAAGACATTGTGATCGTTGCATTTTAACGAATGGAGCGGAAGAGGGGAGCAAAGTCAAAAAGATGTGGGTAGTGACTTGCCCGTTCGGCTGGCCTATGTAAATTGCTAGGCCGGAAGCGGGTGCGGTTTTTCAGTAGCAGGATTCGTGAGAATTCTGCATGTGGTCTTTTGGTACATTCAACCGCAAGAAGTCTCACGACTTCTGCTACAAACGTCTTAGTAGAAGAATTCGTAAGAATTCTTTCGTGAAAGCAAACGTCTTAGTAGAAGAATTCGTAAGAATTCTTTCGTGAAAGATCCTTCTTGAGAATTCGCGAATATCAATTCCAGCTTGTTCGATTCGCAAGAAGTCTCACGACTTCTGCTACTTTGCAACTAATCCATTCCGTCGCAGCTTGGAACAGAGGCTATCAAACAGGCTCCAGAAATCGGATTGAAACGGACTTAGGTCGGGATACCCTGGCAGCAGACAGCCTGTGTACGGGTATTCCCGAAAACCATCGATAGGTACCAAACCCTTGCGTTCAGGATTCCTCGCGATGTACTCGACGACATTTTGAAACGCCATCGGCTGGCGCTCATCCTCGCGCAGGACATGGTCATACGCTTGATCTTGCAGCCGCATACCGAATTTCTCAAGAGCAATGTTGATTTGCTTTCGCAGGAATGTCATGGCCATCCGCTGATCTGCGGAGTCCGTAATCCCTAACCACAACAGGTGCATATGGTCCGGCATCAAGCAGAAGATCGGGCAACAGAGCCCGTAGCGAAACATCGTATGAGTGAGAAGTTCACGAAACTTGCAATGAAAAATCAGGGCGAGCCAGCCGGTCCTGCGTTCATCCACGGTCATCGACCAATGGACGCAAGCTTGTCCACGATAATATTCCGGCGGCAATCGCTTGAGATAATCATGGGGCCGGTTGTCCATAAAGATGTCCTCCGAATTCCTGTCTTCCAGTAGCCGAATTCGTAAGAATTCTGCTAGCAGTCTTTGGGCGGTTTTTCCGTACATTCATCCGCGAGAAGTCTCACGACTTCTGCTACAAATTTTCCTGTCTTCCAGTAGCAGGATTCGTAAGAATTCTGCTAACAGTCTTTGGGCGGTTTTTCCGTACATTCATTCGCGAGAAGTCTCACGACATCCGCGAGAAGTCTCACGACTTCTGCTACAAATTTTCCTGTCTTCCAGTAGCCGAATTCGTAAGAATTCTGCTAGCAGTCTTTGGGCGGTTTTTTCGTACATTCATCCGCGAGAAGTCTCACGACATCCGCAAGAAGTCTCACGACTTCTGCTACAAATAATCCTAAGGACTCTGACGGTAACTCACCAGCGGTTTGGATCAAACCCGATCTCTTGCTAACGCGAGCGGTATGGCTTTAGCCGCCGCAGCATCGAGTTTTTCCCAGAGTTTTTGGCGATAGATTTCGTTAACATGCGCGAGGCATCAAGCAATCTTTTTCGGTCGAGCGGATGTGTGAATCGATTGACGGGGAAAGAAACTCGCAAAAAGATCATAGACCACCAAAAGACACCTAGGGCTTAAACGACGCCGCAAAGGGATTGCGTTTGAGGAAACATTGATTGCAATCCCATCCGCATTGGGGGTGCCCTGGAGGAAGGGGCGAATGACAACGTCGAAAACCGGACCATTGTCTGGCGAAATCCTTATTGGAGGTTTAGAATGCCTTGGTTGTTGGTTGCAGTTGCAACTCGTTCCTCTCAATTTTATTTTCTTTGGATTATCACGGAGTTTAGGAATGGTTCGAAAAGAACGTCATCGCGGTTTCACGTTGGTGGAATTGCTGGTTGTGATCGCAATTATAGGAATCTTGGTCGGCTTGCTGCTACCGGCCGTACAAGCAGCGAGAGAAGCTGCACGACGAATGCAGTGCCAGAACTACATTCGCCAGATGGCATTAGCGGCTCACAACTTTGAGAGCGCGATGAAGTACTTTCCTCCGAGGCGCCACTCGAAGGTACTTCCCGCTCCAACAACAGGCGTACCAACAACCTACTACTCTGATGCATCTCCACAAGTCTTTTTGCTTGCGTACGTAGAGCAGGGAAACGTGACCAACCTTTGGAATTTAGACTACAACGTCAATAGTGACGCACCACTCAACACGAGTATACCGGTAATAGCGAATGTAAACGCCCTTGCTAGAATCGCCAACATCCCAATGTATCAGTGCCCGTCAGACCCTTCAGTTACGTTTCAGGCGGTTGGGGGAGGGGACGCTGGGCGATCGAACTACATGATGTCCACGGGAGCGAATTGCGATTATCGAGGCGGTCAACCTGGCGATGGAATTTTTGCGATGCCCAATCCGCCAACGGGATTCCCGCTCAAGGGGCCAACGCACGCCTCCATCACCGATGGTACGAGCAATACTGCTATGTTTGGAGAAACGAAACGAGGCAATTTCCAAAACGGACAAACCGGATTGTTCGACCACACGACTCACATGCTAAATGGAACGGCCTACACTACGGCTGCTGAACTTTCCGACGGAAGAAACCTCTTGCTATGCAACCCTGGCCCGAATGGCTCAACCTATTTCCGATATGTCGGCTTGCAGTACTACCGGGGCTCGGTAAGTTCCACGATCGCCTACTCCCACACGCTACCACCTAATTGGAACAAAAAGACGCAATCCGTCGCGACGCAAAAATTTGGTTGTGGAAATACGAGCTTTGCTCAAACACACATTCCTGCTTCTAGCTACCACACAGGCGGTGCCAACATCGCTTACGCGGATGGTTCGTGTCGCTTGGTTTCCGATAGCGTCGATTTCGCTGCTTGGCAGGCACTTGGCAGTCGTGCAGGTGGTGAAGTCGTTTCAGGAATTGAATAACATGCAAAAAGTTCTTTTCGGTTTGATTGTTAGTTTCTTGGGATTTGCAGCTGGAGGTTGCTCGTCTTCCTCTTCTGCCGTTCCGACAGTTCCCGCCGGAGTTTCGGAAGCGCTCGCCGAAACACAAGCATTGATTTTGGAGTCTACCTACGGCGGAGCACCGCTGAAAAGTGCGAAAGACCTGGATCAATACAATGGACGTTTCCCGAAAGCCCTCGCTGCTTTAAAGAGTGGCGAAGTGAAGATGGTTTGGGGCAAGCAAATCCTAGACAACGCAACATCTCCTCAAGTCATCTCGTATGAGGCCAAGGCTGAATCAGGTGAAGGATGGGCGATTAAGGAAGACGGAAAATTCCATAAAGTTTCGGCTTCGGATCTGCCACCGAAGAAATAGTCTCATGGAGATTCCGATCAAAGGAACAACCGATTTGGTTGTTCCTTTTTTTATTGGTGCTGTGTAGTGGGGATTTTTGGCTTGCCCATTTTTATACGCGATTATGCTTCAAATCCCGCAGTCTTGTACTTCGGATCGTTAGGTTTTTAGCTACCCCCTTGAACGCTCCTCTTGTCGCTGAGCCGCTGGATTTGCC
>JANPHB010000180.1:0-2957 GCA_031424235.1 Pirellula sp.
CTCAGGTCGAATTCATCAAAGATAATAAAGGGGTTGTTACCGCAGCCCGTCATACTCAAAACGGCACTACCTTTGATGCGCCGAAAAAATAGTGTTTGGCAAAATAGCCTTGGATCGGCACTCGTGTCGAAGGGTCGTTAGCTCCAATTCAAATTGCCGTTCGTCGTCGAATGAACCACGACTTCCGCAGCCGACCGCATTCTTATCGATGATCAGAGGTCACGACGGGGAATGTCCGTGTAGCAGACGAAAACTTAGACTCTGCAGTACGGTCGGCGGTGACCAGAGCGAGTTGGCCAACCTGACAAAATGCACAGGACACGCCCTCCTGAGCGAGCTAAGCCAATGCAGATTTGGTCGTAAGGCCACCAATGTACGAGGAAGCGTGTTCGTGCCTCGGTCATCTCCCTCACCGCAGTCCCAACAAACAGGAACATCGAAAAAAGAGAACTGCCCCCATTTATTTCCGAGTAGCGTCAAGCTCTAATTTTTGGATTGGTCGAGAGACTGGATTTGGGGACTTTAGCTTCAACTTGAATGGCAGTGTCATATGTGCGATCAAGATCATTTTGACGAAGATGCAAAGAAGTACTCACGCAGGGATTTTGGCGTGATGGTTTCAGCTGGCATTGGTGCCGCCTTGTTATTCCCAAGTTCGGCTCACGCTGTCGAAGTGGCTGAGAACGAAGTCGACATCAAGACGCCGGATGGTGTTTGTGATGCGTACTTCGTTACGCCCAAAAACGGCGCATATGCTGCAGTAATCGTTTGGCCAGATATCTTCGGCTTGCGCCCTGCGTTCAGGCAGATGGGCATGCGGCTTGCGGAATGTGGTTACAGCGTGCTGGTTGTCAATCTATTCTATCGATCCAAGAAAGCGCCAGTAGCACAGGATGCAAGCAGCACACCAATTCAAGATGTGTTTCCACTAGCGCGTACATTGAGCGAGAAGACGCACTACGACAATGCCAAAGCGTTAGTGGCGTGGCTCGACGCTCAGCCGCAAACCGATACGAAGAAGAAGATCGGTACGATCGGATATTGCATGGGTGGTCCAATTGTTATGCGAAGCGCAGCGGTAGTACCCGAACGCATCGGAGCTGGCGGCACGTTTCACGGCGGTGGACTCGTCACCCAAAAACCTGATAGTCCTCATCTGTTGATACCCAAGATGAAAGCGAAGTTTCTGATTTGCATTGCCGAAAACGATGACCAAAAAGAACCAGAGGCTAAGAATGTGCTGAAGGACTCTTTCGCTCAGGCCAACTTGCCTGCGGAGATTGAGGTCTACAAAGCGGGCCATGGGTGGTGTCCTCCAGACACCAAAGTTTACAACCAAGAGCTCTCCGAAAAGGCTTGGGCGCGCCTGCTTGTTCTGTTCGAGAACGCCTTGGCGTAACATGGTCAGGTATGCTTCTAACTGCCAACATCCGTAACGGCCTTCGTTTTTTTGGGCCAGTTGATTTGGCAAACCTAGCGGCAAAAGCTCTCGGCGTCGTACTCCCTCAGGATGAACCGTCCTGTGTCAGTCACTCGCACTTTTTAGTTTCCGATTCACAGAAAAGTGCTCCTGAAACGCTACCCCCAAGCCGAGGATTTCACTTCAAACGCCAACTCGCTACGGTTTGACACGCCGAGGTGACGTAGCCCGTCGTTGAACGGTTTAAACAGTGGCAACTTATACGCTAATTTGGATTTGAGCAGCTTCCGTTAGAGATCAAAGTCCATGAACTGGCCTACCCGTTTTTGGGATATGTTGCGCCTTAATCGGCACAGAATTGCGCGCCCGATTTTCAAGTCATTTGGGCCAGATACATTAGGTTACGAATCCGGTAAACCGGTTACGATCGGCGATGCTGAACATTAAATTTTTTCTTGCGAACATTTTTTCGGAGGTTACAGAATGCGAGTTTTTGAACGCATGAGCGGAAAGTGTTGTAGTATGGCGCCGAAACTTGGGGCTTGGTTTGCGTTGGTTACAGGTATTGCGTCTGGCTTCGCTTTCCTACTCGGCCTATTCCTTGTACTCGGCCTCTAACTCCACTTTGCCGAATGAGGACTAAATTCTGCTTCGTCGAACTAGGGACGCGTACGTGCTCAACTGCGGGTGACTGCTCGATCTCTCGTTGGATGCGCAAGAAGTCTGCCAAATCCAGTGTCGCAACCATGGCAACTAACACGGTCCGGTTTGACACGCCGGGCTGTTCAAGACAGCTTCCAAAACGCTTGCTAACGCGCAGAATTCCGGGAATCGGATTGGCGTCTGGTAGCGAAGTGGTTGGGGTTCACAGTAGAGTAGACAGCAATGGAGAAAGAGCGACTTAGCCCAACGTACAATTTATCCCTCCGTTCCGCTTCGCTCCAGTTGGTATAGATTGTTATTTGTTAGGCGCCACGAACCTCGCACTTCCTGTACACGGAGAATCCAACAGTGATCGAAATCAAGAATTTGCACGGTCAAGTATTGCTCAGCCTCTCGGATGACAAGATTCTGAACAGCGATGCCCAGACCATTGGCATGACAAATGGAAAGAACCTGCTAAATCTTGCCGGTCAAGTTTTGGCAGAGGTCGAGGGTGGAAGCATATTCCGGAAGAAGGAAGATGTGCTTCTTAGGGTAGAAGGATCGCGAGTCGTCAATATTTCTGGACAACACATTGCCACTGTCGAGAATGGAAGCGAAGATGAACGAGCTTTGCTTGCTGCCGCGTATGTAGTGTTCTTGCAGTGAGCGTGCAGCATTGCTTTGGAGGGCCATGTCTTGGCATCGGGCAGGGCAATCGCTTTTGAGGCGGCATCCCGGTAGACTAATTCTTCCCCCACTCGCCGGGTGCGACCGCCCGACGCAGTCACGTTTGACGGATAGCCACTACCGAGGAGCCCCATTCAAAGCTAGGACGGTGACTTTTGACCGACGTTATGAAGGACCACCACAGCGCCGACCCTTTCGCCTTCCT
>JANPHB010000181.1:0-14998 GCA_031424235.1 Pirellula sp.
AACAGTCGTATCCAATCGATCAAAAGCGCCGCGCGAGGTTTTAGAAACTATGAAAACTACCGAACAAGGATCCTGTTCTTCTGCGGAAGACTGGAGCTAATCCCCAATGTTTCCAGCCACTAAAATTGGCGAAGAACCTAAAGAACTTGGCGACTGGCACTTTAAGTCGAATTTCGCAAATCGATAACGCAACTCGCATTGACTCAATGAATGGAATGGAAGTCTTAAATGCATCGTTTAGTGATGACTTCCAGTACGTTACGTTTGTATCAGCATCATCTGCGATTGTCCCCAATGATACCAACGGCAATTATGACATTTTTTTACTGAACAGGGAGAACGGAAGTGTCTCACGAATAAACATGGGACCGAACGGCGAACAAGCGAATAACAATAGTGATCAGCCTTCAATGAGTGGCGATGGTCGATTCGTAGCATTCACTTCTCGAGCCAGTAATCTCTTTCCAAATGACCGGGGGGGAGAACCTGATCTTTTCTTGTTTGACCGACAAGAGGGTAAAACGCGAAATATCGTTACGCCTCGAATTCTAGGTGCTCCTTCGTTAACTAGAGACGGAAGTATCGTGGGAATGAGAGTTAACACCGGAACTCTGAACCAGTATCGCCTCATTGATTTAGCTACGGGACAATATACAGGGGTTGTTTCGCCGGTCCCAGCCAATAGTTACTTCAACAGTGTTCTGGCTAGTCGAGGAACGCACGTATTGATCAGTCTGAATTCTAGCACCTATGTTTGGGAGAACTCCGTATCGAAAGGTCCAGTCGTCCGACTGTCTGACGCAACTTCGCGTACATTGGACCTTCCAGTAAGCGTTCCTCTCGGCTCAGTTACTGGTCGAGTTTTTACGGACTCGATCTCGAACGGACGGATCGATATTGGGGAACAAAGACTGTCTGGCGTGACCGTATTTATCGATGCGAACAGCAATTCTCAACTTGACATCAACGAGATTTCTAGGACGACCGACTCTGAAGGTTTTTTCACCTTTTTGAACCTACAACCCGAACGAACCTACCGCGTAGCCGTTGTTCCTCCACCCGGGGTATTTCAAGTCTTTCCGCAATCCCCGTTTGTTTGGCCTGTCTATTTGACTTCCGGCGTTTCTGTCACGGATCGCGACTTCGGTTTTGTTCCATCGACGACCGGAGGTCAATTTGAGAACGCTATTCTCACCGGTAAGTTGTTTAATGATCTCAATGGCGATGGATTCATTCAGAATGGCGAAGTGGCACTCGTTGGTGTGACCGTATATCTCGATCTCAATGGCAACGAAGTTCGTGACTTCAATGAGCCTCGGGCTGTGACCGATAACACGGGTAGCTATTCGTTCACCGGACTTGGGAATCGGCCTTATACGGTGCGAACACTGCTAGGGATTGGGACTGTGCAAACTTCACCACTAGGGACCAAGTTCGCAATGACCCCATATACGCTGACGACTGGATCGACTCAGTTGGCTAACCCGCAGGATGTTATCGCCGATGATCTCAATGGAGATGGTTGGTCCGATTTAGCTGTCGCCCTGTTCTCGGGGAACTCCGTCGCTATCAGGCTCAATGATAAGGCGGGGGGCTTTGGTGGTGCACCCGTTACTGTTTCGGTGGCACCTGAGGGACTTGGGCCGATTGCACTTGCTAGCGGTAAACTCAATTCGGGCACCGCCGTCGATATGATCTCCGCCAATCAGCTCAACGGGACCGCTACCATTCTGCTTGATTTCAATGGCACTGGCTTTGCCTCCAAACAGACTCTGGCCGTCGGCGAAACACCAACCGATGTCGTTGTGGGTAAGTTTGATGCGGATTCCGATTTCGATGCCATCGTGGCTAATCAGTCAACCGATCAACTGACCCTACTGGTCAATAATGGTACCGGGGTCTTTACCAAGGGCGCTTCGTTCTCATCCGGTGGTAAGAAACCCACGGCGCTCGTGACGGGGCTGTTCAACAACGATGCGTTTGTTGATATCGCCGTTGCTAATTACGGGACTCATCCTACCGGTGGTGACTTTGGTAACGTGGCCGTGCTCTTAGGACGCGGCGATGGAACGTTCCAAACTGCCGTTCCCTACACCGTTGGCTTCGGACCAATCAGTATTGCAACTGATGATTTCAACGGCGATGGATTTCTGGATCTCGTCACCGCAAACTTCCTAGCTAACACCGCGTCGCTGTTGCTCGGTAGCGTGAACGGCACCTTTACCGTCTCAGCCGAACAACTCGCTACTGGCCAGGGCCCCTTGCAAGTTCAACTGCAAGACATCGAAGGGGATGGCGATAAAGATATCCTTGTAACGAATCTGCTCTCGCAAACGATCTCGGTCTTACGCAATCGCAAGAGCCAAGGTGGTTCGGGCTTCGAACCGGCTGAGAACTTTGGTGTGGCCGAGTTCTCAACCGCACCGCGATTGGCGTTTGCCGCCGGTGATTTCGATAAGTCGAGCACGGCCGATATCGCGATTATCAATAGCCTCAGTGATTCCCTCAAGATCATGAGGAACACGCTCGTCAACGGTGCCCATCGTATCCAATTGACCGGAGTAGAGAACGTTGCCAATCTGAATTTTGGAACGCGACCCGATGTGTTGATGCCTCGAATGGATCCGATCGATAACCCCGAGTCGCTCGTCGAAGACGCTCCACAGCAGACGATTACGCTCAATGGCATCGCTCTGGGGCGAGCCGGCGGGCCTGCCCTTCGCATCACAGCATCCAGTTCCAACACGGCTATCATTTCAACACCGACCATCGAATATGTTGCAGGTGCAACGACGGCCTCGCTGCGATTCACTCCTGCCCAGGATGCGAATGGCCAAGTAGCCATCACGGTAACAACTCGCGATGCGGGTGCAGACAAATTGCTTGATACGGCCGATGACGCAGTCCTGAGCCGCGTCTTCACTGTCTCCATCAAGCCGGTGAACGATGCGCCTACGTTTGATTTTCCTGCCTCTCGAAGTTTAACAGCGCCGGAAGATTCCGGGGCGCGTACTGTCAACGGGTTCATCTCGAACATCGCTTCCGGTGGCGGATCCTACGAATCCTCGCAAACGCTAACTGCATTTCTCGTCGTGGCGGACAATCTGGCACTCTTTAGCGCTCAGCCCGTCATTGATGCTTCGGGCACTCTGCGGTTTACTCCCGCTGCCAATGCGGTTGGAACCGCTACCGTCACGGTCACTCTCACCGATAGTGGCGATACCGCTTTCGGTGGCTCGAATCGCAAGGTCGATCAGTTTGTATTGACCATCAATCCAGTCAACGACGCGCCATCGATCAACATCGGTGGCAAGCAAACGGTCCTTGTGGCTGCGGCCGCTCAAACCGTTTCTGGATTCGCAACAGGTTTCGCGCCGGGCGGCGGACCGGATGAAAACGCACAAGTCATCGCAGGCTTCGTTATCTCGGTCGACAAACCTGATTTATTCAGTGCTCTGCCCACCATCGATAACGCAGGAACGCTGCGGTATACGCCGTCGACCACGCGAACCGGGATGGCCAAAGTCTCCGTGCAAGTCCGCGACGACGGAGGATCGGCCAACGGTGGCCTCGATCTGTCGACTCTAAAGCAGTTCGATATCGAGGTGGCCCCACTACCCGATACAGTCGCGCCAACACCTGTACTCAGTTCACTGTCACCAGCCATCACGAATGTGTCACCGATCGACTTGACCGTTGACTTCGGTGAAGCAGTCACAGGCTTTGTGCTCAATGATCTCGTGCTGACCAATGCGACTGCCTCGAATCTCGTCGACCTGGGGGCAGGTAAGTTCACGGTCTCGATTGCTGCAACCTCCGATGGCGATGTCAAGGTTTCGATACCCGCAGCGGCTGTGAAGGATCTCGCGAATAACAATAGTTTGGCCTCGGCTCAGTTCTCTCGCACCATCGATCGAGTTGCACCGGTCGCAACGATCACCACGAGCGAGCCCAATCCGACCAGCAAACTAACGTTCCCGATTGCGTTCAACTTTGGTGAAGCTGTCTTGGGCTTCGACCTATCCGATTTAGTATTGGGTAATTGCGTGGTTAGCAATTTGACTGAAACGGCTCCTGGTCGCTACGCTGCCACGCTGACCACTTCGACCGATGGGGTCGTCTTCGTCGGCTTCTCTGCAAGCATAGCTCGCGATGCCGCGGGCAATGGCAACACGGCTCCGGTGCCACTGTTGATCTCGGTCAACACGGGTTCGGCCACCTACAAGCCATTGCTATCGACGAGCGAATCGTCGATCACGCCCAACCGCAATTTCACTGCTACCATCGATTTTGGCCGAATCGTCACGGGGTTTACGGCATCCGATCTGGAGTTGTCTAACGCAACGGTGAACATTAGCGATTTGAGCAATGGCCGCTATCAACTGAATCTATCCGCGATAAGTGATGGGACAATTTCTGTCCGATTGCCAGCGGACCGTGTCCGCGACGCCAACAATCGACCGAATGAAGCGTCGGATACTTTGACGATTCGCTTTGTCGATACAGCCGACAGTGATTTCGGTGACGCACCGACAAGCGTTCAGTCGGGATTTGCCAACAGCTACCCAACTCGATTGGTAGACAACGGTGCGTTCCACAAGCGAAGTGCATTGTTCCTGGGTACGAGTAGCGATGCCGAATCCGATGGCCAGCCAAATGCGGGAGGTACGGGAGACGACAGCAATGGTGGCGATGACGAGAATGGGATTTTATTCCCGCTGAGTAACGTGATTGGCCTTAGCGGCGCGACGACCTCAAGTTTTATCGCGATTGCGTCGGCGTCGGGCTTTTTGGATGCTTGGATCGATTTCAACCGGGACGGGGATTGGTCCGATGCCGGTGAGCAGATTGCAGCCAAACTCGCCATGGTTAGCGGTTCGAATTCGGTTGCATTTGCCATTCCACCGACTGCATCAGCCGGAACGACCTTTGCACGTTTCAGGCTAAGCACAGCGGGGGGGCTAGGGACCACGGGCCCGGCGACAGATGGTGAGGTCGAGGATCATGCAGTGACGTTTGTCGGCGGGGCCACGAAAACGGTTTCCCTCAATGCACTTGAGTTGGGGGGACACGAGATCGCGATCAGCAATGGTCTTTTGGTCGTAAGTTCGGGCACTAAGGTGCTCTGGAGTGCGCCGGCATCGGAAATTGCAAAGTTTACGACACTCAACGACACAGGCGCAAAGTTATTCGAGGTTTCAGCTCCCGCCACGAACTTACCAGGCACGGTACGTTACAGTGGCAGTGGGAAGCCGATTGAGCTCGTGAGCAACCGCCCTTCGATCGATCTGGCTGTCCTGTCGGCGGATAAGCTCTATGGAGTTCAGTTGGTTGATTTGCGAGCAAGCGGTAGTCAAAATCTAACGCTTCGTCGAGCGGACGTGCTCGCACTCAACTCGGGCAAGAATTTGCGAATCTTGATGGATCAAGCAGACACGCTGGTGGCTTTGTCGGACTGGAAGAGTCAAACAGGCAGGGTCGAGAACAGCGTTTGGGTGCAGCCTTATGTCAGTGACGCCGCAACGATTGAGATCGTTAGTGCGTCTCCATGGCAGAACGAGGTGAATCCGACCGACGTCGATGGTGATCAAGGGGCGTCGCCATTAGATGTATTGGAGTTGATCAATCAGATCAATGCGAACACTTTCCCTGGTGGGGTATTGCCAGAGAGAGTTAGCGGGGGGCAGCAGAGCTTCTATGATCCCGACGGCGACGGCCGAGTTGGCCCATTGGACGTTCTCATGGTGATTAATGAACTCAATCGCGTTAGCGGCGGAGAAGGTGAAAGCACTCGGATTGCACTAAACAATATTAAGAATGTTGACCAACTGATGTCTGCGGATCTTTTCGATATATTGGACGAAAGGCAGGGAGGGACGCGCAAGCGATTCGCGATACGAAGGTAGCTTACATAGTCCAGCCTAACGGGCTACCCATTATCCACAAATCGCCCCACGCATGCGACCGCAAGTAAAACACAATGCCGTGCAACCCACCCCCCCCAGCCCCTCTCCCCTAAAAGACCTAAAAGACAACGCTGTGAACGATTTTTGGCATAAGAATCATTGCTTTCACTTCAATTGCACACCCGGCAGGTGTGCCCCACGGTGGGACACTCTTGAAGTGACTTGGCACAGCTAAATAGGGCCTCCAAATGCTTCACAGCGTTGCCCAAAAGGGGCGAGGGGAGCAAAGTCAAATGATGAGACCAACGGTACTGATAAATTGCTAAATACTCCATCCTCATAGCACTGTGGAACAATGAAAAGCCTGAGTGAACATATCCAAGATGGCCTTCTAGCGCTGGAGAAAAATTGGCTTTCACAGGACGCGATGTCGCTTGCCTTAACTCAATGGCTCAATAGTCCGCGTTTGATTGGCTTGGGCGAGCATATTGTGGCGGTCGGACTCATTACTCAAGAGCAGTTCGAGGTGTTGGAATCCGAAACAGCAACGACACGGATCGTGCCCGCCGATCAAGGAACACAGGATTTCAACGTAACGGATAGTCTTTCGGATGAAGCTGCGACAGTGACTCAGAATTGGCAACAGAGTCCGGGTGTAACTTCGAACGCAGAGCGCGCTCCGAGCGAAAGGTTGCGAATCAAGGACTCGCGTTTTCAAATTGTTAAGCAACACGCAAAGGGAGGTCTAGGAGTTGTTTTTGTGGCGAGGGACTCTCAGATCAACCGAGATGTTGCGCTCAAGCAAATACGCTTGGATCGAAAGCAGGATTTTGTTAGCGAATCAAAATTCATGCTTGAAGCGGAGATCACCGGTCAGCTAGAGCATCCAGGGATTGTACCGGTCTATGCGCTAGGAACGGACGCTGAGGGCTCGCCTTATTATGCGATGCGGTTCATTCGCGGGCGGGAGCTAAAGAAGTACATTCAAGAGTTTCACGAAAGTTTGGGGTCGACCTCCCGGTTGTTTGATGGAGTACGGTTTCGGCAGTTGCTTCGTCGATTTCTGGACGTTTGCAATGCGATGGAGTATGCGCACTCGCGCGGGATCCTGCATCGTGATTTGAAGCCGGCAAATATCATGCTCGGAAATCATGGCGAGACGTTGGTCGTCGATTGGGGCTTGGCAAAAATAATGGAAGCCTCGCCTTCCGATTTTGATTTGACAGAGTCATCCAGAGAGTCTCCCGTTAACGTCAGAGCGTCTGGGAGCAGTTCAGAGACCCTCTACGGCACGTTTAGCGGAACAGTCGCGTATGCTCCACCGGAACAATTGCAGGGGCATTTGGACCAGCTTTGCCCAGCTTCCGATGTCTATAGTTTGGGGGCCATCCTCTACGAGTTGTTAACGAACCAAGCTCCCATCACGCAACGTCCCAAATCGCTCGAGCAAGTGGTTGAGTGGATTCGAGACGGGAAGATTCCGACCGCAAAAGAGTTGTCGCCAATTGTTCCCAACGGCCTATCCGTGATTTGCCATCGGGCCATGGCCTTTGATATTTCAGCAAGATATGGAACCGCCAATGAGTTGTGTGCCGATGTTGAGCGGTGGTTGGCGGATGAGCGTGTGCTTGCCTTTGGGGACAAAGAACCCATTGTAGAAAAAGCGGGGCGATTGCTGCGTCGTTATAAATCTTGGACTGTACCGATTGCTTTTGCGATCGTTTTCTCGACCGTGGTTGCGTCAATAGGAGCATGGTTGATCAATCGAGCGAGGGTCGAGGAGTCGATCGCCAAGCGGAATGCGGTAGAGTACAAAAACGATGCCGTCAATCGAATTGGGGTGGCCCGTAACGCGATCGATACATTGCTAACGGGTAGCACAGAGGCACTTAAGGATTTTCCAGCGACGCGCGATTTGCAAAAACAATTGCTTTTAGCGGCAGCGGAGGACTACTCGAAGCTCAGTCTCGGAAACACCAAGGATGAAGAGTTAGAGTTAGAGCGGCTGCGTGCAAAGATTCGAGTTGCGGACATCATGCATATGCAAGGGGACTACGATGGTGCCTACGAACAGTTTCGAACTTCGATTCGCGAGATTGAGGAGCGAATACCAGGAAACTTGTTGGATAAAGCAAATAGTACTTCTCTCTGGAAGATGGAGTTAGGCAAAGCTCATGCGAGATTGGGGTTAGCGTACGATCTGGACTCCAACGCTGGGCGTGTTCAGCAATCAAAAGAAGAGTTCCAGACTGCGATTGGTATACTTCAAGCGGTTTCGGACGCCAATTCAGAAATGACATTAGCTCATGCGGCGCTGGCTCGAACGCAAATGAACTTTGCCAACTCTCTTTCGCTCGAGGGAAGTCCTGCCGAATCCATTCGACTGATTGCGGGAGCGTTCGAAGCATTTGACCGTGCCGACTCAGCAGACGACCCAAAGTTGCAATTGGCTCGCATGCAAGCGCACGAGAGCATGAGTCGTGTATTGGGCAAGTTAGGAAAAAATACCGAAGCGATAGAAACGCTGGGTATTGGATTGATCGGCGTTCAGAAAATGTTGATCAAGAAGCCAGGGGATCGCGAGTTGTTGTCGGCCCAGGCGAGCATGCACATTTCTCGAGCGACTATTGAGAGAGGCGCTGGAGATCTCTCAATAGCTCTTGAAGACCTCTTGCTTGCGCTAGCAACGTTTCAGCAATTGCAGTTGGATTGGCCTGATTCCCTGAGCTTTGCGGAATCGGTCGCGGCGACGGAAGCGGACATTGGCTTGCTTCTCTTAGATCAATCAAATCCTGCTGAAGCAAAGAAGCGATTGGTGTTTGCGAGCAATGCATATGAAGGGCTATATCGATCGTATCCCCAAGTACAAAGATTGCCAGATGGATTGGCGACGGCGATGAGCGGGCTTGGTTTGTCTGAGCTTTATACCAATCCCGAGGCCCAAGTCGCAGTGGAAACACTCATTCAGAGTTACAACTTATACGACCAAATTTTTCAGGAATCGGGCGGATTATCTACCTATGCCGTCAAGATGGCAACAATCCAAGGCCAATTGGGGCAAGCGTATTTACGAACGGCAATGCCAGAGGAATCGAGAAAGATGTTTCGTGAATCGCGAAGGAAATTTGAGCAGTTAATCGACATAGAAGATACCGATGGCCAAGTGCGACCAGAATACATGTTTTCACTATCAGAAGTCGAATGGCGACATGGCACTCTGGAGTGGGAGGCTGAGAATCGGACTGATGGAAAGGCCTTGTTCGAGTCCGCGATTGGGCGAAAGAAGAAGCTGACCGAACTCTATCCCTCCAACGGTAAGTATCTGCAGAGCTATGCCTACAGCCGAGTTCATTGTCCAGATTCCGATTTGGTCGATCTCATCGAAGCGGATGCGTGTGCCGATCGTGCTCGATCCATTCAGCCAAAGAACAGAAATTTTGTTCGAATGGCGGCGGAGTGCCAGGCGAGGCTGGGTTTTGGAGATGCTGCCCAAGGGTTGTTTGACACGATTCAAGTTGCAAGTGATCAATCAATCGAGGACTTGGGCACCCAGGCGATGATAGCATTCACACAACATAAACCCTTAATCGCAGAACAATTACTGGAACAAATGCGAGAAAAGTTGGAGAGGGAACAGCCGTTTCATTTGGAGCTCAAACGTTGGGCGCTATCGATTGTTAGTTTGCGATGACTTTAGCGTCAATCTAAACTCGATTGGCGAACTTTGACGGATTTGCCGATTATTAGGATGCTGCAGATTCGAAAGCTCCTTCGCCCAGGTCCAAACGTGAGATTTACGCCAAGCGTTGAGAATAAATACGCAATTGCGATCACCTTGAGCTGGATCGCAAGCTGGGCACCTTTGAACTCCGCTTTTGCCCAGGTCGACGAGGATGGCAAAGAACCTGATGAAGTTCAGTTGGCATCAATGGTCCAGCAAACTCCCTTCCTTCAACCGCGTATTAATGCGGCAGAAGATTCTCGGGCAAATCCATCCATTCCGATGAACTTTAGAACTGGTCAAGGGGTTGTTAGCGGAATACCAAGTCGAGGGGCTGCCAATAATACATTTCCGACCAAGGACGTGATTTCGGGACGAGAGTCTTTGTCCCTTTCCAGTACGGATGTTGGCAGTTTGCTTCGGAAATCATCCTCGGCTTTGAGCGTTGGAGTACAAGCAAAGACTCCGGTCGTAAGCGATCCACGGGTGCGAGGGTCTCGCGTTGGATCGCTTGCTGCATCAGGTTCTCACTGGGTACCTGCGCGAGCTGATTTGGACACGATTCTTAGCAAGTTTGATTCGCGTCAAATCTCCGGTGTCGATGTCGTCCCGGGTCCGTACTCTGTTGTGCATGGTCCGGGGTTTGCGTTCACGGATGTCCAGTTACTCGCGTCACCTAGGTATCGCAACGGTCCAGAATTGCATGGAGCGAGCGACTTGGAATACAAAGTGAACGGCAACCAGTCTTTCGCTCAGCAATCGGTGCAGGCTGGGTCTACGGACTGGGGAGCAAGGTTCAATTATGCGTCACGGTCTGGCGATGACTATCGCGCGGGGGGCCGTTTGGCAGTTCCGTCCAGTTACAATTCGCAAGAGATGATCCTTGCCTTAGGGAGAGATTGGCGTGAGGATTCGATTGAGTTTGGTGTTCTACGGCTTGATCAGACCGATGTCGTTTTTCCAGGTTATGTATTCGACTTGGACTCCTTGGTGACCGATGGATATGACGCAACTCATACTCGACGCAATCTTGCTGGTTGGGATTCTGTAGTCACGGATGCTTGGTACAACCGGACGCGTTTCGAGGGGAACGCTCAGAATGCGAGGAAGCGGCCCTTTTTTCCAGTGTTAGACCAGATTGCATATTCTGGAACTACAGACGTCGATTCCATGTCGACAGGCTACCGACAGTCGTTTGTGCTGGGCGATTTGTCGAGCGACAGCTATCAATTGTCGGTTGGGCATGATTTGAGATGGATTAAGCAGGAATTGAACGAAATCTCTAGTGGAACGACACTCGGTTTACCTTTGCCATTTACCAATCGCAACTCACCGATTCCACGTTCCTTTATTGCGAATCCAGGGCTGTTTGTTGACTACAAGGAAGAGATAGGTGACAGGGTTGGAGTGAATGCTGGAGTCCGCGTTGACTATGCGGCCAGTCAGATTGTCGATGACCCAAGTAAATTGGCCGGCGTTGGGATTGGGTTCTTTCCTGCGAGTTATCAGAACATTGTTGGCACAAGTGACTTCAATCGTGAGTTTGGTTTAGGGAGCGCTTTCCTCTCATTACGCTACGACTCCACTGAGGCAGTCACATCGACGATTAGCGCTGGTTATGCGGAGCGTGCTCCGACGTTGACAGAACTATATGCAGCACAGCCATTCATGTTACTTTTGCAGAACGGCTTAAACAACGTTACTGGCGATCCCAGTTTGTCTAAGGAGAGACTGTTTCAAATCGATGTAGGATCGGAGTTCGCGATCGATGAGGCCAAGACGGGATTTAGGGTTTTTCATGCTTGGGGGCTCGACTACATTACCTTTGAAAACACGAGTGTGAACTACGTGCCTCCATCTGGCGAGGTCGGGCAAGTGAGTTTACGGTATGTGAATACGGAATTGGCCACCCTGCTTGGTGGCGAGTGGTTCGGCGAGTTGTTCCCGAAAAGTCCATTGACACCGTTTGCCAATGTACGTGTCGTCGATGGTAGAGACCGAACTCGCAACGGACGATTTGCGACATCCAATGGAAACTCGGCTGTTGCAAGCCAAAAGGTCGCGGGACAGGTACGCGGAGCATTTAGTGGAATCGTCGGTAGCAACGCAGAACCGCTACCAAGTATGCCGCCGGTAGAATCGCGCATTGGACTTCGACTGCACGATACAAGTCCTGCTAAGCAATGGAACATTGAGCTTTCTGCGAGAATTGTCGACAATCAAGATCGCATAGCTACAAGTCTGCTAGAGACCCCTACAGCCGGTTTTACAACTTGGGATATGCGGGGTGTTTTCCGGGCTCCGAAAGTGAAAGGGCTTGTCATTGCGACGGGTGTCGAAAACATGTTTGATCTTCGATACCGAGAGCATTTTGACTTTAGGACATCAAGTGGGTTAGCGGTGTATCAACCCGGTGCAAATTTCTATGTCAGCGGTAGCCTATCGTACTGAATCTAGTAGGCAGGAAACAAATTGGAGGTTGTTGTTCGAACCCCTAAATTCCCCCCCCAACCACTCAAGATTCTTCGGAAAGCGGTCTAAACGATCAATAACGGTCAATCGAGAAATCACTCCAAGTGGGAACTGCCGAACGGTCGTCTTTGTAGCGAATCTTTAATGACTAAGGCAAACGGATCGCATTTGTTCAGAGCGTAATAGCCCGTTAAATCAGTTCAAATTCCGTTGTCAGCGGAACAAACTGCACGAATATTTGGCTTGGTCAACTCGCTCCGGTCACCCAAACCGGAGCGAGTTCGCGCCGGGTCGTCGGTTTCCCACATCGCCCCAGTTTTGGGTCGTTTTTTGCCGGTTCATGGAGCGATGCCATTGGGAAAAGTCTCTCCGGCGGCGCAGGAAACGCTTCTCCCGTCTCCGGGCCACCCGGGCTCGATCGTCCAATAGCTAAAAAAGACTCCAAGTGGCTTGCGCCACTAGCAGTCTTTTCAGGCACCCTTCAGCGGGGCACCGTTACAACTGGCTCGATTGGCCGGCTATTTACACAGGGGCGGTTGGCCGCCATTTCTCCCACGTTGGGTTCCGTCGCTGCACCTCGCAGCGTCCGTACCATCCGCTCATCAACGGTGTGCCAAGCTAAATCCGGCAGCAAGTGATACTTTGGCGGATCCTGAGCTGGATACATCCGCTCGCACCGGCCAAGCTCATCGCTCCATTTGACCGCGATACAGCTTTCTCCGTTTTCGACGATCGATTGCAAGTCAACAACGCCCGCGCCATCTGAGCAATCTTGCAGAGGCTCAAACTGCACCGCGATGACTTGCTCGCTGGCTTCGGAGGCGACACGATCGCAAAGGTAGGTTAGTAGCAACGCATCCCGTGCCATCGCGATCGAACAGGCTCTCTGGGTAACGGTGAAGACAACTATTTGTGAATCGCCTTCTTGGTTCGATTTCCACATCTTGCGAGCAAGTTGGAGAAACCGACCAATGACTGATCGTTGGATTTTCATGTTCGTCAGCTTGCCCTGCGACTTTTGGAGGACGCAGTAACTGTGCTTGTGCGGACGCATTGCGTTTGGGCCGGATCGACCGATAGATCCTGGTTGAGAAGCGGCATCCAGACGTATTGGCTTCTGGGACCACAGGCTAAGATCGGCTTATCCTTGCCGAAGAGGTACAAACTGTCGGCACCGATCTTGGCTGCATACGCAAGGTTGTGTCGCGGTGTGCCGGTACGTAGATCTGGGCCGAGATGCAACGAGCGATCCAACTCCAGGCAGACAGTACAGGATTTACCCTGGTTGGATTTGCCGACCACTGCAACGTGGCCGTTCAAATCCAAGATCACCGGCTTCAATTCCTCGTCGTTACCCGGCAATTTCGATAAGCAACTGTGTAATGCATCGCGATCGGCAGAATCAAGTTGAACCCGGTTGGTTGATCTCTGCCTGTCCGGTATCACTTGATCGACATTCGGAAACTTGGCATCCGTCTCGACTGGCATTGTGAATCGCCAAGGTCCGGATGCGATAACGATTGACTTATCCAGGAGCCCAACGGAGACGGCGTAGAGCTTGATGAAGTCCTTAAGAGCAAACAGCCGACTTTTTCGGACGAGAATGGCCTCTGACTTCCACGGGAAATCAAAACCGTCGAACAGAACCATGTGACTGCCATCCGTGGCTGCCATTGTCCCGTCGCGACCGTCTAACTGGATACAACCCAGCGCGTATCGTTGTGAAACCTCGTCTGCCACCTCGATAGCGTTGGCCAGACAAGGCAGAAACCGCTCGTCGATCTTGGTCAAAGGAATGCTGTCGCCCACAAGTGCTGGAGGCTCGCGAGAATCGAGTTCAGCATGCCGAATAGCCAAGCAAGTTTGCCAGCGAACTACGAAGCGGCTGCCGTTCTCGGTCGATT
Organism: Pirellula sp.; assembly: GCA_031424235.1. GTDB lineage: Bacteria > Planctomycetota > Planctomycetia > Pirellulales > Pirellulaceae > JBKCUI01. Next base: position 14,004 of record JANPHB010000181.1, read on the forward strand.
CCACTGTCCCAAAGTCGATGTCGCCTGTAGATTGGGCTAGCTCTTCAAATAAGACGCATGAAATGCTTACCGACTCGGCCTGAGGTTCGTCGCCATCTTTACAGGCAACCGAGCAGCTTATGGACTTCCCTGCATCGGAAACTTGAATGGTACAGCCATTTGCGGTAGCGTGAATCCCGATGTCGGTGGCGAGCTTCCGGATCGGTCTGTCAAGAAAGGCGTTCGCAAACTTGCGAAACGCCTGGAGTACTGTTTTGGGGATAAACATAGATTTCTGATTTCGTTAGTTGGAAGATGATGAATTTGAAGAGCGGGCATGGTTTGCCTCGCTCGGAAGTTAGTTGAGACAAGAGCTGGGCTCCGCACCACCGTGATCTAGCTAAGACGCACGCAGGTCGTCGGGCAGTGACTCAGCAAAACTGAATCGTTTGCCGTTCATGCCAATGATCAGATGGTCATGCAGCGGAACACCAAGCACCTTGCCGGCGTTGGCGAGAGAACGCGTTACAGCCCTGTCCTGGATACTTGGCTGTATGTCGCCCGATGGATGGTTGTGGCCGATAATGAGCGATGCGGCCCCTTGCATGATCGCGAAGCGGAATACTTCGCGGGGGTGCACGAGACTTGCGTCGAGGGTGCCGATCGTGACCACTTCGACATATTTCACTACCAGCTTGGTATCCAGACCGATGGACCAGAAGTGCTCCTTGTCGCGGTCTGTTTTGCATCGTCGTCGCAGCCAGAATTGCAAAACGCTAGCTACCTTTTCTACGTTATTGAGAGGTCCTTCTATTTTGGATCGGACAAGCATGTTTCGTTTCAATCAATTGTTGGAGTTTTGGAGGAACGTATAAAAACGGACAGACAAGAAGGCGGTGACGTTAAGCCACCGCCTGCGTATTCATGGTGATAGCCGGTTAGTCCGTCAGCTCGTCGATAAAACGGGCCAAAAGATGGGGTTCGGCACTGTCCCAGTCGATAACCTGGGGCGGACG
>JANPHB010000182.1:0-55633 GCA_031424235.1 Pirellula sp.
CAAGGGCGGTGCGGCGAATCCGGTGTTGTGCGATTTGGTGACGAGAATCTAGAACTCCAAAGCTGCGGACGGTGGGGTCAAGCCCCAGCCGTCCTGAAATGCTTCACCGCGTTGCCGAAACGGGGCGAGGGGAGTTAATCGCAGCACGGCTAACGGGGGATGAATAGTACGATTGTGCCGGTTGCAGCAAAGATACAACTCATTTGACGAGGTGAAACGCAGTTCTAGCGACCAACAAAATCTCAAATTTGCCCATGGGCCGTTTTCGAACTAGGCTTCTCGATGTACCACCATTGTCCCGGCAGCATCGAGGTTAAGCCAACTATGTCCATTCGATCCGAGCGTTCCAATCCAAAAAACGGCAATCGTAAAACCACGAAACTTGGGATAGAACAGCTCGAATCGCGATTGATGAATTCGATCGACACCTTGGAGTCCAGCCTCCAGCTTCTCAATGCACCTGGCTTGTTTGGTTCAACCCAGATCGTTTCCAACGGTGCAACATCGAACTCAGGTTCCTTGAATGCCTCCCCTTCGACGGCAAACACTCCGCCAAGCGTCGCAAGCCCTCTGAAACTGACAAACGGTACGTCGGTAGTTGGCCGAACGGCGACCTTGTCCGTGCTCGGCACCGACAACGCGGGTGAAACACAGCTTAAGTACATTTGGTCGATCGTCAGTACCCCAACAGGAGGCACGGTTACGTTTGCCTTGAATAGATCGAATGCGGCTAAAACGAACACACTGACTTTTAATAGGTCGGGTTCGTATCAAGTGATGGTTGCAATCGTCGACTCGCAAGGGCTCGCGTCCACTTCGTCCCTAGATGTGAACGTAGATCAAACGCTTACGACCTTGGTTGTGAAAACGACAGATGGAAAGTCGATTGCCCCCGGAGGAACGCTTAACTCCATCGACCTCAAACGCACCTTCAACGTACAAGCGTTAGACCAGTTCGGTTTTGCGATGAAAACGCAACCCGAGGTAAATTGGCAAACTATCAGTGCTCCATCCCAAGGTACGGCGACATTGACCCAGGATTCCGGCGCGATGACCGCGGCCTTCAATCGCGCCGGTGGCTATGCATTGCGAGCTCAGTCTGGCGCGGTCCGGATGAACTTTTCGGTCAATGTCATGCAAAGCCTCACTTTTGTGGACTTCGCCACGACTTCGGGGATCGCAATCGATCCTGTTCAAGCCGTAAGCGTCTCGACCAAATCGCAACAATTCGTGGTGCGAGGCTTCGATCAATTTGGCAACTCGATAACAACCCTTCCTGGCGTATCCTGGTCTACCGTTTCGGCACCAACAAATGGCTTGGCACGAGTGGGCCTTAGCTCTGGTGTCTCAACCGTCACCTTCAATCGATCTGGCTCCTACGTTCTCAGTGCGAAAATTGGCAAGATCACTCAAAGCATATCGTTCGAAGTTTCTAGTGTTTTGACCAGTGTCTCCGCTTTTACAGTGGACAACAAACAGGTAGGTGCCAATTCAACCGTTTCTGTTTATGGTCGAGACTTAAAGCTCACCGCCCGTAGCTTTGATCAATTCGGCTTGCCCATGTCGACGGAGCAAGGCCCGGAATGGACGGCTGTCTTTAGCTCGTCAGGATCATCGGCTTCCGTCACGTCGTCCGGGGCAGATGCCGCATTTTCCTTCCAACGTTCTGGACGCTATACCTTCCGCCTAAACGCAGGCTCCGTTTCGCAAACGATTTCGATCAATGTGATTCAGACGATAACAAGTCTGACCGTGACTCCAGGCACATCGACGCTCAATACGAACGCTGTGCAGAAATTCCGCTATCAAGTAGTGGACCAATTTGGCGATTCTCTAGTCAATCAACCAGCGGCCACTTGGACCACGACCGGCGGCATCATTACTGCCCTAGGTGTGCTGAACGCTGGTACCCGCGCTGGCTCGTTTATGGTGACAGCCAAAGTCGGTAATGTCCGTGGTACTGCGAGTGTCGAAGTGACCCTTCCCGCACCGACCCCAACTCCGACACCAACACCTACCCCGACTCCAACACCAAACCCCACCCCTCAAAACCAGCTACGAAACGCTGCTATCTCGAATCTGGTCAGCACACTGTACGCGGACAGCCAATTGACTAGAGCGGAAGTGATCCAAGTGCTTCGTAGCGCTGGGGCCGACGGTATCGTCGATCAATCGGAGCTGGAAGACCTGCGATTCATCTCGTCAAGTACCTCCGTTTATGCTATGCCGGTCTATGTACGAGAGTTGGCCAAAGATGTCGTCAACTCCAATCCAGCCAATCGCGCTTTCAAAGGCCAGACAGCAGGTGACTTGGCTGTCGGAAGCACATCCACGTTGCTAAACAACCTTGTGGACAAGTGGTTCCTGGGAGCGGATGAACCTGCGTTAACCGGTTCCGGCTTGAGCTACCAAACGGTAGTTGGCAATCTCTTTAATGGGACTCCTTCCCGAAGCGACGCCAAACAAGGACAACTTGGAGACTGCTATTTCATTGCAGCTCTTTCCGCCATCGCAGACAAAAATCCCGATGCCGTTCGCAATCTCTTTATCGACAACGGTGACGGGACTTATTCGGTGCGATACTACGATGCAGCCATGAAAGCCGACTATGTTACCGTCAATCGACGCCTGCCAGCGTACTCGAATGGACAACTTGCCTTCTCTGGGTACGGACAAAGCGTCACAACCACCTCCACCACACTTTGGATCGCATTGGCTGAAAAGGCCTATGCTCAATGGAACGAGACAGGCAACGAAGGCCGGGATGGTACCAATCGCTACTCGTCTATTGAAGGGGGTTGGATGTCTTACGTCAACGCCCAGGTATTAGGCTACAGTTCCAGTAACTACTCTTTTGCGACGACGCAAAAGCAGACCCTGGTGAGCGCAATCACTTCAGGTAAGTCCGTCACTCTCGGGACAATGTCTGGAGCCAAGGACGGATTCTATGGTGGCCACGCCTATATCGTCACAGGATACAACGCGACCACGGATACATTTTCGGCATTCAATCCATGGGGCAACTCACACCCCGGACCGCTAACTTGGGCTCAACTGCAGTCGAACTGTTCCATGTTTACCGTCACGGATCCAAGCGGGGCCACTGCAATCAACATGTCCAGCGTGAAGAACTCGACTAGCGAAACCTTCGTAGGAAACTGGACGACAGTCATTGCCGTGCAAACGGAAGTATCTATCGATGAAAACCCAACAATCCAGAACACCGATTCCGCTGAGCCCATTCTTGCCATCCTGCTTAGCTCGTTCACAGAAACTGCCGACACGGCTGGCGATATCACTTCGCATCATTCCCCAGCGATCACCCAAGAGACGGAATCTGCAAACGAACTGTCATCCACTCCCCTAGCCGCCAACTTGGTCGACTTGGCCATGAGTGAACTCAGTATGGTCTAAGGCTTTTTCGAACTCAGCTTTGCTTTTAGCCAAAGGGCGTTTCCAACGACCGTGATGTCGCTCGCTCCCATAGCGAAGGCAGCCCATAGAGGGCCGCTTTCTCCGAGCAAGCCAAACGCAGCCAGGGGAATCGCCAAGGCATTGTAAAAGAATGCAAAGAACAGACTCTGCTTAATTGTTCGAAGCGTCATGCGAGACAATTGGATCAGTTCTGGTACAGCACCAACTCGATCGCCAGGAATGACAACTGCGGCCGCTTCCATGGCCACATTGGTGCCCGAGGCGAGAGCGACACCAAGCCCCGACTGAGCCAATGCGGCCGCGTCGTTTAAGCCGTCCCCAACCATAATGACGTCTCGGCCAAGCGAACGAATCGTAGCTGCTTTCGATTCCGGTGTCGCTTCAAAGATGACGTTTTCTTGGCCAAGTCCGAGCCGTGCCGCAATGTCTTGGGTTGATGATCGTTTGTCACCGGATAACATCGAGACTTTCATCCCAAGACGTTTCAGCGACTGCATTGCTTCCCCGGCATCATCGCGCAATCGATCGTTTAGCGTCAACGTGCCGATACCGATTCCGTTGACGACAACACGTGACGTAGCTTGTTCGTCTCTATCCACAACAACGCTTTTTTCATCCACTTCCCCTCGAACGCCGCGGCCAGGGGTGGCAACGAAGTTGCTTACGGACGATAAGCTGAGCCCGCGTGCCTTGGCTTCGCTGACGATGGCTTTGGCGATAGGGTGCTCGCTAGGTGACTCTACCGAAGCCGCAATCTGCAACAGAGACTCCTCGGTGTAGCCTGCCATGACTTTGATCTCGGTGAGTACCGGTCTTCCGACAGTGAGTGTGCCGGTCTTGTCAAATACAATTTGCGTAGCTCTTCCGATGCGTTCCAGTGATTCGGCGTTGCGAATGAGGATTCCGCGTTGACTTGCTGATCCAGTCCCCACCATGACCGCCATGGGGGTGGCTAATCCAAGTGCACAGGGACACGAAATAATCAAAACCGTGACCGCAGCAATGATCCCCTTTGAGAAATCGCCCGCGATCCACCAACCCAAGAGTGTCAGCAATGCGATGAGCAAAACCGTCGGAACAAAATACGAGGAGACTTGATCAGCAAGCCGCTGGATGGGTGCGCGGCTCGTTTGTGCTTTTTGGACGAGTTGAGCTATCCGAGAAACTGTTGTGTGTCGACCGTCACAAGTTGTCTCGACAATGAGCCGCCCGGTTGTATTCATCGAGCCTGCAACTACCAAGTCGCCGGGGCGTCGATCGACTGGAATCGACTCGCCCGTCACAATCGATTGGTCGACAGCCGATTCACCTTCTAGAACAACGCCATCGACGGCGATACGTCCACCGGGTCGAACAATCAGTTTCCAACCTTTCTGGACTTCGGCGCTTGGGATGATTTTTGTGGAGCCATCGGTTTCAAGAATTTCCGCGGTTTCCGGCTGCATGCGTAAGAGATCGCGAACGGAACTACTGGCATTGGCGCTCGCCCGAGCTTCAAACCAATGGCCTAGGCTAACAATCCCTAACAGACCCGACGCTTCGGCAAAATAGATTGGCAAATCCAGTCCACCCAACATCACGATGGTCGAGTAGACAAAAGCCGTTGTTGCTCCAATGGAAATGAGTGTGTCCATGTTTGTTGTGCCACGAACGGCTGCTCGCCACGCCGATTTATAGAACTCGAACCCAGCGAAGAGAATAATCACCATTGAGCCAAGAAACATGATCCATGGCATCCAAGGTCCGTGCCAATGCATGGCAGTGGACGTCCAGTGAAGCAATTCGAGCGGAGCCCAAAGACTCATCCCGACAATGGCGCGATAACGCCAAGTTTTTTCGTTAGCAATCTGCTGTTTTTCGATATCGCTTTGAGCATCGGCTTTGCTATCTGCCTTAATCAGTTCTGCCGCGAAGCCGCGTCCCTCGACAGCCGCGATCAATGCGTCAGCTTTAAGATTGTCCCCTTCGATTTCGGCGGTGCCTGAAGCGAAACTAACGCTGGCGGCGGTAACCTCAGGTCTGGTTTCGAGTGCGCGCTGAATTCCTGCAGCGCATCCAGTGCAAGTCATGCCGGTAACTCGAAGTCGAATGGCACCACGCTTTGGCAAAGAAGATGTTTGCTCGTGAGCATTCTTGGTGGGGGATATTACCGGTAATTCGATCAATCCACACCTATTTGTTTGTTTGTTTGAGCGAGTGACTTAAGGTCGTGGTCAACCATCATCTTGACGAGCTCTGGCATTTTTGTCGTAGCTTTCCAGCCCAGGATTCGATCGGCTTTGGAGGCGTCTCCTAACAAGCACTCAGGGTCCGCGGGCCGAACAAAACGTGGGTCGAGCTCTACATATTTTTCCCAGTCGAGTCCCACATGCTCAAACGCTGCTTGGGTAAACTCCCGGACCGTGTAGCTCGTACCGGTCGCGAGCAAGTAGTCGTCTGGTTTGTCATGCTGAAGAATAAGCCACATCGCTTCAGCGTATTCCTTAGCGAATCCCCAGTCTCGCGCCGAATCGATGGAGCCTAACATCAATTTGGACTGCAGCCCCAGCTTGATTCTGGCTGCCGCAAGTGTGATTTTTCGAGTGACGAAATTCTCAGCACGGCGTGGGCTTTCGTGGTTGTATAAGATTGCATTGCAAAAGAAGAGACCATGGGATTCGCGGTAAATGCGAACCATTTGGGTCGCAAACGATTTTGCGCAACCGTACGGAGAATTTGGATTCAATGGAGTGGATTCATCTTGAGGGCTAATCTTCGGAGTTCCAAAAATTTCACGACTGCTTGCGTGAAGAAACTTGGGCTGGTTGGGTTGGTCCCGGAGTATCTCCATGATTCGCAAAGTCCCCATTGCGGTCAACTCGCAGGTGCTCTCAGGGATTTCAAAACTGAGGCCAACGTGCGACTGTCCAGCAAGATGATAAAACTCGGACGGTTGCGTGTTGGCCAATATTCGCCGAATGGAGGTTGTGTCGGACAGATCAGCATAATGGAGAAACAGACGCTTTCCATAAATCGACGGATCGTTGTACTGGCCGATTAAGCGAGGCCTCTCCAAGGAGCTACTTCGTCGCACAATGCCGTGGACGGTATAGCCTTTTTCCAAAAGCAGTTCGCATAGGTATGAGCCGTCTTGGCCGGTAATTCCAGTAATCAGTGCGGATGGCATTGCTTTTGTAGTCAGAGAATAGAGCGAAATACTTTACGAAATGGTGAGGCAAAAGTTTGAATGCTTGTGAATACAATACAGATTACGCTGGGGATTCCACTGGGTAAAGGCTCATCGAACTTGCCTGCGAATGCCAACATGTTAAAAAACCTGGGAATCCTGTGTTCTAGGCAATCGAGGACGGTTATATTTGCATGAGAAACCAGTTGGCGAATATTGTCCAACCCTAGAATGGCTTCATAAATCAAGCGAGGTGTGAGTTGAGCATTTTTAGAAGGATGAGCAGAACGATCACAGCTTGGAGCATGCCGCTTTTGATACCGACTTTTCTCTCCTCCTGGGCTCTGGGCCAGGAGCAAGCGATCGGCAAGGGAGCGTCGGTCTCTGTTTCAGCAAACCAAGAAGTCCTTCTCGTTCCTGAGAAGATTCGCATGCACGTATCCGTTAAGGCTGAAAGTCGAGAAGCTGAGAACGCCCTGAAGCTTTTGCAACAGCACTTCGAGCGAGTCACCAAAAACCTCATTCAACTCAACGCCGAATCGACATCGATCGAACTCTCGAAGCCAATCATTGCGTTGAGTACGCTCGGAATGGATGATCCAGAGATGGCCAAAAGACGTGTTCGCCAACAAAATGCGATGCCTGGACGTTTGAATCGTCAAGCGTTACCGAGCGAATCTGAAATCGACCAACTCCCGCAAATTTTCACAGCAACTTCGATTCTGGTTGCCGAGTGGAAACTCGAAAACGGCCTAACAAACGAGGCAATCCTACTGACAACCAAACTGAGGCTCGCGATTGAAGAAAACGACTTCAAAGGCAAAAAACTCCGAGAGACACCCGAACCTGAGGAACAGGCAATTCTTCAGTCCATTATGGGTACGGATTTCTTCCCGAATTCCAATCGCCAACCTGAAGTCCAAATCTTGTTCGTCGCAAAAATGACAGAAGCTCAAGAAGAAGAAGCATTAACGGCAGCCTTCAAAAAGACACAATCACAAGCCATGATGTTAGCAAAAGCGACGGGACGCAGACTTGCCAACATGCGGTCCATTTCATCCAGTTTCAATCCCATTGTTCCCAACTATTCTTCGGCTTATTCGAACTTAACGGGCATTTCGAGCGCGTTGTCTCGACGCAACTTGAACGAAGCAATTAGCGAGGATCCCAACGGATTGAAGTTGATGATGACGGTGAGCGCTTCGTTTGAAATGGAATAGGCAAGCATTCAAAAACCGAAGACCTAGCACGACGCGCTAGCAGGTGAATTGAGTGGTAGTTTCACTAGATTGCGCGTTTTGAAGTTGCACTGTATTGAGAAACGTAGCTGAATTCGTGAGAATTCAGACGCATTGCAATCAAGACGCGGCCAGAATTCTCACGAATTCTGCTACAAAAACACAAGTGTGAAACTTCAAAGCTTGCGCGTCGTGGTAAGGTAGAATTAGATTCACTAGCTTGCGCGTCGTGCTAAGGTCGTTTTCGTGTTACCGGGCGCCTTAGCGTCCGATGTAAAGCGAAACGCCGCCGCCGCCGTACGATCCACCACGGGGGTACGCTCCGCCACCGTAGGAACCACCGATTGGCCACGCTCCGCCACCGTACGAACCTTGACGTGGAAATCCGCCCATGCCGTAACCACGGCCGAAGTTGTTGTAACTTCCGTAGTTGCTGGAATAGCTTCCATAGTTGCTCGAATATCCGCCGCCATAATAGCCGTTGCCGTAGTAGGGCTGGACGACATTGGGGCGGTATCCATAGTTGTACGTCTGAACATGTGGTGCACAGCCGTGGCGATGGTGATTGTAGCCATCTGCTCGCGCTGCGCTCGAAACTCCCAAGCATGCAACCGTTGCTAGCGCACCTATTCCGATGTTTTTAATCCAATTTGTCTTCATCATCTCTATCCCCAAAACAAAAGACTTTCGCACATGCAGTCAGCGACGCGATTTTTGGCTGCATAAATCTTGTTTCTCACGCGTGCGAAACAAATGAAGTACAAATAGCGTGCCAAACTTGGTGTGATTGGCGTCGATCCCAATGCTTTCAACATGTTCTCTTCGAAGAGTAGTAGACACCGTCGCCAGACGGTGGAGCCCAATGATGTTTACAGGGGTGGGGTGAGGCTCCTGCCGATGTAGGATGGGACCATTGTCCCGTCCATTAAACTAGTTCGGGAAAATGGTCCCAAACTACTTCTAGCACATGCAGACCTTGGTGTAGACAGCACGGGAGGAGCCTCGCTCTCCCGAAGTTTTTAAGGGATTTGGCAACCTGAGGAAAGTTATTGGCCCAACCGTCTGGCGACGGTGGCTACTACTTGGCATCGCAAAGATGTTTGGAGCGGGGCCTCGCCCTCCCATGGGGCTAATGCATTGGTTCTCGAATCGGAGTGTCGTCAATTTGTTGGTACACGAATCGCTTTGATGACGCAATCTCTCCTCGGAACCGTTTTTCACTAAAAACGCTATAATCCAGTCCCTCTCGTACCGTTTCCATCATTTATCTCATTGATTTCCATTCGAATGCCTTCACCGTTCGCGAGCGCGTTGTACCAGTTTGTCCCTGCCATCGATTCGCTGCGCACCTACAGCCTTGGCTATCTCAAACGAGATGTTTTTGCTGGCTTGACGGTAGCGGCGGTCGCTGTCCCCCAGGCCATGGCGTACGCCAGCATTTTTGGAATGCCGGTCGAGATGGGGCTGTATACAGCAATTGTCATGACAGCCGTTGGGGCATTGCTCGATTCATCGAAACAACTGATCAACGGCCCAACCAATGCAATTTCGATTGCCATGCTGAGTGCCTTGTCGATCGTTCCCAAAGAGGCCCAAGTTTCGGCTGCGATCATGATGGCGTTTTTCATCGGCTTGATTCAGACGGTCATTGCATTACTCCGATTTGGCGACCTGTCGCGTTTTGTTTCCCACGCCGTTGTGGTCGGATTTACGCTCGGAGCATCTGTCCTACTCTTTTTGGATCAGCTAAAGAATGTTTTTCGTCTGAAGGGAGCAAGTGACCCTCACGATCACTTTCTCGTGCGTTTTTGGACGGACATGACACAGGGGGGGAGCATACATTGGAATTCGGTCGGAATAGCCGGGCTGACTATCGTTGCAGCGATTGGGTTTCGGTTCCTCAACAATCGATTTAAGCTTGGCCTGCCAGAATTGTTGTTAGCTATCGCGTTGGCAGGGGCGGTTTTGTTTGTACTAGATCCCAATCAGTCCGACGGAACCACAAGAGGGCCGATCGTCAATGCGGAGCTTCCTTCGTTTCATATTCCCGAGATTGACTGGACACTTGCTCGCAATCTATCAAGCAGCGCTGCGGCGATTGCCTTTCTGGGGCTTCTTGAAGCGGTAGCGATGGCCAAATCGATCGCATCCAAAACGGGACAAAAGCTGGACATGAACCAGCAGTGCCTCAGCGAGGGGCTTGCGAATATCGCGGGAAGTTTCTTTCGATGCTTTCCGGGCTCAGGTTCACTAACACGATCGTACATCAATCACACTGCAGGGGCGGCGACCCAATGGTCCGGCGTCATTAGTGCGTTGGGAGTCGCAGCCACGATTTTGGTTTTGGCCCCGTTTGCACGCTATGTCCCGAAAGCTGCGTTGGCCGGAGTTCTGATTCTGACGGCAGCTCGCATGAATGACTTGAAGACGCTGGCGTATTATTTGCAAGCGACTAAATTTGATCGATGGATTCTCATCGCGACCGCTTCATCCTCGATCCTGATTTCAGTCGAGTTTTGCATCTTGATTGGCATTTTCCTTTCGTTTGCATTCTATGTCCCTCGTGCAGCAAAAATCAAAGTCAATGAGCTGACGGTGACCAGCGACCGTGTCATCCGAGAAGTCGTCTCGTCCGATTTGCCGTGTTCCTATATTCGGGTGTTCAATTTCGAAGGGGAGATGTTTTTTGGCTGTGCTCCAGAATTGGAACGGTATTTGGATGCGATCTTCGAAGAATCACCTGAGAGCTTAAAAGTGATCGTCCTCAGGCTCAAACGCGTGAACAACCCCGACGCAGTTTGCATGGACGTTTTGCAAAGGTTTGTGGAAAAGATGCATAAGCGAAAGGTGGTTGTCCTGCTGTCAGGGATTCGGGAGTCAATGGCTCAGACTCTAAAAAATGTCGGCATAATTCGACTCGTTGGAGAAGAGAACGTATACCGCGAAGAGTCCGAGATTTGGGCGAGCACAGTTACCGCCATGAAAAAGGGCTACTCGTTGTTGGGGAACAGCCATTGCCAACACTGTCCGAATCGAGCGATTGCCCGAGAGCAACGCACCGACTGGTCTTACATGATCTAGCGTTAGCAACTCCACAATGGCATGAATGAAACCAAACCGAATCCCAACCGAAAGCGCAGCCTATGGAAGCGTATTTCGCTGTTTGCAATATCGATTTACTTGGGAGCCCTTGCTGTGCTGATGTTTTTCGAACGAAGTCTACTGTTTCCGGCTCCACCCGCGGAAGCAGGCGAATGGAACGCAAAGAAATTTGGCGCCGAGGAGTTCTATGTCAACAGTGACGGTAATGCGAAAGTCCATGTTTGGTTTTTGGCGAAGCCCGGCTGCAAGACAACGCTAATCTTTGCGCACGGGAATGGCGAGACGTTGGGTTTCATGGGTGAGGAGCTTGTTGAGATTCGAGAGCGGTGGAACGTCAACGTAGTAGCTTTCGATTTTCGTGGCTATGGAAAAACCGGTGGACTTGCGAGCGAAAACGCGATCCTAACGGATTCTCTCGCCGTTGCCAAATGGGTCGAATCGAATCCGCGATTGGCCGACCAAAAGCGAGTTGCAATGGGACGCTCGTTAGGCGGAGCTGCGGCAATCGAAATTGCCACCAAAACCAAAGTGGATGGAATGATTCTAGACCGAACATTTTCTTCGATTGTCGATGTCGCTGCGGATCGCTATCCAATCTTCCCGATTCGATGGGTGATGCGAAATCAGTTTCGGTCAATCGAAAAGCTACCACGCTACAATGAACCGCTTTTGCAGATGCACGGTGACGTCGACGAGTTGATCCCATATCGATTTGGAAAAAAACTCTTCGATGCCTGTACCAGCGAGCGAAAGAATCTTCTTTCTGTCCAAGGCCTCTATCACAACGATCCGTGGCCGGAAGAGTTTTGGGATGCAGGCAAAAAACTCATCAGCGACATAGAAACGAAATGAAACGAGCCAGAAACACCAGCTCCCCAGTATTGGAACGCCTCGAGTTTGAATGGGACGATTCCGCCGAAATCCCTGTCGACACAGCCAAGATTCTGGAGGATGCCGATCAGGTGCTTCAAGCGTATTGGGATCAATGGACCAAGAAGCCGATTGAACAATACGTTGCTTGTGATTTCCGCGATGTCTACCGAGCCTTGTCGCAACTCACATCAAGCAAGTTAGCGAAAGGGAACACGTTTTGTGAATGGGGATGCGGCTTTGGAATTGTGACCGGGCTAGCTTCGCAGCTCGGATGGGAAGCGATCGGGATCGAAGCAGAATCGTTTTTGGTCGACCAAGCGAACCGGTTTTTGGCACGCAACCGCCTGAAGGGAGAAATACTGCACGGAAATTTTCTTCCCCGCGGCAGCGAGCGGCTTGCAGGCTCACAATCAAACCACGCTTCGCTGTTCCACCAAGTTGAGAACGCCTATGAACAGCACGATCTTGAGTTTGACGATTACGCACTCGTTTTTGCATACCCATGGCCTGGCGAACATTACTTTCTACAAGAGGTTTTCCGGAATTACGCTGGCGATGGCGCGTTGATGCTCATGTTCCTTGGACCGTACGAGATCGAGCTATTTCGGAAGAGCGCATCCTAGTGTGAGTGTTCACATCCCGTAGCTTGGCGTTGTCCCGCTCATGTTTGTTTGGCGCGCCATCGCGGTATATCTTGGTCGGCAACACGCGATTCGGGAAGTTCGAGAGAAACCAGATTTCGCGGGATCGAAAAAGACGTTACAACAGTAGGTCGACAGGGAAATTCGACAAGCCGTAGTCGATTTTAGGTGACCTTGTTTTGGGATGGTCGTTTACGACGTTTGGGATTGGCTTTACTGCAATGACACGTGTTTTGGTTTTAGGCGCGCATCCGGACGATGCTGAGTTTTTCGCAGGTGGACTTCTCGCATCGCATTGCAAGGCTGGTTCGACGCTCAAGCTGGTCAGTGTAACCAATGGGCAGTCAGGTCATCAATCGGTTCCATCGCCAGAACTCGTGTTGCGCCGCCGAGCTGAAGCGGCCAAAGCGGGGCAAGTGATTGATGCGGAATATGTTACCTGGGATTTTCCGGACGGTTCGCTTCAGCCCACGCTGGAACTTCGATTGGCAATCATTCGCGAAATTCGATCGTTTCGCCCCGATTTGGTTCTGACACACAGGCCTTTTGACTACCATCCGGACCACCGCGCAGTTGGTCAAGCAGTCCAAGATGCTTCCTATATGGTTCTTGTGCCAAAGATTCTGCCCGATCTTGCGCCTCCGAGAATCGAACCGATCGTCGCCTACATGATCGATCTTTTTACTCGCCCCTGTCCATTTCGCGGCGACGTGATTTTGGATGTTTCTGAGCATTGGGAATCGGCCATGAGTATGATGGATTGTCATGAGTCTCAGTTTTACGAGTGGATGCCGTGGATTGACGGGATATTGGAGTCCGTCCCACAGGATCGGGAAGCCCGACGGGCTTGGCTAGAAGCTTGGTACGCGGAAAAGACACAAGCGAGAATTGCCCGGTTTTGGCAATCGGCATGGGGTTCGAAACCCAAGCTGCTCGAAGCGTACGAGATTTCCGAGTATGCAGGTAAACCCTCCGTTGCAACTCTGGAAAAACTGTTTCCTGGAAAAAGGCCTTCGACCGACAATAAATAATGAAGCCGCCAACACATTCCATCCCGAAAGCACTCCAAGTGGTGGTTGTTTTCGGGCTAGTTTTGTTGGGGCTGGTATCCGCTGGGGCGAATCCATTTGGTGGGTTGACTCAGACCAAGCGAACGGAATTGGTCGTGGAGTGGGATAAACCTGCATCCACTCCCAAATGGCTAACAGAACATTCTCAGCCCAGTCCTGTTGAAGCTAAAATCCAGTTGACGCTCGACGAAGAGATTGTCATCGAGTTCGACAGTTTATCCATGAACAGGATATTCAAGATCCTACGTGGGAAATTTCATATCCCGATATCGATCGATACCAAGGTCTTCGAAGAAAAAAAGGGTTCACTGGATCAAATCGTAAAGTTGCCGCGAATTCGTACCAGCGTTCGAAACCTACTATTGCTAATCCTGCGACCTCATGATCTCACATACGTCATTGAATCCGATGCCTTGCGCATTACGGATTCCCCTGGTGCAAATGTTGTTCGCTACTACGACTTGAGTCATGTATTCCCGGACAATGCACTCCTGGCGGAGCTTCTTGACGCCATCGAGACGACCGTCGCCCCTTGGAACTGGGAAAGCAGCGGCGGTACAAACTCGATCTCCATGGTTGGCTCAATGCTGGTCATCAAAGCGCCAGATGAAATGCATCGAGAAGTTGAGCAATTTCTTCTATGGATCAGCAAGCAGGCGTCTGCTAATTTGAAGCCTCGCAGCTTTTCGGAGCCAACGCAATTGCAACCGTGATTCGTGGGAATGCGAATTCCCATGTAGGAACAATTGAGGACAATTGTTCGACACTGACAATTGTTCGACACTGACAATTGTTCGACACTGACAATTGTTCGACACTGACAATTGTTCGAAGCTATTGAACACCCTTTGCTTTGGTTTTGATTTTGCAGAGGTAACTGTCCGCGGTCACGAAAAGGGTGCTTCCGTCTTCACCGAAGCCACAGTTGCTCGTACGCTCGCCTGTATTGATCCGACCGAGCAGTTTTGCGTCTTTGCTAAAAATCCAGATTCCGCCTGGCCCGCTTGCCCACAAGTTCCCTTGTGTATCGACCGACAGGCCATCGGGTAAGCCTGGCATTTTGCCAACTTCGGCGGTCGCGTCAAAGAACAAAGTTCCTTTGCCCACTGTTCCATCGGCTGCGACAGGAAAGCTCATCCAAATGGCTTTCTTGGGATCGCTCTGTGCAACGTAAAGTGTCTTTTCATCAGGCGAAAAGCCGATCCCGTTGGGGCGCTGCAATTCCGTGGTAATCAAAGTGAGCGAACCGTCCTTCTTCGAGATGCGGTAAACGCCAAAATGCTCAAGTTCGCGGCGAGGGTCGTTCTCTCGCATAGGAAGCCCGTACGGCGGATCGGTAAAATAGATGTCGCCATTGCTTTTGAGAACACCATCGTTTGGACTGTTGAGTCGTTTGCCTAGGTAGTTGTCAGCCAACGTCCTCTTGCCACCACCTGGAGTCAAGACGCTTACACGTCGGTCACCGTGTTCACATGAGACCAAATTGCCGTCGAGGTCTTTTAACAATCCATTGCTGCCAGGTTCCAAACCATAATAGGTTACCCCTGTATAGCCCGATGGATTCATGAACAATTGTATTCCATCCTTAGCCGTCCACTTAAACGTAGTGTTGCGAGGGATATCAGAAAAGAGTAAGTGCCCGGATGCGGCGTCGCCCATCCAGACAGGGCCTTCGGTCCATGTGAATCCATCAGCCAGAATTTCCAACTGAGCTTCTGGCCCTAAGAGACCATCGAGCTGACTATCGAATCGCTCGATCTTGCCAAGCGTTCGTTTGCTGGTTTGGGCATGGGAGGTCAAACTGTTACTTGCCATATGAGCTAGGAAAAAGAATGTTGCGAGGATGGTAAATCGGATGCGCATGGAGGGTCCATTCTTGAGAGGGTAATCACGAAAGCACTTCGATGCGGATAGCACATGGAATGTGCCTGCACTTTGGTGCGGTTGGGTACCAATATAACCCGAGAAGCACTCAAATGTCTTCAGACGACGGTAAATCCTCAAGCGATTCTATGCCAATGATTTCGAGAAATCGATCGGTGGTGAAGTAGTGCGACTCTTCACCGGACCGGCCTTCCGCTGGACGCTTCTCAATTCTCAAAAGCCCCTTCCTAACCAATGTGCTGAGCATGCCAGCTGCGGGCTGATTCCATTGCTTTTCGATGGAATCGCGTGTCACTCCAGGTTGATAAGCGACCAAAGACAGGCAATCGATCGCCGCTTGCGTAAGCTGGGTTTCTTTGACTTTGCCGTAGAACCTGTCCCGAACCAAATTCAGTTCAGGAGCTAGTTGCATGTGATACCCCCCCGCCGCTCGGACAATCACCATGGCTCGATTGTGCTGTCGATAGAGAGCATTGAGCGAGTCGACCGATTCCTCAAGCTCTTCTACCGTGACACCTCGAAACAACTCGAGCAGTTTGTCGATAGCGATCGGTCGATTGTTACTTGAGCCTAAGAACAACATCGCTTCGAGGATGCTCTCGGGCGTTACCGGCACGCCGTCGGTTTCGGTTACATCGGGAGCCGCCAGCATTTCCTCGTGATGGGAGTCTTCTGCCGAGTCGACTGATTGCCCCTTTTCTTGTTCCGATAGTTTGGAGGTGCCCGTTTCCCCAGAAGCCTGCTCGATCGCAACGGCGTACGCAGTACCGAGTTCCTCGAGAGAGAACCCCTCGCTTTCAACCGCTTCCGCTTCATCGGACTCGATTGCTTCGACTCGTTTCACACCCTTTCGACCAAACATGAATACGCATCCTTTCGACAGGTCTTTGAAGCACCAAACTCAATTGTCAGTATCGCCGCCAATGGAATACGCATCTAGCCATGTTGGGCCACGCAAGTAGAGCACACCGTTGCAAAACGCGGGATGGGAAAAAATCTCGCCTGACTTTTCCATGGCTTGAAACCGACCAAGTTCCGTAATTCCTTTTGAGTCGATCCGAAGAAGAATTTGCGTTCCATTGCCAGTGCAAACCCAAATTCGGTCTTCGTCCACAATCAAGGAACAGTGTTTTTGCAAAGCCACATCTGAAAATCGTGCAACCTCCTTCAGTTCATCTAGCGGATCGAGAACGACTAAATCTCGATCGACTCCCACAATCCATTTGCCAACGCGAACGGGGGAATGGGCGTCACCGCTGAGGAGCTCCGAACTCGCTTCGAGGTTCAACGACATCGGTTCGTCCTCTTGGCCAGCCACCATCGAAAAGACGCGAGCCCCATTGTTTTCCGTTACCAAAAAAATTTTGTTTTCGACAAGAACAGGAGTGGGTACATTGAAGTCTTTTGGTATTTCCGGCTTCATTTCCCAAAGTCTCTTGCCGTCCGATGTTGACCAACCGCCAAGTGAGATGGCATCGTAGCAGACGATCTGCTTTTGGCCTCGATATTCGATCACGATCGGCGATGCATAGGCAGCAGGTCTACCCTTGGCCCGCCACAGCACCTTGCCGGTCTTAGGGTTTAATGAAATCCAGCTGGCTTCCAGACCACCTGGTTGCACAATCAGTTGATCGTCGACACATACCGGTGACACTGAGTATCCCCATTGCGGCATTTTGCCGCCGAGGTCGTCAACGAGATGCAGTTTCCATAAAACATCGCCGGTTTCCATGTCCAAGCAAATCAGTTGCCCCTGGGCTCCCAAGCAGTAGGCACAACCATCGTAAATGACCGGCGTGACGCGAGGTGAATTACCGTAATCCAACTCCATTTCCGAGGAGTAGGACATCTTGAACAAAGAGAGGCCTGTTTCGGCATCGAGCACTTCAAAAAGGTCTGCTTTATCATTTGTTTCGCGAGAGGACACTACGACAACCTCATCGGTGGCGGCCACCCCTCCGATCCCTTCAGCAGGCATTTCATGTCGCCACAATCGTTTTGGCTGCGACCATTTTTTAGGGAGACCAGATACATGTCCGTCTCCGGAAGCTCCACGCCACTGCGACCAAAACGATCCAGTTTTCAAGAGGCGGACTGGATCGCTAGACTCCGCTATCGGCTCCGAAGATTGCTTTTTTTTTCCTGCGCAATGGCTGTCGCGCCGCCTAGTAGCAGCACCGAGACAGTCAAAAGATGGCGAATACCAATCCGCATGAGAACTCCCGAGAGCGATTCGAGTGGGGTAATGTTTGAGGTTGGGTCACTCGTTTAACAGTTAGCCGAAGGCGTACTCGCCACCGTAGGAAGTACGCCTTCGGCTGACTGTTAAACGGTATTTCTGTTAAACGAATTTGGACTAAGGTCTGTTCAGAGTACTTGGAAGGACTACTTCCGGTTTTAACGCTTCGACTTGAATTCCATTTGGTATGGATGTTGGCAATTCGACCGCGGTCTTCGACGAAGCGGACTTGGTTGGCGATTGAGCAACGTTATCCTCGAAAGGCGATTTCGTCCCACCCAACGATGCGATCATTTCAGTGATGGCAACGCTAGCGATACTCGCTGGAATCGCATAGGAACAAACTCGTCCTGCCCGAGCAATGTTGAGTCCGACTGCGTTTCCGTAGACGTCAACGACGGGACCTCCACATTGATGGGGAGCGATGACCGAATCGTGCTGCAAAACGTTTTGAAAACCGGTCGATCGCGAGCTGATATCACCATTGACTTCCATCTCGGTTGGGTCCACTAACAAGGCATAGTTCAAGTCCATCATTTGAGCGGTTATGAGCGATTTCTTTCCATCGCGAACAATGCCGACATCGACACGTTGGCCCGCCATCAGCCCCTTGAGTCTCGCCATCACATCGGGTTGAGAATTCAATTGGTCACCGTCAATAGTTGTGATCACATCGCCGGCTTGTAGACCTGCACGATCCGCACCACTGCCCAATGTTACTTTCTCGACAAGAGCACCTTTTTCGCTTTTGGGGATTCCAAGTTCGACACCTAGCACTGCTCGTTCCCGTCGAATGTTGCGATTGATGACACTGACGACCCCAATGGTGACAGGCAGGCTGCGGATATCGGTGGTGGCTAACCAGCTACCAACACGTGCAACGGTGGTCGTATCCCATTGGATGCTGGTCAAGTTGCTTCGTTCTATTTTGATAAGAGCGATGTCCAGATCTGCTCTTCTGGATTTGACGGTCCCCTCGGCTTTGGAATTGTCGAAGAGTCGGACCTCGATCTTGCGATCCGGGATTTCGCTCGATTTGGAGACGATCCAGCCATCGCCGGTGACAATTGCGCCTAAGGCAACTTGTCGGTTTCGATCGAGAATTTGAACCGTCGACTTCCATTTGTCGCCGACCGAGTCGCGAAATGCGAGCAACGTTTTGTGATGACTGCGTTGATGGGAACGGCCTCCGTCGTTTTGAAGCTCTTTTCCAAAACGTCCGCCCTGTTGGACCAACCGCGATTTCCAAACGGCCCCTGTGTTTTGGACCTCTTTTTGTTCGTCCGACGACGGCTCATCGCTCAGTTCGGCTTCTGAGTCAGCTGATTGTTCATAGCCTTGAACCGCAACCAAGGCGTCGAGAAGTGGGTCACCCAAGGTTGCATAGGCGACAATGGCAGCGGCGACGGTTCCGCGAACAATCCAAGTGAGCCTATTCTTCATCGGGAGTTGCCTCAGGTTGCTTCGATTCAAAATGTTCCGAACACTATTATAACAATGACCGACTGAGCGTGGTACGAAATTATTCTTTTACACCCACGATCAACGACAGGGACATGGTCTTGCCGTCTCGCTGAAGTTCCACAATCACTCGTTCGCCTGGGGTGAGCGAATCGACCGCTGACTTAAGATCATCGAAAACGCCAATGGTTTGGTTATCAAATTTGGTGATGACGTCACCTGCGCGAATGCCTGCTTTGGCGGCCGGCCCAATCGGTTCGACATAGGAGATTTTGCACATGGTTTCACTCGTCGAATCCGATGTCCCCCGTACTCCGATGGCTGGCTTGAAACCTGGCAAACTGCCCCATTCATCGTTCTTGACGAGGCGAGCCCAGCTTTCGTCGAAAACATCGACCGGCACATGCATATTATCGTCCACATCAACGCCGATTCGGCTATGGATTCCAATGAGCCGTCCCTCAAGATCGAAGAGCGGGCCACCACTATCACCTCCGATCAACGAACAGTCGGTAACCAAGGTCGATCGCAATATTCGGAGCAGTCGACCGATGCGAACGACCGCTGGACGGTCTGGCATCCAGCCGCCTGGGTGCCCCGTTGCAATGACCCACTGTCCCGTTTGCAAATCCGATGAAGCTCCAAGAGTTGCATGAGGCCATGGATCGGCTTTGGTGTCTCGTGGTTTCGTGATTCGGACCAAGCCCGCGTCCATATCTCGATTCACTCCCATACTGACACCGTCAACGCGAGTGCCATCATGCAAAATGATGTTGATCTTTTTGCCAGGGCGACCTGCGACGTGGGCCGCGGTGAGCACGTATCCTTCACCAGTGATGATAACGCCACTACCTTGAGTATTGTCGTGCTGAAGATTGACCGTGACTAAATTGACCTTTTCCGCAACTTTGGTCTGTTGCTTTTCGAGCGCGATCAGTTCTGCTTGGTTGCGTGGTTCATCGCCACGCAAAATTCGCCCTAGACCTGGTTCGAGTTCGACCGAGGTTATTCCGTTGGTTTTTGGGGTCTTGGTAAACTTCGGCTCAGGCAATGACGGACGCAATACCGTCCTGTCCTGTCGCGTGTTCGTCGAGGGAGATTTCGTAGACGGCACAATCGTAGACGGCTCTTGAGCAACGGCTGACGAAATCCAGTTGCCAACCATCCAGCTAACGATCAACAAGACGAAAGAGAGAGGCTGTCGTGTCGACGCACTTAGCACGAATTTGCGATGCCGTAGAAAAAGGCGGTCGAAATTGCAGCATTTACTGGGCACGTCAGACTCCGTAAGCTGTGGTTGCAAGCAAACTAGGGAAAATCCGCAAATTGATTACGCGGGTTCGATTATTCGCTAACTATCTCCAAAATGAAACCCATTTGACTCAAGAAACTCAAGAAAGCAGCCGGGGGGCGCCTCAAATGCCGCGGTTCCATAGCGATTGTGACGATTTAACCGAAAGATCAGGACATGGCTTCTAGGCTCATTGTTGGCTGTGGCTACGTCGGAAGCCGGGTAGCAAGCAAGTGGTTGAAAAATGGCGATTCCGTTTTTGCTATCACTCGCTCAAACGACCGCGTGGCATACTTAAGCCAGTTGGGCATCAAGCCAATTGTTTGGGACTGGCTGATTGATCCACTCCCAATTTTGCCAGAGACGTTGCAGAATTTAGGACATCGCATCAATGCATTTGCAACCATTTTGATTGCCGTTTCGCACGCGTCACAACCCGGCATTCCACATGAGGAAACTCATACTCGAGGTCTCGGCAAGCTTGATGGGTTGCTGAAAAGCGAGGGTTGGGGGCAAACGGTTGACCACGAAACCAAGTGGATTTACTTATCCACAACAGGAGTTTTCGGAGCAGCCACGCCTGGCGATTGGGTGGACGAAGAATCCAAGGTGTCCCCAGAGAGGGCAGGTTCCATCGCAGCCTGGGCAGGTGAACAATGGATCGCGTCCCATATCCCCGTCGATCAGCGAATCTCGTTGCGACCCGTTGGTATTTACGGGCCAGGTCGAGTCCCACGATGGCAATCGATACGGGACCAAGTTCCGTTGCAGGTCGATCCCGAAAGTTATTTGAACTTGATTCATGTGGAGGATTTGGCGACTACGATCGTGAAGGTCTCAAACACTAGTATGAATTCTTCTTTGTACTGCATAAGCGATGGCGAGCCTGTACGAAGGCGAGACTATTACGATTTCATCGCTAAACTGGGAAGTTGGCCGCCCCCCGTTTTCGAGGCCGTGAAGCCTAAAGAACCTGGTGATGCGAGTTTACGGAGCGATGGCAACAAGCGGGTTCGAAACCATCGCCTCCAGACTGAGTTAGGAATGGAATGGGAATTTCCTAGTTACCGCGAAGGGCTGACAGATCTGTTAAAACACAGCCGACAAAAGTCGTAGTAGTAGGTACATTCCATGTGCCGTTCACCAGAATCATCGTCAATTCACTCCAGCGGACGGCACGACGGAGCGTGCCTGCTACTTTGGACAATTCATGAAATATGCTCGAAGACCGTTGCCCTCGAACGAGATTGCAGCCTAAAATCTCGCTCATTGCTGTAGTCCCCTTCAGATCAAAGAATTAGATGCTTCAACGCAAACCCATATTCCCGAATGTTATCGAACTCAACGTTCAGGCTGGTCACTTGATCGGTTGCAACATCTACTTAATTCACGATGCCGATGAATGGGCGTTGATCGACATTGGCTATGAGGATTCCGTCGAAGAAGTCATCGATCTCATTCGAGAACTGGATTTTCCGTTGTCGAAATGCAAATCATTGATTGCGACACATGCGGATGTTGACCACAGTCAGGGATTCGCCAAGGCCAAACAGCTTTTGAAGACCACCGTAACGGCTCACCCAAACGCGGCGGCGTTGCTTGAGGCCGGCGACCGCTTACAAACGTTCGCAGAAATCCACGCCCAGGGAATCAGCGAGCCAATGCCTCCCGTCTCGGTCGAAAAACACGTCAACGATGGCGATGTGATCACAGTGGGAAATCTCAAACTCGAGGTCTGGTCAACTCCGGGTCATGCCGATAGCCAACTCGCCTTCCGGCTAAACAATCTATTGCTAAGTGGTGATAACATTTATCGCGATGGTGGAGTAGGAGCCATCGACGCTCATCACGGTAGCGATATCCCCTCGTTCATTCGGTCTTTGGAGCGAATTCGAGATTCGGATATCGAGTGGCTCTTGCCCAGCCATGGTCCTTATTTTCGAAAAGACCCTGCCATGATCAACAAGGTGTTGGAGCGACTGAATAGCTACTTGCACCTCTCGGACTTTGGTACGTGTGCGATCGATTGGCCCTTGATGAAACAATGGGAGCAAGAGATCGCAGAGGGGCGACTACCTGGCTAGCCAAACCACAATTTGTTATGGACACCACGAATTCACCAAAAAGTAGCAAGCTGAACTCGCCAAAGTATGGTTGGGAAAAATTTCTGCACTCCCGTCTTCTTATTTTCGCAATGTTGTTTGGCGTGACCGGTTTTTTGGGCTTACCGATTCTCTGGATGAGCCCTTCGTTTTCCAGGTTAGAAAAGTGCTTTTGGTCGGTTGTTAACATCCTCTACACCAGCGGTTTGATCGCGATCTGTGGTGCTATTTGCTGGTGGTCCTATAACAGGATCATGAGCGACTTATACTAGCTCGACATCCAAGGAATTTGTTACTTGGGAAGGTGAGGCTCCTGCCGAACCGCGGCGCCTCAAGCGACTTGCTGATTTGGTACTTGCCCAAATATTTTTCGTTTAACAGTCAGCCGAAGGCGTACTTCAAAAGAAGCTAAGTACGCCTACGGCTAACTGTTAAACGACTAAATCAACAATCCACAAGCTCGGAAGGAGCCTCGCGTCACTGGTTTCCGCCCGTCCTCCCAAATTGCCTATTCCCTAAATCCTGCCCAGCCTGCTTGAATTACGTACGATTCCAGGTATTCTCAACAGGTACTAAACGGACTGCGAGGTAGCAGTTTTTTGTCTGGTCTTGGAGGAGCGTCATGAGAAATACCCTGAAGAATTGGCTTTCGGCGTCAACGCTAGTTGCGTTGGCCTTCGCAGTTTCCAACCCGGTTGAAGCGGGTTACGGTTCCAGTGGCGGTAGCAGCGGTTTTGGCTCTAGCGGTGGAGCATACGTTTCGGGTTACGGCTCGAGCGGCGGCTATGGATCAAGCGGTGGATACGGCTCCAGCGGTGGATACGGTTCGTCGGGCGGATACGGTTCGTCGGGCGGAGCATCCAGCGGTGGTTCTTCGGGTGGGCATGTCGGACCTATCCGTCGCCTAGGTGCGCGAATCCATGATCATATTCATGCGAAAGCAGCGTATCGAGCATCGTACGGTTCGTCCGGTGGCTCCTCTGGCGGATCTTCAGGGGGTGTCTACACAACCTCCTACGGTAGCTCTGGTGGATCGCACGGCGGGTACGCAACTCGTAGCTCCGGTTCCTCGGGTGGCGGTTCGTCAGGCGGTTCTTACTACACCCATTCCACCGGAGGCTCTTCGGGAGGTTCCTCGGGAGGCTACGCTCCATCCTACAGCGGCGGCAGCACTGGTTCGTTCGGCGCTGGCAGCACTGGTTCGACCATGCAATATGGCAGTTACGAATCCTACTCGCCATCGTATGAGACCTATACAGTTCCAGCAGACGGCGTTTACAACTCGAGTTCGATCGCGAACACGCAAACTGCAAATAAGCTGGCTTCTTCGAGCAATATTTTGCCAAACGAAGTCCATTTAACCCTCAATTTGCCAGAATCCGCAAAAGTTTTTGTGAACGGCAATGCGACGACCACAACCGGCTCCAAACGTCACTTCGTAAGTCGTGACCTCAAAGCGAACGATGCTTACCGATTCGAAGTCAAAGCCGTCATGAGCAAAGCTGACGGTACTGAAGTCGTTCAAAGCAAAACCGTTGTGGTCGAAAGCGGCAACGGCGAAGAACTGAATTTCGAATTGCTCAAGTCGGATGACCCGATCGAGACCATTTTGACCCTCAATGTTCCCGAAAAAGCGAGCGTTGTGCTGGCTCAAAACGTCACCAAAAGCGAAGGTTCGTCTCGAGTATTCCGTACCAAGCAACTTCAACAAGGCCAGTCTTGGGACGATTACAAGATTCAAGTAACCCATGAAGGTGTTACCAAGGAAAAGACGATTCGTTTGATCGCTGGCGACAAACTCGAACTCTCCTTCAACTTCGAAGATACAGATTCGGCCACCAAAGTTGCGATGAAATAGTTCGTCACAACCGCTAACTTTAGAACCCTCGCCCAAAAAATGGCGAGGGTTTTTTCATGCCAATCTTGTTTTTATCGCAATTGAATTACCATCAGAGGACCGCAATCTGGACTATGTAGAAATGCGCCCAATTGGGTAAACTGCCTACATAAATCGATTTGATGGGTCTGGCTCTCAAGCTCGGTTACTTTTTCAACACTTGAACGGGAAGTCAATTTTCCAAATGGCACGATCAGCTCTCATTACAGGAATCACTGGACAGGATGGTTCCTATCTCGCAGAATTGCTTCTCCAAAAAGGATATACCGTACACGGTTTGGTACGTCGATCGAGCAGTTTTTCGACAGGTCGAATTGATCACCTCTACCGAGATATCCACGAAAAGCCCAAGCTCCTGCTTCACTACGGGGATCTCACGGACGGCCAGTCGCTAACGAATTTGGTGCAAGAAGTCGAACCGGACGAAATTTACAATTTGGGTGCTCAAAGCCACGTTCGAGTTTCTTTTGACCAGCCCGTTTATACGCTCATGAGTGATGGCGTAGGCTCGCTAAATGTTTTGGAAGCCGCCCGGTTGCTGAACAAACGAAAAGAGGTTCGCGTCTACCAAGCGAGCAGTTCCGAAATGTACGGTATGGTTTTGGAAACACCTCAAACCGAAAAGACTCCCTTTAATCCACAATCGCCCTACGCTTGCGCGAAGGTCTACGCTTTCTTCCAAACAGTAAATTATCGTCGTAGTTATGGCATGTTTGCTTGCAATGGCATTCTGTTTAACCACGAATCACCACGCCGGGGTGAGACGTTCGTGACTCGCAAAATCACACGCGCCGCCACCCGAATCAAATTGGGTCTTCAAGATAAATTGTATCTGGGCAATCTGGATTCGAAGCGGGATTGGGGCTACGCCAAAGACTACGTCGACGCCATGTGGCGAATGCTGCAACACACTGAGCCAGACGATTTTGTGATCGCGACCGGTGAGACCCGTACGATTCGCGAATTCTTGGACATGGTCTTCGGTCAACTCGATTTGGATTGGAACAAGTACGTGGAAATCGATCCGCGTTATCTTCGCCCAGCCGAAGTGGACCTATTGCTTGGTGATGCCAGTAAAGCCAAAGAGAAACTTGGCTGGGTCCCTGAGACCGACGTACGCCAACTAGCCAAGATCATGGTGGACCATGATTTAGAGCTAGCTCAACGCGAAAAACACGACAAAAAATTTGTGAACGCATAGTATTGCTGCGGCGCACAACGTTTTGATACTCTCCCGCGTGGCTGTTCGCACGCGGTTTTCGGATCATGGCGAGCATAGCCTTTTTTGCTCACTCCGTTTTTTGCGTCGAGCTGCCATGGTTTCTCAAAAACTCTGCATCGCCAGTTTGCTCATTGCTTCCTCTTTGGTCCTCGCAAACTTAACCGCCGATCAACCTCGTTCGGCCGAACGCAGCTTCGTTCTTCTCAAAAACGGAAACGTCCTCAAAGGTTCCATCCGTGCAGAGAAGGAACGGATCTCGATTGCAGACGGTTCGAGCAATGTATTCGTAGAAACCAAGCAAATTGCTTTTGTTGGCCCAACCCTTGAGTCACTTTACCAACACCAGCGTGCGAACGTGAAACAATGGGGGACAGGCGAACATTGGCAACTCGCTTATTGGTGCATCCAACAGGGACTCATCGATCACGCGGTCGAACATTACGAAGTTCTGGAAAAGACCGCTTCCGATTCCCCACGCTTTAAGCAGTTGGAACATCTCCTTCGGCAAGCGTTGATGGCGGACGAGACCGTTAAACAGGCTGTTCACCTACAAGCCGAGCCCACGCCCGTATCTCGGGCCAATTCGGAAACACCGCAATCAAAAACCGAAGACTCGGCAACGGACAAAGAGCAACTCGCTGACTCATGGACGAAGCATGAAATACCAGGTTACATTCGCAAGACTTTTCATACGAGGATTTTACCGATTCTCGTTTCACGCTGTGGCCAGTCCGGATGTCATGGAATGATGGGCAAATCCGAATTCCATCTTTATCAACCTGTCGGCGACCAATCTGCGGTGATCCTCGCTCGCGATCTCGACGAAGTGTTGAAGTACATTAATCGAGAGCATATTCAAGATAGTCCTTTGATGGCCTATGCGACCAAGGCGCACGGTATCCAACGCAATCCTAGCTTGAATCAAGCTAAAGCCGAAGAGCGTCAATTGATCGAACACATCAATTTGTGGGTCAAATCGCTTGCACTGTCCCAAAAGCCCGCATCCAACATGCCGAGCCAATATCCATCAGTACCACCCGTTGCTTCTGGTGTTACTGCCGCTTCGGCAAACGTTCCTGTAAGCACCCCGCCGGTCCGAAATTCGAAGCGTATGAATGATGTCGAACAAGACAGGAACGCGAAACTCTCGAAGCCGGCGAAATCGGCGCCACCTACGGAATTTCTTTCCATGTCGGAAATCTCAGACCTTGAAGCGGCCATCGAGAAATTTGAGAAGCAGAGTGGTTCTGGTGCCGCACAAGCCAAAAAAGACCCGTTTGATCCGGATGTCTTCAACCGAAAGTACCGATAGAGACACAGCCGACAAAAGTAGCAGGCACGCTCCGTCGTGCCGTCCGCTGGAGTGAATTGGCAGTGCTTCCTGGTGAACGGCACATGGAATGTGCCTACGACTTTGACTTTTATCGGCTGCGCCGATAGGAGCTCACCTTTTCGCAATCTCCAATCTTTCTGGTACACTACATGCAAGTATCGTCGCATCCATGACCCGTTTTAGAAAGCATTGAATCATGAGCACGGGAGAGGGATCCTCCACGTCTTTTGAGACCATTCACGGTCGCAATTACCCAACCATACGTCAGTTCACGGTTTTTTTGGAAAATCGGGTGGGCCAATTGTTGGAGGTAGTTCGACGATTTGAGGGGACCGGCATCCGTATTGTTGCCCTTTCAATTAACGACTCCGCAGAATGCGCTTTCGTTCGTTTTTTGCTCAGCCATGCCGAACGCGGCCGCGAAATTTTGGAACGGGCTGGTCTGGCAATCATTGAAAGCGATTTGATCGGCGTAGAGCTTCCCAAAAGCTCACAACCTCTTTTGCAGATTTGTACCGCTCTGCTACAGGCTGAAATCAACATCATCCAGGCTTATCCGCTGCTCTTTCGTCCTAACGGAGAGCCGGCAGTCGCGATCATGGTTGATAACACAGAACACGCACTCGAGACCCTGGCCCATAAGGGCTTTCGAATGATTACTGAAGGGGATCTTTTAGACGGTACGGTGTAATTGTGAATCGCAACGCCATTCGAGTTTTGGGAATTGCTGTCGGCCTTTTGGCTGGCACGATCGCCGCCCTAGCATTCCGTAGCCAATCTTCCAACAACGGAATAGACGGCAAGCAATCCGTATCAAGATTGCAGATCAATGAAGAGGATGGGGAAGAACCAAGATCGCGCGTATCCGAACCCGATCCAGGCAAACGCAATGAACTGAAGCGTATGGTTGCCGAAGCCAAAAAAGAAGATGGATGGCTGAAGGAGTTTGAGCTGATCGAACGCTCGGGGCGAACCGTCACATCGCAAGACCTGCGAGGCGAACCCTACATCGCATGTTTTTTCTTTTCCACTTGCCCAGGCTCATGTACGCGTCAGAGCAATCAAATGCAATTGCTCCAAAGCAAATTCAAAGGCAAGCCGATCAAGTTCGTCAGCATCACCGTCGATCCAGAAATCGACACCCCAGAAGTATTGACGGAGTACGCTGACAATTTTCAGGCAAGCGATAAATGGCTGTTCCTTACGGGCTCGCTCGACTACATCATGCGAGTTGGCGCAGAAAAGTTTTTCTTAGGCCATGTCGAAAAACGAGGGCACCCCGATCAATTCTGCTTAGTCGATGCGCAAGGAGATATCGTTGGTTCCTACGCATGGCAAGAACTCGCTGAACGAGAATTGCTGATGGCACAAGCAAACGGATTGCTTGAAGGCAAATGATTTCCAAATTGGGAAAGGCTTTGTTCGACTCCATCCCAACGATTGCCGACGAACCGCCGCGACAAACGAGTGGCTAAGCGAACTTCTTGCGATCCAAAGCCTAGGCGTCGAAACCGACGCTTCGCCACTGTGATCCCTTCAGGATCAACTGCATGCACGTCAAGAAGACAGGTGGTGGCGCTTCGCTTACCACCGGCTATTTTCTTTAACCGCGTCGCGGTATTCAGCTCCAAGTAGCTCTCTTGCCCGTTCAACCAGTCGGTGATAAGGAATTGGTAATCTCCGGTTTTCACTCCATCGACGTAAAACGCACAATGCGCCAGCGCCGCGTCGGAGAATTACTAGTTCTCGAATGAAGGAATTCCCTATCCGATTCCGCCTTTTCGCCTTGCTTTCATCGCTGAGGACAACCTTTTACAATGGTCGGATATGCACCAAAACCATTGCATTTCCTGTCAATTCCGTGATGTCGATCGTCCCGTGGGCATCGACCGAGAGAGTTTTACTCCCGACTGCGGCAGAATCCACACGGAATCCCTCGGGAATTCGCACTCGAAGTAGAGTCGATTTCGGCCGATTTCGGGTTGGCAATTTAACGTCGACGACTACGCGCCCTGTTTCAATTTCGGATCGTGCCAACACCGAAACTGGACCAAAAGCGGTAGGTGCTCGATCGACCTGAATGCTTTTACCATTTTCAAGCCAACGACGCGACGTTCCAAACAATAACCGAAGCGTCTCGGGTTGACCGTCATCGTCGAGATCCCAGTCCTGCACCAATTGATATCGAAGCATCGAAAGTACGTGTGCGTTCGCGGCAGTATTT
Organism: Pirellula sp.; assembly: GCA_031424235.1. Taxonomy (GTDB): domain Bacteria; phylum Planctomycetota; class Planctomycetia; order Pirellulales; family Pirellulaceae; genus JBKCUI01. The sequence continues at coordinate 29,179 of JANPHB010000182.1, forward strand.
GGCGGGCAATAGAAAAAACGACCGCCTGCGTCGACCGGTTGCAAAGTGCAGCCTTCGCCGCCTATAAACGTGTTTCGAGTTAGTCCCTGAGCGAGCATACCGTAGAAACTGACCAATGCTCGCTCCGGATCATCGCGGCGAAGCGTATCCAGTGTATACCGTGTGCCGTAAAGCGGATTGACTCGATGCTCACCTGACCAAAAATTAAACTCCGCTCCGCCCGATCGAATCATTCCCATACAAATCCCACCATGCTGCTCTTGGTAACGTGGAATCCATGTCTCTTCTTGGCTGCCAGGCGGGAAGATGCCGCTTGCAATCGTATAGCCAATGATGATGTTCCAATAGCTGCCTATGCGAACATTCGTTATGGGGTCATGTGCTGGTTCTTGGTCCAGCAGAGCGATCGGAACAAACGGTGGTGAGGTATCCCGAAGTAGGCTCTTCTCGATCGCTGCCAAAACAACTTGCCGAAAATCCACTGCGATCTTTCGATAGTTGGCGGCTTCATTCGTTGCACCTATGTCGGATAGCATGGCGCTCAAATCGCGAAGTGCACGCCACGCCTTTGCATTCGCGTTTAAGTTATAAACCTGCGTACTAATATCACCGCAGTATCGCTCTTTTGGAAAGAGACCGTTCTCTGTCGCAAGACCTTGGACCAAAAGACGAGCTTCCTTCTCCCATCGGGGCCGTAATTTCTCGACACAGTCGACATCGCGGGTCTGCCAATAATAGCGACAGAGATTGATTATCTTCATCCCTGCATTGTGGTATTCGAGCCCCTTTCGTTGGAATTCGAAGAGAGGGTCTAGCATTTGGCGCACATCGGCTTCACACCCCCAGACCAATGCGGCAAGGGCCGCGTCGCTTCCTTCCGATTCGTATAAAGCGTCATACTGGTTAAGTGCGCTGTAGTGCATGCGATTGCCTCGCATCAACGCATAATTCTGAATCAAAAGATTTCGCCAAGCATTATTGACGAGTGTTTCTGATGTCTCGACATGCATAGCGCGCGACAAGATTCCGCTCCACGTTCGGCTGCAAACTTGACGCTGCTCGTCGTAAGTCGCTGCCGTTAGTTTTGGAGCGACTGTTGGATCGAGTACCTTGGTCGTAATTGCCGCGCTTGACGAAATGCCTGTCACCAATCGAGAATGAGCTCGACCTCGCTCCCAAGTCCAAGTCGAATCGAATACCGCCAAAACTTGGCCGTCCGCATTTTTTACGACTCCCTTTTCAAACGTCAACGACTGGGAATCCTCCAATTGCACAGTGATGTACCCAGAAGCTCCTTGTGCCAAATCGAACTTGACGAACACAACGCCATACTCGGCTAAAGCAGGCTCCGTACTCGCGAAGGCTTCGAGACGATAAATCTCGGGGGGACGATTCACCTTTTTTTGCAACAATGGAACGGCACCCTCGGACTGGACCGGAGACGGATGCGTGTATTGAATTTCCACGATGGGCAAGTAGCCATTTGCCAACACCGGTTCGCTTACTCGATCCTTCAAACCTCCAAATTGGAATTCGTCGGGACCGACACGAAACGTGAAAGGTGTCCCATTGTCTTTCCAACTGCGAGAACCACCGCGGAGGTTGAGTCCACTGCCATTGGAGATCAAGCTCGCCTTAGTCAGCGATTGCGGTGCGCTCAGAACGATGGGGTAGTATCGATAGTCCGCATGCACGTATCGCGGCGGCGGAAGCAGATCGCGAAAGAACTCATAGCTTGCTCCATTGGGTTGCCCCATTGACGCCTCGCCCCAAAGGTCCTGTTTTGCGTTGACCACCTCGGAAAGATTGGGCAAAACTGTGTCTTGGCAGTGTATCAGCCGGCTCGCCGCGACACAAAAAACGAAACAAAAAAAATCGATTGAAATAAGGCGATGGTGCATTCGTTGGCTCCGAGACGGGTGGGTTCTTGGGAGAGAGTCTGAGTCGACAGGATCAATTCGACACCCATCAAAATCGGGCTCGACTAACAAGTGTTCGTAACTACGACCGTTGGTAATGGCCTCGACGTTAGGCTATTCCCACATGCTGGGTGTTCAGACTACTAATTCGATGGACCGGCGTCCAAAACGCTTGACTTGACTGTTATACCCGATCTAACCGATAATGCGGTCGGCTGATGCAGCCAAGTTGGATAAGCAGACAAAGCCAATTGTTCGCAATTGTACCCTCCGAATGCACCAACTCGATTTTCCTTTGAAAATCAATGGTTGCCGTTCAAACATCCCACCTCCACAATCGATTGCACCAGCATTGATGAATAACCCAAGCTACCGCGATCCATTGCGCGATCACCTATGGGAGAAGCTGCTAGATCAAGCAAACCATCCGGATTTTCCAGAAAAGTACACCCGTTTGTTTTCTCGTAGAGCGCTTCTTTCAAAGAGCTTCAACGGACTCGGAGCGTTGGGCCTTGCGGCTTCACTTGGTCAAGTCGGTGCAGGCGATGAACCAGTGCAACCGCTTGGAAGTTCGAACGGTAGTCCGTTAACGGCTAAGTCGCCGCACTTTCCCGCAACCGCAAAACGAGTCATTCATCTGTGGATGAATGGAGCCCCATCGCAGGTTGATACTTTCGATCCAAAACCGTCGTTAGAGAAATACGCTGGCCAGCGACCCGAAAGTACCGTCAACTTGACCACGGAAAACGCGACTGGTGGTCTGATGCCATCGCCGTTCAAATTTTCGAAGCACGGTAATTCCGGAATTGAAATAAGCGAACTCTTTCCGCATGTCGCTAAATTTGCAGATGAACTGTGTGTGATTCGTTCGATGCAAACCGATGTTCCGGTCCATGAATCATCGAACTGGATGATGTTCACTGGCAGCATACAGCCCAACCGCCCATCGTATGGATCATGGATGCTGTATGGTCTCGGAAGCGAAAATGAAAACCTTCCTGGATTCGTTGTGCTTGGCGAGCAGGGGCAACCTGTCAACGGTCCCTCGAACTGGAGTAGTCGATTCCTGCCAGGCATCTATCAAGGCTGTCAAGTCGCGCTTCCTAAAGAATACAATCCACGCGAGGTCATCCCTTATCTCCAAAATGCACAATTGTCTCCAGCCTCGCAGCGTCGAGAACTCGACTTGATTCAACGCTTGAACGCAATGCATCTCGAGCGTAGAGGTGCCGAGAATGCGATGAATGCTCGAATTCAGTCACTTGAAATGGCTTTCAAAATGGGAAGCTCAGCGGCGGATGCTTTTGATACAACTCAAGAATCCGCCGCAACTATGGATGCCTATGGGTTGACTGGTCCCGAATCGGAATTGGTGGCAACCAGCGGCGATGGCGGCTTCAAGCGTGCTACCTTCGGTCGAAACTGTTTGCTCGCTCGTCGCCTTGTTGAGCGCGGAGTTCGCGTGGTGCAAGTTTATTGTGGCAAGAGTCAGCCGTGGGATCATCACAGTGGCAATACTGAGTCGCATCGCAACCACGCCCAAGTTGTCGATCGCCCAATTGCTGCCTTGCTAGGCGATTTAAAGCAACGCGGCTTGCTCGAAGATACACTCGTTTTGTGGGGCGGTGAGTTCGGCCGTACTCCGACTTCCCAAGGAAACGATGGCCGAGATCATAACCATCACGGATTTACGGTGTGGCTCGCCGGTGGCGGTGTCAAAGGCGGAATGACTTACGGTGCAACCGACGAGTTCGGTTTTAAGGCTGTTGAAAAACCTGTCCATGTTCATGATCTGCATGCGACCATGTTGCATCTCATGGGGCTGGATCATGAGAAGCTAACCTATCGATACAGCGGTCGCGACTTTAGACTTACAGACGTGCACGGAAATGTGGTACGGGACATCATCGCATGATTGTGAACCTAATGCTGAAGACACTACTGATTACCGTACTCTGCACCGCTGCCATCTGCTTTTCAAAACCAGTGATCGCAGAAGACCTAGACGCGAGCCAAATCGAGTATTTTGAGTCCAAAGTACGTCCCCTTCTAGTAACTCATTGTTACGAATGTCATAGCGAAGCTGCCGAAAAAGCCAAAAATCTTCAAGGCGGATTGCGGCTTGATAATCGGGCGGGTGTTCAGCAAGGGGGCGAATCTGGGCCGATCGTTGTGCCTGGAAAACCAAACGAGAGTACGCTCATCAGTTCTGTTCGCTACGCCGATAAGGCGTTGAAAATGCCTCCCAAAGAACCGCTGTCAGCGGACCAAGTTGCCGTTCTCGAGAAATGGGTCTCCATGGGCGCGCCTGATCCTCGCGATGGAACAGCAACCGTTGCTCAAGCAAAACCTGGTATCGATTTCAACGAAGGACGCAAGCGTTGGGCCTTTCAGCGTCCAGAGAAACATGCGACTCCGAAAGTGACGAACGCAAGTTGGCCCAAGCAACCACTCGATCATTTCGCATTGGCTGCTCTTGAGCAACGTTCGCTACAACCAGTCCGAACCGCCACTCGACAAGAATTGATTCGACGGGCCACCTTTGATCTCATCGGCCTACCACCAACCCCGGATGAGTGCGCTGAATTTGAAAACGATTCCGCGCCAGGAGCCTGGGAACGAGTGATTCATCGGTTACTCATGTCGCCACATTATGGTGAACGTTGGGGACGTTACTGGTTAGACGTCGCGCGCTACGCTGACGATCAAGGGAATTCATTTCTGACGCCGACACCGGCTGCTTACTTGTATCGCGACTGGGTTGTGAAGGCGTTCAACGACGATTTGCCTTACGACGAGTTCGTACGACTGCAGATCGCAGGTGATCAATTGCCCGGACCCGCATCCGACTATGTTGCGCGTTTGGCCGGCCTAGGATTTCAATCGCTGGGGCCTCAGTTCCGTAAGGGTGCGGCTGGTGAAGCAAAGGCCAAAGCGGATGAACTGGAAGATCGTGTCGACACTCTATCACGCGGTATCTTTGGGCTGACCGTTTCTTGTGCTCGTTGCCACGATCACAAGTTCGATCCGATTCCAACGCGCGATTACTATTCACTTGCTGCTTCCTACAACGGCGCCGACTGGCCCAGTCGAATGCTCGCATCTCCCGAAGTCGTCGATGCGCACAACAAGTGGCGTGGGCAAGTTGATCAACAGACTGCAGCCCTAAAGAAATGGAAAGAAGAACAAGCGAAGGTGGTGGGACGCAAAGCTCTTGAGCAAGTCGAAGGCTATGCGTTCGCAGCTTGCCGGATGTACGTTCAACGAAAACTAGAACAGCCACTCGATGAAGCGTCCTTAGCCAACCAGGAGGGGCTTCAAGTCCACTTTTTGAATCGCTGGTTGAAAGTCATTGAGCAGCCCAGTGAAGAACCGATCTTCAAAAAGCTTCGCGATGCCGCAAGCACGGCAAAGGACTCCGGTGCTGAGGACGCCAATGATTTGCTAATGCAACAAGCGGCTGAAGTGAAGGGCATCGTCCAAGTAGCCCTGGACGCGCTTCGAGCTAGCGAGCAGCAACCCGCAACAACTCCAGCCACACCGCCTCCCCCCATATCCGCAGAGAATGAAAAACTGCTTACGGTTCTATGGAAAGATGCGAAAGCGCCGTTCTTTGTTGCCGAGAACGAGCTTGTCGGTTTGCTCGCCGAGCCAGAGAAAACGCAGCTGACAGATATGCAGGCTAAACTTGATACATTGACCGCTGCCCCACCACCATCTGGACCAATGATGCCGAGCATCAACGGCGGTGGACAAGCCATGCAGGTATTCGTTCGAGGGAATCCTGAGAAACTAGGTGAGCCTGCCCCCCCCGGCTTTTTGGAAATACTCAGTTCGCCGGACAAGCCACGAGACGTAAAGTCTTTCACTCGGCTCGAACTAGCAAACGAAATAGTCAGTCCCAACAATCCGTTGACGGCGCGTGTCTTTGTCAATCGAGTGTGGCACTATCATTTTGGGCGTGGCATCGTGCCCACGCTTAGCAACTTTGGAAAACTAGGCGGCCTGCCAACACATCCGGAATTGCTGGACACCCTGGCAGCGCAGTTCATCGAGTCTGGATGGTCGATCAAATCACTGCATCGAGAAATCATGCTTTCAGCGACATATCAGCTGAGCACCGAACAACATGCCGACAACTTGGTAATTGATCCTGGCAATGAGTATCTATGGCGTATGACTCCGCGACGACTGGACATTGAAGCTTGGCGGGATGCACTTCTGAGTGTCTCCGGATCGCTCGATCCGCTGATTGGCGGGCCGTCTATCGATCAAACAACACCCGGTGTAAAAGAAGTCGAGGGATTCAATTTCTTTAGCCGCCTCAATGGCTTCGAAGCGGACAATCCCGCCGGCCGTCGTCGCACGCTTTATACGGTCGTTAGCCGGTATGCCCCCAATACTACGATGACGCTTTTTGATTTTCCTGAGCCGAATGTAACCAGCGACCAGCGGAACGTTACGACAGTTCCGCAGCAGCAGTTGTTCGTCCTCAACGGTCCCTTTATGTTCGAAATGAGCCGTGAGTTCGCGAAGCGTCTCGATCGTTCAGCTTCCAACGATTCCGATCGTATTCGACTTGGTTGGCAGCTAGCCTATTCCCGACAGCCAACTACTGAAGAAATGAAAGTCGCGGCGGATTTTTTGCAGTCGACTGAAGCGACAACGACTGATCGGTTGAATCGCTGGGAACAACTCGCTCATGCCGTCCTTGCAAGTAATGAATTTATGTTTCTTCCTTAGGTGGTTTGACACGCCGGAGCTTCGGTGTTTATTCAGCTCCCAGCCGCAAGGCGTTAGCCAAATGGCACTCACTTTGTCAGCGGAACAGTGCAAGCCGTCCGGTGAGTGCCTTGTAAATTCCGTGAAACCGGAGGTCTCGCGCACTGCCACCAAAAAGCCATGATCGAAAGTGAGGACCATTGGCGTTAGCCCCGATTCTCGACGAATGTCGAGAACGGTCGGAAACCGGGGCTAGCGCCCAACGGCTAATTGGCCGGTAAAACACATGAGATTTGCTTCGTTACGAACGAATATGTCCTACAGTGCAAATCGATCGGGCATTGGGGCTTGGAAAAACCTCCTGGGTAGAGCGAAGCGGTTTGATTCTTCGGAGTTTGAGTTACACTACTCATTCCTCAAGGGCTCGCGGGGCATCTGCGAACCGATATTTACCGTCATTCGCAAAAAACCTAACTTTTCATGTCAAAAATTCTGCAGTCGCTTCCTGTTGGGAAAAATGTAGGAATCGCTTTTTCAGGCGGGCTCGATACGAGTGCTGCAATCTATTGGATGCGTCAAAAGGGTGCCATTCCCTATTGCTACACCGCTAACCTCGGGCAACCCGACGAAGCCAACTACGACGATATCCCCAAACGTGCGATCGCATGCGGTGCCGAAAAAGCGAGATTGATCGATTGCCGTGAGCTTCTCGTCAAAGAGGGAATCGCTGCGTTGCAATGCGGTGCATTTCACATCACCACCGCTGGCGTTCCTTACTTCAATACAACTCCGATCGGGCGGGCTGTAACCGGAACCATGTTGGTCCAAGCCATGAAGCAAGATGGCGTCAATATTTGGGGGGATGGCAGCACTTACAAAGGAAACGATATCGAACGTTTCTACCGCTACGGCTTGCTCGCAAACTCCGAACTGCAAATCTATAAGCCATGGTTGGACGAGCAGTTCAATCGCGAACTAGGCGGTCGCAAAGAGATGTCCGAGTTGCTCGAGAAGGCCGGACTCGCTTATCACATGAGCAAAGAAAAAGCCTATTCGACCGACTCCAATATTTGGGGCGCGACACACGAAGCCAAAGATCTTGAGATGCTTGATAGCGGCATCAAGATCGTTTCGCCAATCATGGGTGTACCGTTCTGGAAATCAGACTGCGTCGTTCCCGCCGAGACTGTTTCGGTTACTTTTGAAGCCGGCGAACCGGTTATGCTCAACGGCAAAACATTTGCCTCGCAAGTGGATATGGTTCTTGAGGCAAATGCGATTGGCGGACGGCATGGGTTGGGGATGTCCGACCAAATCGAAAACAGAATCATCGAAGCCAAGAGTCGCGGCATTTACGAAGCTCCTGGCATGGCGTTGCTTTTCATCGCTTACGAACGCTTAATCACCGGCATTCACAACGAAGGGACGATGGAGCAGTATCGGGACATGGGCCGCCGCTTGGGTCGACTGCTTTATGAAGGCCGCTGGTTTGATTCGCAAGCCATCATGCTGCGAGAAACGTTGCAGCGTTGGGTCGCCAAAGCGATTACAGGTGAAGTCGTATTGGAGCTTCGACGCGGAAACGACTACTCCATCATGGACACCCGTAGCCCGAACCTCACTTACAAACCCGAGCGTCTCACCATGGAAAGTGGCCAAGGCGAGTTCTCACCAACCGATCGCATCGGACAACTGACCATGCGAAATCTTGATATCGCAGACTCACGCGACAAGATTAGCGTGTACCGAAGCGTCGGAATGCTTACGTCTGGCGGCAGCGATTCGATCAAGCTGCTTGAGTAGAACTCTCAACCAATTCAATACTCGGGGAGGGTGAGGCCACCCCTGTAAACATGTTTCCATCGAGTCTACTAAATAAATTCGCTACTCGGGGAGGGGGAGGCTCCTGCCGAACCTTGGCGTCCCCAGCTCGGCAGGAGCCTCGCTCTCCCGAAGACAGTAAAGATTGCCTAACGCGGACCATGCGTATTTCCGGACTCCTCTTCATATACAGCTCCCGGATAATCGATCTACAAGCTATCGGATGCGCATTTGGAAGATACGCTAGCAAAGGTTCGCAACGCAAAGTTGACGCAGATGGCAAGGTCAGGGGCAGGCATTAGAGTCAGGGACGTAAAGGACCGAGTTTTTCGGTTCCTGTTCGCGTTTTGGCTCGTGTCGTGTGTCGCTGCACCAAGCTTTGCTTTTGCCCAGTCCTCGGGATTGGCTAGCGAAACGCATTCTCAGCCTCGAGGCATGTTTCTCGTAAGCTCTTCTCTGCCTTATTCGATCCCAGCTCCATTCGAGGCCGAAACGGCGTCGCTGTCTGCGAAGCAGATTGGTCAGATTGCGGCTGAACGATGCGGGCCAGCAAACTTGGTTAAAGCGGATTCCAAATCGCGGTCGATCCAGGCTCTTTCGCGATGCAATGAAAGTGAGTCCACATTTGAGGTTATGCGATTGTTTCAATTGGCAGTTGCCTATCGATTGAAACAAACTGCGTCTAGTAACGCGATAAAGTTGCACTATGGTATTGCAGCATGTTTGTCGGCGGAGCGGACAATGATTGAGACCATGGACCTGCTCGCACAACAAGAAAAAGCGCAAGCTGCACTTGTCGAGAAAGGGATACCGATTCCTGACCCTCTGCTGGTGCAGCGGCTCAAGATTCAATTGGATGATAAGCGACTTGAGAATCAATCCAAGATCGCGTTGCTTCGAACTCAGCTCGCAGCTCTCATCGGTTCTGAAAACGCTTGCCGTCACGCTCCTATTGAACCCAAAGAAATTATCCCCAGCGATCAGGACGTTTGTGAGCATATTCAACAAGCGCTGCGATGTCGCTGTGATATCCAAACGATGATTCGACTGCGAAAAACGATCAATGCAGAAACGCTAACCGTTTGGGACGGAATTGGTGCAATCCTGAGCGGTGTGCCAGCTTTGCCTCAGTCCAAGCCGTTCTGGTCCAAATTGTTGCGGACCAAGCGCAGCCAAGCCGAGATTCAATGCGCGGTGGCAGCCCGAATGTCGTGGCTGGATGCTTTGATTGCCGAGCGGTCAAATCAGGTTGCGATGGAGGTTGAAACCGCATTTGAAAAAAAGAAAACAGCTGCACTGCGTTGGGTAAAGTCGGGAGAGCAGATCGCAAACTGGGAAATGCGAATCGAGCAACTGGAGAAGCTAAGCGAAGTCCAAGGGAATTTAGCAAGCCAGTACGAAGCCAAATTAAACCGTCTGCGGGTCGAGGGGCAGAGAATAGAACTTTGGGCCGAATGGCACCTGGCAGATGAAGATTTGCAGTTGGGTATCGGCTGCGATTTGCAATAATCGCGATGCTGAGCGACGACTGCTCTCAAAAATACCGCGTTTTCTTGGGTATGAGCGATGCCAGATTGCGAATATATTGCTCATTCGCATATTTGAGCCTGCTGGAGTTCCGCAGGCTGTTCGGAACTGAATTTAAGAGTTTTTCGCTGAATGCCGCAGATCACGATCCAAGAATTGACCATCGGCTATCGAGGTCCTAGCTTACTTTCCGAAGTCTCATGCAGAATCGAACCAGGCGAAAAAATCGGGTTGCTCGGTCGTAACGGATGTGGAAAAACCACGTTCATGCGATTGATTTCAGGCCAAGAGCAGGCTCAATCCGGGACCATCGAAATGAGCGAAGGGACTCGAGTCGCAGTTCTGCCTCAAGACGTGCCGCTCGATATTCTCGGTACGGTCGAAGAAGTCGTAGCCCGTGGTCTGCCGGACGAAATGAATGAAATTGAAAACCATTGGCAGCGCGATACGTTCGTAGAACGCGTCTTGACGCAAATGGAACTCAACGGAACCGTCGAATTTCAAAGCCTGTCCACCGGTATGAAACGCCGCGTTTTGCTCGCCCAGGCCATCGTAAGCAAGCCGGAAGTGCTACTGCTCGACGAGCCCACGAATCACTTGGACATTGATGCAATCACGTGGCTAGAGGGGTTTCTCAGCTCGCTACCAAGTACGCTGTTGTTCGTTACCCACGATCGCGCTTTCTTGACTCGACTCGCCAAACGCATTCTGGAAATCGATCGAGGGCAGCTTTTCGACTGGTCCTGCGACTACCCCACGTTCCTCAAGCGTAAGGAATTGGCTCTCCATGCAGAAGAGAAACAGCAAGCTCTTTTTGACAAGAAACTAGCTCAAGAAGAAGTGTGGATTAGAACGGGAGTGAAGGCTCGGCGAACTCGAAACGAAGGCCGAGTGCGAGCTCTTGAAAAGATGCGTTCCGAACGTGCTCAACGTCGGACGACCGACGGCAATGTCAAGATGCAAATCGATGCTGGTGAACGAAGCGGTATGCTGGTTTGCAGCCTCACCGGTGCATCGTTTGGTTATGGCGACAAGGTAATCATTCCACCGCTCGACTTGACCATCATGCGAGGCGACAAAGTCGGTATCATCGGTCGCAACGGAGCTGGTAAGTCGACTCTGCTAAAAGGGCTACTCGGAAAGTTGACTCCGCTACAGGGAACCGTGCGACAGGGAACAAAGCTGGAAGTAGCATACTTCGATCAAACTCGTGAAGTGCTCGATCTCGACAAAACGGCCGAGGAAAACGTCGGGCAAGGAAAGAGCATGATCACCGTCAACGGGAAATCGAAACATATCATTGGTTACCTCCAAGACTTTCTGTTTACACCAGAGCAAGCTCGATCTCAGATCCGGTTTTTCTCGGGAGGTCAACGAAACAGACTCCTCCTGGCAAAATTGTTCGCGAGACCGGCGAACATGCTGGTGATGGACGAACCGACGAACGATTTGGACACCGAGTCGTTGGAATTGTTGGAGGAGCGACTGGTCGATTACGAAGGAACCGTCTTGGTCGTGTCTCACGATCGATCTTTCTTGGATAACGTGGTGACCAGCACGATTGTATTTGAGGAAGAGGGAGTCAAAGAATATGTCGGAGGTTATGACGATTGGCTTCGTCAGAGACAGTCAGGCAAAAAGATAGCCGCCCAAGCGGACGCGAATAAAAAGGCCAATGCCTCGAACGCTTCTGCCAAGTCCAATGCCTCGTCCTCCCAACCTGACGCCGATGCTGCGTCGGGTAAAAAGATGAGCTTCAAGGAGAAGCAGGAACGAGACAAACTCCCGATCCAAATCGAGCAGTATGAAGCGGAGCAGCGATCTATTCATGCGAAGATGGCCGAACCTGAGTATTTCAAGAAGGCTCAGGCTCAAATTGTGAAGGACCAGCGTCGGTTGACGGAGTTGGATGACCTACTTGTCCAATCGTATGCAAGACTGGAAGAGTACTTGACTCGCGAAGCGTAGAGCGATCTCCAAAATTGTAACGGTGCCGAACCGTTTTCAACACAGATAACGCTTGCGCACTACATTGATGCCATAGATCAGCAAGCCGACTGCGAAGGTTCCTACGCAGAGATAGAATTGATTGCGTTCGCGTTCCAAGGACCCAGCCACCAACAACAGCAGCACGGCAACTCCCACATAGATGGCCGCTGCGAGATGCTCGTACCATTTGATCGGACTTTGCTCCGCCATGAATCGGCGGGCAATCCAAACGCTGGAAACTGCCAGTGCCCCGCAAGCAGTTAGAGTCAAACCCAGGTAGGTCACGATATCTTTGATTTGAGAAATCCAAACGACAGTGATACTCAAGAGCCCTTGAACAGCGATCGCAGTCCTCGGAACTTGATCGGACATGCGAAAGAACTTAGGTAGTCGGCCATCTTCGGCCATCTGCGCGTAAACCATCGGACCAATTGCCATCATCGCCAGAATGCTGGTTGCGGCGGATAGGACAATCGCCGTCCGAATCATGAAAGCCAGCCAATCGCCACCGATGTTTTGGGCGACTACGGCAACATAACTTTCGCCAGAAGCTGCGATTTTTTCGGGGCTCATGCCATAGAGAAACACATAGTTCAGCGAGAGATAAATGATCACAACCAAGATGCTTGCAATCAACATCGAGCGACTCACCAGTTTCCTCGTATTCCCAGTCGAAGTGTTTGGACCTTCGATTTCGCCGGCGAGATAGATGCTCGCATTAAAACCAGTGTATGCGAGGGAGATGTAAAACAGGGACACGACCATCTGGAGCAACGTGGATGGATCGAGCAATCGGGCCGCGAGAGTTGGCAGTTCGTCAATCGGAACTGAAGCATCGACAAGCAATCCGGTATAAGTTCCCCGCATGACGAAAGGGAGTCCAACCAGCAAGAAGACCGCAAAGCAAATGAGCTTCACGGCGACCACCCCATTGTTAAACCAGGCACCAAACTTAAGATGGCAACCATGCAATATGGCCGCGAACGCTATGCTTGCCGTGGCGATAATTTTGACAGAGTTCGTCGTCGCTTCATCTCCCGTAAGAAACTTACCGATCAACAAGGCAGGTACAGCAATGGGCGCAGTGAAGCCTGCGATGATCGAAATCCAACCTGCGACAAATCCGATGGCTGGGTGAACGCATCGTGTTAAGTAAGAATACTCGCCGCCGGAAACTGGGAGTCGATTGGCGATCGCGCCGTATGCGATTGCTCCACAAATGGCGTGCAGACCGCCGACGAGCCAAACAATGAGGACGAGTCTCGCATCCTTCAGGGAAACCAGCGAGTAGAACCCTCCAACATACAGCCCACCGCCGATCATATTTCCGACGACCAAGCAGACGAGGGAGAACAGACCAATCAACGGTGCTTTCGAAAGCCCTGATTTCTCGGCTTCATGTGAGTTGGAATTGATGTTGGCTCTCCTGGTGAAAACACTACGCAGCTTGGCCGGCAGTCTCGAATGCCGCTTGTCACATTCTAATCGCCGTTCGCGGTCTGGTGTTCTGCTGAGAGAGTTCGCTCGTTTCGGCATCGCAGTGAAGCATTTTCCCCTGCAAAAAAAGGCTTTGTGTAGCGAAAGTCGTCAAGACTTTCGGTTGCATCGCCTAAACGACCGAAACTCTTGACGAGTTTCGCTACGTAATGCTTCACAACGTTACCTAAGAGGGCAAGCGACGCTAGCCGCAATAGACCCGGTTTCCAAAAGTACTCGACGTTCCAAATTCACTTTTTGATGCTCTTGGGAACGTGTTGATCGATCAGGATCGGATTGCCATCGGGATCCGTTAGTGTGAAGAATGCCGGTCCACTGGCCGATTCGTCCGCGGCAACGACAGGTGACAGGCCCCGCTTCTTCAGTTCCTGCTGGAGCTCCCGCACGTCCTGGAACTCCGCCAGTGTTTTGCAGTCTCGATCCCAACCCGGATTGTAGGTTAGCGAGTTTTTCTCGAACATGCCTTGATAGAGCCCAATCGTGCTGGTGTCGTTTTGCATAACCACATATTTATGTTTCAAGTCCCCACCGGTCACCTTGAATCCAAGTTTCTCGTAAAAATCTTTCGAGGCATTTACGTCCTTGACTGCCAAACTAATCGAAAAGTTTCCGAGTTGCATGTTGGTTTTCCCTGTGGTGTTGTTGGATGTTTCGTCTGGACGCGAACTGCAGATGGGACAGATGGCATTGCAGCATAGGACGAGGACGAGACTGAGAACTGAAAATCGCATGAATGAACTCCTTGTTGAAAACGGGTAAGAGAAAACATACGCATTTTTGGCAAATACAAATGAAATTACTTGACAAATCTTGCTAACTACCTAGAAAAACATCCTCTTGCAGGACGACGAGGCAGAACCATTGCAACAGCGTTAACGGCAGAGCAGTGGCATTTTATAGCCGCGGATGAAATCCTTATCTTTACCCACATTTCCGGTCCTGCTTCGCCGCGATTCGCGGCTTTTGTTCGTGATTTCGTGCTCGTGCTCAGTCGGATGACGGTGCTCGCGCTCGTGCTCGCGCTCGTGCTCGCGCTCGTGCTCGTGCTCGTGCTCGTGCTCGTGCTCGTGCTCGTGCTCGTGCTCGTGCTCGTGCTCGTGCTCGATTGCAACTAACGAATCGATTACGAGCACGAGCACCATTTCATTGAGCACGAGCACGACGGAAGTCAAAAAGATGTGGGTAAAGATGAGGATGAAATCCGTGGTTGGTATTGAACGATTGGTTCGAGAGTCGCGGAGCGACGGCATTCCCACGGAATCTAATTTGCCTGCTGATCAACGTTGCATTTCGTTGAGGGATGATTCACGGTCCGTGCCGCTCCTTCGGAGCTCTGCATCCATTGGGGCAGACTACCTGGGGTTTCGTTCGCATTGTGAACTTCACCCCAGCCTTAAAAATGTCATCGCATTCGCGATTGAGTCGCAGAACGCCAACTAGATTCGCTTTGGCTTCAACTGCCGAGCAATTCAATGACCTTGAGCGACAAAATGAATACGGTTCGATTGGCTTCCACGTGTCTGGATAGTTCGCTGTCGTTGTGGTGATGTGCTTATAATGGTGATGCTGGCCTACCCTTTCCCTAACACTTTTGGAATAGACGCTTAATGTTCCTTCGATCTGTATTGCCCATTGCGATTCTGGTGATTTATTCGTCGGGAATTTGCAACCAACATGTCGCCTTGGCTCAATCGGCCACTACCCCAAAAGCTACCTCGTCGGCAGTCGTTGACTTTGTCGACACAAGCTTCGAAAACGCCTCGCCGTTGTGGTACGAATTCGACAGCGAGGGAACGCTGCAGTTGAATTTGGTCTACGATCACGAGCGATCTTCGCCGAACCGAGCAGCCGGCCATTTTCATTTCAAGATCACTGGAAAACCCAACGCAAAGGTGCAGCTAGAACTCAACAATTTGAACAATGTTTGGAATGGCACTGCTGCCTCAGTCGCGCAGGAAATGAAGTCCGCGGTTATCTCGGAAGATGGCCGTGCCTGGACTTCCATAGCCACCAACGTTTCCAAGGACAATCGCGTGACGATGCAGATAATGTTACCGCAGAGTGGCGAACTGTTCGTGGCGCGTGTGGAACCCTATCGCATATCCGACCTCGACCGTCTCCTCGTATCGATCAAGAATCACGCTTTGGTGAAGGTGGATGTTATTGGAAAGACACTCGAAGGTCGACCATTGGAGATTGTGCAAATTGGAAAAGCGAATGCACCCCATCGCGTATTCTTGCGGGCTCGAGCCCATCCATGGGAAGCGGGTGGGAATTGGATTCTGGAAGGCTTGATCGCGAGGCTATTGCAAGACGATCCAGTCGCTCGTCGCTGTTTGGAGAAGTACTGCGTATTCATTTTGCCCATGGCCAACAAAGACGGTGTCGCTCGCGGCAGAACTCGCTTCAACATGCTCGGCAAGGACTTGAATCGAAACTGGGACAAGCCGGCCGACCCACTGCTGGCACCTGAAAACGGGGCGTTGGAAAAGTGGCTCGAATCGATGGTCGAACAAGGCAGGGAGCCGCACCTTGCGATCGAGCTTCACAACGACGGGAATGGAAAGCTTCATATCAGCCGACCTCCTGTACCAAAATTGGAGCAGCATGTCGAACGCATGCGTGTTTTGGAATCGTTGCTGCGTCGCTACACATGGTTCACGGAGGGGAGCACGGACGGGGCATTTCGGAACTCGGGAACGCTCGGCGACGGCTGGCTTGAGAGGTACGGCATTGACAGCGCTGTGCACGAGTTCAATTGCCACTGGATTGCAGGGTTAAGCGAGCGGCCGCTCGGAAAGCACTGGAAGAACTATGGTGAGCAGCTCGTCTTCGTTTTCGAAGACTACTTTGACAACGTAAAACCGTGACGCGAATCAATTTCGTTGGGCTTACCCACATCTTTGCACATCACATTCCAATTCCCGTGGGGTTTTTCGTACTCGTACTCCGCCCGAAGGGCAGTACTCGTACTCGTACTCGAGGGCTAGGACAATCGAGTACGAAAAAAAGTCAAAATGTTATGGGAATGACAAGGGCGTTGCCCTGAGCTACCACCGTTTGCCCCGTTGAGGTATTTGCTTTGATGGACTAAGAATGCATTTTGATGTACTGTTTCACGCGGTACTTACTTTGCGTGGACTCGCTAGTCATATAGCGGATTTTCCCAAAGATGGGACGCTCCGGCCCCCACGCCCTATCGTATCGCCCGAGCACCCAGAAAATTCCACTGTATGAGTTTGGATCGCGTCCATCCAACGCATATTTGTTGTTGAGTTGGATCATGACCTGCAATGCTTCCCGCGGAGATTCAGTCCATTGCAAGATCTTTTTCCCCCAGAGCATCCTCAAGTAGTTATGAATCCGCCCTTCCCGCACCAATTGGATCTGTGCCGCATTCCAAAGTGGATCGTGTGTTTTGGCTGCTTCCAATTGGGCTAATTCATAAACGATTGGCCGAACATCAGACGCATGATCATCGAGCGTGTTTTGCGCCCAGGTGGGGAGCGATTCAAACCGATCGTAGTTGCGTTCGCGCCAACACATATTGAATCCGATTTCTCGCCATGTCATCAGCTGGTCCATAAAGGCTTCGGCATCTGCGCCCATGTTCCAGAAACCCGTCATTTTCCCGTTGGGCTTATCCAGTTTCTCTGGCGCCCACTTCGTAGCCGTCGCGGTTCTTTGAAAGACTTCATGGGGGCTGATGTGCCCAAAATGCAAGTATGGGGAGAGCCAACTGGAACCCTGCTTTTCCGGTTCGTTTCTCGCCTCGGCATAGTCGCCGAGTCGCTGTTCGACAAAGCGTGTGAGAACTTTGCCTGCTTCGACTGGCCCGCCCCTCTCGTCGCAAGTCGGAACCGAATGGTCAATCGCAATCGAGGCCAACGAAATCGATTTCAGCTCTTTTGAAGCCGTTTGGTTTTCCCAGACTCGCCATTTCGCTATGAGCTCAACTGGCAATGCATCCAACTTCGGACAGTGTAGTTCAGCGAGAGGGTTTTCCATTGGGAAGTCAGGCAAACCTTGGTAGACCTCCTTTTGCATGTACCTGCGGTACGAATGCGCGACCGTATAAGTCTTGACAGCGGTGCGCATTGGTAGGATCGTGTTGCTATCGACCAGTTCCAATGCACACTTCCAACGGCTTGCGATCCTCTGAAAAAGCGCTGGGTGAAAAAAGCAGGGAAAGTCGTCCGAGACAACAACGCAAGCATGCGAAGCAAACGTTTCAACCAACCCTTTGGCTTCGTTTGCTCGCATTTCTACATAACCGCAATAGGTCGCCTTGGTTTTTTGGAAGGTAGCCGCGTTATCAAGCATGCCGTCCAACAAAAATTGATGAAAACGATCGCACATCCACTTTCCGTTGCAACGGATCGCCTCCAGGACAACAAGCGGCTTGTTGAGATGATTCGACAACTCAACGGCCCGTTGAAGCGAAAAATTGAAGCGTGTTCGTCGAAAGGCAGTCATCCAGTAGAGAACAAAAGAGCCCGAGGGGTTGATAGGCCATTGATTTAGCGATCGAATCCGAACTGCTGGCACTGGGGTAAGCGTTTTTGACTTCATGGATTTAGCTAGCGATCCAGCAGATTGACAAATGATTGTTCTGAGGTGAGCGGCAGCATAACGACTAGCCTAGCACGACGCGCAAGCTAGTGAAATGGACGCTAAGTTCACTAGCTTGCGCGTCGTGCGCGGTAAATTGGCAACCGCCACTCGCCGAATGACAGCATCTTAACGTGTCGTAAAGTGGGAAAGCCTGAGAGGCTAGCTAATGAGAAAGTCGCAAGCCTCGGATTTTGACAAACAAAACGAATTTAACGTGCAAAGTATGCCGATCAATAAAGACTTCCATCGGGGGGATCGGCCCCGTTGATCGTATTGTCGATATTGCCCGCCTACGAGAGAACGTTCGGATGAATTATCGAGTTTCACAACGCGTCGGTTGTCGCTGGTTCCAAGCTGCTTTGCTGGCCATCGCAAGCATATTTTGCATGGTCCCACTATCGAGTTGTGTCGTGGGTGCTGACCAGTGGGGCCAAAAGCTCTTCAGTGAAACGAATCACCACTTCGGCACAGTAAGCCGAAACGCCAAGACAGAACACGCCTTCGTGATCGAGAATTGCTTTGAAGAGGATGTGCACATCGCTTCCGTCCGCAGCAGTTGCGGTTGCACCCACCCAGTTCTAACCAAGAGCACACTGAAGACTTGGGAGAAAGGGGAGGTTATCGCTCAATTCAACACTCGTTCCTTCATTGGAACGAAGAACGCAGAAATCACGGTTGTCATTGACCGCCCCTACTATGCGGAAGTCAAACTCACGGTTGGCGGTACGATTCGCTCAGATGTGGTCGTTGAGCCAGGTGAAGTTCGGTTTGGCGATGTCGAGTTGGGAGAGAAAAAGACAGTCGACTTAAAGATATCGTATGCGGGCCGTCCTGACTGGAGAATTGCGGATATTCGAGGCAATAGTGATCAAATTGAAGTTCGATTGGATCCGATCCAGAAGAGCGGCTCACGAACAACCTATGTACTGCACATAACACTCAAGGACACGGCCCCTGTGGGCGACCTGATGGATGAATTGATCGTCGTCACCAACGATTCCAAAAATGATCAGTTCACCTTGCCGGTCAACGCACGCGTCATCCCACCGGTTTCCATCACGCCGACGTTTGTTTCTTTGGGGGACATCGGGAAAGGAAAACAGGCTCAAAATCGCTTGATCGTTCGCTCTAAGAAGCCTTTCACCATCACTGGAGTTGATTGCCCAGATGGGCGTTTTGAGTTCAAAATTCCTGAAGGAGCGAAATCGATTCAGGTCGTCCCTTTTTCTTTCAAAGGTGAGTTGCTCGACGAAAGCGATACCGGCTCGCTCAAGCAAATCGTGAAGATCAAGACGTCATTAGGCGAAGATATGTCCGCAGACGTGACCGTCGCCGGCCGCGTGGTCAATTAGCGTGAGTGGTAGCGCACCCTCGATGGTAATCCATTCCCCATGGCGGTCTGATAGCCTACCAGTGTCTGTGCGAATCATATTTTGTTCCGCCATTTGGCTTTATGGTGCCGTCAGTCTGGGCGAGCGCCGGCACTAAGGCCAGAAGCACTCCGAGTAGAGAATTTTTGCACGCGTACTTCGTCATACGGACCCAGCAACACGAAGACTTCGCTCGGTGTCCCATTGAATGTGAACAGGTGAATATGTACAGCGAGTGTCCTCTGCTGGATTGCCTTCTTGCCCCAATTGCTTCGGTGCATCAGCCAAAGAAACGATGGCTTGATCCAAGTCATACGATGAAATGAAAACGGCGAGGCGAATCGCTGTTGTTTCAAAGCGATATCCGCTAGCTTCCGAGATTTGGGGAAACGGGTTTGACGACTAGGTACAGTGTTATCCAACCGCTTAAACAACTCATGCCCCAACTCGCACCGGTTTGGGTGACCGGAGCGACCTTGAAGGACAAGGTTCTGCGTCTGAAGTCCACTGAAGTTAATCGGCAAAAGATGCGTCTTTGACGGTGAAGTTTGGACTTCGATGCTCGCAAAAATGGGGCACCATTCGAGAGCTTAAGTACAGAAAAAACAGGTTGAAATGCGTCGAGAAAAATTCAAGAACTCGATGGATTCCGACGCACTCGATGAGCCTCTTCCAAATGACGTATGGCACGACCTAGGTGTTTATTTGCAAGCCCTATCGACTAGACAAATTCAAGCTGGTCAGCTACCCCCGAAGCTAGAGGTAGTTTGGGACAGCGCCCGTCTCAATTATTATTGGAACCATCGTGGCTTGTCCTGGAAACACCATCCTGAACCGCTTACGGCAAAGGTTACCAAATCGCCGAAAGGTGACCGAATCATCTCTCCCGGAGATCGCTATACTAGCATTCTCCAACTACCGATAATTTCGGTATTGAGTGACTGCCATTTACCCCATGCGAAATAGTATTCATGCCCGAAGATTTACTCCGTGAGTATCAGCAACTGCAAAGCGACGGCCCTGTCGATCTCCTGGGCTTCTTTTCTTCCCGTCCGCAGACCTCGTCCGATGCGAGACTGAAAGTCATCCTCCATGATCTCCAAGAGCGTTGGAAGTCCGGCCAGCCATGGAAAGTTGAGGAATACCTTGATCGATTTCCGGAATACTCAAATGATCCTGATGCGATCCTATCCCTGGTCAAAACCGAACGTAAAGCCCAACAAGGTAGCGATACGACACCGGAGATACCGGAGCTCGTTCAACGGTTCCCACGGCTGGCCAGTCACCTTCTGGAACAGATGCATACGATCGATTCCAAGTCGTCTGAATCGTCGGATCCATTTCGCACAGTGAGTCGCGATCCCAATTCCTCGAGCGAGGTAATGCTAGCGTCTCGGTACCGGATGTTGCGTTTGGTAGGCCAAGGCGCGTTTGGACGAGTTTACTTGGCGATGGATATCGAACTGGAACGCCAGGTAGCCATCAAAGTACCGCAGCCCGAGCGCTTTCAAGGCTCGGGTGATGCTGAGACCTATTTGGCGGAGGCACGCACAGTTGCCAGTCTGAACCATCCCCATATTGTCCCGGTGTATGACATGGGCCGAACTCCGGAGGGAGCCGTCTTTGTCGTTTCGAGATTTATCGAAGGCACAACTCTGGAAGACAAGCTGAAATCGAATCGTCTCCAAGTGACTGATATAGTCAGCATGCTGAAAACCGTGGCGGAAGCCCTGCACTATGCACATGGACAGCGACTAATCCATCGCGATGTTAAGCCCGCGAACATCTTGATCGAGGAAAGCACTCGTACGCCGTTCGTTGCGGATTTCGGCTTAGCCATTCGGGAGGAGGACTACGCCAAGCTCGGTGGTGTAGCTGGTACGCCAACATACATGAGTCCCGAGCAAGCTCGCGGTGAGGGACATCGACTGGATGGCCGGAGCGATGTTTTCTCACTGGGTGTGATCATGTACGAAGCGTTAACAGGCCAGCGGCCGTTTCGTGGCAGTACACTAAATGAACTATTTCATCAAATCGTTTCGGTCGAGCCTCGCCCTCTGCGCAGTATACGCAATGATATCCCAGCCGAACTTGAACGCATTTGCATCAAGTCGCTCAACAAACGAGTATCTGAGCGTTATGCGAGTGCGGCAGCCTTGGCAGAGGATATTGCAGCTTGGTTACAGCCCAAAGCAACAACAGCACGAGAGACGCATCGCGAAGAACAGATCGTGCCCAAGGGCTTGCGCTCGTTTGACGCTAGTGATGCAAGTTACTTTCTGGAGCTATTGCCTGGACCCCGCAATCGAGAGGGCTTGCCAGAAAGCATCGCGTTTTGGAAGCAGCGAATCGAACAAACGGATTCTGGACAGACCTTTAGCGTGGGCTTGATCTATGGCCCGAGCGGTTGCGGGAAATCATCGCTGGTCAAAGCCGGGCTGATACCACATTTGCATAAAGATATTGTGGCGGTTTACGTCGAAGCCACTCCCGAGGATACTGAGGCCCGTATTCTACGATGCTTACGAAAACGATTGCCTGAACTGTCGGAAGAAATGGGACTCGCTGACACTTTGACTGCTCTTCGACGCGCAGAGGGGCGTAAAGTCGTCATTATCATCGACCAGATAGAACAATGGCTGCACTCGCATCGAGCGGAGACAGACTCCGAACTGGTAACGGCATTGAGGCAATGCGATGGTGGTCGGCTGCAAGCGATCGTCATGGTCCGCGATGACTTTTGGTTATCGGTCAGTCGATTTCTAAAAGAGCTTGAAACTCCTATTCTCGAGGGAGAGAACAGTCGGTTGGTCGATTTGTTCGACCTCGATCACGCGGGCAAGGTTTTGGAATTGTTTGGTGCAGCATACAACAAGCTTCCAATGAGTTCGAAGGAGTTGACGTCCGAGCATCGCGAGTTCATTCGGCAATCAGTGAATGGGCTTGCCCAAGAGCGCAAAGTGATCTCAGTTCGGCTATCGATCTTTGCGGACATGATGAAGTCCCGCGAATGGACGACAGCGGCGTTACGAGAAGTTGGTGGCATCGCGGGTGTGGGATTAACGTTCCTCGAAGAGACCTTTGCAGCGCGACATGCGCCAGCACAGCATCGTCAACATCAAGAAGCGATTCGAGGATTGCTTGGGGCATTGTTACCTCCATCGGGTACCGATATCAAAGGGAACATGCGAACGCTCAGCGAGCTTCAATCGGCAGCAGGCTACGACACCAAGTCCAGCGAGTTCAACGAAGTTATCCAGATTTTAGATCGCAGTATGCGATTGATTACACCAGTAGAAAATACTGAGCCGAAGGCGTTAGCCGCGACCACAATCCCATCAGAATCACCCATAACACGGCCAGCGCCCACATCCCAAGTCTCGTACCAACTCACGCACGATTACTTAGTCCCATCGCTCCGCGAATGGCTAACTCGCAAGCAGCGCGAGACACGCAAAGGCCGAGCGGAGATCAAGCTTGCTGAACGATCTGCGGCATGGAATGGAAAGCCGGAGAACAAACAACTTCCTACATTGCTTGAATGGTTTTCCATCTGGTCATTGACCGAAAGGCGGCAGTGGACCCATTCGCAACAACGAATGATGGGGCAAGCGTCCCGGGTTCATTTGCGACGAACGTTTCTGCAAGTGGCAGCGATGCTGACGTTGATTGGTTGTATTCTCGGGTTCAGTTGGCAATTCAACCGTAATCGGCGGGAAGCAGATGCAGCCAATGCAGTCGCCGTTCTGATCCTCTCTGAAAGTTCTCAACTTTCGAATGCAATAGAAACACTGTCCCGTTATCGAGAGGAATCACGGGATGATTTGCAGACCGCATTTGATTCAGCGATCGATTCCAGCTCAGAAAAGCTGCGGGCTGCCATAGGACTCATTAAGTTGGAATTGCAGGGTAACTCGCAACCAACGGATTACCTAGCCGAAGCGATGCTAAGACTACCGACATCCGATTTTCTCGCGGTACGAAACGTTGTTCAGAAGGAATTGAAATCGAGCGCTGAAAAGTATTGGGGAATCGTAAATGCAGAGTCGGAAATTTCAGATCGCCGATTGCGTGCAGCAGGGTTACTCGCCGTGATCAATCCAGACGACATGCAATGGAAGTCAGAATCAACGCCCCGTTTTCTGGTCAACTCGGTTGTGAATTCCAATCCATTGGAATTCACGGTTTGGTGCGATGCATTCGTGCCAATTGCGATCACGATGCTTCCTACAATCATCAACGTATATGAAGACACCAACTCTACCGAGTCGCAACGAACTTTCGCAACATCATTAATCGCTTCCTACGCCGTTGGGGATCCCGATTCCGTCGTCGATGCGATCACCAAAGCGGACCCAGTTTCACTTCAAAAACTGACAACATTGGCACGACAAGAGTCTGATGCGATCACGCCGAAACTCATTGCCATCTTGAATCGCAAGCTGACTCCCGATTGGATAGATAAGGCACTTGCCACCGTTCAAGGTGTAATACCGAACGAAATCACGAAGCTTTTCGAAGAGCATGGAGGACTTCTTTCTGAGCGTTTCGCATATTGTGCCTCGATGTCTAAAGAGCGGTTTCAGCAAACCACTGAAGCCCTTCGTGTATTTGGGTATCGCCCAATTAAAGTGAGGCCATTCCTATTGAATAGCGAAGTTCGCCTTGCATTCGTGCTTAGTCGGGATGCTGCGGATTGGAGAATTGAGTTTGATGTGGACTCGGATCAGATCCAAGCAGTCGCCGATCAGGCAGCAGCGGATTCTTTTGAATGGCAGGATTTGAGCGGATATCAAGACCCAGTGGCAAATCAGATTCGATACGTATGCTTATGGGGGCGCAGCAGCGAATCGCAGGAACAGTCGGCACTGACTCAGAAAGCTTTTTTCGCTAATGTTCGCGGAGAGGAGATCGGCAAACGCTTAACGTTACTCAACCCAAGCGAACTGATTTCACTGCAATGCGTTTCAGGCGACCGTGGGTTACCACTTTACTGTGGTCTCCTCCAACAGAGGGCATCGTTCTTCTGGTACTGGCTTGGAATGTCCATATCAGGATTCGAAGAAAAGCAGACTATGGATCGAGTCTTGATGGAAGTCTGTGCACATGTAGACTTATCACCACGGAAATCACTCCTAGATCAACTTAGGGCGAAAATGGGTCGCGAACAGGATGAAGAAGATGGAGATTTTCGCTGGAATCGAGCTCGATTGAATTTTCATTTGGGAAAAGATTCCGAGTCGATTCGTGATTTCGAATGGATCTCCGCACTCAAGAGTGGAGGCGACCCAACCACACCGTACTACTTGGCTCTGCTTTATGCGAGAAATGGCGACTCCGCAAAAGTCAAGCCGTTAGTTAAAAGCGCTCAACTCAAGGTCCAAGATCCAATTAAGCGTGCCTACTTTGAAACTATTATCGCGACCCATTTAGGCAGAGCTCAGCCGGCGATAAAGATCCTGGAATCTACCATTGCGGAATTCGGCGAAAAACCACTGGCACTATATGACGCCGCCTGCACGTATGCCCAACTTGCGAACATTCAATCTTCCAAAGATCAGTTGAGCGAGCAACTACTGCGAAAACGAGCCCTTGAACTTTTGCAAACATCGCTTGAGCGAGGTTACGTTAAGGCCAGTCAGGTGCTCGCCGACCCTGATTGGGAGTCCTTTCAAAGTGCGCGGGACTTTCAGAATGTGTTGGAGCCACACTTGCAAGCATATGCGGGAGTGTGGTTACATAATCCGCTGATGGAATCTCGGGAACTTCACGGACTTCATCCATTGGAGCACGGCCAACAGGCAAATCAACTAATGGCGGAAGGCTTTCGTACCGCATCGATTCAAACGGTGGTAGCTGGCGATCAAGAGCTGGTTTCATCCGTTTGGCATCGTCCTGTAGTCCAGGATGCGGACCTGGAAGCACTTGGACGCGTTCAGTCCAATGTGGCGATTGCGTTGATTCAACTGGGAAGGCTAGAAGAAGTATTGCCTAGTTTGCGACGCAGTCCGGATCCTCGTGTGCGCAGTTGGATCATTCATAAAACAGTTCCTACGGGTGTTGATCCAAATCTCTTGTGGAATCAGCTTGGGCGCGAGACCGACGATGGCATACGTCAAGCGCTGATACTCGCGCTAGGTGAGTATCCGATCGAAGGATTTTCGGAAGATGAGAGACGGGCAATTACTGAGTGGCTGAAACGAAACTACGAAATCGACCAAGACGGCGGAATTCATTCGGCCTGCGAATGGGCGCTAAAACAGTTCAGTGAGTTCGAATGGTTATCGACATTCAACCGATCGTTGGCAAGTTCAAGTGAAAGGCGGATACCGCTACAGATAAAAGCAGAGGAACAGTCGACAGTCCAAAGTGGTTCAACGCAAGAAACTACCAAATGGTATCCTACTTCTGAAAAACATTGCATGCTGGTTTTCAGTGGGTCAATAGAGTTTGCCGCCGGTACCAACGCAGGGGACCATTGGTTTGTTGGCAATGAATTGGAACAAAAACGCAAACGGAGAATTGACCGATCGTTTGCGATCTCCAACACTCATGTTACTTATGAACAGATAATGAATTTTGACGCAAATGGTCGCGGACCGGCTTCGGAATCTCGATTGCCTAGTTTGCCCGCTGTACGATGCAATTGGTATGAGGCGGCTCGATATTGCAATTGGTTAAGCACAGTAGAGGGAATTGCTGAAGGACAACAGTGCTACAGCGTCGTAGGTAATTCCGCTTCCATCAAAGAAAACTATCTTGACCTAGAGGGCTATCGCTTACCAACCGCAAATGAGCTTGAATACGCCATTCGTGCCGGGACGACAACGAGACGTCCGTACGGTAGTGCCAAAGAACGTAAGCGTTCACGACAACCAGTGTGATTTTGCGTAGCGGCGCGGGGGGCCGCATGGTGAGGGCTACGTTTGGCGAGCGCGCTTTGCTTTCGCATCCAGCAGGCGTTTTGCTCGGTCGTACTGCTTCCGCTCCGCTTTG
>JANPHB010000183.1:0-51237 GCA_031424235.1 Pirellula sp.
CCTGGTAAAGCAAATTGAAGTTCACGTGGATGAAATCCGAATTGTATATAAGGTACCCCCAAACCCTTTTCTCCTTCCCCCCGCTAACCGGGGGGGGCTGCGCCATTGTTCGTCGCGTCAAGCCCGAGCCGGACAAAACGAAAAATATTAAAAGTCAATGTCGGAATACACGGCGATGTGCTTTGCTACGCGGCCTTTTTCTCTGAACTGCTTCTCTCGGCACCCTTTTTGTCGAGCGCAACTTTCTCGACGGCCATGGCTGCGTCTGCCGCCGCTTTGGCTTTCTTGTCCCGAATCTTTTCTCGTAGCTCAAAGATACGACGCTTCTTTTGGCCTTCAATTTGTGCCCGTTTGACGTGAGCCACCAATAGTTCTTGCAATCGATCTCGCAGCAAGGTCGACATCGAAAGGAGGCATCGCAGTGTTATGAAAACTACGATTGCCCACAAAGCCCATCTCAGTTGAAGTTCGCTGATCATCGAATTCGTTTACGCTGCCTTGCGCTTTTGTTCGTTGGATAGCACTTGCTTGAGACGATCGAATTCTTCGATGCTGGTGAAGTGGATGGTAATGCGTCCACGACCTCGGCTGGTTTGGCTGATGTCAACGCGCGTTCCAAGGTACATCTTGATGTCGTTTTCCAGCGAGGCGAGTTGATCCGATTTCGAGGCCTTGCGGCGAGGGATGACACCCAATACACCGTCGTCCGAATCGGCTGCGGCTGCGATGGCTTCTGCAACTCTGGCTTCGGTTTCGCGGACGCTCCAGCCCTCTTCGCGTATCTTCTTGAGGAAGCTGACTTGCTCCTTGATGCTACCCAAACTCAATAGAGCCTTGGCATGACCGGCCGAAACTTCGTCGCGTTGAACCGCATCGGTGATCGAATCGGGTAGCTCTAGCAACCGCATCATGTTGGCGATGGTGCTTCGATCGATCTTGAGCCGCTGGGCTAGTTCGTCCTGGGTGCATTTGTGCTCGGTGATGTATCGCTTGAACGAAAGGGCTTTTTCAATGGCGTTGAGGTCCTTGCGTTGCAGGTTTTCGATGATTGCGAGCTCGGCAACCAGCCGGTCGTCCGCTTGTCGAACTTCAGCGCGGATGGTCGACAAACCAGCAAGAACCGTGGCTCGCAACCGGCGTTCACCGCTGATGAGTTGGTACCGTTGGCCGACGCGACGGACCAGGATCGGCTGAAGTTGTTTGTGTTCTTTGAGGGATTCGGCCAGCGACTCGAGTTCGGAGGGGTTGAACTGGCGGCGTGGCTGGAACGGATTAGCGTCGATCAGGCTGGTTTCGATATCGAGCGTTGTCGGGGTTCCCGCGCTCGACGATTCTACTGGTGCCATGGGGATCGTAATTGGGGAGAGCCCTGATCGATTCGGGGTCATCCTTGCGTGGGCATCATTTGCCATCGATCGAATGGCTTCATTTCGAATCGCAGCGTTATCGCGGGTGGGCATAGGTTCAGGCGATGGCATTGCGAAACCGCTGGTCATCCCGGCAGCAGGCCCCAGGGGTTGCTGATTTGGGGCTGCGCCGTCCTCCACTTGTGTTCCGAGAAGTGCGGCCAAACCACGTCCAAGTCGTCTATCTTTAGTCACGTTCCAATACCTCCATGCAAAGTTCAATGTATGCCCGTGCCCCACGAGAACGCGGCGAATAGGCCAAGACGCTTTGCCCATAGCTGGGCGCCTCGCTAATCGCGATATCGCGTGGGATTACGGTATCAAAAACAATATCTCCGAAAAACTCCCTGACTTCGTTGTCCACTTCATGTGTCAGTTCAAATCGAGGGTCGTACATCGTCAGCAGGATTCCGCCGAAGGTTAGCCTGCCTGGGTGTTTCTGCATCACGTCGCGAATGACGTGGATCATTTGAGTGAGCCCTTCCATTGCGTAGTATTCGCATTGGATTGGCATGAGAACTTCCGTGCTTGACGCAAGAGCCGCTTGCGTAAGTTCCCCGAGCGACGGAGGACAATCGATGAAGACCGTGTCGAACCCGCCCATGCCTGCCTCGAGGTGTTGTTTGAGCAAGTCCCCTTGAGTGAGCTCGCCGTTTTCCAGTTTGTCCACGTCCTGAAAGGAACGGCAACCTGGCATCAGAAAGAGATTCGGCTGGGATGTCTCAAGAATGCTTTCCCGGATAGGGGAATCGATCAAGAGCGGATGTCGTTCGGACGGCTCATGACCAAGGCCGCTGGTGGCATTGCATTGCGGATCCAGGTCGACAACGAGCGTTCGATTCGAGGATTTTGCCATAGCGGAGGCCAGATTGATTGCCGTCGTGGTCTTGCCAACGCCACCTTTCTGATTTGCTATGCAAAAAACACGGGCCATTTTGAAGTTCGATATGTGATGGAAATGTTAATTTGGGGGATTCTGGTTCGACAATACGAAATTTCCGTTCGTTGCGCAAATAGCAGTTCCACGTTTCACAATCGATTGGGAGAGAAAATTTGGTTGGATTGACTGCAACCACGAAACACGCGAACGACACGAAAAGTGAGAATGGGCGGAGCCTCACTCTTTCCGCTCCCATTTTCTTCGCGATGCCAAGTCCATTTGGCGGCGGCTACTAATGTACCTAGCACGACGCGCAAGCTAGTGAATTGGGTAGTAGATTCACTAGCTTGCGCGTCGTGCTAAGGCAGATTTCATTCTGCCGCACGCCACGGTTCGGCAGGAGCCTCACCCTGCCGTATAATAAATTGGTTGACTCCAACTGAATTTCGTGTGATTCGTGTGTTTCGTGGTTAGAAGGTCGGGATAGTCGCGTCGACTGAGTCCAGTCGATGCGCAGCCTGTTCTACGTGGATCGGATTTTTGGTATATTGAGGGTCCACACCTTTGTATCCCACCCTCAAAACAAAATAGCTGCAATGACTGTTCCACCAAAAACCGTACGGCGACTTCGCCAATTGTTTCTAGGTTCCAACGCAATCGTCGCTTCGTTGTGTCTGGCGAGCGGAATTGGCTATGCCGATGATGCCAAGGACGCAAGTTCTACGGGGAACAAAGGAAAGCCGACCGATTGGGTCCACTGGCGCGGCCCGCTTCAAAATGGCCATTCCCTCGAAAAGGGGCTGCCCGACTCATTCAAGGTCAATGGCGAGAACCAGCTTTGGCGAAAGGAAGCCTTCGCTACTCGCGCGACCCCCATTGTGATGAATGGACGGCTGTACACCATTTGCCGTTCCGAGCCAGAAACCACCAAGGAAGCGGAAAAGACGGTTTGCGTGGATGCAGAATCCGGGGAATTGATCTGGGAAAGCATCCACAACGTCTTCTTGTCCGACTTCCCCTCCGAGCGAATTGGCTGGGCTAGTCTCATCGGCGACCCAGAAACAGACAACGTTTATATGCTCGGCGCTGGATGCACGCTGCAATGCATGGAAGGCAAAACCGGCAAAATCGTCTGGGAAAAGTCCATGCTCGAACAGTATGGGATGCTTTCCACGTACGGTGGACGAACAAACTTCCCAACCATCTTCGAAGACTTGATGATTATTTCCGGAGTTACGACCGGCTGGGGAGATACCGCTGTTCCCGCGCACCGGATAATCGCGATGGACAAGGTCACCGGAGCACCGGTCTGGACCATGACGACTCGTCCACGTCCTGAAGACACCACCTACAGCACACCCATTTACACCGTTCTCAACGGACAAGCGGCCATGGTTTTCGGTGCGGCTGACGGTGCGGTTTACGCTCTACAGCCCAGAACCGGCAAGGTGATTTGGAAATACCAGGCATCGCCCCGCGGGATTAACTCCTCCCCGATCGTCGAAGACGGAATTGTCTATTGTGCCCACGGGGAACAAAACGAAACAGATAGAACGATCCTCGGTGGGATCTTCGCTTTCGACGGCAACACGACCGGCGATATTCCAGAAAGCAAACTTCTTTGGAAGGTCCCTGGCAAAGCAATAGGACGTAGCTCGCCGGTCAAAATTGGCGAACGTGTCTACTTCACAGAAGACAGCGGTATCGTATATGGAATCAATGCGAAAACCGGCGCAATCGAGGTCGAGAAGAAACTCGGGAACATTATGTTTGGTTCCCCCGTTGTCTCCGAGGGCAAAATCTACATAGGTGAAAACAGCGGTAAGATCTACACGCTCAAACCCACCGAAAGCAGCATCGAAGTATTAGGCAATACACGGCTCAAGGACGGCGAAGTTTTCGGTTCGTTTGCGATCGCAAATGGCCGACTGTATTTGCCAACCAACAAGGCGCTTTATTGCATCGGTGCAAAGGAAGTCAAAGTCGCTGCCGACCCGATGCCCAAAATGGCAATCGAAGTAACAACCGACGACAAGACCGTTGCCCATATCCAAGTCTGCCCTGTCGAAATGTTGCTTTCGCCTGGCCAGAAAGCCAAAATGCAGGTTCGAGCTTACAATGCCGCCGGACGTTATCTCAAGAACTTGACAGACGCGAAAATCGTCGTCGAAGGAGGCGGAGAAGTAACGGACATGACCTATGCAGCACCCGCAGATTCGACCGGCGCTGGTGTTATCCTTACTGCAACTTCTGGCGAATTGAAGAGTATTGCTCGAGCCCGTGTCATTCCTTCTCTGCCTTGGAAATATGATTTTGAAGATAAGAAGGTACCGCTATTCTGGATCGGTGCTGCTTACCGACACAAGCCAATGGAACTGCCAACCGGCGGAAATGGGCTCGTGAAGATTAGCACGATTCCAAAGGGAACGCGCAGCCAAGCCTTCTTGGGAAAGCCAAGCGAGCATGACTACACCATCACGGCTGAGGTTTACGCGAGCGGAGAAAAGGATACCGTTCCTACCGAGAATCTGCCGGATATGGGCGTGGTGAACCAACGCTACACTCTGTCGCTTGAAGGTTCTCAAAAACTCCAGATTCGGTCCTGGGCTTCTCTGCTCGAACAACGATTCGCCAAAACGATTCCGTTTGAGTGGCAGGCAAAGACTTGGTACACGTTGAAATTCCGAAGCGAGAACAAAGATGGCAAAGCCATCCTCAAAGGCAAGGTCTGGAAGACAGCGGAAGCCGAACCTGAGGCATGGACCATCGAGGCTGAAGACCTTCTGCCGAATACGATCGGTAGCCCAGGTCTGTTTGGCAAGTCATCCGTGTCCGAGTTCTTTATCGATAACGTGAATGTGATACTGAACGACAAGTAAGTCTAACGACAACTTAGTCGTAACGTCTTGTGGCTTCCAATCGCATGCGTTTGAAAGTCTGACAGCCCGGTTTCTGACAGCCCGGAGGGCGAAACATCCCTGCCGGTGGCATAAGCCACCGGTCGACGGGCCTTCCAATGAAGAGCCCGGAGGGCGGCACATCCATTTGCTCGGAAGTGTGCCGCCCTCCGGGCTCAATACAGTTGATTACTCAAGTCCGGTGGCTCACGCCACCGGCAGGGATATGCCGCCCTCCGGGCAATGAATATCGTTCCCAGGCGGAGCCCGGGAACGAGTGAATCCTCGCTTACGCGTCGGGTTACCAAAAGAAGACATACACCTTCGCAATAGATACTGAGTCGCGAAGGTCACTGGCTAAGCGATTCAAATGCTATCTAGAGCCGCATCTGGACGAGTTCAGGGACAATCTCTTTTGTCTCTACCGTTCCGAACAACGTGAAGGCAAAAACGTCGTCTATATGCACCGGCAAGATCTGTCCTGCTTGTCGGACATTTCCCTCCCAGACCACGATGCGATCGCAATGCGTGCGACCTGTCATTTGTCGCAAATCGCCAGTCTGTAATTTTCGTACCGACCATTTGCTCGGCCCTTCGACCAAAATAGGAACCGTCTTGCCAAGGAACTTCATGTTCTCCTCTAAGCAAATTTGATTTTGTACCTCGAGCAACTCCTGATTGCGACGGTGCTTGACTTCCTCGGGAATATCATCTTCGTAAATTTCAGCCCCCTTGGTTCCTGGTCGAACACTGTACTGGAAGATGAAACTGTTCTTGAATCGGCAACGACGAACGAGGTCAACTGTCATCTGGAACTCTTCCTCGGTTTCGCCGCAGAAGCCCACGATGAAGTCGCTCGAGACAGCTGCGTTTGGAATGATCTCGTTGATCCGATCCATCATCGCGTAGTAGTCGGCGGTTGTATATCCTCGCTTCATACGCTTCAGAACGTTGTCGCTTCCGCTTTGCGCTGGGACGTGTAGATAGGGCGAGCACTTGGGCAAATCGCGAACGGTTTCCAAGAGTTCCCGAGTCATATCCTTTGGGTAGTTTGTCACAAACTTGATGCGTTCGATCCCATCGATGGTATGCAGGGAGCGAAGCAGGTCGGAGAGACGCGTTGTTTTGTCCCCTTGGACGTAGCGATAGGAATTCACCGTTTGCCCCAGTAAGACAATTTCTTTGCAACCTTGATCAGCCAACACTCTCGCTTCCGCGATGATTTGGTCTGGCGCACGACCTTGTTCGGGGCCGCGTGTCATCGGAACAATGCAGTACGTACAAAACTTGTCGCAGCCAATTTGGATACGAAGATAGGCTTGGAACGGGGTGGGCCTCATTTCCGGATCGCGCAACGGATCGAAGGTCTCGTGCGACCGCTTGATGTCTTCGACCGTTCCATCGCGTCGAGAAAGGCTCACGGCGAGCTGCTGTTTTTCGCCCGCTTGAGCGTTTGCTATCAGTTCAGGGATACGATGAAGTTGCCCTGGTCCGACGACCAAGTCCACGAACGGTACGCGATCAAAGATTGCCTTTTGATCTTTCTGGGCCATACAGCCCATAACACCGATAATCTTCTCGGGATTTGCTAGCTTAAGCTGTTTCAGGTGGAAGAGATTGTTGTAGGCTTTTTCTTCGGCATGTTCGCGGACCGAGCAAGTGTTGAAGAGGATGGCGTCGGCATCCTCCGCGTTCTTGGTTATGCCGTACCCAGATTTGCGGAGTGCTGCCACGACCATTTCACTGTCGAGGACATTCATCTGGCAGCCGACGGTCTCAATGTAGAGTTGCTTAGTAATGGCTGGGAGCGGGGTGGCAACAGTGGATTCCGACATCGAAAACGCCCGGTATTGGTTGGAAAAGGTGTTCAAAACGCTCCAAATGACTGGCAGGAGTGTTCAACGCCTAATATACACTCATCGGTGCATGTTCCCAAGCGTCCAACGGGCAAGTAGACAAGTGTAGCGAAAGTCGTCAAGACTTTCGGCAAAATTGCTTGTTCAACCGAAACTCTTGACGAGTTTCGCTACCAATGAGTTTAAAGGAGAGAATGCACGATGATGGCTACTACGGCAAACGAAGAAGTCGAGTTGATTCCTCAAGAAGGAATTTTGGATCCATAAACGGCTTGTGGCCGATGTCTTGCCAGCGAATTCTGCCGTTGGTATCGATCAAAAAAGTCCCATGAAGCGGAACGCCTTCGAAATCGTCGAAGCAGCGGAACGCCTTGAAAATGTCCCCTTCCGGGTTCGCCATCAAAGGGATTCGCATGTCGCCACTGTACTTCCGCAACCCAGCTTGAAGTTGCGGCAAAGTCTCGGTGCTCATGGCCGCGACATCGATCCCCGCAGCCTGAAATTGCTCGACCATCGGTGAAAACTCTTTGAGCTGTTCCGCACAATGCAGGCAACCAAAGCCAAGGTAAAATATTATAACCAGGGGACGTTTGCCAAACTGCTTCGTCGATCGAGTTTCCCCATCGGAATCGGTAGCTGACCAAACCGGTGCCAAGGATGGGGTCCATCGAAAAGGCCCCAGCGAGTCAAGAGTAGGACTATCGCCAACGTCTGTGGGAGCTGGACTTGGCACACGCCATTTTTCTTTTTCGCCCATCCAATCGACGGCGGGAAGAATTCGATCGAGCATTGGCAAAGCGGAGTCCGCCGTTGCTGCGATGGGTGACAATGCCGACAACCATTGCTTAGCTAGCGTTTTTACTTCTTCGTCATCTCGATTGTTTTGGGAAGCGATCCAGAGCCCGGTGGCCAGCGGCAGCATCTCTCCTGGGCCGTCTTCGATGCGCTTCTTAATGCGATCGAGAGCCTTCTTTGCGTAACCCGCATGAGAAAGCCACTCGATGCGCGTCATGGAGTTGATCACGGGGCGGCATTGATGAGATAGGTCCAGCGCTTTTCGGTAGTTTCCTTGGCTTGCAGCGACGTAGGCTTCCACTGCGAATTGAAGCTGCTTGAGCTTCGCAATTCGATACTCGAGTTCCGCTTGATCGCTCGCCTTTTCCTTGCGTTCGTCCGACCAATCTTTCGCTTTGGAATCATCAATGTCCTTGCTCGGCATCTTGGGTAAACTCGGATCGTCCTCCTCTCCGAACGGATCAAGGCTTAGTTCGAATGGCTCAAGTAATTTTGGAGGTCTAACAGAACCCTTCTTTTTGTCCTTGTCCTCTTTTTTGTCTTTGTCCTCTTTTTCAGCCAACAATTCCAAGCTATTCCGGCCTTCACTGGCTTTGGTTTGCAAGGTTTCGAGCAAGCTAGTGAATTCACCTTGAATTTTCTGCAGTCGGGGTTTGTCATCGACTTGAGAATAAGCGATTGCCATCCAAGCTTTTCGTTCGTCCTGTTTCAGTTCGTCTTCGGTTGGCTCCAAGTAAGCCGAGTTCGAAAGCTCGATAAGTTCTGGCCAAAGACGGTACGTCGTCAAGACTCCCAATAAGCGTTCTCGACCCAAGGAAGCGCTGCCTCGGCCGGACATAACGTTGTACTTTGGGTGCCGAGGTAGTTCGATCATGTTTTTGGCAAGGTCGACTGCTTCCTTGACACGCCCGATCAACATTAAATCACGTATGAGCCATTCGTTGTTGTGGGCATAGTTGTGGATTTGATCCGGCATAACTTGATCGCGCATCATGTGGGCGTGGTCCACGCGTGCCGAAGCTTCTTGTTGCCAAGCGGCATCAGCGTAGCGATGGAGTCGCGAATAAGTATGCCCAGGCATGTGCCACATGTGAGCGATACCAGGTGCGCTAGGACCGCATTTGGCTGCAGCTTCGATTGCTAGCTTTTCTTTCCGGTAGTCCCAAAGGTGGATACGGAAGTGGTGAGCAGGGTGCCTTGGGTTGGCGTGAAAGATGTCCGACATGATCGAGTTGATCGCAAAGTGGCTTTGGATTTCGATGCCGGAGCCGTTATTTTGCCAGTACTGCAAAACCAACATGGCTTTGATTTCGATGTCGTCTGGATAATCGCAAGCTATGGCTTCAAGGTCTTGAGCGTACTGTTTGAGGCGTTCTTTTTTGTCTTTTCGTTCCTCGTCGTTTTCGCGTTTTTTGGCTTTGGCTGCAGCTTTCTTTTCGGCTGGTGTTTTCGCTTTTCCGTCGTCTTCGGAAACCGGATCCGCCTTGGTATCTTTGACTCGTTTGTTCCAGGCTTCGACGAGTCGTTTTTCTTTGTCAGGCGAATTGGCGATTTTCTTCATCGCTTGTTCGCTGAAGCCCTTGGAGCGCCAAGGGTTTTCGATGTTCGCTCGAGCCATGCCCCAATAAAGCATGGCGCAATCAGGGTCGAACGCAGCAGCCTGGCGGAACGAACGTTCGGCTTCGAAATACCAGAACCCGTGAAGCTGAACGATGCCCTGATCAAAGAATCGTTGAGCCATTGGGTTCTTGGTGGAGATCTCCCAATGAACGTTGCCCATTCCGCTCATCAAATAGGCAGCCTGTCTTGGCCCATCGTTAAAGGCCTCAGCGTGGACGGAATGCCCAGGTTCCGTCTGAGGGTGGTCCGACAGAGCTCGTTGGCACAAGAAAAGACTGGAGATGACCAGGACAGCGGTCAAAACGTGGCAGGCAGGCATAAGATTTGCGTGGAAGTACGTGAAATGGTTGTGGACGACTTAATTGTACCTCCAACGTTTCCTCCGAACTCCTGTAGAATGTGGTTTTCCAACGAAATTGCCACGCGGCACTAGTCACTCTCCCTCTGGGAGGGTCGAGCGTAGCGAGGGGAGGGTGAATTGCCAGAAGCAATTGTGCAAGCCACTTCACCCTCCCCGGCCTCTGGCCGATCCTCCCTCCGGGAGGGTGAAATTTATCGAATCTGCCCCTAACCCACTTCTAAATGACATTGGGCGAACAACATGACCACCAAAAACCTACGACTTTTGATGATTCTGTTCATCGCATGTCTATTCTGCTACGGCAATGCACAGCGGATTCGCAACCTTGGCGATCTTGCCTTCGCGATGGAGATCATCGACCGAGAATATGTCCGAAAGCCGGACAAGGAGAAACTGTACGAAGCTGCGATGAAGGGAATGATTGAGTCGTTGGACCCGTACTCAAGCTATATTCCTAGCGAGTCGCTGAAGCCGTTCCAGGCAGTTTTTGACCAGGAGTTTGGCGGATTGGGAGTGAGTCTCGACGGACCACCGCGTCGCGATAGATTGACCATCGTTTCCGCCCTGTTCAATTCGCCTGCCTACAAAGCTGGCCTTAAACCTGGCGATGTCATTTTGGAAATCGATGGAGTGGACTCCGAGAAATC
This sequence comes from Pirellula sp., assembly GCA_031424235.1. Taxonomy (GTDB): domain Bacteria; phylum Planctomycetota; class Planctomycetia; order Pirellulales; family Pirellulaceae; genus JBKCUI01. Next base: position 10,463 of record JANPHB010000183.1, read on the forward strand.
CCAGGTCGAAACGGTCTCGCAAAAGCTTCGAGGAAAAGGTGGGACGTCGGTTTCGCTCAAGATCGAACGAGAAGGTGAGCTAGAACCGAAGCAAGTGAAAATTATTCGGGCCAAAATCGAAGTCGAGTCTGTTCTAGGTGATCGAAGAAAAATGGACGGATCTTGGGACTTTTCGATGGAGGCAGATCCTCGGCTCGCTTACATGCGACTGGACTTGTTCGGTGAAAAAACGACAGATGAACTGAAGGCCGGACTTACGTCGGTTCGTGACCAATGCAAGGGTCTGATTATCGACTTACGAGACAACACAGGCGGCCTGCTCGTCTCGGCCAAAGAAATTTGCGATATGTTCTTGGATGACGGCGATATCGTAAGTACACGAGGACGCGACAATCGAATTGATCAACGTTACACCGCCAAGGCGGGTACCTCGATCTCAAACAAGGTTCCTATCGTTGTGCTAATCAATGAACATTCGGCAAGCGCAAGCGAAGTGGTGGCGGGCTGCTTGCAAGATCGGTGTCGTGCCACTATTGTCGGCAATCGATCCTTTGGTAAAGGAAGTGTTCAAAACGTCATACCACTGGACGGTGGTTTGGCTGCGATGCGAATGACCACCGCTTACTATTATCCACCGAGCGGAAGACTCATTCATCGAGAAAAGTCGGCGAAACCAGAGGATGTTTGGGGGGTATCACCGGACGAAGGGTGCTTGGTCAAACTCAGCGAAGAAGCTTTCATGAAGGCGATCGAACGCATGCGCAAACGAGCCGACCCGATGGAAAATGGACTTGGTCGGCCAAGACCTGCATCGGTTTTGAAAGCAGAAACGACTGGGGAATTAGGGGTTCAAGAGAATTTGGACCCGACTTTGAAAGAAGACCCGCAATTGGAAAAAGCACTTGAGGTTTTGCAGAAGAAGCTGGGAGAGTAGCTATATGGGAGAATTGCGTAGCGAAAGTCGTCAAGACTTTCGGCTGCATCGCCTAGTCGACCGAAACTCTTGACGAGTTTCGCTACAGGATGCTTCACAGCGTTTCCCTTGACGGGGCGAAGCGAGCAAAGACAAAAGAACCTACATCTTTTCCAAAACGGTGCAACTGCACGAGCTGCTTGCAACTTCTTTCCCACGGTCGTCGGTGATGACGCATCGCACGAACCCAATCCGAAGACCGCGTTGAATCATTTCGCCACGTGCGACTAGCTTTTTTCCGCGGACGGGACGCATAAAATGGATGTGAAGGTCAATCGTGGAAAAGTCTTGGCCGGGATCTAGAGTGCGACCAAACGCAATTCCCATGGCCGCGTCCGAAAGGGCAGCCAGTACGCCGCCATGAACCCTGCCCATCGGGTTGTTTAGTCTGTCGTCGATTTCAAGTTCGACGATGGCTTTTCCCACTTCTTTGTCTTCATCGGTTGCGGGGATGACATTGAATCCGATCAGTCTGGAAATCGGTGCTTCGTCGAATCTATCGAACATTCTTGCGAATCGTGCTGGGGGTCGGTTCGCTCAAATTGAATTCTTCGAGCGCGAAATCGGCGTCAATTCGGCGAACGCTTTTTAACTGAATGTCGCCGGTGTTGGGCTCAATATGATAGACGGCGATCGTGGATTTGGCATGGTCGACAACTGCCAGTTGCTGAATTCCGTTGGAAAGGATAACGCTAGCCATCATGGAACTGCCAGCCGACGCCACTTGGGCCGGAGCGATTGCTCGGTTTGCCGACATCATTTGTTGATGGATTGGCGGAGCTGGTGGTTGTCCCTGTCCGTTTCCGTCCCCTTGACTCCAGCTGGGAGTCGTTTGCATCGATAGAAAAGTCAAAAATCCCAGGCAACATCCTAACCCGGTTGTTCTCTTCCAAAAGCTAGATTTATGCATCGTGAAAACTCAAGGGAATGCGAGCGAGAATGTGAAGTGGTGGCTGAAGTCGACGGCATTTCAAGATTAGAATTCCTTCAAAATGGATGCTAGAGCATTCCACACTACCCCCGACGCGTTAGCGAGGACCATGTTAGCGAGGAGCCCCCCTGGATTTTCTCACTTACGCAACGCGTTTCCCAAAAATAGCATTGCGCAGGGTTGGGGCTCATGTTTCGAATCTTAGAATCGCGTATGATGTGCTGTCCAGCGTCCGGAAAAGAACGACTCTTTCCGTGAATTCACACTTCCAGTTACGACAATCGGTGCATGCGACGCGTAGAAGAACTATTGTCAGGCCGCTCCAACTCCTTGACCTCGATTTTAATGCGAGCTGGATTATGGTGTTTGAGCCAACCCTATTCCGCCGTGATTTGGGGCCGAAACTTAGCGTACGATCGTCGCTGGAAAAAGGTGGCCAAAACCACAGTCCCAGTGGTTTCCGTAGGCAATCTTACCGCTGGTGGCACGGGAAAGACCCCCGCGGTTGCAATGTTGGCCAGGTGGTTTCGAGATCGAAACATTCGGGTCGGAATTTTGTCCCGCGGGTTTGGAGCCGGAATTGATGGTCGGAATGATGAGGCGAAAGAACTAGAGGTCCTATTGCCTGACGTTCCCCATTTGCAAAAACCCGATCGGCTTTCATCAGCGCAAATCGCGACGGAAGAGTTAGGAATGCAATTGCTTTTGCTGGATGACGGATTCCAACATCGGAAAATCCATCGAGATCTAGAAATTGTTCTCTTGGACGCGAGGGAACCGTTCGGCTTCGGTTATTTGTTGCCTCGGGGCCTCTTGCGTGAACCGCTCCGATCGCTGCGACGAGCGGACATTGTAATGGCAACGCGTGCGGATCAAGTGGAGCCGCAAAAGCTAGCGGAAATTCGAACCCGAGTTCAACGCTACAATCCGAAAGCGGCGTGGTTGGAGTCCGAGCACAAGCCAGTGCGACTTCGGAATTCGAACGGGGAAACGCGGGATATCAATTGGCTCTGCGGAAAGAACGTCCTGGGAACTTGCGGTTTGGGAAATCCACAGGGTTTCTTGCAGACGTTGCGAACATGCGGAGCAAATGTGGTAGGAAATACGACTTTTCCAGACCACCACAATTACTCAGCGCAGGACATTCAACTTTTGAGCAAACAAGCAAGCGAATGCGATGTCAAGTGTGACGCGATTATTTGTTCCGGAAAGGACTTAGCAAAGATTGATTCGATCCGAATTGGACAACATGAACTTTGGAGCCTAGATGTTGAGCTGACGATTCGAACAGGGACCGACATTCTTGACGAGTATCTCGAGCGGATCGTTGCGTCGGTTGCGATGGACGAGGAATAGCATACCCGTTGGTGTACCGGCTTCAGCCGGCTAAAGCTGGTACGCCAACGAGTTCATAGTTTGGGAGGGCGAGGCTCCTGCCGAGCCAACGATGCACCGGTTCGGCAGGAGCTAGAACTGGTTGTCGGCATAGCGCATAAAAAAAGCTCCCGGAAGTGAACGAGTCCTAGGGGGGCTGAGGACAAGAGCTACATTTCCGGGAGCATGGTTTCGAGCGGGCAATAACAACATCCGTGTGCATCACCCGCATGAATCCACTTTGTCTATCGTTTGGCAGTTGCACATCCGTGTGCTAATGCCTCAACGTGATTCACACTCCAATCGAAAAGCATTGCTATCTACTGGAACGCAAATCCAACGCGGTGGATTTGATTTTTTGTTTTGAAAGATCGGACTTAGTTTGGAAGCGATTTGGATCGCTCGGAGGTCGCTGTTCATCACTGCGACGGCGGTAAGATAGACCCGACCATCGCCTTGGGTCAATCGCGATTCTGACTTTTTGATTGTGGATTTTGAAGTTACTTGAAAAAACGTGGATGTCCGTTGTAAGAGCAACAAAAATTTCTTGCGAGCTTGAATGATGGCAATTGTAGATCTCTCGTTTTGACTTGCTCTTTTGGTATGCTGGGGGATATAAAGCGTGTGTCGGGCGATTACCGAAAGGGAGATCTGCTTTGGCATGGTTGTTGCTTTGAGGTTTGGAGGGTTGCAGCAGTGCAACCGGAGAGAACCATCACGTTTTGTCAAACCGCAAAATCGATCTAGACACTGCGGCTTGGCTATTCATCACACAAGTAAGGGGATAGGATTCGCTGGTCTGGTTGGATAAGTCGTCCGATAAACAGGTATGCTTTCGCTCGAAAGCAGCGTCTTCGCAAAGTCGCTTTGACCTGATGGATTCGGATGGTCTTTTCTGCGACACGGACTGCGTTGGAAAAAGGGATCGGGCACGAGAATTAGATTCTCGTCTTGTCAGCACGGTAGCAGTCCATGTAATCTCGATCAGTCGATCGGGCCAAGAGTCCTTATCAAACAGGGAAGAAGACACAAATGCAAATTTCCGGAAATTTTTCGCTCGCTGGAGTTGACGCTGCAAAATCTGCTGGACGGAGCAATGCTCCTGCGGCATCCACCGCCGCGCAGACACCTGAATTGACGAGCCCCGTCGATCAGCTTGATCTATCCCCTGAAGCGCTCAGCGTTTCCAATGCGCAATCCTCAGGCGAAGTCTTTCGAGCCGACAAAGTTGCAAGCTTGAGAGAAGCGATTGCACAAGGGAACTACGATACCGATGAGAAGCTTTCGATTGCATTCGATAAACTGCTCGACCAGCTGGGGTAAGTAGCCGGATAGTAGAAGAGAAATTTGAACAAGCAGGGGACCAATGGGTCCCCTGTTTTCGTTTGCAGCTTACTTTTTTGCCGATCGGCAATTGACTCAATCGTTTAACAGTCAGCCGAAGGCGTACTGGGGGCAGTGCCAGTACGCCTACGGCTAACTGTTAAACGATATTCGAACCACTGCAAAACAAAGTGGTCACCACATCTTTTTTGACTTGAACGAAACGATTCCAACCGGACTAATCGTTAAAGTCATTAGCCAACGTAGGTCATTTTGGCATACGCCATCTAAATTACCCTACCTGTTCATTTTTCCTGGTCAATGCTTCTTGACCAGTCGATCTAAGTCGCCTGTCGGGAAGTAGTTTCCCAGCACGAAGAGTCCAGTTCCACCCAGGGGCTGGTTGCTCCGGTCTCGTCAAGAACGCCCTCGAAAAGAGTTCGAGCGGACGAGTCGCTCCGAGCACGCAGAACTTCATTCACGTAGAGCCGCAACTAGACGTGAGAGAAGAATGCGATGTGAGGGCGTCCATGGACGGGATCGACCAGAGCATATTTGTTGGCAGCCCTTTGCGGAGCAGCCGGACTCTTTGGGCAATCGAAACTACAGAACGAACAATAACGGAGTGGCGAGCCGCAAAGCATCGTCCCGTCTGATACTAGTGTCCTGCGTGGTTTTGCAAACGTTCAAGGGAGAATGAGAATGAAGAAATTATTGGCTCTTCCAGCGATTGCAGCAATGATGGCTGCTTTCAATGCTGGTGCTGTTCAAGCTGCTTATAACGGCGCGATCAGCTACGAAAACTGCGGATGTAATGTTGTTGACTCCTGTGGTCCTTCGACATACACCGTAATGAAAACCGTCAAGAAGACCGTCTACGAACCAGAAACAGTTACCGGTATGAAAACCGTTAACCAAGTCGTATACGAAGACAAGACGGTAAACAGCGTTCGATACGAGCGAGAAACTCTCCAAAAGGAAGTTTCCTACTCGGTCAACGTTCCAGTTCGCGAAACACACACTGGTGTTCGCAACTACACTGTCAAACGACCTGTCTACGAAACGCACACAAAGCAAGTTACGTACAACGTATCTCGCCCAGTGTACGAAACACACAGCAAGGTCATCAACTATACCGTTTGCGTTCCAGTTCGCGAAACCCATGAGAAGGTGATCAACTACACAGTCAAACGACCTGTGTACGAAACACACTCCAAGGAAGTGAACTACACCGTGATGACTCCAGTTCGTGAAACGCACGAAAAGGTTGTCAACTACACAGTGATGAACCGAGTCATGGAAACCCGTGAGCAAGTCATCAACTATACGGTTATGGTTCCAGTTACTGAAACCAAAGAACGAACTGTAAACTACACAGTAACCAATCCTGTCAACTATACCAAGACAATCACTGTCAACGGTGGCAGCTGGCAGACAACTTCGGAAGAAGTTGCTGGTCCAATCGTTCGAAAGACTGTTCGTGAGCCAGGTACATGGTCATTTGACCCATCGACCTGCAAGAACGTTTACTGCCCAGGCGCTTGCCGAGTAGAATGCGTTCAATGCCCACCAAAGACAGTTTGCAAGAAGGTTTGGGTTCCATCCTGCGAAACCAAGGAAATCAACTGCGTAAAGTACGAAACACAGTGCTTGACCAAAGTTGTTCCTTACACTGTAACCAAATGCGTTGCTGAGTGCCGCACCAAGACGGTCTCGCATAACGTTTGCAAATTGGTTCCAGAGTGCCGCAGCAAGACTGTAACCTACACAACTTGCAAGATGGTTCCAGAATGCCGCACCAAGACTGTATGTTACAAGACATGCACAATGGTTTGCGAGCCAAAGACCAAGGTTTGCACCTACACAACTTGCAAGATGGTTCCAGAGTGCCGTCAAAAGACTGTTTGCTACAAGACATGCCATATGGTTTGCGAGCAAAAAGTCAAAGACGTTTGCTACACAACTTGCAGCATGGTATGCGAACAAAAGAGCGTTCCTTACACCTACACGACCTGCAAAATGGTCAAGGAATGCCGCACCAAACTAGTACCTTACACCGTATGCAAAGCAGTTCCATGCTGCACAACGGTCAAAGTTGCTAAGTGCGTACAAGTTCAAGTTCCTTACACCTACACCAAGTGCGTTGCTAAGACTATCTGCGAAGAAGTCCCAGTAACAGTATCCTGCGGTAGCGGTGTAAGCAGCGGATGCAATGCATGCGGAACAACAAGCAACGGAATCGGTTCGGGCAACGGTCTGTTCAACGGCCGTCTCCGAGGTATGCTCCGTGGCTTGCGATGCAACGGCGGATGCAACAGCGGTTGTGCAGCAGCTTCTGATTGCGGATGCAATGCAGCACCAGCTTGCGGTTGCTAATTCGCAACAACGATCGACACGACGAACTAGAGCCTTCGCAACACGGAATCTGTCTCTCCGAGTTGCGAACCAGAGCTAGATAGTCCCAAGTCGCAAAAATAAACAAAGAACGGTTGGTATCCTCGGGTACCAACCGTTTTTTCGTTTTTGCGATGAGGCATAGGCTTCCAGCCTGTGGGTAGGCGTTATCACAGGCTGGAAGCCTATGCCACTGGTGATCCCAAATTCGCCCTTCGCCTTACGAACGAACCGACGGTGTGACCCCATTTCGACTTTGCTCCCCTCGCCCCTCTAAGGCAACGCTGGGAAGCATTTCTAACAACGAAAACAAAGGGCAACATTTCAATCGTCGCGTCGGGGAAGTGCGAATTTTGGCTAGTCACTTTTGCCGACATTGACTTTTGATATTTGTCGTTTTGTCCGGCTCGGGCTCGTCCCGACCGGACACCGCTTTGGTGTTCTAATAGGCCGCGTGATGAAAATGACACCTCCAGATTCGTCGCACCGCCAAGGGCGATGCGACGAATCCGGAGGCATGCGATCGGGCGACGTGAATCTAGAACTCCAAAGCTTCCGACGGTGGGGCAAGCCCCAGCCGTCCTGAAATGCTTAACCGCATTACCTCTAAGGGGAGAGGGGCTGGGGGTGAGGGGTTTTGTACTGAGAATTGATTGGATTATTAGTTGCGGTCCGTGTTTTGGATGTCTGAACAAATCGTTGGACAAAAGTATTGTAACTAGCGATTCTACCCCCTCACCCCCCGGCCCCCTCTCCCCGAAACGGGGCGAGGGGGAGGAAAACACATCGCGCACGCGGGCTAACGCCCTTCGGCTGATGTTGTTTGCTGAAAGCACGACTCCCTCAGCAGCCTCCCGAGGAGGACATGGGCGTTAGAACATCCTCGAAATCGATCGGGAATCTAATTGGTGCCCGGCGAAGAAACGATAAGCTCCTCGGGTGTGATCGAAATCACTTCGGAACCATCCTCAAGTCGATCTCCGATACGGACAATACGCTCTCCAATCAACGCAGTGTTTCCAAAAGGAGACTGAAATACAGCCTTGATCTTGCTAGGTTCAAGCCGATTCCTAGCTGGAACAACGTTCGTGGAGATCAAAAACCCTTCGCGCTGAGTCGGATCAGCCAAGGTGGGTGTTGGCGTCAATTCTGGAAAAATTCTCCGTCGATCAAATGGGTCGATGCCTTCCAATTGCCGCAAGCTGAACTTGGGCCATTGGGTCGTTGCGAGTCCGCCCTTAGCAGCGATGTCGTTATTGAGCGTCTCAGAAGTCGAGCCTGGTTTGGTGACAGCGAGAGCCCCGCTTTTGCCAGACGGTTCTGGGGCAGATTGCTTGCTTGGCATCAGTTCACTCGGCAGTACATGGTAGAGAACCACACCCAGTACGGGAATCAGCGAGAGTTTGACGACTTGTGCCGCATTTAGCTTTCTCATTGGTATTCCCTCGTCTTGGCCCAAACATGATCGAACACGATTTTTAATTCGATGTCGATCCGACAGGAGCCGCCAGGAACGCTTGATTCTAGGATTTTGAATCGAGAGATTTGGTAAACGAGTTGCGAGGATAGCAGCTTTTCGAAAAACAGAAACAAGTGGGTGAATTGTCCCTCAAGATGGAGATCAAAAGATCGGGTTTGAAAGTCCGCCAACTTTTGAGTCGCCGTGGGGCGAAAATCCACCAAGCTACAGTTCGATGTGAGAGCAACACCACGAATCAACGACATGACGTCAGAATCGACAACCCTGTTTGGAATGCGATCCAAAATCGATCGATATTCATCGCAAAGCTGACGGTGTTCCTCCGTGGCAAGCGAAAACGCTTCTTTAATTTCTGCTTCCGAATTCAACAGCTTGATGCATTCGGCTCGATCGTCGGCGATTGATTCGACACACTGTGCAAAATGGTTTCTCAAGCCGAAGGCACCGGACAAAAACAAAACCATCGCGGCAGCCATCCCACTATGTAGCCAGCGCTCATTTCGCAAAAGCCGTCCGCTTGCTTTATTCATGGCCCACGCCTTCCAATTGAAACTCTTGGATCATTCGCTCTGAGACGAATCTCTCCTGGGTTGAGCGCAGTTCGATTTCCGGAAAAACACTCGACTTTTGGAGCTCGTCGACCAGCTTGCTGATCGACTCTCCTTCCGTAGATATCCCCCGCATTGACATTTGATATTGAATACCAGTAGTTCTTCCATCGGGCACCACTGCAGTGCTTGATTTGGTCGATTTTTCCGTGTTCGTAGATTGAGGAGCTTTTGGTCGGTTGAGATCTTGTTTTGTCGGTTCGGTTACCGTGACTTGAAATTCTCGAATTTGAATTTTTCCTTCGTCTGCCCCTACTCCCTGCGAAAGTAGCCCCAAAAAAGAAGTGGTTCGATCCGGCGAAACAACGACTTTGAGCTGTTTGATTTTTTGCAGCAATGCTCCAGATTGGTTAGCGAGGTCCGCCTGACGGTTCTGTAATTCGCAAATGGGTTCGATAGACGAGTGCAACGCATGGTACTCGCATCTGCCCTTCCAAAGCCCTAATACTAAATGTTGGTTCGCCACAACGAACAGAAAGAACAGGCAGCCAAAACCCAATGTCCATTGACGAATTCGTTTTCGTGCCAGACGACGCCAAACAAAAGAGGACGGGAGTAAATTGACATGCATTATTGAGCCTCAAACGCCAACGATGATAATGCTGCCGAGATAGCGTACGCAGCGATGCATTGATTTCCGAAAAGATTCTCAGAAACATCGATAGACCAAATATTTGCAGGAAGCCCGATTCGACGCGCCAATGCTTGATCAATACCTGGGATTCGAGTTCCAGGTCCCATTAACAGTATTTGGGTCGGCGAAGCAGATCGGCAAACTTGGCTAGCGAAATGAATGGTGCGATCGAGTTCGACGGTAAATGATTGGAGGTAACTGCCAAGTTTTTGTTGTAAGGGATTCGAAAATTCGAAATTTTCGCACGACTTTTCAACGTGGTTACCTGTCGATTGAAACAACAGTGTCTGCGCATCTGACATGCTGACTCCAAACGATGTCGCAATACTCTCAAGCCATGAAACGAGGCCTAGACTTCGAATCCCTCGTGAAAGCAATGGCTGCCCCTGCTTTACCAAAGTCAATGTAGCCTGTTGATAACCAAGATCTATTGTCAAGACAGATTGCTCGCCGTCTTCGACCGCCATCGATGTCGCACGAGCCATAGCACAAGGTACCGCGTCCAAGGCCCGACATTCAAAACCTGCGTTCATTAAGTCACGTGCAAAACGGAGGGCTGTGGATTTTTCTAGCGATACCGTGGCAAAGCAAGAAGCCTGACTACGAGGTCGGGTCTGAAGTAAATCCCAGCACTCCGTGAGAAGCTCCTCTAACTCACACTCTTTTTCGAGAGCAATCTCTGAGCAGACCATCGCATGCGATTCGGACACCCCACAGGGCGGAAGATCCAATTCGCGATACTCAATGATGCCATCGGTCAGCGTTGCTGCGCAATTGCGACCTCGGAACAGCGATTTTAGGCTTACCAGGTTTTCAAAAGTTGGCGACAGCCCACCGGATTTCAACTTGTCGATCGGAATCCATCCGAACAATTCCTCCGAAGAAGCGTGATTCGGATTGACGTATGGCGTCGGATGATCGACCGTCCAAACGGCTTCAAGCTGCCAGCGTGAACCAAGTTTTCGGACTTGTGCCATCTTGATCTCATGGCAGCCGATCTCGATCCCAGTCCAACCAAAGGATGGAGCAAGCCACTGGTGGCGAATTTGATCGAAATAGGATAGAAGCGAACTCATGGTGCATAACCCTAGCCCGCACTCGAGTTCATGAGAGGCTGGGCCTCGCACGTTCCATCAAACTATCTTGAAGCAGTCGTCACATCTAACAAAGGTAGAATAATCGATAACACAACAACCGCGACGACACCTCCTAAACCAATGATGATACCTGGCTCAAGCATCTTGACCATCGTCCGCAGTCGGCGTTCCCCTTCCTCCTCAAAGTACTCCCCAACCGAATGCAAAACCGTCGGAAGTTTTCCAGTCCGTTCACCAGTTGAAATCATGTGGGCGGCCCCAGGAGGCAAAAACGTTGCGTTCACAAGCGATTGACTCATTCCCTCGCCTTGCAATATTGCGTGTTCGACGTTTTCAAACATCTCGTAAAAAAGCCTGTTCTTGGTAACTTTCCGACACAATCGAATACTTTCCAACAACGGAACGCCATTCTCAAGCATCGTTCCCAGCAGCCGAAAGACTCTCCCCGTGAGCAGAGCTCGTACGCAGTCTTTGATAATCCAAGCGTGAAGCAGTGCTCGATCAACGACCCGTTGCACTCGCGGTTGTTTCCGAGCACCAAGGCCAAACACCAAACAAGCGAACGCGGACAGTGCCAAAACGCTCCAGTTTTCCCGGACCCCGGTACCGATCGAAAGCAATATGCTAGTCAATGGCGGAACCGCTCGATCCATATCCCTGAAAATGGTAGCGAACTGTGGCAAGACGAAGAAGAGCATGGAGCAAATGACCGCAAACGTAATCGTGCATAGTACCGCAGGATACATTAGCAATGACAAAATAGAACTTCGGAGGTTTTGATCCTTGCGCATCATGCGCGTTGTCCGCTCAAGCACGTCGACTATCCGTCCAGCCTGCTCACCTGCAGCGATGGCTGCTACCATCGACTCACTAAAAACCTTGGGGTGTTTTGCTAACGCAGCGGAGAACTTTAGCCCCTGCGTGACATCCTCGTAGGTGGCCAGCAGCACACGTCTCAGATGCGGTGCCTGACATTGATTCGCAACGGTATTGAGAGCTTCCGCCAAATCATCGCCCGATTGACACATAATGGAAAGTTGTGACAGGGCAACGATCAGTTCCGACCCTTTGACGCGACTGAAATACTCCAATCCGGCGATCCGCGGTTTGCCCATAGACTCGCTTGATGGGACCTTAGGCACCTTCGATCTTGCATCGACTGCGACGACCGACATTGCAAACAATCCTTGGGAACGCAGCTTCTGTCGAATCGCTAACGCGCTTTCTCCGTCAAAGTGACCATCGACCGAGTTGCCTTGTCGATCTTTTGCTAGGTATTGAAATTTCATTCGAAAAGCGCCTTAATGCTTAGTCTGAATACGCGACTTCGACAATTTCATCTAAGCTCGTTTGGCCCGACTCAGCCAAACGGATTCCCTCGTCAAGCAATGACCCACTCCCATGATTGGAATGGTAGGTGCGCAATGCATCCACCGAAGCATTCGTGGAAATCATTTCTCGGACCGCTCGATCGATGGCAAAAACTTCATAGATACCGGTTCGACCACGGAATCCCGTATCGTAACATTCGCGGCATCCTTGTCCTCGTACGAATTGACGACGCCTATCCCCCTTGTATTGGATGGCGTCGAGTTGCTCTTGCGATGGATAGTAGCTGGTCTTGCAAGAAGGGCAAACGGTTCGAACTAGGCGTTGCGCTATGACTCCGAGCAACGCAGCAGACAACTTGAATGGCTCGATTCCCATATCCAAAAGTCTAGTAACAGCGCTAAAACTGTCGTTGGTATGCAACGTGCTAAGCACGAGGTGACCTGTCAAGGCAGCTTGAATCGCAATCGCTGCGGTTTCCGCATCGCGAATTTCACCGACCATGATTACATCCGGATCCTGTCGCAGGATCGAACGAAGAGCATCGGCGAACTTCATCGATTTGGTGCTACTTACCTGAACTTGATTGATCAAATCGAGCTGGTATTCAACGGGATCCTCGACGGTAACAATGTTTCTTTTAATCGATTTGATCAGTTCGACGGCGGAGTAGAGCGTGGTTGTTTTTCCGCTGCCCGTTGGACCGGTGGTCAAGATCAATCCGTGCGGTCGCTTGAGGAGCCCCTTGGTTTTGGCAAGTGCGTCGGCTGGCATCCCTAGTTTGTCTAGATAGAAAGTGATGTTCTTGCGATCTAACACTCGCATCACGATCTTTTCGCCGAGAATGGTAGGCAATGTCGAAATTCGCAAATCGATCTCCCGACCGTCGACCGTCAAATGCACGCGGCCATCCTGCGGCATGCGATGCTCGGATATATCGAGTTTCGCTAGCACCTTGATACGTGAAATCATTGCGGGATGAAACTCCCGACGCGGTCGAAGCACTTCTCGCAAGTGCCCGTCCACTCGATACCGAACTAACGAAGATTGCTGACCTGCTTCGATGTGAATATCGCTTGCTTTTTGGCGAATCGCGTGCACGATAATGTAATTGACCAAATTGATGATGGGACTGCCATCAGTTAGCGATTCGACATCCGCCAAGGAGATATCGACTGCGTCGGCATGGATTTCGAGCGAGTTCTCGTCGAGGTCCGCTGTCACCGCGTCGACCGCAAAGTTTTCTTCGTAGCAATGGGCCAACATACGATCGATGGCAGATCGCATGGCCAGCACTGGCCGAATGGACAGCCCGGTGATTCGCTCAAGTTCGTCGAGATGACGCAGGTTGGTCGGCTCTGCCATGGCAACCGTCAATCGGCCACGAACGCAGAATAGTGCAAGCGAGGAAAACGCTTCTGCTTTACTGCGTGGGATGCGGCGAACAACGCTCGGGTCCACCATGCCGCTACGCAAACGCACCGACGGAACACCCAGTTGCTGCCCCAGGAACAGGATCAGTGTATCCTCTTCCACAAAGCCCATTTCGAGCAACGTTTCGCCGAGCTGCGACTGTTTGTTGGTGTGTTGTTCCAACGCGGCTTCAAGGTCGCCGTCGCTGAGAATCCCGGCATGGACCAAATTCTCACCGAGTGGAATGGAACTACGCGTTGGTCGTACAAGCTGGGGACGACCGCGAGCCAAACCTTGCAAGTCTACCTGAGGGAGTTCGATGCTCACCGTGCGAAGCTCCCCAATGCCTTGACTTTATCATCATAAACATTGATTTCTTTATCGATTCCATTGATTCGTAGGATGTCGCGAACAAGTGGGTTCGGCGATGCGAGGACCATGTTTCCGCCAAGCTTTTGACAACGATCGCGAGCCTCCAACAAGGACTCCAGCCCAACGCTATCCAACAAGGGGATTCTGCTGAGATCAAATACAATGCGCGGTTGGCCGTTTCCAAAGCAACCTTCGACCGTGTTCAAAAACGACGATTGCTGCTCTCGAGTTAGTGGTTGGGAGCTGGTGATTATGTCTACAGCTCCAGATCGGTTGCTGGCGTACATTTTGATTCGATCCGTTAGCGAACTGGTAGCTCGAGGGTAAAGGAAGAGCCTTGGTTTAGTTGGCTGCGAACCGAAATGTTGCCACCATGCAGTCTGGCTACTTCTTGCGAGAAAGCCAACCCAAGCCCCGATCCAACGACGGCTTGCACACGATCATCACTGCTACGAAAGAACTTGCCGCAGAGTTTTGGTAAGTCCTCGGGCGAAATTCCGTATCCGCTGTCTTCGACAATAAAGAGGACCCGAGTCGCATCCGCTTCCACACGAACGGAAACCTTCCCCCCTTCGGGAGTGTACTTGATCGCGTTGCTCACTAGGTTGGTCAAAGCAGCAGCGAGTTTATCCTTGTCCGCTACCACTTTGGGCAACTTGGGCGCCACCGAAAAATCGAAGGACTGCTTTTTCGCGGTTGCAAGCGGACGTTGGCTATCCAAGATCTCCGTCAATAATCGCTCCAATTGCACTTCATGCTTTTGGATGGTAATCGCACCCGCTTCCATTTGACTGATATTGAGCAGTTCGTCGACAAACCGCGCCAACCGCGTCGCTTCGTTATTGATTGTGTTGTAGAAGACTTGCTGTTGTTCAAACGGGATATCGCTCGCCAGCGAAAGGGTCTCAGAATATGCCTTGATATTTGCAAGCGGCGTACGAAGCTCGTGTGTCGCAGTGAACACGAACTGTTCACGCGCTTGTTCGGCGAGCTTCTGTTGTGTTATGTCCCTTAGAGTCCATACGGAATCAGAAGCGTTCCAATTGCTGTCAGTAGGTGTGTTTCGACTCAATCGCCAAGCGCCGTTTGCCGGATCCTTGGACCGCTGAATCTCGATCACTTGGGATGCATTGCTGTTCAAGAGGTTTTGAATCCGCTCCTGTGAGTCAGCGTCCGCAAGATCGAAAAGCAATTCGAGAATATCCAATCCGATAAGCAATTTTGTGTCTGCACGCTTTAGCAACGTTGCAAAAGAGCGATTCAATTGGACAATTCGGCCGTTGGCATCGCATAACGCAACTCCGTCCGTAAGGTTTTGAAATACCAACTCCCATCGCTTTGCTTGCTGGGTTTGAACGGCTTCCGACAGCCGACGCTCGACTCCATTCCAAGCGGAGTGTTCGACGACTCTAGCCAAAAGCTGGTTCCAACCTGTGGCCAGTGAATCGGTTGCTGGAAGCGGATGTAGATCCGCGACCGAGTGATTTGCGGCCTTGGCGTATCGAGTCAGTTGCTTTTCGATATTCTCATGCCAGTAAGAAGTTCGACGAAGCACAAAAGAACCGAATAGGAGAAGCCCTAATGGAATGCCGATGGCGGCCGGGACCATGTTGAGGAAAGAACCATGCCAAGAGAGAAATACCGCTGTAGCGGTAAAGCAAAAAAGCCCTGCCAATCCGAACATCAAATATTGTTCGCTAACTCTCCGAGTTAGACTTCGTTGGCGTTGGGCTGCGATCATGTTTTTAATTCGATACTAGTTTGGGAGCATTGTCCGTGGCATCGATAAAAAGCCCGTCCATTAGGCTGGTAAGTTCGCGAATACTAAATGGCTTAAAAAGGATTGACTCAAGGTTATATTTTTCCCCAAGCAATTCGCGGTCGAGTTCCATGCCTTTTGCGGAACACATGATAATGCGGAGCGAATCCAGTTTGAGATCGTAACGAGCGTGGGCACAGAGCTCTTCACCATCAATTCCTGGCATCTCGAAGTCAGTCACCAAAACGTCGAAGTGCTGGCTCGTCAACATTCGCAAGGCCTCCTGGCCATTGCGGACGAGCGTCACTGTATAGCCGGAACGCTGAAGGTTAAATCGAAGGACATCGCCAAGTACGACGTTGTCTTCCGCGACCAGAATCTTTTTCGAATCTGACATAGTTCGGTTACCAACTGATGCATGCAGCGTTGTTAACTACGAACTCGCCAGTCGTCTCATTGTAGGCCCATCCTGCCGTTCCTGTCGGAGTAGCGATAGGATTGCCCGTGTTGGCTACGACTGTGTTGTTTTGGTTTGCGGTTGGAACCAGAGTTGTTTGAACTTTCGGGAAAGCCCCGTTAATAAACGGTTTGATAGCGGTTGCAAACGTCGCTGCTGGGGGATAGACCCCATTTTGCGATTTATAAAGTTCAATCGAATCGCGAATCAACGCAATCGACGCCTTGGTCGCTGAATCCCGAGCGTCACCAGCGGTATTAAACATTCTGGGCGCCGCTACGGCAGCCAAAATACCAATGATCAATACGACCACTACAAGCTCTACCAGACTAAATGCCGAACGTTCTCGTGCAACGGGAATTTGCGACTTCATTTTTAAATTCTCTAATTGTTTTGTAAGGGTTTGTTCAAGACCGACAACCATACGATTAGGAAATGGACATTGCAAACTATCTAAAAAGAAAAGTTTTCGAATTCGCTAAGATTTGTGTGCTACATATATACAGTGCAAACGTTCGAGCGGAACTTCCTTCCTCAATCGATTCCAACTCACCAGACACAAGTAATGCGTGCCTCGAAAACAGATCCTCAACTTGCCTGCGAACTAGCAAACCGGCTCGAGTCCGTTTACGGTGCGACAAGTTGTGTGATGCAATTTTCGAAGGAAGGCTGGTCAAATATCTCGGAATTGCCAACCTCTACTTGCATCTTTCCGATACTAGAGTCCGCTCTTAAAACGATGGATCTTAGATCGGAGCAGCCATTCGTTCTTAGACTTCCAGGGCAGTTGATTGTTGCTATCAATACATGCCTTGCTTCCTTTTCCCCAATCGTTGTTGGTGTTTTGCTTCCGGACCAGCCTGAAAAGGTGGTATGTTCGTTAATATCATCGCACCTAGAAGCTTTGCAAAATCGTAATGAAGCGGCAACAACTCGCAAGCAGTCCGAGTACTTCATCGATCAAGTAACTCAGGATTTTGAGGAACTAACTTGGCTGCGGACCGCCAATGACTATTTCGACCTTTGCAGCGCAAAACACACGATCGAATCGATCGCACGCAAATGTCTCCCTGATTTAGCAAGTGTAATCCGAGCGGAAACGATCTTATTTGTTCGCTCGTCAACGACTAGTTCCGCAAGCACGCCTAACTGGAATCAAGTCATTTCGACGGGAACCTGCTCCCAAAATCGAGATTCATGCATTCGATTTCTTGTTGACTCTCTGCCGCTTTTAGAAAAAGGGCCGCGCGTTCTCAATCCAAAGCGAAACGAATTGGACTTGCCCGGCTACCCTGGGCTTCGCAATTGCATTGCGCTCGAAGTCGCCAAAGGGCAAAGAATCTACGGGTGGATTTTGGCAACCAACAAACTTCCCTCAGGAAACGAGAGCCCTTTCGACAAATCAGAACCAAACGCTCCCAATCCGGACCAGTTCGGCACGTTTGAAGCGGGGCTTTTGAACGCGGCTGCCAACATTATGTCCTCCCATTCTCGCAACCTAGAGTTGTTTGAAGCTCAGGAAGCATTGCTCACAGGTGTCGTTCGCGCCATCATCAACGCAATCGATGCCAAGGATCCCTACACCTGTGGCCACAGTGATAGAGTGGCAGAATACGCTAAGCGTATCGCATCCAAGATGGGACGAGGTGTCGAGGAATGTGAGCAGATTTACATGGCAGGTTTGTTGCATGATGTTGGAAAGATTGGCGTCCCTGACTCGATTTTAGAGAAGCCCGGCTCGCTGACCAACGACGAATACACCATCGTCAAAAAGCATCCCGAAATCGGTCACACCATTCTCAAACATTTGAAGCAACTCGATTACGTACTGCCTGGTGTTCTTCACCACCACGAAGCCATCAACGGAGAAGGCTACCCACACGGGCTCTTCGGCGAAGCGATTCCATTGCAAGGACGGATCCTCGCGGTTGCTGACGCTTATGATGCGATGACGAGCGATCGCCCGTATCGACCCGGCATGCCGAGCGAAAAAGCAGAGTCTATTTTAAAAAACGCGGCAGGCAAAACATGGGATTCGGACGCAGTTTCCGCTTTGCTGGAATGCATCGCCATTGGCGAAATCAATTCGCGTAGAGCCACGCCCAAGTTGAACTTTCCTGAGAATCCGCTGGACGCTAATGTCAGTCTAATGAATCGAATTGCCAACTCGATTACATGCTTGGTGGTCGAGTGATTTAATGCTCAAACCGCCTTTTAATTCCGAACCTTTCCCACGTTCTGGTGTGAGCTTCATCGAAGTCTTGATTTCGGTGATGATCACCGGAATCATTGCTTCCATCGCGATGCCGGTCTACGCAAACAGTCTCCTAAGGTATCGGGTCGAGATCTCTGCGCAACGCATCGCACAGGACATCGCACAAACGTCGCGCTGTGCTCGCCAAACCAACTCAAGTCGCACGATTACCTTTACACAGAACGTCCATAGCTACACCATCAGCAATCTCAGTTCTCTCGATCGCGCGAGTGCGACTTACTCGGTCAATCTAACACAGGCACCCTATAATTCCGCGTTCCTGTCGCTTGCGACCGCATCGCAACCCGCAACCCCGCTCTCGACCCTTTCCATCGTATTCGATCGGTTCGGCATGCCGGATCAAGGTGTCTCCGTTTCCATCAAGGCCGGTACCGCTCAAATGCGTGTCGATGTGGCTCCAACAACGGGCAAAGTGAGCATCCAATGAAGACTCCGGTACGCCGCGGCGCCTCCATGCTTGAACTCATGGTCATGTTACCAACGGCAACCATTCTCATCGGCGCGATGGCAATGTCGATTACCAATATGATGCGTGCTCGATCGCAAGACGATTCGCTTTTCCGAAGCACCTACGACCTCGCCAATGCCGCAAACCAAATCGCCTCAGATCTCGAAAGCGCAACGGCGCTCGTGGCGTCCTCGGCGACCTTTATCGAGTTCGTGGTTCCTGACCGCAATGTAGACGGTTTGCCGGAACAAATGAGATATGAATGGGGTGGTGCCACCGGGATCAACGCCAATAAAATACTTTGGAAATACAACGATCAACCGCTGACCGCGCTGTTCGATGATGTTGGCGCTTTCAGCCTTCAAACGAATACCACCTTGGTTCCCGTCTCGGTAGCCAACCATTTGCTCTCCGAGAGCGCCGTTTTGAAATCGATCAATGCCTTGCCCAGCGGTGTCTTTCGAGAACAGGTGATCAATGCGAGCAATCCGATTGGCCAGTACTTTATACCGGATATTGCCTCCTCGGGTGCCAAATGGGACCTTGGCTCAATCCGAATCATGGTGCGCGCCGCCGACTCAAATCTTGACGGCGTATTGCGTGTTCGTATCACGCGAAGCGATGCGACGAAGCATCCCATCGCGCCCATCTTGGCAGAAGTAACCATTCCGGAATGGAAGCTTGGCACCACCTACCAGTGGCTAGACATTCCAATTGCCCCCGTCAGTTGGCAAGCAACTGGAATTCCGCTGTGCATCACGCTTAGTTACGGTGGTGGCACAGGTGATGTCGCGCGAGTTCAGTACATTGAGAACGGAACGGGGATGCCAGCAAATGCAAACTTGGTAACTTCCATTAATGGTGGAACGACCTGGACTGCATCGACTACTGCGAAGGGTCTGCGATTCTATGCATATGGATTCCACGATAACTATGTCGGTCAACGCCGTTTTCTAAACGGTGTCGATCTCAAAATGGGCAGCTCTCGGAACACAACCAAGAAGATCGAAACCTCGGCTCGATTGATCGCCCTTCCGGAGATTCCTTAGTGAACGCGAAACGTCGGTTCGGGTTTAGTCAAATCGAAGTTGTGGTCTCCACGATTATCGTCAGCGTTCTTTTAGTGTCGTCGTTTTCGGCCATTGCAGGCTCAAGGCGAAGCCAGACGATGGAGTCGAACAAAGTTCGCGGTTTAGCGATCGCAGAGTCGCTGTTGGCTGAGATCATGCAGCTGCCAATGCGCGAGCCCTCGTGCGATTGTGGATTCGGCGCCGAAAGCGGTGAAACCGGAACAAATCGACTGAATTTCGATGACGTCGATGACTACAACACCTTAAACGACTCGCCACCGAAGTCAAGGAATGGAACCGCTAGCACTGGCTACAGCGATTTGAGCCGCAGTGTTTCGATCAGTATGGTAACGGCTGCCGATTGGAACGTTACTTCCGCAACCTACGCAGGTGTCTATCGCATCACGGTAAGAGTGCTCCGCGGTACCACTGAAGTCTGCAGAGTAGTCGGATACCGGACGTCTGGTTCTCCAGGATCAAGTACCGTCGTTAGCGCAAACAGCCTGAATTGAGTCGATTATCATGCAGACCAACCGAACCACAGAAAAAAGTCATCCCAAACAGCGAGCCGGAACAGTCTATATCATGGCGATGGGGACAAGCCTCATCGTTGTATGCTTAGCCGTTGCTGGACTACAAGCGGTTCGAGTGCAGCGGAGGTTCAATGATGAACTTTCACAAATGGCCAATGCCAAAAAAGTGGCACAAGCTGGGATCGAGTTCGCGCAACAGAGAATCGTAACCGATACAAGCTGGAGAAGTTTCTTTACACACGGAGTTCCAGTAACTCGCAACACTACCGGCGGAAGCTTCTCCGTAGTCATGACAGATCCTGACGATGGAGTCATCGCAAATCAAACGACAGATCCAATAGTCGTTACTTCGACCGGAACTTTCGGCTTAGCCAGCCAAAAGTTGACTGCGTATTTGGAACCACAAAGTCAGTTGTTTGCAGCGTGTCGATCAGCGATCTATGCACCCACTAGCATTACCTTCAATGGTTGTACGATCACCTCGAACCAATGGGCTTACTCCGATAGTTTAATCAGCGCGAGTTTGAATCCGGTGGTCAACATGAACTGTCTTGCCGGAAGCCTCAGCGGCAGCAGCATCTGTTTTACGCGGAGATCCCTTGCCGGTGGTACTTGGCCAATGGACAAGCCCGATTTGCTCCCGACATCGAGTAGCTACGTTGGCAAGTTCTATATCGACAACGGAGTGACGATCAATGCAAGCGATTTGCCAACCGGTGGAACCGAGCTGATCAAGAACCCTGGCTTTGTAACAGACACTTCGAACTGGACACCCCAATTCTGTACGATCGCAGCCGTCAATGGTGGATACAAATCTTGCTTAGTAACCAACCGATGGCTCCCCAGCGCAACTCCAATCCAGGACATCACCGAACACATGCTTAAGGGACGCAATTACGAAGTCACCTTTTACGTGCGACCTGCTAATGCTGAAACATTTCATCCGCAAATGGTACTCTATTGTTCCGGCAGTTTAGTCCCGATTGTGTTGACTGGTAGCCCTGTCTCTGTTAACAAAAACGCTTGGAAGAAAGTGTCGAGTACGATCAACGTAACCTGGAGCGGAGTGTTAATCAGAGCGGAATTCCATGTGGGATGCTTAGGACTTAGTGACTATAATTTCGTCGATGCGAGTTTGCTCAACCTAGATCGAGTTGCTGGGACTCGCTACATTGAGAATGTGGCTTTGGGAAATACCGCTAATCCATTCGGGAGCAAAACTGTTTCGGCCAATGGCGTTTACTCGATCAATGTGCCCGGCGAGAACCTTCTCATACGCGATAGTCGCATCAATGCATCCATTGTTGTCCAGAACGCAAGCAAGGTCGAAATCGGCAATGCTATATCATGGGAACCGACTGGCCGGAATTATCCAGCCCTAATTGCAAATGCACCGATTGACGATCTAACGACGATCACGTCGCTGAGCGAGGCCACCATCGGCGTGAATCTCAACCCGGCTGGAACTCCTTACCAAGGAGTTTCCGATACAGACGCGAGCGACCCTTATCCAAGTCTGATCACCGGGGCGATCGTGTCCACTGGAGATATTTTACTTAGCGGATTGTCGACCTTGTCCGGGCCAGTGCATTCAGGCACAAGCGTCAACGTTACATCCACGAATCTAAACCTCAACTTCCCGTCAGATATGATCCTGAATCCGCCCCCAGGATTCTTTGCGGACCCGCCAAAAATGCGATTGATAACTAGCTCAGTGCAGTCTGCGCCTTAGCTTGAGTTGGCAATGCGGCGCGGGACGTAAAGTGAATTCCTCCCCATCGCCCCTTTCTTTATAGACTGCTGAAGTAGTCATTTTTTCAGCGAACAATATCAGCCGACGGGCGTTAGACTTGTCATTCCCCACATTTCGATTCAACCTAGAAATCTAATTAGCTAAGTATTGAGGGAAACTGATGCGATTTTCTCCCCCTCGCCCCGCTTCGGGGAGAGGGATCGGGGGGGGGAGGGGTAGAATTGTCAGTAACAAGTCTACGGTTCAGTGATTTGTTTAGACCTTGTAAGTAAGGTAAGGAACTGGGACCACAACTAAAACCCCAATCAAAACACGGTGCAAACCCCCTCACCCCCAGCCCCTCTCCCCTAAGAGGGGCGAGGGGAGCAAGGACAAAAAGATCGCAATCCTGGCGATAACCTATTGCCTATACTCAGGGCTCGCGTTGCCCCCATTTCCTCCTTGAGGAAATCCAGACGTGGAATCAGGCGCAACGTACAAACCGTTACTCATTGCTGGAGAACTATAAGCGGGATATGTTGTCGTAACAGGCATTGCACCAGCCGCAACCGGAGCAGATGTTGCCTTCTTTTTCCTGAACCAATTCCAAGCGCGCGGCCGTTTGGAAGCGTCTGGAAGTTCCCCTTCCCAAGCACTGCGGTCGATCGGATTCAAATTGCGATCAAGCAAGGGTGTTGTCGCCTGCATGTGGTCTTCTTCTGACGCAAAATTACAGAACTCGCCAGGACGTGCGATGCGTGGAAGCAGCGTGATGATGATCTCATTGCGTTCCTTCAATTGATCGCGGCTTTGGAAGAGCCTGCCTACTACCCAAAGGTCTCCGAAAAAGGGCACTTTGTTTTGCCCGTCATTGCTCGTCTCTTTGATCAATCCACCGATGACGATCGCTTGACCGTCAGTCAACATCACGGATGTCGAAACCTCAGTTGACTCGGAGTCGGGAAGTTTCGAGGTGGGATTGATTCGAGCCGTCGAAACCTGAGGGGCAACATTCATTAATATTTGGCCATCTTCCGTGATGATGGGAGTAACCGATAGAACGACTCCAAAATCTAGAAAACTCACGCTTTGCAGTGTACTCGTCTGTGTAGCCGTGGTGAGTAGGTAACCAAGCTTACCACCAACAGAAATCCTGGCCTTCTGGCCATTCAAGACCGCAACCTTCGGGGAAGCCAACGTTTTTGTATCACTGGTGCTTTTGAGCAATTCGATTAGACTCGTTAAATCCGTCCCGTTGATTCTCATCGCAGAGGCAGGAGTCGTGCCCGAAGCGAGCCCCATCGTTTCGAAATTGAGATTGGCGTTACTCACTCTCGCTAACTGATTGAAATTAACGCCGTGGCGGTTGTTATCCTTTAGCGTTACTTGCAGAATATTCGCTTCGACGACCACTTGTCGAGGCAACGTATCGACCTGTGCGATGTAATTTGCAATGCGATCCAAATACTGCGGAAAATCCTCGACGATTATTTGCTCGTGTGCATTTCGTTGTTCTTCGCTATTCGTTGTATTGGTAAAGCACTGTCCAGCTGGTGACATCAACCCTTTGACAACGCGTTCGACGTCGCTTGCTAG
Organism: Pirellula sp.; assembly: GCA_031424235.1. Lineage (GTDB taxonomy): Bacteria > Planctomycetota > Planctomycetia > Pirellulales > Pirellulaceae > JBKCUI01. The sequence goes on from JANPHB010000183.1 coordinate 34,261, forward strand.
CACGTAATTGAGAGTAAAAACACGTACCATGCGGCCTTGGACAGAAGGGGATGTTTTTCGATCCGAATTCATGCTCGCAATCGTGACAATGTTGTTGAAACGCACCCAAGTGTAGCCATGGACGGCCAAGATCGCATCGAGAGCGTCGTCGAGTCGCACGTTGGTCAGCGTGACGTTGACGCGTTGATTGACCTCTTCTCCCGTGACAATATTCAGCCCCTGTTGCTGTGCTATCATGGACAAGACTGTCGACAGTGGCGCATCTCGAGTCACCAAAGTAACCTGATCGCGATTGCTTTGTAACTGCACACGGTTTTCCGGGTCCTGTGAAAGCGGGACCAGCGGAATAGTCAGAGTATTTTCCAAGGAAAGGTTGGGGCTCGACGGCAACTTAATGGCGCTTGCCGGATAGGGACTTGATGCAATTGGACCTCGTTGCGGAGGCAAGTATTCTTGGGCAATCGTTCGGCTTGTTTGTCCCATGGTTGCAACAAGCACGCAAAACAACCCACACGACAGCAACGATCTCCGGCTGTTCGATTGTGCGTATTGGATGTCGATCATGTCGCTACCGATCATTGGAAACATAAACCCCCCATCGGGCTATCGACCTCATCCCATGCCACGGTTCAGAATCTTTGGCACAATCGTTTCTTTCTACCTAGACTACCTAAATTACATTAATGCTAGTGCGTGTTTAGGCCTTGGAGGCCGTCTCACTTTGTTGAGGAAATATTTTGAGCTGTGTAACGGCGACAGTACGTAGCTGCGGGGCTCGCCCCGAATGGCGGTGAATTAAGCCTGTACTCGTAGCGGAAGTTGTAAAACTTCCTGGAGTTCGAGGCACTTCAGGAACTCTTACGAGATTCCACTACTTGCTAACTCAACGCCATTCGGGGCAAGCCCCTCGGCTACAAACTGACGCCGCTATCGGGGCTAAGAAACCAGCTCGTCGCCCAAATACGGGAGTTCTTTAATCTTCTTCCCAATTAATTAACCAACCAGCGCAAAAAGTGCGAACCGTTACCGCTTCCTGCACTTCGCGCTCTGTGCAAATGAATGCAATCTCGTTTGAATTGCTCCTCTTCTTCCTTTTGCAGCGCATTCTTGCCAGTTGAGTTTCACGGTTAACCAGTCTTTGGCTTTCGGGGGAACTCTGTCAATTGCACCAATTGCACCGAAGATTGAACTTGAGCTGCTATTCATGGAAACGCATTTGAACCAACAAACGGCTGTCGGACTGAATGAGTGTGCAAACGACCAAATCCCAGACGAGGCATTTGATCTGGAGTTGCTGGCTGCCTTTATCACCGAGTCCGAAGAGCAACTCGAAGCTGCCCAAGAACATCTTCTTGTTTTGGAGTCTGAGCCTCAGAATGCAGATGCACTAAACGCTCTCTTTCGCGCATGCCACACCATCAAAGGCAACGCTGGGTTCATGAAAATTGACCCGACGCTAAAGCACTTGGCACATGACGCAGAGACGGTACTTTCGCTCTGCCGCGCTGGTGACCTTTGCTTGTCAGGCCAGGCCTTCGAACTGGTCTTGGAAAGTGTTTCGATGCTTGGCGTGCTCCTTAGAGCAATCAGTGAGTCCGCCGGTGGCACTCCGAGTGAGGACGTTGCTAGCTGTTGTAAGGACATTCGAGACGGACTGCTACTGGTCGCTCACGGTGGAAACCATAACACTGCCCAAGCAGATGAAGAGCAAGATTCGGCGCAAGGAGAAATTACAGAAAATTCAACTGATCCCGATTTTTTCGGAGACCAAAACGCGATCGACGACATGGCTTTCGCGACAGTTACCGCTACTGAAGCAAAATTACCGAAGAGTTCTCCGATTACCGACTCCGACGCGTCAAGGAGCAAAAACCCGGTAGCCAATGAGACGCTCCGAGTAGATCGCAACCGACTTGACCAATTGGTCGAACTCATCGGCGAACTGGTTATCGCCGAATCCATGACGCAGCAAGATGCCCAAAGTTCCAAAACCGACCTGACGGCGGAACCGCGAAAACTTCGGAACCTTGCCCAACTAAATCGCATCACCCGTACCCTCCAGGAGCTAAGCCTTTCCCTCCGGATGGTTCCACTCAAGTCCACATTTCAAAAAATGAATCGCGTCGCTCGCGATCTCATGCGCAAAGTCAGCAAAAAAGTTGACTTCATTATCGAAGGCGAAAACACAGAACTGGACAAGACATTCGTCGATGAAATCGGTGATCCGCTCATGCATATGGTTCGAAATGCGATCGACCACGGCATCGAAGCATCGCCAGAAATCCGCGTCGCAGCGGGAAAGCCTGCCGTTGGTAAGGTTGTACTACGAGCCTTCCACCAGAGCGGCAACATCCACATCGAGATCCAGGACGACGGACGTGGTCTCAATGTGGACCGAATTCTTGCCAAAGCAAAACAGCAAAAGCTCATTGCCGAAGACGCAAACCTGTCAGAGCAAGAAATCCTCAATTTGATTTTCGAGCCCGGCTTCTCAACGGCAGAAAAGGTTACAGATGTTTCCGGCCGCGGGGTCGGCATGGACGTCGTTCGACGCAACATCCAGGCATTGCGTGGCAGCATCGACATCAAAACCAAAGAGGGCGAGGGTTCGTGCTTTACGATCCGCATGCCTTTGACCTTAGCGATCATCAACGGTTTGATCGTTCGCGTCGGGGATGTCCGCTTTGTCATTCCAACCTTGAGCGTAACCGAACTAATGCGACTTGAGGGCTCCAAGATATCTACCATCGTGGAACGGTACTCGATCCTCACCGTTCGAGACCAAAACGTTCCACTCGTTCGCCTCGATCGTATTCTTGGGCTCCACGAATCCAAAGAGCAATCGCCTAAAGCAATCATCGTTGTCGTCCAAGAAGGTCCCCACTCCGCCGCCATTTCCGTTGACGAAGTCTTAGGACAGCAACAAGTGGTCATTAAGCAACTCGGCCACTATCTGCAAGGATGTCGCGGTGTTGCAGGGGGCGCGATCATGCCGGATGGTCAGGTAGGAATCATTCTAGATATCCACGGCATCATTTCGCAAGCTCGCGGGAACTAGCCGTTTTTCTTTCGTCCAAGCTAAATAAACACACTATTCCAAATCAGCGACCTGCTGAATTTCCAAACGTTTTATCCCGATTCAAAAGGCAATTTCATGTCCAGCACAGTCCTCGAAAACGAATCCAAAACGACAGGGCAGGCCCGCAAAGAAGAACGACTCGGCGGGAAGTACCTGACGTTTCGGCTTGGCAAAGAACAATTCGGCCTTGAGATTCTGAAGGTCAGAGAGATCATGGGATGGGTCAATGTGACTCCAGTTCCAAAAGCTCCGCCATCCGTTCGCGGAGTGATCAATCTTCGCGGAAAAATCATTCCGGTCATCGACCTTCGTCGTAAATTCGAGATGGAGCAGGTTCCCAATACGGACCGCACATGCATCATCGTCGTCGACGTCGATGTCAAGGGCCAATCAGCAGATGTCGGAATCCTTGTCGACAACGTCTCCGAAGTCCTTTCGATTCGATCCGAAGACATCGGCCCGCCCCCCTCCTTGGGATGCGAAATGGACTCAAGCTTTATTCTCGGCATGGCAAAATCCCCCAACACAGTAACGATTCTCTTAGCGATCGAAAATGTACTCTCGGATTCGGAACTCGAGCCAATCCCTGCACAATCCTCACTTTCAGAGACACCAAGCGAATCCTAGCAGACGTTAGCAGTTTCGAACCATCCGCATCGAAGAACCTAAAAACTCTAAGCAAATCCGATCAATCTCTATCAATCTAAATTTTCAATCACGAAATCCACAAAGATGCTTCGCTTCAAAAACTTCAAAATCCAAACCAAGTTGATTGTATGTCTCGGCTCCCTACTATGCGTAGTTCTCATCGGTTTCCTGTTGTGCCTTCGCGGAATCCTCTCAATAGATGTCGCCACGGATGAGATCGCCGAAAACTGGTTTCCCGCTACCTTGAATGCGGCCCAGCTCAAGTGCGAGCTTATGAATTGTCGCAGAACAACCCTTTTGCACATTCTTACCACGGACGAGGCCAAACTAAAAGAAGTCGACGAAAGCATCGCTGCCATTCGAGGGAACGTGGCAAAACACATCAGCGTATTGTCAAACCTCGTTTCTTCCGAGGAAGAACGGGTACTACTCGAAAAGCTGAAAGAAGTATTGAAGTCGTATGTCTCGGAGGCGGACAAAGTCCTGGCCCTTTCCCGCAATGGACAAAAAGCCCTAGCATCCGACTTGTCGACGGGCCAACTCCATAGCCACTTTGAAAGCTTGCAGGATTTCGTCCAAAGAGAATGCGACCTGAATCGCTCAGGACTGGATGCGTCTGTCGCTAGTTCAACGGATATTTCCACCCAGTCTTTCTGGCTAGCCATTGTTGCAACTTTGGTAACCGTCGCACTGAGCATCGTTGTGGGTATCGTTTTAGTTCGATCGATCAGTAGGCCGCTACAAGAACTGAATTCACTGGCGGAATCGGTCTCTCGTGGTGATCTTGACGTCAATATCAAGGTCCATTCGACGGACGAAGTCGGTCAGGTTGTAGCCAGTTTCCAGTTGATCGTTAGTACACTCAACGCAGCAGTCAAGGAATTGGGCGGTCTGGTTCTTGCAGCCCAAAACGGCAACCTGGAGGAACGTGCAGATGCGAAGCAGTTCAATGGTGCGTTCGCAAAACTCATCAACGGCATGAACGCAACACTGGACGCAGTACAGCTCCCAATCGACGAAGCGGTTCGCGTCCTTGGCAACGTTGCCGATCGAGACCTTACGTGCAATATGATTGGCACTTACAAGGGAGATTTCGACACCATGAAATCGTCGCTCAACGCCGCAATCGATGGTCTCAACGGTGCTCTCGCTCAAGTTGCCGTCGGAGCCGAGCAAGTCAACTCTGCGTCAGGCCAAATCGCCAATGGCAGCCAAACGCTCGCTCAAGGTGCATCGCAACAGGCGAGCGCTTTGGCGGACATCACTTCAAGTATGAACCAGATGAATTCCATTACCAAACAGAATTCGGATAACGCAGCAATCGGTCGAACCCTGGCGGAACAATCGCAAGCATCGGTTCAGCGAGGTACCGAAGCTATGGCGCGAATGGGCAACTCGATCAGCAAGATCAAGGAATCGTCCGACGCAACCGCAAAGATCGTCAAAACGATCGACGACATTGCCTTCCAAACCAATCTGCTCGCCCTGAACGCCGCAGTAGAAGCCGCGAGAGCAGGGGATGCAGGCAAGGGATTTGCCGTCGTCGCCGAAGAAGTTCGCAACCTAGCCCAACGAAGTGCTGCGGCCGCAAAAACCACAGCAGACTTGATTGAAGAATCGGTGCGAAACTCCGTGGGTGGCGTCGTTATCACCGCTGAAATGAGCAAGATTCTCAAGGAAGTCAGTGAAGGTTCACGCAAAGTAAACGACTTGATCGCGGAAATAGCCGAGTCTTCCAAAGAACAGGCCCACGGAATCGGAGAGGTAAACCAAGCTATCTCCAACCTTGACAAACTGACCCAGGAGTCGGCAGCCAACAGCGAAGAGTCCGCGAGTGCCGGTGAGGAACTGAATGCACAGGCCAGCTCGCTTGCTAACACCGTCGCAGCCTTTAAGTTAACCGCCGCTCGAAACACGCTGCCTACTCCAACGGCAAAAACACCGGTCGACTTGCCTCCGAAAACTCATCCGACAGATATTGACTTGGTCCCGAGAATACCGAGTGCCGACAGCAAAAACGCCTCCTTCAAAAATGGCCGAACGGCCAAGGGTGAGCAAAAGAAGGTTCTCGTGCCGTTAGACGACGATGACTTTCGCGGATTCTAAGGAACCTGCAAGCGTGCTGTTTTGGAACTCGTCCCCTAGCTTTGCCCAAATTGAGCCGCGGCTAGCGCCCTCATTTTTACCCAAATCTTTGTGATTTTGCTCCCCTCGCCCCTCTTAGGGGAGAGGGGCTGGGGGTGAGGGGTTTTGCACTGTGTATTTATTGGAATTTTGATATCGCCAGCAATCCCATGCCATGCCTAAAAAGTCGAAACAAATCACTGAACCGGAGGCTTGTTACTGACAATTCTACCCCTCACCCCCCGGCCGAATCACATCCGGTGGTTATCACCGGTTAACACCACCGGCAGAGAATGCGTCAGCCCTTCGGGCTTGGTACAGTGGCTGTTGCCTTCTATATTGCCGATACTACCGAATAATCAACAGCTCAGAATCCGTTCTCAGCAAAACATGCTTCGCATCTGCCGCGATGGTCGATCGCACTGTCTTGCCCGTGTCAATTGACCCAAGTTTCTTGTATTCGCGGGTGGTTGCAAGGAAGTTCACGATACCGTCATGCGAGACGTTGATCAGCTTGTCTCCGAGCACGACTGGCGAGCCGGAGTAGTCCCCTCCAATGCGATTGGTCCAAAGACTGGTTCCCGTGGACAATTCTACGCAAGTGACGATTCCGTTATCGCTCCATAAGAATAGCAGACCATTCACGGAAACAGGGGTTGGAACATAAGGTGCTGCGCGATTCACTCGGAAGAGTTCTTTGCGGGAATCGATATCAAATGCAACGAGCCGGTTATCCTTGCCGCCGCCAGAACCATGGGTACCAATGAGTATGTTGCCTAGCAAAACAGACGAGGAGCAAACACGCTGTTCAAAGCAGTTGTGTGACCAAACGACCGAACCATTCTTCATGTCCATTCCAAACATACCTTGAGCCGTGGTGCTGCAAATCAATTCGGTTCGATCGCCAACTTTTCGAATTGAGGGGACACCGTAGCAAACTCGGGTCGTGGGCAAGGCCGTTTCCCAAACGGTTGCCCCTGTTTTGCAATCGACCGCGAGCATTTTGTCTTCACCTGGCTCGACACCGGCTGGCAATTCCTGTGCGTCTTGTGAGTTCAATAGAACGATCTTGCCATCGACGAGAATCGGCGAAGTTCCAAAGCCGTGTTGAGAAACATATCGTCCTAGCTTGCGTGTCCAGACTTCCTCTCCAGCATGGGTCATGGCCTTAAGAACGACATTCTCCGGATCGGCCCATGCAACATAGAGACGTTCGGAATCGACACACGGAGTCGAGGACGCGTACGAGCTAAACTTGTGCAGAGTGTGTTTCGTCGACGGATAAGATTTGGTCCATTCGACTTTGTTCTTGGCAACGTTGACCGCTACGACATGCCGGGTTGCATCACCGGCATCAGCAGCAAGCAAAAACGCAAAGTCTCCAAACAGAGCAGGCGATCCGTTTCCAGTGCCTGGAAGTTTTACTGTGGTGACTTGCGAATCTTGCCATGGCAATTGGACTTGGCATTCGCTCAAGACTCCAAGACCGTTTTCTCCGCGAAATCGAGCCCATTTCACGTTTGAGGAGGCTGCATCATCGCCGAAGACTTGGCCAATGAGGGATGAAACAAAAAGGATGGTTGCTAGTCGGATTGGGGTTTGTTGAATCAGTTGCATTGGTAGGGTAAATAAGTAGAGAAATGGCTGGTTGGCATCACTATTGTAGCATCAGCCGAGACAGGCTACGTCCACTTTTGCCCCAGCATTTTCTGTTTTAAGTTAGCCGAAAAGAACGAAAGAAATCCGAAAAGAGAAAGTCACTGCGAGCGAGGCTCATGCCGAGCTTGGGGCTCGTTGACTTAAACCTAACCCGAAGCGTGAGCGAGGGATTCCGTGCCCCTCGCTTACGCTTTTTGAAGTTGCGCTATTTTGTTTAGGGGCAAAGCCCCGGTCGTTCACATAGCCCAGCCTGCAGGGCTGGGTCAAATCAAGCGCAGGAAATGATAGGGCCAACGGCCCGGCAGTTTGCTTCGGTTACAGACATTAGCCAACAAACGGTCGGACCTTTGGCCCTTAAGAGCAATTGCAACGAATACCCAGCCCGTTGGGCTGGGCTATGTAAATTGCTGGGCCGTTGGCCCGGAAGCACAGAAAAATCGCAACTTCAAAACTTACGCTTCGGGTTGTGATAGGAGCCTTGCCTGCCGGCACACCCATTAAATCAACAAGCCGCTTGATGTGGCAGGTCTCTCGAAACCCCAATTTTTTCGTGTTCTTTCGTTTCTTTCGGCCAATGCGATTCTGTTTTTACGCGATCAACGAAAATTCCCCACCGATCGCAGGTAGAACTCCATGGCTAGTCGATTGGAATGGAACGCCATACGGTCCAGAATGTTTGGCGAGATTTCGGTCCACATCCACGAGGAGACCTCGGACGTGTCCTGGGCTATTTCTTGCCCCTCCTGGATTTTCGCGGAATAGAAAATGTCCAGTACTGGTAGCACAATACCATGATAGGTATACGTGTTGGGAGCTGTCATCAAAAAAGTAAGTTCGCCGACAGCGATGCCTACTTCTTCCTGGATTTCCCGACGAACCGCGTTTTCGGCATTTTCATTTGGATCGACAAACCCGCCTGGCATTCCAAGCTTCCCAAGCCCTGGCTCTCGCGCTCTCTCGATAAGCAGAATCTGTCCATCTGAATTTGAAATGACGGTCCCTACGGCAGTCACTGGACTGAAGAAACTGGTATGACCGCACGATTCACACCGAAAGGGTCGCGCAGGGGTAAACGCCGTTCGCTCAGTACCGCACAACGGGCAGTACCTATAGGCTTCCGAAATTTCCATCGTGTTCTAGATCTTCTTCTATCTTTGGCTTGATTGAATAGCGTTTTTACGAGCCGCTTCGAATTCATCGCCCGCGGACCACGATTGCATTTCGTTAGCATTGGCAGCCATCCAGCCAACGTGAAAAAGCAATCGAACATCGACAACGGCACCGGACAAATCCCAACTCGGATCGTATTCATCCGATCGCTGGTGATAGTGTTTTTCCGTCCAAGCGTCGAGCTGCTCCTTGCCCCATCCCTCGGGCTTGCCGATAACGACGTTGCCTGAATGAAGATAGACGCCAGGAACACCTACTTTTGCCAATGAAAACTGATCGGATCGATAGTAGTAGCCTTTGCTTGGTTCCGTATCTGGTACGACAACTCGGTTTTGGGATTTGGCTACGGTGTCGACCAATCGATCGAGCGAGCTCTTTCCGAAACCGATCACGTTAACGTCCTTGGTGGCCCCTAAAAAATTGATTCCGTCTATGTTGACCACAGCCGACTGCTTTCCGTTTGGAATCGGCGGATGCTCAGCAAAGTACTTCGAACCCAAGAGTCCCTGCTCTTCGGCTCCGACGGCAGCAAAAACCAGCGATCGCTTTGGACGAATTCCACTTTCGGTAATGGCTTGTGCAATCGTCAGCATAGCGGCTGTTCCCGATGCGTTATCGATGGCACCGTTGTAGATGTTGTCACCGCGTTCGTCGCGATCGACAGCAATACCGATGTGGTCATGGTGAGCCATGAACAGGACATACTCATTTGCGAGTTTGGGATCACTACCAGGCAAAACGGACAATACGTTGGCGGTCGATTTTTCTCGTATTTCACAATCGATGGTTGTGCTCAGAGTTAGCCCAAGCGGTACGGGCTGAAAGTCCTTGGATTCCGCCTTGGCTCGGAGCGCGTCCAAGTTCATACCTGCGCGTTCCACTAGCTTGGCGGTAGCATCGTTGGTCATCCAGGCCTTCATGTTCATCCGTGGTCCCGAGCTATCTTGAAGTTCGAACTGCTCGCCTGTCCAAGATGTTTCAATGACTTTGAATGGATATCCAGCGGATGGAGTGGTATGAATGATGATCGCGCCAGCGGCGCCCTGTCTGGCTGCGCTTTCGTATTTGTAGTCCCAGCGTCCATAATAAAGTCGCCTCGCACCCGCAAACAACTTGGGATCCGATTCCGGATCGTTGTTCATCATGAGAAGGATTTTCCCCTTGAGATCTTTTCCTTTAAAATCGTCCCACTGGTATTCCGGTGCTTGAATGCCATAGCCGACAAAAACGATCTCGGCTTTGTTGATTTCGATTTTCGCTTTGGGCTGCCCCGCGACGGCAATATAGTCCTTGAAGAACTGGAACTCAGCAGGCTCGCCACTTTTGTCCGCCGAAGCGATCTTCCAAGTTTTAGCTGGCGCGGAAGTTAGGCCAAGCATCGGGAAGGGTTGGCGGTAGGATTTGATGGATGGTAGCGGTGCAAGCCCCATCCGTTTGAATTGGGATTCTAAATAAAGTTGGGCGAGCGAGTCGCCTTTGGAGCCAGGCCCTCTCCCTTCAAGCAGATCGTCTGCTAGAAAACGGAGGTTGCCATGCAAACCATTTTCGTTGATCCGATCCGCGATGGAAATGGCGTCTTGCGTGATCGCAGGTGCGTACGAGGTATCTTGAGCCCCGACATCTACACCGGTCCATCCCATTGCAAAAGTTGCCAATACGACGGAATCTAACTGTGACGGTATAGCCCAGCGTTTTAGGAAACGTTTCATGCTGATTACTCTTTGGCTAGAAGCTCGATAACTTTGGCTGCGATCTTTCGACCACGAACGTGAATTTCTGCGACGTTTCCATCCTTGCCGATGAGGGCAATAAAGGGAATGGCGGAAATCCCGATCTCAGCGACCAAGGGGGTTTGGAATCCGACAGCATCTGGCTTGCTGGAAACATAGGTGGTCCAAAGCAGTTTTTTGGAGCCGAGAAATGAGGTCAACTCGGATCGATCTTCGTCCAGATTAACGCCGATGACTTCGAAGCCGTTCTTGTTTTGTGCTTCGAAGACTTCCTCAATGTTGGGGATTTCTTGCAGGCATGGTCCGCACCATGTGGCCCAGAAATCGACAAGCACGACCTTGCCTTTGTAGCGAGCCAAATCGAGCGGCTTGCCTTCTAGGTCGACCAACTCACTCAAGTTCATCGGTTTGTTCAGCGTACCGATGCGGGATAGGAATTTCTTAAGATTGCTTTCGAGTTCTTCCTTTGCTTTCTCATGCTTGAGATTTCCCACTTGGGTTTCCGCAACTTCGTACAATTCCTTGGCCACAAACATTCGACCGGAATATTCGACCTGAGTGGCCACCTTGACCAAGTAAAAGGATGTCCAAGGTGAAGGGACTTTGGCCATAAAGGCTTCCGCCAATTTTCGAGCGTTGGCTGGGTCCTGATCCTCTTTCGAATCGGATTGGATCAAGGCTTCGAAATCTTTCATCTCGGGAATCATCCTGGCGTACAATTGCCAGGCGCCGAGTGCCAATTGAGGTTCATCGCTGTCGCGGAAGGCATCCGCGGTTTCTTTTGCAAGTTGAGTTGCCACCTCGTCTTCGGAGCGTTTGGCAATTGCGTCCATCGCATGAGCCAATGCATTTAGATTGGCCGGTGCCAGGTCTTTGGAATCGGCCAAAATCTTTTTGGCAGCAGTCACCACATCGTCGCTTTTGGCGGTTCCACTTTCGTAGTCGCTGACTAGCAGGCTTAACGAAATTGACTTAGCGAGTTGCGCAACTCGCTTGTCTGCGTTCTCCGATTCCTTCAGAGCCAGTTCTCGCAAACTGTCTGAGGCCGCGACATCGCCGAAGCTTGCCATTTGCGAAAACGCTTCGAGCTTTCCAGCAACGGATGCAACCTTTTGGTCGTCCGTGGTTGCGATCTTTTCTAGACGCTCTGCCGCTTCCAGCTTCATTCGGGAGAGGCTCATTCCTCTTTCAAGCTGCATGTCTCGGGTCAACATTTTTCTTCGCCCGTCGGCCAAGAGCTCCAACACGGCTCGAGAGCTCGTATTCAGGAACTCCATGAGTGGCTCGGGGCCATTCAAGTCACCGAGCTTCAATGTCATGTATTGCTTGGAGGCGATTTTGGGATCGAGCTTGCCCGGCTGAAATGATGGTACAGCGGGAGCCTCAGCGAGCGGCTTGCTTTCCTCGGTGATTTCCTTGGCAGGGCTGGTAACGGAGTTGCCTTTGCCAGCTGCGGCAAGTTTTGCGTTTGATGGGGTATCCGGTTCCGAAGGTTTGTAGCCGCTCGTAGCCGATGAGATTTCTTGTGGTTCCGAAGGGCCGCAGCCGCTGGTCAAGCCCAACGCGATACTTGCTAGCAAACAATAGCGAACAGCAGCGGTACGACGTTTGGCCGTGCGAAAAGGGCGTTTTTTGATATCCCAGGACATGATCGGCTTTCCTAATAATTCAAGGGTTTCGAATTATGGTAGCTTGACGGATCTAAGCGTTGGCTGCAAGTCCGAGTAGAAAGCCTCCCCATTTCCCCACAAATCTCCATGATTTGAGGGGTCCAAGCACGAGTGGCATTGAGTTAAGCCTTTACTCGTAGCGCAAGTTGTGAAACTTCCTGGAATTCGAGGCACTTCAGGAACTCTTACGAGATTCCTCTACATGCTAATTCAACGCCATTCGGGGCAAGCACAGTGGACTTTCAGCTAGGCGAGCACGACATCGTTCAACCCGATTTGGTATTCGTATCGCATACCTGCCGGTATGCCGTTCCTGAATATTGGATCGTGTTCCAAGATGATCATCAGTTGTTGCACTTGGTCTTGGCCGACCGTGTTTACGTCGAAACACGTTGCGACACAGAAGTCGTAATGTCCGTCGAACCGCATGCGCGTGTTGATCTACAAAAGGTATGGTAAGCACGTCAAATTAGCCGCAAGGCGGCTAGTCGCGGTTCTCGACGAATGTCGAGCGATCTTTTAAAACCGGGGCTAGCGCCCGCTAGTAGCGCCCACCGGTTAATTAACCTGTAAAACATACGGCGATGTGCTTAGCGGTCCGATCAAGCGGGAGTTGGGCGCCAACCGGACTCATCGTCCGAGTTTCCGACTCGAATCGACTGTCCCGCTGCTGTCTCGGCTGGTGTGGCTTGATTTAGGCCAACATTCTTTAGCCTGCGGAAGTGGTTGATGCAATCGAACCCCCAGAGCAATGCGACCACGATTGCAGCTACCATGCCTGCAAACGGTGCGTTCAACGTGAATCCATTGAAGATAAATAAAGAGACCGCCGAGAACACGGCTAAAGCGGTAACGCCAAGTTTTAAGTAAAACGCAGAATTAGTTCTACGGATATCGCTGCGAGTGATCGCGCGGCGGGCGTTTGTATTTGCAAGTTCCCGCAGGGCAGCCAGATCATTTCGCTGCTCTGGGGCTTGTTGACGCGGTACGAAAAGTTCTTCGCTAAGTCGATCCGCAACTGTGGGAAGCGACTCCTCCATTTCCAAACCCATGGATGCTGCAACTCGGGACCGCGGCTTCGAGGGCGTCGGTTGCACGGTCGGTGCTGTCGCTAACGCAGCTGGTGTTTTGGGCTGCGTTGCTGCGGGGCTCTTTTCTGCTTCGCCACGAACTCGATTCAACAACCTCTGCATGTAGGCTTCAATGGACTCCTCTTCCTCCGTTTGTTGATCTGGTTTGGAAGCTTGCTCAAGCTGAGGTTCGACAGGTTCCATTCCTACGGAAGGCTTTTTACCCGACACGGAATGTCGAAGGTCTTGACCGATGGGTTCGTCCGGGTAAGTCGCACGTGAATCCTCGAAGTCTTCGTCACTTCTAAGTAGTGCATCCGCTCGTTGCCCAATCTTCGCAGAATTATCGTTGTAGGGTTGCTCAGACGGTTGAACGATCGAACCCGAAATGGCTTCATCAAAGGGTTCCGATCGCCGCGCATCATGGTATTGCGGAGCATCAAGATACTGAGGGTGTTCGGTCTTTCCTACCACTGACACATCTTCCGATGCGATTTCAGCAGACGGAGTGTTGAACTTATGGGACCAGCTTTGCGAAGTTCTTGGTCTACTACTGGAATTGGTAGGGGCTCGACGTTGGTCGGCATCAGCCAGCATCCGTTGCAGTCGGTCGGAAATCGAATCCAGGTTTTCGAGATTGGAGTTGTAATCACCGAGATTCGAGTCAACTTGATCGTTTTCCGAGGAAGATATTGCGCCTGGCAAAGAGATGCTAGGGTTTTCATGAACAAACGGTTCATTGGTATCCGATGGGTAGTCAACGTCGGAGTAACTGCTCAGATTCGGTGTCGAAAACGAGAAAGAGCTATCTTGGCTAGAGACATAATTCGAGGAATACTGCGTTGATTCCGCCAACCCTTCATTGGCTATGAATTGCTCAGGTTCTTCCTGCTTGTACCAATCGGGCAACTCGCGGCTTTGGAACTTAGGTTCTTCGTGCTGTTCTACTTCTGGTTCTTGGCTTGGCGTAAAATAACCAGTTTCGTCAATTGTATTTTCAACCCGTTCATCCGCTAACGGAAACTCCTCGAAGGTTCGAAGAGAAGGGGTCTCGTAACTCACGCCTGATGGCTCTTCGGGCGAGAGTTCAACGGACGGCTCGCTCTCTGGATACGGATTCGATTCAAATGGTTGGCTCAATTGTTCTTGATTGATTTGCCAAGATTCAGAGAGGGAAGCGACCCGTTGCTCAGCAGCATCTCTCTCCATCTCCAAATTCCGAAGCTGCAGATTCAATTCTTGGATCTGAACTTGTGCGAGTTCCAAAGAATGAGCCAACTGCTCGTCTGTAATGGAATGGACGGGCGATTGAGCGTCCGGCGAATAGACGGAATTGGCTTGAATGTATTCGTAGTCGGTATTGGGAGCTGTACTCGCTAAATAATCAGGTTGGATAAGACCCGTTTGATCTTCGGTGGACTGGTTTTGTGTGTATCCTGAATCCACGACCAGTGGCGTGTAGTTAGTTTGTGCGGGAAGCCCCAAGTTTCTCTCTGGACTATTTGCCAGTAGGATCTCCGTCCGCAATATCTGAACAGCATCCATTAATTCATTGCGATGAGACAACAAATCTTGGAATCGGGTTTCGATTTGTTGTTGCTCAGCTGAAGCTTGAGCACGCAGTTCATTGAGAGTGCTCGTTTGGATCGTGCTCGTTTCGTAGAACCGATTCAACTGCTCGTCGATCGCTCCGAAGCGGCCGCTAAACTGATCGGCAATTCCCGTAAGCAACGATTCCTGAACGTCGGTTTGATTGCTGAGCTGTTTGTTGAGATCGGTAAACAATCGCTTACCGAATTCATCGATTTCCATGCTTACCGACTGAACGATTGACTCGCTTGAACTCTTGGCTTCCAATCCAATCGAAGCTTGCATTTTGTCCAGAGACAGCTTCACGGACTCCAGGAGTTTTTCAATCGTATCGAGCCGCGCCGCGGCGGTTGCGTCGAGAGGCTCGTTTCTTGATGGAGTTACGAGCAACGGATTTTCTTGCGTTGGCCTAGCTATAGATTGAGGTGGGGCCACAACGCTAACAGGAGGTTGGTCCTTGCACAGTCGGGAGGCTTGTTCGACCAAGTTCTCAGCGTGCACCACGTTGGCAAGAATACAGTTGGACGGATGGACGATCAACCGGGATTGACCTATGACGATTTCGGTGGATTCATCGATGAGCCATTCGCGGACGTGTCTCTTGGAAATGAGTGTCGGCCCGACCGAACGCAACAGTGTATGCTTCTTCCCAAAGACTAGTGTTGCGTGCAAAGGTGCGATTTCAGCGGATGTGAGCTGGACGTTGCAATCAGGGCTAGAGCCGATCGTGCATTTAGGCTTCCTTATCCTCCAACTCTTGACAACTTCCCCAGACTCTCCAATCAAATCAATTTGCCCAATGGCCAAATCGATTCCGACGGCTCTGTTTTGCATTGTTAGGGAAGGAGCGAAATTGGGCATTTGCTCAACTGGGGATTGGGGGGAAAAGGAGATATCAGACAACCAATTGTCTGTATCGACTTCCTGTCCAGAAACTCTTGTCCAAAAAACAAAAGCGGAGGAATTTGACGAGACTTCTGGTTAGACATTTGAGTAGCCAACAAAAATGCAAGCGAATTCAGAAGGAATTGCAAAAAAAGATCAAGAAAGGCCATGCTGCTGCAAATCCTTTGCTGGCAAAAGATTGCGCGCACAAAGTAAGTAGCAAGCAGGTTGCCGACGGCAAAAAACGAGCGTGAACCATTAATTAACGAACACTTTGATCTAGAACGCGTACTATAGTTCATCGCACCCGATACCCTTCGTCAGGTGGGGGACCACAATTTTCGCGGAGAAACAACATGTCACGAAAAGAAGCCTTAAACAAATTGCGGGATGTTCTGTTAGTTCGCCGCGAAGCCTTGAAAAAAGCGCTGGATGGCGATTTGAGCATGCTCCAATCCCTCTCCCAAGAGGGTGGCGACGTGATCGACGCAGCGATGGATACGGCTCAGGACGAAATCAGCAGCCAGCTTGTCGAGGTAGAAAGTCGCGAGTTATCGCAAATCGAGGACGCTCTGAACCGTCTCCGCGAAGGACACTACGGTGACTGCGAGCAGTGCGACAAGCAGATTCCGTTGGCACGCCTCCAGGCTGTTCCTTATGCAGTGACCTGTATTGAGTGCGCACGAAAACAAGAGAAGTTTTCGCCACGGTTTACGACCGGTATGGGAGATTCGTCTCAAGCTTCAAATGCATCTCTTTAGGGTTCTGATCATTCTAGGGCTATTTTGGTGAACCGCAGACGAGCGGAGCAAGTGAAACGCTTCCCTTGAAACAGCTCGCACGTTTCAAGGGCCATTCGGGGATGTCTCAAAGAAACATCGATCGTCCGCGGTTTGCGTTCATCGGTTTGTTTTGTCGTTGCCCTGCGGACGCCCCATGCGCTCGACCTTGTCGACCGGAATGGTAAGTACCGCTGGTATTGGCAGCAAAGCCAGTAGTAGAACGAAGAGCCTTAGCATGTTGCATCCTTTCAAATGGTCGGGATCAGAATGTCAGTAACGGGAGTACTGAGCACAAGCATTGTATTTGTTTGATTGTCTCATCGCAACACAAAGGCCTGCGAAGTCTGCGCAAGCGATTGAGACAATCGCTTTACTCTGTTTTGAGCGTCCCCCAGTGTAAAACGATTGTCCTCAATCGTTTCGGCGCTGCTATTGAGTTATGGCAGAAAAATCGAACGCAGAAAAATGACAACCCCCGTCACTACCTTCGCCCGACGCGCACGCTAGTGAATTTACTGTCCAATCCACTAGCTTGCGCGTCGTGCTAGGCATATTGGCTCCCGCAGTACG
>JANPHB010000184.1:0-99061 GCA_031424235.1 Pirellula sp.
CTGTCACTAAATTTACGTTACCACCAGCTTGAACCTGAGAATCGATGATGGACGAACTCTTATTCTGGAAGTCGTGCTGTGAGCGAGGGGTGACGATATGCCGAATTCCCAAAACTTTCAAGGAAGAATCAACTTGTTGGCAGCGAGAAGTGCACGAAGGCTAGTTCCAAAGAATGATCGATCATCGAGTTCCGAACAACTGCCCCCAAGGAATGACCCAGGGGTAGCTCACGATGATTATGAGAAACGTCAAAGCGATTCCCCAGGGGACTTCGTTGCTACGCTGTTTGTGCATTCTGGGCATCGCATAAACCAACAGCCAAAGTGTTTTGTAGATCACTTGAATCAGAAGCAATGCCGACATTGTTATCGGAAAGAACAGACCCAATACCGATCCGATAAGAATTGCAGTCCACAATGAGCCGAGGATCGTGCGGAACCCTTCGCTCTCAGGGAACTTATTCTGGCAGGCTAACTGTCCCCCCTTTTCGCCGCCAAGTAATGTCAGAAGTCCGATTGGGATTAGAACGATGATGTTGAAAATGTAGGGCAAAAGGAGTGGAGTCATTTCGATGCCTCTTTCCGCCCTACCTTAACCCATTCGATCCGTATTCTTCGCTTCATGATTTCCCCCAATTCATCCAAGTAAAACAGTCGCAAGCGAAACATGGACGAAGTGTAGTGCAACGGCAAGCGGAGGCTAGGACGATGCAACAGATGACCGCAGAAAGCCTCAAGGGATACCCACTTCCATAGGCGGCAGATTTCGCAGTCCAAACCAATCGTTGTGGCCTAACAGAAATTGAGGGCAAGCGAACACAATCTAACGACCTGCTGAGGTAGAATGCGACAGCCTTCAGTCTGCGAAAGATTTTGTCCAGGCAATGTAGAAGGATTATGAGGTTAGCACTACATTCGAGGAACCAATGGGTGAGTCTGCGAAAAATCGTATTGAATCAATTGTTAGCGTGTTGGAACAAAAGGGCGTTCCTGCGGCTCCCGTGTTGGAAGCAAATGATCTGGCACGGTCCAATCCCGAAGCAGTGAGTGATCTGGCAATTGCCGTGATGAAGCGTTTCCCAAAGGGCGGCACTTTTCTCGACGGCGCATTAAGTTTCATGCCCCAAGATGATTGGCCAGGACTTGTTCAGTTTGCACTAGATGAAATTGAGCGTTCCGAAAGTATCAACGAAGCTGCTGAGTCTGTCATTCAGTATGCGAGTCTACAATGTCCATCGTCGCTACATCCTCATTTAGATCGAATCTTCATTTCTCGGCCCAACGCAAACACCTATTTTGCCTATTACGCATGGCGAGAATCCGGTGAGCTTCACTTTCCATTTTTGAAACGAGTCTTGGATGGGACAGATTCTAGTGTTGATGATCGAAATAGGGCGTGGCGAGCGTTGTTGGAAACTCGGAATCCCCACCTTGTTGAATATGCCATGTCTCTTTCAGAGCGGATCGTACCCACCGATTGGCAACTTAAAACGTGGGTGCAAGCAAATCTGCATTTGGTGGGTTTCGACTTTGAACGTGAGACTCTACGTCGTGTCTGTACTGATTCTTCACTTCACTTTCTGTTCCCAAGTGAGTTCTTTGAAACGCAGTCACGACCGCCTTGGCTTGCAAGAATTCATCCAACGTGGTGTCTAAATGGCCCAGAGAAATCAGTCTCGTTTGGCGGAATGTCCAGCGGAAATTGCTCTCTTTGCGGCAATCAATTACACACACTGATTGCCCTAAACTCGATACCAATTGAACTAGGAATTACCGGACTACAACGCCTTGAAATTGCTACCTGCCTTTCCTGCTTGGGATGGGAAATTCAGCCACTATTTTACGCTCATGAAATCGATGGTTCAGTTGCGAACATTGGGTATGATGGGCCGAAAGTGACTCCGCAATTTTTTGAAGGTCCATTGCTGGAGTGCGAGATTGGAATGGCGCAAACACCCGCAAGATGGCTAATGCAATCATGGGGCAGTAGCAACAGCAGGGAGAACCTGAATCGAATTGGGGGCGAACCAAGTTGGATTCAAGATGCCGAGTTTCCGCATTGCCCGATGTGTAGCAGGCTAATGCCGTTTTTGTTTCAATTAGACTCTGATTTAACTGCGGCAGAAGGTGGCGAATGGCTATGGGGAAGTGGTGGAATTGTCTATGGCTTCTGGTGCGATGACTGCAAGATTAGTGGCATGTTGTGGCAATGCACTTAATGAAGACACGAATGTCTTAATGCCACCCAGAAATGACAACGAACATGCTTTACAACGACGACCAACAACTTGAGCAATCTCCCGTCGTTGCCAATTGCTGTATGAATCGTGAGCGTGACCTGAATGGGACTAACGGCTACGACGTTGAAATTGGCTTCCAACCACTCATGTTTCTTGGTGACAAAGTAGCCACAAATGGAAAGGCCCGATGGCTTGATCTTTGTTACGGAACTGGAAAGGCACTGGTACAAGCTGCAACAATCATTGAGCGTGATCGCTTGCCAATCGAGATTGTTGGGGTGGACTTGGTTGGTATGTTCAAGCCAAACGGTTCAAAACAATTGACACTGATTGAGGCTTGGCTTTCGACCTGGATTCCAGAGGGGGCTTTCGACCTCATCACTTGCATTCACGGACTGCATTACATCGGTGACAAACTAGGGCTGATCGCTCGTGCGTGTTCTTGGCTGAACCACAATGGGCTTTTCGTGGCAAGTCTTGACTGTGGAAATCTACGACTCATTCCAGGTGGCTCATTAAGCAGAGTCTTCGCCAAAGAGTTTCGACAAGCTGGTGTTGAATACCTACCTAGCAAGCGTCTCATCCGATGCGAAGGTCATCGAAAACTGTCTTTGCCGTTTGCCTATGTTGGGGCCGATGACGAAGCTGGTCCAAACTATACAAAGCAGCCGGTGGTCAATTCGTACTACGAGCGGCGGTGAGAGAGCGTACTCACGCCGCAAAACACCTGATCCATGCTGGATCAAGATGCTTCAGCACCTTTTCCATAACGCCAATTGTTCCCGCACATCCATAACGCAAATCCCCGTAGATTCTGCCCCTGCCATGAAGCAGGATTTTTGGCACGTTCATCATGGGCCATCAAGCCAATGCCCCAAACACGATCATAGGGAGATTTTCGCCCAGGAAATTGCCACCATAAAGAAGGGGGCAAGTGGTAGTTTCGTGGTAGTTTCGGTGGTAGTTTCAACTCGAAAACCAATGAAAACATTAGGAAAACGAGAGTTTAGGGGGATCCCCGTGCCCTCCGCTTTCTTCTATTTCCGTAAATATGTGCCTCGATGAAATCTGATCGGACTTAGGCACATGTCAAACGATTCTCAACCAACAAAGCAGCGACTGCCAACCGTTCCACCCAGTGTTCCGGTTTTCAATTGCGTCGTCCATGTGCATCGCGACGACCAAGGAAATGTCCAAGGCCGCGTCGCGAACTTGCCCGATCTCGTTTGCTCAGCGGCCACGGAACGGGACCTGTTGGCGAAAATCGTGAAGGAGTTCAAACGAGTCATTCGGGAATACTCCGAAAAAGACGCTCCGATCCCTTGGGTCGATCCACCCAAAGCCAAAGAGCCCAACGAACAAACTCGATTGATCCCAGTTCATCTTTAAGCTTGGGAATAACTAGCACGACGCGCAAGCTCGTGAATTTACTATCCATTTCACTAGCTTGCGCGTTTTGAAGTTGCACTGTATTGAGAAATGTAGCTGAATCGTGAGAATTCAGACGCTTTGCAATCAAGACGCGGCCAGAATTCTCACGAATTCTGCTACAAAAACACAAGTGTGCAACTTCAAAGCTTGCGCGTCGTGCTAAGGTATTTTTCATGCTGCTGGTCGCCTTTAATAACAGTGGGGGCATGCAACAATGACTGCCGTTCGGAAGCATTCAGTACAGCTACAATTGAGGACAATTGCGCGACACCGATTCGGTCGCTCTTCCACACGTTATTGGCAATTAGACGATAGTTTGCGCTAAACCATCCATAATGCGAGGAACAAAGAACGGTCACGGGTTCTTTAATTGATGCCGATAAGGCAATCCGCACTAACTGCAATGCTCATTCAATGATCCGTTTGAAGCCAGAGCAAGAGTCCTTCCGCAGGACCTGTTGCCGATTGGAATGAGCCGGGAGACCCGAGAACTGGAACAGAGTAGCGACGTCGAATCAGTACGACTGGAACATGCTCATCGAACTGTTTGGATCGGTTCGACACCTCTGAACTCGTCGAGTAGCCGCCAGCTGAATTAAGAAAAAGTTTTTCGACCTTGAGGCAAGGTTGGCCATCCTGAGTGACTTGAAATCGGTGCATACCTGTTTCTATTTGCTCATCGAATTGGATTTCGTATTGCCCTTTGGGGAGTAGAGCGCTCTCGTATTTCGCGGGGAATCCTGAGTGGTCTACGTCCTCCGTTGCAATGCAGATACGAACATTGTCCGTTGGTACGTTGACACCCCAGCGACTAGTCGAAAACCAAGGGGGAGGCAGTTGAACAACCGCAATTTTGTTTGGGTCTGCGACGATCAATTCAGGCGATAACGTTTGAAGGTTGGCAAGTCTCGGTTCTAACCGTGCGATTGCGTCCTGGTTTGCCCAGTGTGCGAACCAAACGCCTGCGCAAAGCGTTGCCAAAAGCAATTGTCTTAGCCCAACTTGCATCCCGAATAGACGTTTTGGTTTCGTTGGTTCTGCATCTGGTTTCATCATGGCGCGTGCTTTAAAAATTGCAGTCGAGAAATCTCACCACTTAGATTTCCAAACCCCGAATCGTCAAACGTCAACTTCATCTCCTGGAGCAACGGGCTGGGAATCGCGATTCGCAGAAGCGTGAACTCTTCGTCTGGCTCAAACATTACGAGCCCTTCTTTACCCAACTGCTCAATCTCCAGTTGATCTAGTTTTTCTCGAATCGCGGCCGCACAGATCGGCCTTTGTCCTCCCATACTTGAACCCATAACACCAAAACTACTGTAGCATTCGACATTCCCATTGGTTTCACGAAATCGAACGCGAGCAATCATCTCGGTCGGTTTCGTTGTCGAGATTTCACCCGAAGTTGAACTCGACGAATTCGATTGCAAAAATCTCGTCATTTTGTAGTTTGCGGGAAAATAAATTCTCCATTTGAACTCCAATGGATTCTCTGTTTCCAGGGCGAGAATATGGACAAGCCGTGGGTCGGAAATAGGGAGCGTGCCTATACGCTTTTCAATACGACTAACTTGCGATGAAAGCAAAGCCCGTTGCCGTCCAGACTGCACTGCTAAGTACCCACCGATCAACGTTAAGACGATGATGAATCCGTCGACCAATAGTCGCCAGTAGCTTTTGATGGTGGACTCGCTCAAAAAGTTGGAGAAATTGTTTAGTACGAATGTCTATTGTACATTGGATTCGCTTCGTCTAAATCCCGCAGGCTTGTCCGCCGCCAGGGTTCTTAGCGCAAGGCCACGCTCGGCAAGAGTGACCCACCTTAATTACGATCGGCTCTGAAGTCCCGGCGAGACGAAGCGGCGTTCTACGATCGAAAAACCATATTGAACAATCAATGCCAACAAAGCCGCGGGCACCGCTCCTTGCAAGATCAGCGGAATACTCGACAAACGGATGCCTGTCAAAATCGGTGCCCCATAGCCACCCGCGCCAATAAACGTCCCGATCGTTGCCGTCCCGACATTGATCACAGCCGCCGTCTTCACACCTGACAAGATCGAGGGCAAGGCCAAGGGTAGCTCAACCAATCGCAATCGCGCTCGCCGACCCAAACCCAACACATCGGCGGATTCGATCGTTGCCTTAGGTATCTGTGTTAAGCCAGCGTACGTGTTTCTCACGATCGGTAGCAAGCTATAGAAGAACAAAGCAGCGATCGCAGGATATGCCCCCAGGCCGAACAACGGAATCATGAAAACCAAGATCGCCATCGAAGGCAATGTCTGGATAACGCCGACCACAGCCAAAATCGTTTGACCAAATGCTTCATTTCTTGCCGACAAAATACCAAGCGGAATAGCGGTCGCAATCGCCAGTGTCAGCGAAACGCCGACAAGAAAAAGGTGTTCCAACGTGGTCTTGGTAAATCGTCCAAGAAACCGCTTCCACTCGGCCATCGGACCAATTCCTTGGTACGGGATCGATAGGTTCATCTTTTCGTTCAAAAACTCTGCCGCCACATTCGTCTCTAACAGCCGATCCAATCTCACCTTGGCTGTCATCCCCGTCATCGCCTTGGAATCGATCGCATTCTCAAGCTTTAAATAAGCCTCAGCAACTTTGGGAGCACGCTTCGCCAAATCCTTGCGCATGAGAATGACCGAGTAGTAAGTCGGGAAGAATCCTTTGTCGTCCTCCAAAACTCGTAATTTGTAGAACTCGATCTCTGCGTCCGTCGTGTACAAGTCGGTCACTTGGATCGAGTTGTGTTCTAGGCCTCGGTAAGCCAAATTGTGGTCCATGGTTCGAACGTCTTTATGGGGCAACCGATACTTGGCTGGCAACTGCCGCCAGCAATCGTTTCGCTCCATAAACTCATCGCTAATCCCGAACTTCAACTCGGGGTGGTCTCGCAGATCACTGATTTTGGTAATGCCAAGCTTTTCCGCCGTGGCTTCTTGCATGCCGAGCGCGTACGTATTGTTGAAACCAACTCGATCCGTCATGACAATGTCCAGCTTGTCCATGGCAGCTCGCATGTCCGCTTCCGTCCGAACCTCGACTCCAGGCTCAGCAAGCTTCGATAGCAGTTCCTGGATCGTACCTGTGTAGTCGACGTAGGCGTCGATATCCCCTTTGACCAGTGCCTTCCAAAGGACTTGCGTGCCACCGAGTTCCGAAACGTGTTTCACGTCTGCACCAGCTTGGTTCCCCAAGTGGTAGAGCAGATCACCCAGGATGACCGACTCGGTGAAGCTCTTGGAGCCAACGCGAACTTTTGGTTTCTCTTGGGCTTGGGTATTGGAGCAAAGCCAGCTTGCGCACCCAAGTACGAAAACGATAGTGAGGAGACTTTTCATGATTGGGGAATTCTTTGGGCGTTGATGAATCGAGCGACATATTCGTTGGTTGGGTTTTGGATCAACTCTTCGAGCCGTCCTTCTTGAACCACTTCACCTTCACCCAACATCATGACTCGGTCGCCGAAGAAGGCAGCTTCGCCCATATCGTGTGTCACCATGATGGAGGTTTTGCCGAGCGTTCGAAAGATCTTTCGCAAGTCTTCTTGCAGATCAAAACGCACCAACGGGTCGAGGGCGCCCATCGGCTCGTCCAGCAACATGACAGCCGGGTCCAACATCAACGCTCGCATGATTCCAACTCGTTGACGTTGGCCGCCAGAGATTTGCGATGGGTACCGATCGAGTGCGACGCGTGGCAGTCGGGTTAACTCAGTCAACTCTTCCACACGAGCCTTGACTTTGTCTTGATTCCAACCGAGATGCGACGCCAGGAGTCCGACGTTTTGTCTGGCGGTCAAGTGTGGGAAGAGTCCACCATCTTGAATGACATATCCCATGCGTTGCCGCTGTTGTTGGATGTTCTGCGTGGTTAGCGGTGTTCCATCGAAGAGAATGGTACCCGCATCTGCGTCTATCAATCCGACCAAGATCCGGAGCAAGGTGCTTTTGCCGCAACCGCTCGGTCCGATCAACACGGTGGATTCGCCCTTGCGAAATTCGACCGTGGTTGGTTTGAGCACCTGCAGGTTGCCAAACGATTTGGAAACGTTGTTCAATGAAAACATGGCGAATTAGTTCTGCTTTTCACGTTGGGCGTTCATTTCGTTGAGCATCGACTGGACGCGTTCTTCCATTCGGTCGGTGAGTTCCGCGGCCACTATACGTTTTTCTTTGCCTGGTGCTAGCTCGATCGGTTGGTCGAATCGAACGAGCACTTCGCGATCCGCGTGGACGGTGGGATAGGACGCTTCGAGGGCATCTTCCTCAAGTTTGTCGAGTGTTTCCGCGAGGCGTTCGATGGTCGGGTTTTCTTCGAGGTAGTTGCCTGGGTAGCTATACAATTGAGTGACCAAGAACATATTGTCCATGTCTGCAGTCCACTGCGTCTCTTGTTCCGGAGTGGCGGAACCAACTGCGGTCTCACGAGCCTCGATGATGGCCCGTCGTACTTCTTTGACCCTTTCCGGAATCAAGGCTTGCTTGGCTTGTCGCCCGTATCGCGCTTCGCTGTCGACCAACAACGTCGACGAGAGGCGCTCCACCCGTTCGCTAAGCGAGCCGGTTTGGGGCATGCGTAGGTGCTCCATTTCTTTGAGCGACAGCAACCCCTTGGCGACGTGCAGAACCCGCTCCTTGATCGGCATCGAAGATTGGGGACGCCAGTAAAGTCGCTTCTCCAGGCGTTCAATAGTTTGCAACAAGCTGGGCGTCGGATCTTGCGTGTACCAGCGCTTCATCGCAACGGGCAGGATGGAAATTGGGCGCGTCGCCTTTCTAGCCGCCAAGATGGCGATCGCGGCTGCACCGTCTCGGAACGCAGTCACTCGATCGTTCATGTGATAGACGTCCCCTTCAGGAAAGATCAGAAGAGGATGCTTCTGATTTTGAAGGACATCTACGGCTGTCTTTAGAGACTGCACATCGGAGCCTTCGCGGTCCACGCTGAAGCAACCGCAGCGCTGCATGGAGTGACGTTCAAACGACTTGCTCATGGCAAAGACCTGCCAAGCCGTCATAATGTAAAACGGTGTGCGCAATTCTTTAGTGGCATCGATCAAACAGTACGAGTCCCAATGGAAAGAATGATTGGGAGTTAGCATCACGCCATGATTGTTCGCAATGGCTTGTTTCAAATGTTCGATGCCTTGCACATCGACGCGAACGATTTTTTGTTTTTGCAGAGCGCGTCGGCGCATCGGGCCAGTGAGTCGAAACCACCACGGGGTCATCAGCGGTGGCCATTGGCCTTCAGGTGTTCCGTAAGGTTGGATATTCAAGGGACGTGAACCGAAAGAAATGACAAGTTTAGAGGATCACAGGCTTGATATTGTAATAAACGTTCAGTGCAAATGTTGCTTGGGATGAAAACGAAAATTACCCTATGCACTTCGGCGTGAGTCTTCGAGTGAAACAGACTCTTAGGCCATGGGGCAGCCCCGGTTCTCGACGAATGTCGAGCAATTGGAAAACCGGGGCTAGCGTCCAACGGCTAAGTGATCTCGTTCCCTGTCTCCGCATGGGAACGCAATGCATCGGAGGCTCCCGCCTCCTGAGTCACAAAAACGTGAGGCGGAGCCTCGAAAGCAGTGCGTTCCAAGGCAGAGCCCTGGAACGAGTGTGAAAAGTTGCAGGCACGCTCCGTCGTGCCGTCCGCTGGAGTGATTTGACAAAGATTCCTGGTGAACGGCACATGGAATGTGCCTACTACTTTGACTCAGCCGGTTCCGCCGGCGAGTTCGGTCGCTCGCTGGACCCTGGAAATGGCCAGCATAAACGCTGCTGTCCGCAGAGACACGGAATGGGTCGCTGACTGCTGCCAAACATTTTCGAACGCCTCGGTCAGCGTCCGATCCAACTCTTGGCGAACTCGGTCGAGGCTCCAGCGGTAGTGCTGTCGGTTTTGCACCCACTCGAAATAACTCACCGTGACCCCACCGGCATTGGCAAGAATATCGGGAAGAATCATGATGCCTCGAGCGGCAAGTTTTTCGTCCGCTTCCGGATCGACTGGGCCATTGGCTGCCTCGATAATGGTCTTGGCCCGGATCTTGTCCGCGTTCTCTTTGGTGATCACGTCGCCTAACGCAGCCGGAATCAACAGGTCGCACTCCAATTCCAACAACGCTTCGTTGGGCAACTTCTCTGCGCCTGCGTAGCCTTCGAGTCGGTTGTTATTCTTGATCGAGTACGAAAACATTTCTGGAATGTTCAGCCCCTTGGGGTTGAAGTAGGTGCCACTAACATCACCGACTGCAATCACCGGAAAAGCGGACTCGAACAAGAACTTCGAAGCATGCGATCCGACGTTTCCAAATCCCTGAATAATGGTTCGACATTGATCGGGCCGCACATTGATTCGCTTGAGCAATTTCACGGCCAATGTTCCGACGCCCCGTCCAGTCGCTTCCTCGCGTCCCTTGGCACCATATTCTTCGACAGGTTTGCCTGTGATGACAGCTGGATTGAAGCCGTGGTACTTTTCCCATTGGTTTCGGAACCAAGACATCACTTCGTAGTTCGTCCCCATGTCAGGCGCCGGGATATCGCTATCGGGGCCGACGATCTCGTGGATCTGGTCGACGAACGCACGGGTCATCCTTTCCAGTTCCTTCTTGGAAAGGGACTTCGGGTCGATCCCAATTCCTCCTTTCGCTCCCCCGTACGGCAAATCCACCACGGCGGTTTTCCAGGTCATCAGCGATGCGAGCGCCCGGACTTCGTCCAAGTCGACGGCAGGGTGGTAACGCAAACCGCCCTTCATGGGGCCGCGAGAGTTATCGTGCTGAACTCGATAGCCGAGAACCGTCTCCACGTCACCGTTGTCTCGCTCGAACGAGACTTGGACGGTCACTTCCCGTTTTGGGGTGATGAGTAATTTCCGAAGCCATTGTGGCGTTTTTAGCTGATCGGCGGCTTGATTGAAGTAGAGTGTGGTGGATTCGCTGGGTCGCATAGTGTCGGAAATGATTGAATATTGAGCTCTAAAGCCGAACCAAAATTTCGGCCTTCTGCTCTTAATTGTAGACCAAACGCAATCCCAGGAGATGCCAAAGCCAGACGAACGGTGAACAAGCCCGAGGAACCGCGGTAATTCTGTCTGCCGGACAATTAATTGGAAAAAGCCCCTTTCCTATCCTCCTGTGCGCTGCAATACTTTCTTGAGTCCAGAAACTTTCTCCCCTAGAGAGTTTCTGAATTTGTGCGGAAGTGGCTCTCGCGAGGGGGAAGCGCGAATCGGGTCAGGACTTAAGTGGAGCAGCCATAAGTGTCGTACTCTTGTGCGAGGGCCTCTTCCGCACAAATAGACCCTCTGAACTCAAAGACTTGATGACTAACGACTCTATTCAGAAACTCTTTCGCAGCGAAATCGCTTCGATGAGTCCCTATACCCCAGGCGAACAGCCTCAGACGGGTAAGGCAATCAAGCTCAATACGAACGAGAATCCCTACCCGCCTTCTCCTCGGGTTATCGAAGCGATTCATCAAGCCACCGGAAAACTGGAGCGTTACCCAGACCCACTTGGTACTTCCTTTCGACGTGCAGCTGGCGATGTGCTCGGTGTCGATCCGGAAATGATTCTTTGTGGCAACGGCAGCGATGACTGTCTGACCGTCCTAACCCGAGCCTTCGTCGGAGATGGCCAGAAGCTCAGGCTCCCCTACCCAAGCTACATTCTGTATCGCACGCTCGCGGAGCTTCAATCGGCCCAATTCGAAGAAGTTGCCTTCGACAAGAATTTTGGACTTTCGGAAAGTTTCTACGCCAACGACGAATCGCTCAAGCTGATTTACTTGCCGAACCCAAATAGTCCCAGCGGAACGCTGCTCGATCACGAATCGATTCTGCGGCTGGCCGACAGCGTTGATTGCCCAGTGGTTGTCGACGAAGCGTATGTGGACTTCGCTCCTACGAACTGCATTTCGCTGATCCAGCAAAACCCGAAGATCATTGTCACGCGTACACTCAGCAAATCGTACGCATTAGCCGGCCTGCGATTCGGTTACTTGGTCGCACATCCGGAAATTGTTCAGACGTTGCGCAAGGTCAAGGACTCGTACAATACGGACATGCTGTCGCTGGCAGGTGCCACGGCTGCGATCTCCGATCAAGCTTGGCTAAAGAACAACGTTGCGAGGATCGTTGCTACGCGATCGCGGATGTTGGTGGCATTGAGGAATCTCGGATTCGACGTGATCGAATCGCATGCCAATTTCTTGTGGTGCACACGAACCGATCGGCCATTGAAGCCGTTATACGAAGAGCTCAAGAAGAACGGTATCCTCGTGCGTTATATGAACTATCCAGACTGGAGCGATGGCCTGAGAATCAGCGTCGGCAGCGACGAACAGATCGACGCGTTGCTGGTTGTTTTGGCGGATTTGTTGGCGACCAAGTAAGGCTACTTTCGTCTTTGGCCTTAACTGCGGAGCAGTGGCATTTGAAAGCCACGGATGCAATCCGTGGTTAGAATCGCGCAGATCGTACCAGAGTCGCGAAGCGACGGCATTCTTACTCCGAGTGCGAGACGAATCACGATCAACAATTTATTTGCCGGGACGACCATTCAGCGCCAATGCCGCTCCTCCAGAGCTCTCAATGGATGTGGCTAGCTACCTGGGGTTGCGTTCGCGATGCGAACTTACCCCAGGCTATAAAGTGCCATCGCATTCGCGATTGAATCGCAGAATGCACTCCCGGAAATTCTACTTTGCATGAATCTCTAGACGTCCATGAAGGCTTTCCTGCTTTCAAGCGCCCCCGACCGGCTTTCCCCCAAACTATGCTCACCCGCCGACATCGTCGGCGCGGTGGTCTTCTAGACCTTGTTCCCAGAGCGCTTTCGCGTCTTGTTGGAGCCTGGCCCCGACTTGAGTGATAACATTCATGCACATGAAGTTAGCACCGCGGGCTGCGATGGCCGGTGCATAGCCATGGGTGATTCCGTAGAGGAACGCGCCTGCAAACATATCGCCTGCCCCAGTCAAGTCCTTCGGGTGGCAGGCAAAAGCGGGTACGTGCGATTCCTCCCCGTTGAATCGAACGAACGCTCCATGTGGTCCGTCTGTCACAACGCAGTTTGGCACCAACGATTTGAGAGCTGCAAAAGCTTCTTCGCTATTCGCTGCCTTGGTCACGGCGATCGATTCTGGCGCATTGCAAAACAGCAAATCGCTGTCGGCCAACGCAGCCAAGAATGCGTCACCGAACACTTCCGGTATAAAGGCATCGGAGCAAGTCAGCGCGATCTTGGTACCGTGAGCTTTGGCGGCCTTGATGGCATCGCGGATTGCAGTTTGACCCGTCGATGGGTTCGCAAACACGTACCCCTCGATAAACAGCCACGTCGAGCTTGCAATACGATGGGCATCAACATGTTTGGCCGCCAAATGACTGGAGACGGCCAGGCAAGTTCGCATGGTTCGTTCTGCGTCAGGGGTGATCAAGGCGATGCAGGTGCCCGTTGTTTCACCCACCATGATCGGGTTGCCGATATTGATCTTGAGGGCGTTGAATTCTTCGGCATAGTGCAGTCCATAGCGATCGTCACCGACACAGCCGATGAATGCCGATCGGCCACCCAATTGCGAGACGCCGATCACGGAGTTCGCAACCGAACCGCCGCTTACCAGGCGAAGCTCGCGATTGCTCTCGGAGAATTGGTGCAATAATTTTCGTTGATCGTCCGCTTCGACAAGCCGCATGGTACCGCGTTCGAAATCGAGGCTTGCGAATTCCGCGTCGTCCAATTCTAAGAAAATATCGACGATGGCATTTCCTAGGCCACAAACGTCATAGTCACGCATCGGTTGGAATCTTCTTTCTGGTCATCAGTTTTCAAGGTTGAGTCGGTCGCAAAAAACACGCCCGAACGCTAATCTAAGGGACGTTGAATTCTAGTCCAGATCGCCGCAGTCGGAAGTGCAACCCGCGTCCAAGCATCGACTCTCGACCGTTTTATTGCCTCTTCATTGCGAATGTTCATGACAACGATCCCAGAATCTTGGCTTTTAGGCCCTCGAATGTTTGATCTTACAGGTCGTCGAGCCATCGTCACGGGTGGCTCGCGTGGACTGGGAACCGCCATGGCAACCGCACTGGCAAGCTGCGGCGCAACGGTGCTACTGACCTCCAGAAAATCCGTCGATGCGGAGCGGGTCGCCGACTCCATCGCAGCAGCTACCGGACAAAAAGTCCATGGGATGGCGTTGGAAATCGCCGAAACCGAATCGATCCCTCGGTTTGTCGAACAAGCGGTCGAGAAACTGTCCGGCGTCGACATTCTTATCAACAACGCCGGCATCAACATTCGCGGGCCGATCGAATCGCTGTCGCTCGAAGACTTTCGAAACGTGAGCAACGTAAACGTCACCGGCGTTTGGTACGTCGCCAAACATGTCGTTCCACACATGAAACGGCAGCAGTACGGCCGAATCGTCAATGTGGCGAGCACGCTCGGCTGCGTAGGCCTGGCCAATCGAACCCCCTATGCCAGCAGCAAAGGTGCAGTTGTTCAATTGACTCGGTCGCTGGCCATCGAATTGTCCAAAGATGGAATCACGGTAAACGCTATTTGCCCGGGCCCGTTTTTGACTCCAATGAACGAACCGATCGCGGACACCGAAGATGCCAAACGCAATATCCTCGGAGCAACCGCACTTGAGCGCTGGGGTCGCCTCGAGGAGATTCAAGGTGCCGTCGTATTTTTAGCGAGCAACGCAAGTAGCTATTGCACGGGCAGTTTGCTAACCGTGGACGGAGGTTGGACTGCCAAGTAAACGTAGTTTCAACTTGCGAGTCCACTAGTCACCCTCCCGCTGGGAGGGTCGAGCGAAGCGAGGGGAGGGTGAAGTGCCAGGGGCAATCATACAACTCAGTTCACCCTCCCCGGCCCCTGGCCGACCCTCCCAGAGGGAGGGTGACTTGCTCCCCTCACCCCCTTTGAAGCAAAGTGAGTGGTAACCTACATGTTTGTGCCCTATCTCATAGCAATCAATGCAGTCCTGCTAACGTTGTCCGTTGTCATGACTGTGATGCTTAACGATGGGCTGAATACACCGTACGGACTGGGAGCTATGTCGATTACCATTGGTATCGGTATCGGACAAGCTTGTATGCTGGGAACCTACCTCGCTTGCTCGTACAAGCCGTTTGGGATTCGGCTACGATGGTTTACTCGCGTCATCTTCCTGCAATGGTGTTGCTTTGTCGTCCCGTTGGTGGCTAATTTACATTGGCATTTTCCGTGGTGCGTCTTGATCGATCAAGTGTTGGTCGCGATTGCTGCGTTTCTTTCGGTAGGCGTTTTTCGGCTCGTTTCCCGTCGTGTCGTTAGGAAGATGGGCGATGGTGCGATCTCACAATCGCGTTCCAATGTGCGTATATTGGACTTGATGATTTTGTTATCGCTGGTCGCAATGTTTCTTGCGATTGCGATGCGATTTAAAAAAGATCCGGTGGGCTTCGAAGGAATCATTTATGCATTTATGGTGGTAGGTGGTCTTTTCGTGGGGAGCCCTATCGGTGCCATTTTGCCGTTCTTCTTTCTAGGTTTTCTTGCGGAAGGCAGAAAAGAGATGGTGATATCAGCGATTGCATCATGCATCGCGCTGGTATTTGGGCTCGGGCCGTTTCTCTATTACGCCGACCATGAATCGCGAATCGGGACATCCCTTTTTTCCTTGGCCGGTTTGAGCTTGGTGATTGCAAATACTTTCGCGTTTCGTTTGTTATGTTATCGTCTTATAAAGCTGCCTCGAACGCAGGATGCAGCAGGAACCCACGAAATTACTCCAATCATCACCGAGGAACCATCCTATGCCTGAGACCATTTTTTCAAGGATTGTTCGAAAGGAGATCCCTGCCAAAATCGTTTACGAAGACGATGTCAGTCTAGCCTTTCATGATGTTAACGCCCAAGCTCCCGTACACGTCTTGGTCATTCCAAAACGGCAGATCGATTCGTTGGAGCATGCGACTGACGAAGACGCAAATCTGTTAGGCCATTTGCAAATCGTCGCTCAGAAGGTGGCAAGACTTCTCAATATCCAGGAAACGGGCTACCGCGTTGTCATGAACTGCGGTCGCGACGGAGGCCAATCGGTCGGGCATATTCACTTACACGTTTTAGGTGGTCGTCCATTGGCTTGGCCGCCAGGCTAATTGTGGGATAGGCTTCCAGTCTAGTCTGCCGCTTTCAACATGATCGACTTCACCCGAGCACCGTCTGGCAACGGTGGCTACTACTCTTCGACTTCACCCAAGCAATTTGTTTCTCGGGAGGGTGAGGCCTCGCCCTCCCAAAGGTTTAATCGGAGCTTGTTAGGGGCTCCACCGTCTGGCGACGGTGGCTACTCCTCGCCCTCCCTTTTATTACTCGGCCGATTTGCCTTTGGACGCCTTGTCGATTTCCGACAAGGCCCATTTTGCGGCGATTCCATGCGGTGTCGTTGGATTCTCTCCGAACTGTGCGATAATTTCTCGACTTTCAGGATTCGCCATTTCACCAAGAGCCAAATTGCATGAAAAGCGGACCAAGTAATCCTCTGGCACAATTGGATCTAAATCGGATAGCCGACCGTTCAAGAGAGTTAGCAGCTCTGGATTTTTCTTGCCTTTATTCAACTTGCCCAAGGCCCAAATCGCCGACGACCGGCTCGTGTTGGCAAAGCGATGTCCTCCCTTTGGAATATGCAACAGCAGAATGGGTTCTGCTGCCTGATAGAGGTTCTTTCCAAAGCCCTCATTGAGATAACTGAGCTTGATTTGATCTGTGTAAGAGTATTCCTTGGTGCTCGACGTCGTTTTCAAATCCTCAACCATTTTTTCGGCGTGCGCTAACATGCCAGAGAGCGTCTCCGCCTCGTTTCCTAACTCCATGAGCGCCCAGCCAGCCATCATATTTACTTCGGGACGCGGATGATCCAGCAATCGCAGAAACGTCTTGCAATGGCTTCTGTCTTGAAGTCCAACTGCAAGAGCGATCCCTTTTTCTAGACCCGTCCATTCGTCGGAAGCAAAGTGTTGCGCAAGACATTGATCCACCAATTCTCGCTGCCCTTGCCCTGCTTTCTCAAGCAGATTTTTCACAACCAGTTTACGAACTTCGGGATGGTGATCGGCAAGCAATCGCCCTTGACTCTTTAGGCTTTCCTCGTCCGAAAAACGCTGCAACAATTGCAGGGCCATCAATCGCAAACCTGAGTCGGTATGCAACGTCATCTTCATGCCGAACTCTTTCGAATTATCCGGCGTGCTCTCAGACAAAGCGCGGAACGCAACCAATTGAGCGCTGGCGGAACCTTGGCTGAGTATCTGCTGCAATTGTTTTGCTGTGGTGTCTCCCGAATGTCGTTTCAACATGTGGGCAGCGATAAGATGCCTTTGTTCCAGATTCGAATCCAGAACCTTTTGCGCAAATTCGTTCATACCATCGGTTGCCAAGTCACCCAACGCGATTGCCGCCAAGAACTTATTGGCAATCGAGCTATCGTTTGCCAAAAAAACAGCTTGGAGGGTTGGTCGATCCTCAATGCCGCCAACTACGGCAATCCCTTCCAAGGCGGTTGCAAGCTCCGCCGTTGACGCAAGGCGATCAGCGATTCGCTTCCGCCAAACGTCCCTCGCGACAGGACTTTTCCACCGAATCAGCTGCCTTTCCACACTGGGGCGAACCACCAGATCAGCTTCAGCCTGCGACCAAATCTGCTCGGCAAGCGATGCATCACCTAGCAACAACAAAGCCGAAATCATCGCTCGCTTTATTTGCACCTTTTCGTCACGATTCTGTATTCCCGACAGCAGCAGCTCTACGGCCCGCTCTTTCTTTACGAGTTTGGGGTTACCGTATTCGCGACAGAGGTTTTGGGCAATGCTCAGTCGTTCTTCAGCAAAGTGTGACTTCAATTTTTCGACGTCAAACAGAATGCTCTGGTGAAGTTCTTTCTCTTCCCAGATATCGCCCAACGGTGGATCGATCTCCCATCGATGTTGCAACCATTTGGTCTCTTGCCCAAAAGCAATAGACGATGCTCCAATCAAGAGATGGAATACGAGGCAACGAGCTTTCCGAAACATAGTACACCTTGAGAACGAATCGATTTGTTTCTTTGTCGGCATGGCATTTGGCTCTTACTTGGGACGCGTCATTTGCCAAATTCGCAAGGCGAGCACAACTAAACAGAAGACGGAAATCTCGATTCCGAGATACCATCCGTCGGGCGTAAGTCGATACTGCTCAAACCCTGGCGTTTTCATCTCTGCAAGGGCTATCGCGGCGGGGTTCAAAAGTAGGGCGCGTTCCACAAAGAGCGGTCCAAACGGCTTGCCTCGAGCAACCCAAATCAAGAGTGTTCCGGCAAACAGCGATAGCAGGACTGCGTAACTGGTGGCGGTCGCGACAGCGGTCGTTCGGCAAAACGCACTGATGCAGGCACTCATCGTAGTCACCATGAAAACGGCGATGACCAATGAGATTACAACATTGCCTACCTGGCC
Organism: Pirellula sp.; assembly: GCA_031424235.1. Lineage (GTDB taxonomy): Bacteria > Planctomycetota > Planctomycetia > Pirellulales > Pirellulaceae > JBKCUI01. Next base: position 18,192 of record JANPHB010000184.1, read on the forward strand.
GCTCATCGCCGGCTGAATGTAACCCATCACAATGTAACCAGGCAGCGTCGCGAGCAACATCAAGAGCAGCGTCCAAACCGTGCTCATCAATTTGCCAATCATGATTCGCAAGGGTGAAATTGGAGAGGCCCGCAACAACTCCCAGCCTCCGCTTTCGACTTCAGAGGCGATCAGGTTCGCTCCAAGGCATGGTCCAAGCAGCAGCAACAAAGCAACTTGCAACAACACCATGGTCGGTGCTATCCGTTCGACACCCCAACTGACCGTCCCCGTGGCTGCAACCACCGTGAGCAACAGCGAAAACACGCCACTGACAGAGATCAATCGAATGAGCCAGTGCAGTCGCCCAAACTTCCGCGTTCGAAACTCCTTGACCATCACTGGATTGAGCCACCATGGTATGTTGCTTTTCGCTCGCTGGGGATCCACCAAATACGAGACCCTTCGCAGCCAGCCCGCGTAACGATTTGTTGGCTTGGTTCTTCCGATGACTTTCCCGGCCGGGCGAGCTCGCTCAAGCCTTCGCGGATCCAGCCTCATTACGGTAATCACCGACAGAAGAATCGTGATGACCAAGCTCGCCCCTAAAAAATCGGGCCAAGCGGTCGATATACCAATTTCGCTCGCTTGTGCTTGTGAACCGGTAATGCTCTGTAGCGCCGAAACCGGCGAGACGGCAGTGGCCCAATGTGCCAGTAGCGAATTGATTCCAGTAAGCTTGCCAACAAAGATCGTGGGGCCTATCGACAAGACAGCCAATGCCAACACCGCTGCATACGTCCATCGTAATCCCGCGTCCGAAGTATTGACGATTGAGCTGACCCACAAGCCCACAGCCGTATACTGAATGGCCATGCCCAATAGAATTAGCATCAGCGGCCCAAGATGGTCCACCATCGAAATACCACCCATTGCATAGCAGGCGGCTAACGCTGGCAAACTGACCGATAGGATGACAAACGCTAACACTACGTTGCCTGAAAATTTCCCAATGTAGATCTGCCAAGGAGTCGTCGGGGAATTCAGCATCAGAGCCAGCGTGCCGCGACGACGCTCGCTCACCAAAGCTGTAGCAGGAAAAGCAGGGATCAACATCATCAATGCGATCGCAAGAGCGAAAGCAACAGGCCGAAACACCTGCATCGCCCCCTGGCTAACCAAATCGACCGTCGCATCCGTCGGCCATCGCAAAAGCACGAGCAGCGAGGTGAGTACCGCAACCGACACGATGGCCATAAAGGTCTTTGGGCTTCGCAAACGCGAGAAAAGCTCGCGTCTTAGAATTGGGTTTTCCAAAAACGACATAAACTTCACGAAGCTCAAAGGTTGAAATCAAAGGACAAAGGAATCACGGTTTCACGCTTTCGACATGCCGGGGGCCGAAATCGAAAGGAAGGCATCCTCAAGATCGCTTGCGACCTCACGGAATTGCGAGATCAAAATGTTTCCTGCAACCAACCCTTGCAGCACTTTTGCCAATTCATCTTCAGACCGCACGGTTGGAAATCGAAGAACGCGTTCTGCGGCACTAACGGTAAGCGGTTCGGACTCACGCAATGTCTTTCGCAAGATGGTCTCGGCTTGCCCCATTTGCTCGGGCACTACGAGCTGAACCTCGTAGCTGCGGAGTGGACAAAGGCTTCTCATGACCTCATCCAAAGGACCGAACGCTCGCGTCTTTCCACCGCTTACGATCGCAACCGTATCGCAAATGCGGGCCAATTCAGGCAAAATATGACTGGTCACAATCAACGTTTTGCCTTCGGCAGCCAATCGGAGCAGCAATTGACGCATATCGATTCGAGCCTTGGGATCGAGGCCATTGGCTGGCTCATCCAAGATTAGTACTTCGGGATTATGTAGGAGCGTTCTGGCGATCCCAACTCGCTGCTGCATACCGTGGCTAAGTGACTCCACGAATTTATCTTGCATGTAGGTCGTTTCCGTGAGTTCCATCACGTCCCCAATGCGTTTGCGACGTTCTCGCCGATTGATGCCGAAGATGGCGCCAAAGAAATCGAGATATTCGTGAACTCGCATATTGTCGTAGGAACCAAAGCGGTCTGGCATGTAGCCGACCAGATGTTTGATCTTAGATGCGTTTTCGCTGCAGTTCACGCCAGAGATAAAGGCGGAACCTGAAGTCGGCCGCGACAGTCCAACCAAAATCTTGATGGTTGTCGTTTTTCCAGCACCATTGGGACCAATGAACCCCAAAATCTGACCTCGATCGACATAGATCGACAAATCATCGAGCGCTTTGAAGTCGCCGTAGCTTTTGGATAAACCTTTGGTTTCAACAACATGTTCCGACATCGGTTGCGCCAATTACTTTTCGGTGGTTAGTACTAAATTGTTTCGTGGAAGCATTTTGCCATGGACCGAGATATAGAGGTGCTTAATCTCCCAGCCGATAAAGCTATCCTGCGTTTCCGACTCAGAAAGCCCTTGTTCTTTGATCACTTCGACCTTCAAATCCAAGCGACCATCGATGAGATCTTGAAGAACTCGCGGGTTATCGATCGTTCCTTGCCAAGGAATCGACGGACTGTTTAGGCGGACCAACTCGATGGGGGCATTGCCAGCGGACCATACGATCTTGACGATACGTTTTGGCGCGACAACATTCAAGTCGATGTGAATCGATGTGGCTTCCAAAGGGACCACTTCCGGTGGCAGCAGGAAAGACAATTCCGCAGCCTTGTCCGAGTTGAACTCGCCTCCCCATCGCCCCATTCGATGATTGTACATGGTGCTAATGTTTTCGGTCTGAGGGACAATCTGAATCAAAGAATGCGGCACTAACACCGTCGCCCCAACCGGTGGCGTTTCGAGCTGAATGGGCACAGAGACCAAAGCTGCCCCTCGGCGATCCAAGTTGGGCTTCCAAACAGGTGATTGAGGCCACAATGAGGTCCAGAAGTACAAGGTTCGTAGCGGAGCATTTCGACTGCTCTCCGTATGCAAGAAAATGTCGTTGTAGACTTTGGCTCGACGGCCTTGCTCATCACTGACAATCGCGTCCGAAGTCCATCGACCACCCTCGGCCGATAGAGTGCCATCGACCAAAAGGCGTTTCTTTGGCTCGGTCCATTGCCCAAGGCAAGGCAAGCCTCGCGAAAAATTCATAACAACGTCTTCGGGCGGCGAGGGCATGTCATCCGGCATGTCGATTTCCAAACCTTTCGAGGTCAGTCTCGACTTAGCGGAAAAAAACGGATGAGGAAGAGCCACTTCAGCTTGGTATCTCCAAGTTCCAGGTGGCCAATTGGCGTTGCTTAGTTGCCAGTTTTCAAATCCTTGTGTCGTCAACCTTCGAATACCGCTTTCGATGTTTTCGGACGCGATTGCAAATCCGTCAGCCTCCCCCACCAAATCCATCGACCGACTTTCAGGGATGGTTACAGCCGCTTTACTTCGCAAAAGTCCGCCTCCGGTAGGCCAAAACTGAACCATTTGCAGCTCCGACGACATCGGCGGGATTTCGCTTCGCGACCAACTTGATCCGACAATAATCGGAATCGAACAGGCCAGTGCTAGTAGTGGGGCCAACCATCCGAGACGTTTTAAGTCACCAGAAAACGAGTTCCAAACACCTACGCTAGCCAACAACAAACAGAATCCAATTAAAGCCGCTCCGATGAGATTGCGCGATGCGATTGGCGTCCCGATCAACTCCGTCGGATAAGAAACCTCTTTTGCATCTAACGGTTCAATCGCAGGAGCTGTACTCAAAGCAGAGGTAAGCGTGGACGCCCAAAGGGGAACAGAAAAGTCAGATCGGTAATACGGGTCTTGACTGCGGTGCGCCGCTCGCGTTTGAAGCCAGACACGGCTCTCCAAAGCTGTCAGAATCAACTCTCCAGCCCCAACGTTCATGCAGATGGCGGCAGGCCAACCATCGACGGAATGAGTAACTCGACCGCCCTGCTGAAAAACTCGCTTGAGCCTCACCGGCTTATCGAACTGCATCGTCCGATCCGCATCACTAAACTCGATCGGAGAACGAATGTCCATGACAAACTCATTCAATTCGACCGTATCCACCGTTTCGCATTGTTGATCTGGTGCCATGAGATCGCGAATCAGTTTCGTATCGATTTCGTCTAGCAAAACCAAGACCTTGCCACCCCGCGATAGAAAATTCTTAATAGCACCAACGGCAACTGCATCGTCGAATGTCTCGGGCTTACCTATGACCAACGAGTCAATCGCTTGCCAGTCCAATGAGGCTATCGGCATTGGCTCGTTGTCGAGATGGAGGCATCGCCTCGAAAGCCCAGCGTCTACGCGAGTTGCAAGAATTACCTCGTACTGCGCATATCTTTCCTTAGGAGGCCATCGCCAAGTAGGAGTTTCTGGTTGATCACGCAGGATGGATGTTGCTGTCGCGAATCGATCGGTATCCATGTTCACGGCCAATGTTCTCGACAGTGGCTCTTCGCCATTCTGGAGCATAATCTCTCGACCATTTTCAATCGCATTCAATGTCACAATGGCTGTGACTTGAGGGCCTTCTGATTTTGGAGACACCCGAAATTGAATTTCAAAGTCCTTGAATTCGCCTGCCCCCAACTCAATTCTTCGGCTGTCTTCCTCTCCCGTCTGCCCTGCTAGTTTGCCCACCAGATAACCAATCGCTGGTTCATTGCTTGCGTTGCGGATTGAGGCTCGAAGCGAGAGTACCCCCCCTTTTTCAACTCGAGTAAAAGGGGTTCGGGTCAACCGAACTAACTCCAACCCAACTTGGCCGGTTGTTTGAGCCGATGCAGGATGACAAATGCACGCAACAATGAAACAGATCGAGAAATATTTTGTAACGCGTGCGACCATAAGCATGTCTGCGTGAGGCAATTGCAAAGGAGGGAGAATTCAATGGCCACCAAGGTTTTATCCGAAGGGGACAAAAGTCTAGCAGAAGAATTTCGTCCCGTCGAGCAACGCCATTCATCATAAAGCGGGCTTCTCGCCAAATCGAGCAAACTCAGCTAAATTGCAGGCGGTTGAATTCCTTGCTTACGTGCTTGTTGATCAAGTATTTGTAAAAATGCACTTCGTTTAACAGTCAGCCGTAGGCGTACTTTGCTTTTTGAACGTACGCCTTCGGCTGACTGTTAAACGATTAAATTATCAAGCCCTTACGCGTCGCGTTACCAACTTAACTTCTACTACTCCCAGACGGATCATGTCGAGCATTCCCCCCGTTCTTTACCAACGAGCCATCAAAGGGATCTCCGCGGTCCTGCTCCCGTGGCGGCCAACTGGCGAAATCGATTTCGACTCGTACCAAATCGGCTTGGAACGAACTTGGAAGGCTGGTTTGACGCCAGCCATCAACATGGATACCGGTTACGCGAATTTACTGAGCCCGCAACAGCGGAACGAAGTGCTTCTGCTGGTCGCGCAGATTTCATCCGAAAGACCGTTCGTTGCCGGGGCCTTTGTCGAGGACTTGCAAGGCGACGTCATCCGAAACTATATCGACCAATGCGTTTTGATCCAGGAGTCAGGCGGTACCCCAATTCTCTTTCAATCCACTCGGCTCACGCAATTGCCAAAAGCACAACTAGTGGATGCCTATCGAAAGGTCGCGAAAGAATGCGATGAGCTTTTGGGATTTGAGTTAGGCAAAATGTTTGCCCCATTTGGTGAGATATATGACCTTGATACTTTTCGTGAATTGCTTTCGATTCCAACTTTGACAGGCATCAAGCATTCGTCGTTGTCGCGCGAACAAGAATGGCAACGGCTTGCCATCAAAAACCAAGAGCGTCCCGAGTTTTGCGTTTACACGGGCAACGATCTTGCAATCGATATGGTCCAGTGGGGCAGCGACTATCTGCTCGGGCTGTCGGCCTTCTACCCAGAAGCGTTCGCTCTGCGAGACAAGTATTGGGCTCTCGGCGATGCAAGATTCTATGAGTTGAATGACTGGCTTCAGTATTTGGGGTTCCTCGCATTTCGCGCCCCAGTGCCTGCGTACAAACACAACTGCGCGATGTTTTTAAAGCAGCGAGGCGTGATCGAGCACGCGTCGCTGCCGGCAGGCGCGGTTGCTAGGCCTGAAAGCGATAACGCGTTGTTGGAATTGATTCGAGATCACCTCGATACCTTGATGCAGCCATGAGCAAATTCGAACATCTTCGACATAAGCCACCCACCCAGCTTTCAACACCACGAGAATTGTTGTTGGTGCTCGCCCCGATGCGCAGCAATGTCAATCTCAGTCGCATCGTTCGACTTGCTGGGTGCGCAGGCATCACGCGAATCATCCAATGCGGCCAAGGAAAAGTCGATCGGGAAATCGCTCGCGATGCAGTCGATGTTGTCGAAATTGTGCTGCGAAGATCATTGCCACCCGTGCTTGAACAATTGCAGGAGGATGGATACGTCCGAGTCGGTCTGGAACAAACGACCAACTCGGTCTGTCTCTACGATTTTGCGTTTCCCAGCAAAACCGCCTTGGTTATTGGCGCCGAACGAGAAGGGCTCGACCAGCAAGAACTAGATCGCTTGGATCACGTCGTTGAAATCCCAGTATACGGCCAACCTTACAGTTACAACGTGGCCACGGCCACGACCATGGCCGTTTATGAGTATTGTCGCCAGTTTCGAGCTGATCCCAGTTCGTGACTGGAAGTAGGAAGTCACTCTCGGCAAGAGTGACCCACCGTGGAGCACACAGTGGGGCACACCTGCCGGGTGTGCCCTGGAAGTAAAAGCAACGTTTCCTTAGCAAGTTTGACTTCCTGATCCCAATTAGTGAAGATTAGTGCAAATGAGTGTTTCCGTTTTCGTTAGATTGGAGTTGGATTACCAACTCAATTCGGTCGAAAATTCCAATTGGAATAGAGAGGTCTTGGAAAGTTGCCGTCCCTTTTGGTTGTACGGGGTGCCAATGTCGGCACCCACTATTTGATTCGCGAGACCAAACAAAAGTTGGGTCGCGAAAGCCATTGCGATATCCATTTGGAGGATTCGGAAGCGTCCCGAACCCATGCCGAAATCGACTTTGTCGACGGCGATTATGTGCTGCGCGACCTTGGCAGCAGCAACGGCACTTTTGTGAACGGCAACCGAATCACCGAGCATAAACTCCGTGTGGGAGATCGAGTTCAGATCGGTAAGCGGCTCATGCTGTTCAGGCTCAGCTTTCGCCCATTCTCCCCCGCCGACAACGACGTTGATATCGTTCAAAGCGCCAACGGCGATTCGTCGCAAATTGTGGGGCGCGTCGAACTTGAACAGCAATTGCTTGAAAAGACAGACGACTGGACAGCGAAGATTCAGTCGGACAAAGCGTCGTCGGACGCCAAGAGTCACTGGGAAATCATGTACCGTACGTCGCTGGCCGTCAGTCGGACTCTCGACATCGATCAACTGCTGCACCAGATTCTGGAACTTATCTTTCAGTGGGTCAATTGCGATCGCGGATGCATCATGCTCACGGACTTGGACACGGGCGAGCTCCGACCTAGTTGCCGTCGCAATCGTGGGGTCAACGTTTCGTCGAATCGAATGACCATCAGCAAAACCATCTTGGATTACGTTTGCAAGAAAGAAGAGGGAGTCTTAACGAGCGATGCATGCGAAGACGAGCGCTGGAATGCCAGTGCCAGTATCTCGGCGGGCGGAATACGAGAAGCCATCTGCGTCCCGATGAAAGGGCGATACGGTAGCGTTGGTGTCATTTACATCGACACCTCGGTTTCGGCCGGTCAATATGCAATGAATCCGCATCGCATCTTCAACGAAGAGCACCTGAAAATGCTTGTTGCCATCGGCCATCAAGCGGCATTAGCCATCGAGGATACGAACTACTACCAAAGCATGGTGCAAGCGGAGCGGCTCGCTGCCATGGGCCAGACGATTGCAACACTCTCACATCACATCAAGAATATTGTTCAAGGTCTTCGCGGCGGAGGTTATCTCATCAGCGAAGGAATCAAAGGCGATGACATGAAGGTCGTGCAGAGCGGCTGGCGCATCTGCGAACGCAACCAAGAACGAATCGAATCGTTCGTCATGGATATGCTCACCATGAGCAAGGATCGTAGGCCCAATCGAACAAGTGTTGATCTGCGCACCGTCATCGATGATGTGGTGGAGGTCGTGACCGTCAAGGCGACCGAGCAACGTGTCGCAATTCGCTGGCTTCGGCCGGAGGTATTTCGAAACATGATGCTCGACGGCGAAGCCATTCATCGCGCCTTGATGAATCTAGTCGGAAACGCAATCGACGCTTGCAATGAAAAGCCGGATGGTTGCGTGGAAATCCTGTTGCTCGAGTCCAAGGACTACGCGAGAATTCAGGTGCGAGACAACGGCGTTGGCATCGCAACCAGCGACCTCAATCGCATCTTCTCGATGTTTGAATCGAACAAAGGAAATCGCGGGACCGGCCTTGGGCTGCCCGTGAGTCTCAAAATTGCGAAAGAACACGATGGCACGATCGAAGTAAAATCGGAAGTGGGAACTGGTACCGAGTTCGAGTTGTTGCTGCCATGGAAAACCAATCGCGTGTCCAACGCCCCTGAATCGCTGCCAACGATGCCGGGATAAATGTCTCGCTCGTTCCGTTACTAGGGAGGGTGAGGCCACCGCTCTAAACATGTTTTCTACGAGTTTACCTAAGCAATTCATTGCTCGGGAGGGTGAGGCTCCTGCCGAACCGTAGCGACGCAAGCTCGGCAGGAGCCTCGCTCTCCCGAATGTTTTTGACGAACTTGGCATGGCGCGGATCTTTGCGTCCCAAGACACAGCCAAGCGGCGAGTCCCAAAACTCCGGAGAACTTTCTATTTCTTTGCACTAATCCGACTGTGCATTTCGGACCAACTCTCGAAAAGTCGGCCGAAGAGAACTGTGCAGGTAACGTGAAAAGGATCCATCTAGTTTACGAATCGCGATCAACTCGACCACATCGGCAAAATCCTTATGCGTGCGTCGAAGATTCCCAGCGCCGCTGGCAATTTTCATTTCAATCAATCGCGATAGCTTGACAACCGAAAGGCCTTCTTTCTCTTCCACATTGAGCTCGCCCTCCGGTTCAGGAATAAATACCGCAGCCCCCTTTCCCGCTCTCTCGCCAGCGATCAAGAATTGAACCGCTACCCCACCAGGACTTCGAAACTCTTTGTTTTGCTCGTCCCATAGATAGCCCTCGGCCGTCAGCAACTGCTTCACAATTGGCCCATCGGATTGCTTGATGATCAAATCTAGATCGGTCGTGTTTCGCTGATAGCCATGCATACATACCGCCACACCACCGCAAATGGAGTGAGCGATATTTGAGCGTTGGAATAGCTCGTGACAATGCAAGGCAACCTCCCACAGAGATTCGTTTCCAAGCATCGCGTAGACCCTTTGCGTTGTGATCATCAGACGTGGCTCCTTGGACGATATTCTAGCTCCGTGCCGTCGTTCTTGTGATAAAACCTTGCGTTTCTAACGTGACATAGACGACAAAAGTCAAAGTAGTAGGCACATTCCATGTGCCGCTCATCAGGAAGCGTTGTCGATTCACTCCATCGGACGGCACGACGGAGCGTGCCTGTTACTTTTATGGCCAAATAACCTTAAATTTGAACAGATTTAGGCGACCGGCAGCGTAAAAACTACCTTAGCACGACGCGCAAGCTAGTGATTCCACCATGAATTTCACTAGCTTGCGCGTCGTGCTAAGGTAATTCCGAAGGCGATGCTCGCCCTAGAGCATTTCCCACGAATCGTTTCATTAATTGAGTACTTCCGGGCTCAACATCCGCTACCTATTAATCTGTGCGGGCGATTCCGTCCGCTAGCTGCCGCAGAGGCTAAAAATATCACCTTAATCGCCTTCAATCGATGGCGGATTGAGGTTTGCCATTACATAATGTGCTGATAGTCCGATTCCCGTTCTCTAATCTGAGCCGTGAGAAAAAAGATGGAAGTTGCGAGTTACCCGTTTGGGAAAAAGCACATTCTTATCCTGTGTTTGCTACTAGGATTTGGTGCTGCGAGTCCGATTCAGATTTTGGCCGTCCAGTCGCCTGCTTCGGGGCCGGTGAAGGAAAAGGATCCCAAACAAGTTCAGATCGAGGCGTTGCAAGCCCAAGCCGAAACGTTTTTTGCCAACAAGGCATGGGATCAGGCCAACGCGCTTTGCCAACAAATTCTAGCCATCAATGATAAATCCGTTGCAGCCAATGTCATCCGCGGGCGAGCGCTTTTGGGCAAAGGGGATTTCGCGGCTGCCGTCACCGAGTTTGACGCGGGTCTCGAACTTCCGCCACGCGATGAGTACGCGCTCGTTTCACGTGCCGACGCCTACGCCTTTCGATCGCGAGCCTTGTACGAACAAGGGATGTTCTTAAAGGCGATCAACAGCGCTTATCTTGGAACGCTCGAAAAATCCGATCACATCGGATGCCATTTCAATCGAGCTCGAGCGTATATCGCCAGAGCCGAATTCGATCGATCGATCAACAGCCTAAACCGCGTCATTCAAATCGATCCTAAGAACTCAGAAGCCTACAGTTTGCGAGGGCATGTCTACACTCTTAAGCAGAACTACGACCAATCGATTGCAGATCAAAAGAAAGCCATCGAACTCGATGGGAAAAACGCTCTGGCTTACGAACGTAGCGCCGTTGCCTACTTGGCCAAAAAAGACCCCGTGAATTCGAAAAAGGATTTGGAGGCCGCGTTCAAAATCGACCCCAACCTTCCCGAAGCGCTCTGCGACCGAGCCGTAGTTTTCGCCGCGAACAAGGATTACGTCCGTGCCAATGCGGATCTCGATGCAGCTCTCAACGTGAATCCGCGAAACGCACAGGCCCATTTCATTCGAAGCAAAGTCTTCAAAGTGCAAGGCAACAATGCCAGCGCACTCAAGTCGTTGGACTTAGCCATTGCAGCAGGTGAAGACCCGAACGTCTATTGCGAGCGTGGCAATCTCCAGTTGGAACTCAAAGAAGAGGAAAAAGCCCTAAGCGATTTCAGCCGAGCGATCGAGCTCAGTCCCAACATGGTGGCTGCTTACCAAGGCCGATACAAGGCCAACAAGAAGCTTGGGAATGCTGAACAAATGCAAGAAGACTTGCTCAAAGCCAAAGAGCTAACTCCCGCCAAAGCCGAAGAAAAGAAGAAGGGTGAGAAGAAGATTGAACCACCCATTCCCAAGTTCGTGGCCAAACCAAAACCTGTTGATCCTGCCAAGCTTTCGCAAACACTGGCTTCCGCCAAGAAGATCGATAGCTTGGTGAATGCCAACTACGCAAAGTACAAAACAAAACCCAACAACGCATTAAACGACTATCAGTTTGTGCGTCGCGTTTATTTGGATGCCACAGGCTCCATCCCAAACTTGCGAGATCTCAACAAATTCATGATCTCGACCGATCCAGACAAACGCTCCAAATTGATCGATGAGCTTTTGAGCAGCGAAGGCTACTCGAGCCACTACTTCAACTACTGGGTTGACATTCTCCGTTATCGAGACTCATTGAACAACGGTGTTCGAGGCGAGCCCTACCGACAATGGATCAAACAGTCGCTGGCAGAGAACAAGACGTGGAATCGTATGACCTACGAAATGCTCAGCGCAGAGGGGCTCGTTTGGGACAACCCGGCCTCCGGTTACATGCAACGTGACCCGGGTATGCCTCTGGACATCATGAACAATACCGTTCGGATTTTCCTGGGAACTCGAATCGGTTGCGCTCAATGCCACAACCATCCATTTGATCGTTGGACCCAAAAAGAGTTCTACGAAATGGCAGCCTTTACCTTCGGCACAAAAAACTCCACGCACGGCGGCGACAAGCGATTCTTCTCCGAAGACCCAGCCATCCGCCTACGAGCCGAATACGACAAGATCGAGCAAGAGGAAGAAGATCGTCGAAACAATGGTTATGTCTTCGATCGCATGATCAGCAACAACATGACGATTCTGAATGATGATATCAACGCCAAGATTCGGTTACCAAAGGACTACGCCTACGACGATGCCAAACCCGGCACTGTTGTCGAACCAAAAACGATTTTTGGAAAACCCATCGAAATCAAGAAAGGCGAAGCACCTCGCAAAGCCTTTGCTCGCTGGCTTGTCAACAAAGAAAATCCACGCTTCGCAAAAACAATTGCCAACCGCCTCTGGAAGCAACTCTTTGGCGTCGGACAAATCGAGCCCGTTGATGACATGATGGACTCCACCGTGGCTGAAAACCCAGCTTTGATGGACTTCCTCGAGTCAGAAATGAAACGACTCGGTTTCGATATGAAAGAGTACATCCGAATCCTCATGCATACGGAAGTCTACCAACGCGAAGCCAGTGGGACGGAGCTCGTCTCCGAGGAGCAATATCACTTCCCCGGCCCAGTGCTCCGCCGCATGACTGCGGAACAAGTATGGGATTCCTTCTTGACCCTCACCGCAGATTCGATCGAGTACCGAGAGCAACCAGCTAGCCTTCGAACTCAAGTGGTCAAATTGGATCTAACGAAAGCGAAAGCCATCGAAGTTGTCCGAGCCGAACGAGAAGGTGGAAAGGTCGACAATCAAGCGAACGTCAACAAGAACAAATTTCAGTTCAAAGGCCAGTTCATGGCTCGTGCGTCGGAGTTGCCGTCGCCACTCCCACCTGACCACTTCATCCGGCTTTTCGGTCAGTCGGATCGCGAACTGATATCGAATTCCAACAAATCTGGATCGGTACCTCAGATTTTGATGATGTTCAATGGACCGATGTCCCACAAGCTTCTTGAAAAGGATTCGACGATTTACAACAGCATCATTCGCAAAAAGACGATCCATGAAGGGATACGAACTGTGTTCCTCACGATCTTGAACCGTCCGCCTGAGGCAGATGAAATGGCATTGGCTGTTGGTGAAGTCAAAGAAGATGGCCCTGTCGGCTATGGTAACGTGGTATGGTCCCTTTTGAACACTCGCGAATTCCTCTTCATTCAGTAAGGATTAAATCATTATGAAAGATTCAGTACGCATGTTGAATTCGCAAGATCGACGTCGCTTTTTGAGCTCGGCCGCGTTTGCTTCGCTGGGAGTCAGCCTCTTCCCCCGCCTAGACAACGCGGTGGTGGCCGCTGAAAAATCGAGCCCAGGTAAAGCCAAGCGAATCATTTATCTGTTCATGGCTGGTGGGATGAGCCACATCGATACGTTCGACTTGAAGCCCGGACACGAGAATCAAGGATCAACGAAAGGGATCGCGACCTCAGTCACTGGCTGTCAGATTAGTCAACACTTGCCAGTGCTCGCCTCTCAATTTGACAAGATGGCGGTCATTCGCTCCATGAACACCCAGACCGGTGACCATGAGGCGGGCGAATACTTGATGCGAACAAGCTACGAAGCGATCGCAACGGAACGACACCCATCGATTGGCCCCTGGATGCAAAAGCTCTTGGGCCGAAAGAGTAAGTCGTTGCCGGACACCGTCATGATCAGCCCATCGGGACAACACCCAGGGCCTGGCTTCTTTGATCCCTCGATGAGCCCACTGCCGATCGCCGATCCAAATCGGGGTCTTGAAAACACGAAGCCACCTGCATATCTGAGCGACAAGTCGTTTGATAAACGAATCGAACTGATCAATCGATTCGATAGCAAGTTCCAAAAGAAGTATAAGGACCATGGCATTAAAACCTATACGGATCTTTATTCCGAGGCCACAGCGTTGCTAGCCAGCGACGAGTTGGTTGCATTCGACCTCAATAAAGAGAAGAACGAAGATCGCGATCGCTATGGTCGGGATCCGTTTGGTCAAGGTTGCCTTTTGGCTCGACGCTTAATTGAGAACAACGTTCGCTGTGTGGAAGTGACCTGCGGCGGTTGGGATATGCATACGGCCATATTCAATGGAGGCACCTTGCCTGCGCGGGCGGGCATCATGGACAAAGCGGTTGGGAATTTGCTCAAGGATTTGTCGGAACGGGGATTGCTTCAAGACACGTTAATCGTATTGACAACAGAGTTCGGTCGTTCGCCGGCGATCAACTACAACGTCGGCCGCGATCACCACCCAGCTGTGTTTTCCTCGATGCTCGCTGGCGCCGGCGTTCGGGGCGGACAGTTTTATGGGGCTTCGGATGCAGCCGGTTTCGGTGTCGACAAAGATGGCGTATCACCAGCCGACTTCAATGCGACGATCGCGAAATTGTTGGGGTTGTCTTTGGACGAGATCGTAATTTCGCCAACCGGTCGCCCCTTCAAAGTTGCCAACGAAGGCAAGCCGATCTCCGCGATCCTGAGTTAGTGTAAAGCGATTGTCTCAATCGAGTGTAGAGCGATTGTCTCAATCGCTTTGCGGGCACTTCAGGTCCATTTTGCTAAAACGGACCAGAAGTGAATAGCATGTCGGATCGCAATTGCGATTTCTCAGCGCCGAAACGATTGAGGACAATCGTTTTACACTCATCGGGGGCGGCTCCCTTTGGAAGTGTCGTCACGATGAGCTTTCCTTGCGTAAACCTGTGGCGAATCTTGGCATCGAGCGAGATCGGGAGTAAAAGCAAGCGATCCCTTAGAGATCACTACCAAAACCACGAGCGGTGCACTCGTCTTCATGGTTCTGCTACGACTTATTGTAGTCTGGACGCGCAGCGACGATTGAGGACAATCGTGCGACACTGTTCAAAAAATTCATTCAAACTAAACAAAACCAACACACAGTTTGTGTGGTCTCCGCGATAGACTAAAATCCACGAATAAGTACACCGATGTTTCACCCTCCCTCCCTTTAAAATTCTCCATGTTTGATCTGACACGAATCCCGGACGCTGTACGTTACGAAGGTGGCGTCTCTCGACGACTTGTTCTTGCTTACGGTGCCGCGCTGGCCGGACTACCATTGGTCACAACTCGCTTAGCAGCAGCCGATCGCAAGGTTGTATTTGAAAGCAATCTATTTTCCCTCGGGGTGGCTTCTGGAGATCCAGATGCGACGAGCGTTGTTCTCTGGACCAAGCTTGCACCAGATCCGACAGCACCTAGCGGCGGCATGAAGACCGAAATGGTTGTCGTGGCTTGGGAGATCGCTGAGGATGAAGCCATGAGCAAAATCGTTCAGAGCGGCAATGCAATTGCCACGCCCCAGCTAGGCCATTCCGTGCACATCGAGGTAAACGGTCTAAAGCCGGCTCGTTGGTATTGGTATCGATTCAAAGCTGGAGATGCCGTAAGTCCGATTGGTCGAACACGTACACTTCCGGATGCCAACGTGGAACCGGAGTCGCTACGATTTGCTTTCGCTTCTTGCCAACACTATGAGCAAGGATTGTTTACAGCTTACGAGCAAATGGCCAAGGACGATCTCGACTTGGTAATCCATTTAGGCGATTACATCTATGAGTATCCAGGTGCAGACAATCGTGTTCGCAAGCATAGCGGGCCGGCCGACGGCAAGATCAAAACACTAGACGATTATCGATTGCGACATATGCAATACCGTTCGGATGCACTGCTACATAGCATGCATGCACAGTGCCCTTGGTTTGTCACGTGGGATGACCATGAGTTTGATAACAACTATGCAAACGACATCCAAGAAGAGCAAAAGAATGATAAGCTCAAAGCGGACCCAGTTGACTTCTTGGTACAGCGCGCGGCAGCTTACCAAGCCTACTATGAGATGATGCCGCTGCGCCGGGAGACGTTACCTCAAGGCCCAGACATGACGCTCTATCGCAAAGCATCGTTCGGTCGCCTGGCTGAGTTCTTTGTTTTGGACACTCGCCAATATCGTTCCGATCAGCCCAATGGCGATGGCCTTAAGCCAATGAGCGAGGAAGCTTGGAAGCCATCCAATTCGCTTTTGGGCAAGCAGCAACGTGGCTGGCTTGATCGCAGTTTGCTCGAATCGACAGCGACATGGAATGTGCTTGCCCAGCAAGTCATGTTTGCGATGGTCGAAATCAGCCTCAAAGATCGAAGCGGTTTTTCCATGGACCAATGGCCTGGTGCGGCTCACGAACGGTTGGCATTGATGAAGTTCATTGCCGACCGCAAAATTCCGAATCCGGTTGTCATCACAGGGGATATCCATGCGAACTGGGTTAACGATCTGCGAGTCGATGACAGGCAAGCCGACAGTCCGGTCGTCGCGACCGAGTTTGTAGGGACCAGCATTTCTAGCGGTGGCAATGGTCCGAAGGAAGTGAAGAATTTGGATAAGCTCATGGCGAATAACGCTTGCGTAAAATTCCACAATCAAGAACGAGGCTACGTTCGCTGTGTGGTGACGCCGGACAAGTGGACGAGCGACTATGTTGTGGTCGAGGATGTGAAGACAGCCGGCGGTACGGCGTTGACACGGGCGTCTTACACAGTGGAAGCTGGTCGGCCGGGGGCTCAGTTGTCTTAGGCGATACCATGATTCGTAGCTGGATTCGTAAGAATTCAGCTGGTTCGGAATTCTTACGAATTCCGCTACGGTAGTTTTCATTCCGCCGCTTGTCTTAGTACGCCTACGGCTGACTGTTAAACGACTCGCATCTTTGCCCTTCAGATCTTTTCCATTACAATTCGCTGCCGAATGGCCATTTGGAATCTATCTCTCATATCAATAGGCAAAGAAACATCATGAATGCAATTAGCAAGAACACGATTGCAACGGTCGCATACGCGAAGCAAATTTTGGCGGATATCGATGACAGCAGCATGTGTCAGCAACCGTCCGGCCTCAACCATCCCGCTTGGTTGTTGTTGCATTTGGCGACGGCAGCCGATTATGCATCGAGCTTACTTGGCGGCCAAGGTGTTTGCCCAGCTGGGTGGAATGCGTTGGCTGATACCAAGAAGCCACAAACACAAACACGTAGCGACTACCCATCGAAAGATGAGTTGGTCAGCAACTTCGAAGCGGCCTTTAAGCATGCGGCGGACCTTTACGAGAAATCCAGCGCCGAGGATTTGAACAAGCAGCAAAAGCTTGGTTTTTTCGAAGCAGAGCTGCCAACCGTTGGGGACATGGCAACGTTCCTGCTGATTGCCCACACCAATCTGCATTTGGGGCAACTATCGGCATGGCGCCGAGCGACAGGCAAGGCCCCGTTGTTCTAGACACGCCGCCAAAAGTAGCAGGCTCGCTCCGTCGTGCCGTCCGCTGGAGCGCATTGACAATGATTCCTGGTGAACGGCACATGGAAATGTGCCTACTTTGACTTATGTCGGCCGTGTGTTCTTGAACGAAGGTTTCTCACGAAACCTGCTACATATCACCAAGGACCAATCACCAATGCATGACAAACCCGCCGTCGACGTTGATGGTTTGTCCTGTCACATGAGCGGCACGATCGGATGATAGGAACACGATCATGTTGGCGATGTCGGCTGGCGATTGCCATTTTTTAAGTGGTATGACCGCTTTGATTTTGAAGTCAGTCCAGTCTTCGTAGCTTAATCGATCCGCTTCGGCGGTTTGGTTGTACCACGCTTGCCAGACCGATCGGTTCAATGGGGTTTGCACCATTCCTGGACAGATCGTATTGACTCGAACTCCATGTGGCGCTAGGTCTTTTGCAAGGCACTGCGAAAAATTGATATTGGCGGCCTTGCTGGCGCTGTAAGGTGGGTCGGTCTGGGATCCGATTTGGCCCGCTACGGATGCCAGGAAAATCATTGTCCCTTTTTTATTTTCGATCATACAAGGTGCTATGGCATGGGCAATGTTGACCATCCCCATGATGTTGACCTCTAAGATTCGAGGCCAATCTGCTGGCTTGAGGTTGGTGAAAGGGAAGCCGAATTTGCCTGAACCAATTGCGGCACCATGCACCAAGTGGTCTATGGGGCCAAGGCTTTGTATTGTCTTAGGAACTGCATCGTTTACCGATTCTTCGTTGGTGACATCGACGGAGATGCCGACGGTTCGAACTTGAAAGCGGGTCGCAAGTTCTGCTGCAACTTGTTGCGTTGTAGCGGCATGGTCCCAGATGGCGACGTTGGTACCTTCCGAGGCAAAGCACTCTGCTGTTGCTAGGCCAATGCCGCTCGCGCCACCAACGACGACGGCGGTAC
The DNA here is from genome assembly GCA_031424235.1 of Pirellula sp. Lineage (GTDB taxonomy): Bacteria > Planctomycetota > Planctomycetia > Pirellulales > Pirellulaceae > JBKCUI01. Next base: position 36,209 of record JANPHB010000184.1, read on the forward strand.
GGTCTTTGAGATAGAGATCCATGTTTACTTTCTGATTGTTTGTCAATTCGATCCAGGCGACAACGAATCTATTCGACAATTGCAACGGTGAATTGTCTACCAGTCGTGGGGCTAGGAGGCCCCCCCCTCCAACCATCTTTCCTAAGAGTTTACCTAAGCAATTCATTGCTCGGGAGGGTGAGGCTCCTGCCGAACCATTGCGCCGCTGGCTCGGCAGGAGCCTCGCCCTCCCGACACAACTCGCCCTCCCGATACAACTCGCCCTCCCGGTATAGACAGAACTGCCGCTCGCGTAAACGAGGACTTGGTCGCAATTCCTCGCTTACGCTTCGGGTTACCATTTTCTATTGCTAGCTCTCCATCCTGTGTCTTATCGTGCGGTCGCTTCGTCTTGCTTTGGTCGGGCAAAATTGCTAATACCCATCCCATGTATCATTGCGTCCCATTTTTCGCGACCAAACAGCCTTGCCGATCGAAACTTGAGTTCCGACCGTTCGGGAGCCTGTATGCTAACGGCAAAGCCTTCGCAATCCTACTATCCTTGCTTTTCTCCGTTTCTGGTTGCAGTCGAAGCAATCCCTATTTGACCGCTAGTCCCTCGGGATTCTTGGTTCCCAACGCCGCTCCAAGCTTGACGAGTCCACAGTTGCCAGCCCAGCTTGCGGAGCTTGAGCGCAGGGCAAAACTGCTCGATGACAACAATCGTCAGCTAACAACACAACTGGCCCAATCCCAACAGCAGATGCAGTTGTTCAAAGAACGCTCCGATCTAATGCAGCGTCAGCTTCAGGATGTAAACAATCAACTTCAACAGTCACGGATGGCATCAGCTCAATCGAGCCAACAAATGCGAGGCTTGGCCGATCGTGTTCAAGTCGATCAGTCCCTCCAAGAACGGCGTGGCGGAGCAAAGTTAACCGCGAACACCAGCGGCAAAATCGTAAGCGAACCGCTGCGAGATTTAGGCTATGCTGTCGAAAATGAAGGGAGTGTCGTTCGATTGCGAGTCCCAGCTGACCAGCTTTTCCAGCCCGGAACGTCGCAACTCACCCCATCCGCATCGGGAATTCTGGATCGAATCGCACAGGCTTTCAAAAGAAATTATGCAAGGCAACGAATTGCGATTGAAGGACATACCGACAATTCACCGCTCTACGGCGGTACTTTCTCCACCAGTCACCAGCTCGCCGCAGCCCAAAGCAACGCCGTATTGGAGCACCTGACTCGTCGAAATCAGTTGCCGGTTAGCCAGCTGTTCACGCTCAACCACGGGGACAACTATCCCATTGCGGACAACCAAAGTCCTGCCAATCGAGCGAATAACCGGCGCATTGAATTTGTAATCTATCCGGAGACGTTCTAAGACGGCCGACATCGTCACCCTCCCTCTGGGAGGGTCGAGCGAAGCGAGGGGAGGGTGAATTGTCAGGTACAATTGCACAATTCAGTTCACCCTCCCCGGCCTTTGGCCGAATGGCGTTGAATTAACATGTAGAGGAATCTCGTAAGAGTTCCTGAAGTGCCTCGAACTCCAGGAAGTTTTACAACTTCCGCTACAAGCACAGGTTGGACCGTTCGAGGTTTAAGAACACAGAGGTAGATGCAAAAGCTCGTCCAAACGCGTTTTGCTGAAAAGTCCCACGAAAAATGAGTATTTGTCGGGGCAATTCGATGCTCTTGCTGTTGAATAGCTGTCTCAAAAGCAAGACAATGGAACTTGGAGCAGCTTTTGCCTTGCTCATTCCTTCCGGAAGTTGGTTTTCGTCCGTGCTTTCCCTTCGAGTTGGCCAATGCTGAAACGACCCAATACAACCGCCGACCAAACTTCGGAATCTCAATCCGATGCTGAGGAAGGATTCGATCCGCACCAAAGGGATTCTATCGTTTCGCGAGCGGACGCGACGGCAACTGAAGAGGATGATCTTGATGAAGATGGCGAAAGCGAAGAAGAGGATGATGACGACTCTGACGCTACGTGGTTTGATTCAGAAACCAAGTCCTTTCTGGCGAGCATGCTGGTTCATTTGGTAATCATCGTTGGACTTGCTTCCTATACGGTTGTTTCGCAGCCTGAAATCCTCTCGATGTTCATCGAATCCAAGCCGATTGCCGAAGAACTCCTTCCGCTCGACATCGTAAATGATATTGCCTATTCCGAGGCCCCAGCTGAAGAAATCGGTGCGAACTCGATCGGCTTAACCGATATGGCTTTGTCGACAGCACCGAACCTAGCAGACATCTCCGAGGTGCCGACAGTCCAGGTGGACATGACCATGCCGAATGCGAATGTGCATGTGTCCATCGATATCAAAGAGGCCGTTGGACTAACTGAGTCGAACAAGGCGGTTCGTGGAATGACAGGGGTAGGCGAAACCGGCACCCAAGGAGCCGTCGACAGAATTACTTACGAGTTATTGCAATCGATCGAACAACGTCCAACGCTGGTCGTCTGGCTCTTCGACAGTTCTATTTCGATGGTCAAACGGCGACAAGAAATCCGCGATCGATTTGATCGAATCTACGAGCAGCTCGGGATCGTTCAAGAAGAAAAGCGAAAGAGAACCGGTTACGACGAGACCGACTCGTTGATCACCTCGATCGTTTCCTTTGGCAACGATGTTCAGTTCATGACGAAAAAGCCCACATCGGATCTGACCGAGATCCGATCCGCTATCGACAAGATTGCGATCGATGAATCGGGCGTCGAGATGGTTTTTCACGCGATCAAAGCCGTTGCAGATCGATACAAGACCATGCGGACCTCGCGTGGCCCAAATGATCCAGAGCGAAACGTGGTTTTGATTACGATCACAGATGAACGGGGCGACGACATGCAAATGGCAGACGAAGCGATCTCGCTTTGCAAGAAGTTTGCAATCCAGTCCCACGTCCTCGGGGTTCCAGCACCTTTCGGCCGCGAGTTTACGTACATCAAGTTTGTCGATCCGGATCCAAAGTTTGACCAGACTCCAGATTGGCGACAGGTGGATCAAGGGCCTGAGACTTTGCTGCCCGAACGTGTTCAACTCGGCTACCAAGACAACTATTTCGAAGAGCCAGTTATCGATTCAGGCTTCGGTCCCTACGCATTGGCTCGCATGTGTTATGAGACGGGTGGTATCTATTTTTCGATTCACCCAAACCGCAAGGTCGGAAAGAAAATCGAAGCAGGCAATATCGAGGCGTTCGCTTCTCGCATGAGTTATTTCTTTTCACCCGAAATCATGGACCTGTATCGGCCCGATTACTTGAGCGAATCCGAATACATGTCCAAGGTCAAGAAGAGCCCATTGCGAGAAGCCTTGATCCGAGCGGCTCAGATCGCTCGGGTTGGAACACTCGACAAACCGCAACAAGTGTTCATTAAACGGGAAGAAGCGATCTTCGTTCGCGACCTGACATTGGCTCAGCAAGAGTCGGCCAGATTAGCACCGGAACTTGTCGCGCTGTGCACATTGCTTGCTGAAGGGGAAAAGTCGCGAAGCAAAGAGGCATCATTGCGGTGGCTTGCCAGTTTCGACTTGTCTTACGGAACGGCTGTCGCTGCCAAGGTCCGAGCCGAGTCGTACAATGCGATGCTTGCGAAAGCCAAACGAGGAATGAACTTCGAAAAACCGGAAAGCAACACATGGAATCTGAAGCCGTCGGACAAGATTACGGTGGATAGCAAATTGGAAAAAGAAGGCAAGCAAGCCACAGAACTATTGAAAAGCGTTGCCGAAAAACACAAGGGAACTCCATGGGGACTTCTGGCAGAACGCGAGCTGTCTCATCCGCTTGGCTGGGAATGGGCAGAATCCTTTACCGATCTCAACCCACCGCCGAAGCCGGGCCGACCGGCAACGCCCCCACCACCAACTGCGGCAGCAAACGAAAAAGCGAGGATGCTAGCTCCTCCTCCGCCAAAACGCCCTGTCACAAAAATCTAATGTGGGTCACTCTTGCCGAGAGTGACCTCGCGCGGCTTTAGCACGACGCGCAAGCTAGTGAATCACTCTCGCTCCAGGGCTCTGCCTTGGAACGCACTGCTTTCGAGGCTCCGCCTCACGTTTTTGCGACTCAGGAGGCGGGAGCCTCCGATGCAGTGCGTTCCCAGGCGGAGCCGGGGAACGAGTTCACACATGACCGAGTGTGTCGGCCCTTCAGGCCTTGAAATGCCTGGGGATAGCAAGTCCGGTGCCTCTCGGCACCGGCAGAGGGTGTGTCGAGCCTTCGGCCCTCAATACAGATAGCGCAACTTCACTAGCTTGCGCGTCGTGCTAAATACATTGGCCCCTGCCGCTCGCATGAACAGGTTCTGCATTCGTCGATCCCAATTCTCGATCTGCTGCTACAATATCGCACGCCAACGACAGCGAGTCGTTGGGCCTATTCGTCCGGATTTCGAGTTTGGGGAGCGTTGCCGTGCTGCGTTTGGAAGTTATTGATTATATCGATCATAGCAATCAGTCTCTGGTCGCACGCGTTCCTGAAGCAGGAACCGCAGCCATCCAATTCGGCGCTCAACTAATTGTTCAGCAGTCGCAGGAAGCCATTTTCTTTCGCGATGGCCGAGCGATGGATAGCTTCGGTCCAGGTAGAGTGACTCTGACCACCGCGAACATCCCGATCTTGAGTCGTATCCTCACGGCACCCTTCGAAAAATCCCCGTTTCAAGCTTGCGTGTACTTTATCGGCAAGCAAACCTTTATCGATCAACGATGGGGCACCAGGAATCCGATCACGCTTCGCGATCCGCAGTTTGGAATCGTCCGACTGCGTGGCTACGGCAAATTTGCCTATCGCGTTGCAGACGGTGCTCTGTTACTCAACACCTTGGTCGGTACGCAAGGCAAGTTTACCACCGATGAGATCGTCAACTACTTGCGCGATGTGATCGTATCGGGACTCACGGACTTGTTAGCTACTGCGGGCATCGGACTGCTCGACATGCCTGCTCGAATGGATGACATCAGCAATGCGGCTCGTGTCAAGCTTGGGGACCAGTTTTCCAAGTATGGGCTCGAACTGACCGAGTTCTTTATCAGCAACATATCGCCACCGGAAGAAGTGCAGAAGGCGATCGACGCTCGTTCGAGCATGGCCGTACTCGGCGATCTGCGATCTTATACGATGTACGCAACTGGCAATGCCATTCAAGCGGCAGGAAATGCAGGAGGAGGCGGCTCTCCGCTTGGGTTTGGTCTTGGTATGGTACTGCCACAAATCATGCAACAGCAAGCGGCGCAAGCGCCCGTTGCAGCTCTGGCTCCAGCGGCGGGAATGGCGTTTGGGCCCGCTACCGTACCACAACACTTAGATTTTTCCGCAGCGAAGCCCGCGAGCCCCGAAGATTTGTTGACCCAATTGCAACGAATGTCGCAGCAGTTTGGATGGTCGATGGAGGAAACGGACAAGAATACCTATTCGGCGATCATTCCCCTCGCAGCAGCCCGACGCCAAAAGGTCTATTTCGAACTCGATCGAAAAGACTCGGATGGGAATCGAGTTCTAGGGATTTGGAGTACTTGTGGAACCATTAACCCAAATGCCGCTATGACAGTACTTCGGAACAACGACTCGGTGGTGCACGGTGCGTTCGCGATACGGCGAGTCGCCGAGGGAGAGGTGCTGGTATTGCGTTCCAATCTCCTAGCGGACTTAACAGACGCTGGCGAAATGGCCAAGATCATTTCGGCCATCGCATGGCAAGCCGATCAAGTGGAGCAACAACTGTCTGGCGCAGGAGACCAGTTTTAGTTTTTGCAGCTTGGGTGCACGTGTCGCGTTATCTTTGTCACTGAATTTCGTTTATCAGTCAGCCGAAGGCGTACTGTATTATGAAAACTAACTTAGCACGACGCGCAAGCTAATGAATCTAAAGTCCAATTCACTAGCTTGCGCGTCGTGCTAGGCTTTTTTGAGATATGTTTTTCACTAGAGGGAGCTTTGTAGATGTCGAAATCGCTTTTCAGTTTGCGTTCTGGTCTTTTGTTCGGTGCCTGCATGGCATTGAGTAACAGCTTTGCCGGTGCAGATGATGTTGCCGGGCAATGGAATCAATGGCGTGGTCCCAATCGAGACGGGATTTCGACCGAGAAAGGTTTGCTGGACGTGTGGCCAGAGCAAGGGCCAGATGTAGTCTATAGCGTGAAGGGGCTTGGGAAAGGAATGGCAAGCGTCGCGATCGCAAGCGGCAAGATCTTTACGATGGGCAACAAAGATGGCAACACGAAATTGATTTGCTTGGATCAAGCGAACGGCGAAATAGAATGGAGCGCACCATTCACTCCAGCCAAGGGGGATCCAAACTGCACGCCGACTGTTGATATGGCGGCCGGGCTGGTCTATGGATTGTCCAACGATGGTGTTTTGGTCTGCTGCAAAGTGGATGGCGGTGAGGTGGTTTGGCAAACCAGCTTTACTAAAGATTTTGGGGGCAAGATCGAATCGAGTTGGGGATACAGTGAGTCGCCACTCATCGACGGGGACTTGCTCGTTTGCACACCTGGAGCTCCCGACGCGATGGTCGCGGCGCTCAATAAGAAAACCGGTGAGGTCCTATGGAAAGGCAAAGCTCCGACGGGCAAGCTTCGAGGCAACGATGGCGCAGGCTACTCATCGGTCATTATTTCGAACGCAGGCGGGGTGAAGCAGTATGTGCAGTTGGTTGGCCATGGCATCGTCAGCTACGACGCCAAGACGGGCGAACTCCTTTGGAACTACGACCGAGTTGCAAACACAACCGCAAACATTCCGACCCCAATTGCCAAGGATGATTACATTTTTTGCTCGACGGGCTATGACGATGGCGGAACTGCATTGCTAAAGATCACCAAGAAAGGCAATAAGCTTGAGGCCAAAGAGGTCTACTACAAGACAAGCAAAGAACTGCAGAATCATCATGGTGGCATGATCATGATTGGCGACTACGTCTACATGGGGCACGGACACAACAATGGCTTTCCAGCGTGCGTGGAATGGAAGACGGGAAAGAACCTCTGGGACAAGTCTCGAGGCGCTGGTACCGGTTCGGCAGCGATCGTGGTCGCCGATGGCAAACTCTATTTCCGATACCAGGACAGCACGATGGCGCTCATCAAGACGAACAAAGCAAAGTACGAGTTGATAAGCAAATTCAAGCTACCGACTCACAATGGCGAAAGCTGGCCGCACCCAGTCATCGCAGGTGGTCAGATGTACATCCGAGATCAAGACGAACTTGCTTGCTTTAAGCTTGCGAAGTAGGTCTAAAGGGAGATTTTTTGTCAGTTGTCAGTTGTCAGTTGTCAGTTGTCAGTTGTCAGTTGTCAGTTGTCAGTTGTCAGTTGTCAGTTGTCAGTTGTCAGTTGTCAGTTGTCAGTTGTCAGTTGACAGTTGGCTTGGAACTGCGGAGCAGTGGCATTTGATAGCCACGGATGCAATCCGTGGTGGGCGATAACCATATGAAACGAGAGTCGCGGAGCGACGGCATTTTCAATTGGGTGAGAGGCCAATGGCGAATCATACAGCAATTGGTTGGGGGTTGATTCACGACGAATGCCGCTCCTTCAGAGCTCTCATCAATGGAACGTGTTACCTGGGGTTTCGTTCGCAAAGCGAACTTCACCCCAGGCTGAAAAATTCCATCGCGTTCGCGATTCGATCGCAAATCTTCATCGGATTTGAATTGTCTTGAACTGCGAAACGGATGCCGGTCGACATCAAATCAAGGGCAGAGCGGCAGACCATCTTGCACCTTCAAATTGTTGTACTCAAGCAGAGACCCTTTGATGGCATGGACGTCAACCAAGGACTTGTTGTATTCGGTGACGGCTCGAATGTAGTTCTGGCTCGCAGTCGATCGAGTCTGTTGAGCCCGCAGCAGATTGTCGATGGCAACATCGGAATTGCCGCCTATAGCGTCAGCGTCAAACTTCGCCTGCGAGACTTCGACCAAAGTTTGAGCCGCATTTAACGCTTGAAATTGATCGGTCATTTGCTTTTGCAAGCAACCGACTTGCTGCCAAAGTGAAGCGAGCTTATTTACGGCTGCAATCTCCTTGGCCTCGCGAATTCTGTGTTCTCGTGCAAGCGAAAGTTGTTTGTTCTCCACATCGTTCAATGCTCTTCGGGAACCGAATGGATTGGGATTGAATTCCGCTCGCACACTGCCTTCTCGGTAGTTACCTCCGAAGAGTTCTTCGAAGGCACTTGGTCGCCCAATTGATAACGGATCATTGCCACCTTTTTTGTCGATGAGTGAGCTACCAACGCGGACCCAACGGTAGTTCAGTTGCTGGTTGACCTCGGGCGAAGCCTGATTCTTTGCCGATACGAGTTCGAGTTCGCGTTGTTTGATGACGAATGCTTGTTGCCGAAGGTCTATGTTACGAGCGAGTGTTTCTTTTTTTGCAGATTCCCAGTCGAACGTTATGAGACCGATCGCAGGCTTATCGATGGGTCGAATCAATGGACCCTCGCTGGCGGCCAAACCCATGAGGAGACGCAGTGTCTGCTCACGTCCAAACAATCCCGGATCGTTACCTTGTCCACCCCCTGCGAGGGCCGAGTCCAGCTGCGCTTTGAACTGATGAAATGTTACGCGTGCTTGCGCCAAGCCGTTGGCGGCTTGGCCACCTGTCTTGAATCTTGCTTGCGCCAGCTTGTAGGTAACAGCGGCACTATCCATTGCGGTTCGCGCTGTGTTTACATTGTAGTAAGCCGCATACAAATCCCAGTAAGCAAATTCGACGTCCCGTATGAGATTGCAAATTCTTTCTTCGTATTGTCCGATGGAAATGTCGTCGTTGTTGCGTGTAAGGACCACGGGAATGCGATTCACCAGTTGAGGTCGCGCGTTTGTTAAGGCAGCATTTGGCTTCGTCGAGGTCTGCACCTTTCCACCGAATGCATTTCGTCGCGAGTCAAGGTCTTTGAGTGCGACCGCGACGTTTTCAGCTAAGGCTTCTCTCGCAGAGCCCTTTGGTGGGATGCGGTTTCCGTTTTGATCGACGACATCGGATTGCGAACTCGTTTCAAGCACAGGCGGCGGGACGCTATTGGCTGCGAGTGTCGTTTCCATCTGCTGCTCTTTTGGAATCCGAACAACTTGCTTGTTGATCAGTGCGTGCGCGATGCATTCCTCAAGCGAAAGATATTCGTCCTTGCGACTCTTCTGGCTCTTTAGGGCCGTCGGTGAGACATCGGCTTGTTTGGCCAATGGCTCCACATCCAACGCAGGTTCTATCAAATCATCAGAAACGGTGGCAGCTTCGTTTTCGACTCGATCTTGTTGGAGTTCGGTGATGTCTTTTGAGCCTATGACGTCAGCTGGCCATTTGGTCCAAATTGCGCATTCACTCAATACTTTCGCGATGACAGCGCTCCGCATCTCTGCGTCGTCATCGTTGAGGCCAGTCGGTTCGGCCGCCCGAGGTTCGGGCAGCTTTCCGCGAAGGTATTCTTGTGCCCAAGCGTTTTCTGAAAATTCCTTTAGCATTGATGGAAGTGTCCTCCCAGCTTCGGCCAACTTCGACTCGAATTCTAACTCTGAATCGCTGTTCATCCGCTGCATTTGCATGGGCATCCATTTCTGAAGAAAGATTTTCGCAGTTTGGCTCTGCAACTGCTTCTTGGCATCAGCCCGGTCTTTGAGTGACTTCCCTGCAACCTTGTCGTTGATAAAACGCTGTGCCAATGCCTTACGAGTAATCACCTCTGAAAGGAGTTTACGCAGTTTCACTTCGAATTTTCTATCGCCAGAAATTTTTGGAGTAAGTTTTCCGGCCGGGAGAAGGTCTCCGACCAGAACTGGTTCGTCGCCTATTACTGCGATGCGCTCTTTCGCGTCGATCGCAATAACTACGTCCTCAATCGCAATATCGACGTCTTCCTCGACTGTGTCTTCAGCCTCAGAAACAAGTTCGCTTTGTTCACTTGCCTTCTCTTGTTTAGCACCCCTCGTGGCGGTTGAAGCCAACAGGGCAACGCCGATCGAAACTGCCGCAAACATCGCAAACACGCGAGCAGTTGTAACGTCGCGCCGGTCCTGCGATTCGTTCAAGATCGAAGCGATGCGAGATTCGATGCCTGGTCTGCTCGCCATCGCCATGGCTAGTGGCAAGGTTATGGATTCATGGCGAACGAACGTTGACAGGTCCAGAAGATGGCCCGCATAATCGCTAGCGTCTATCCCTTGCTGAAGCACTTGATCGTCGCACGCTTGCTCGCATTCCATCCGCAAACGATGAACCGCATACCAAGCTAATGGATTAAACCAGTTCAGCGCTCGCGCGATCATTCCTAGCGAACAAACAACGGGGTCGTGCCGGCGAAGGTGGATGAGCTCGTGAAGCAAGACCGCTTTCGTTTTGGCTTCCGACCAAAGGTTCATGTCCGATGGCAACAGAAGCCTCGGACGGCCAAACGACCAAACCATGGGCATGGTCTCCTCCGGGCCAACAAGGATGCGAGGAACAGCAACACCGAGGTTTTCGGCGATTTTCTTGATGCGAGTAACGGTTTTCGCTGACAGAGGTTCGTTCTTTCTACATCTCTGCTCCAAGCTTCGCAATCGAAAAAAGGAGACTATGGCTGGAAACAAACAAACAAGACAGCCAACAGCCCAAAGACCAATTACGAGCGACGCAGGCAACCGAATCTGGATGGGTACATGCAAGAGGCTGCTAGGATTGAGTTCAGGCCTGGGGCTTACCTCATTTGACGTATTCGGTATTGAAGCAACGGTTTGAATCGTAGGCGAAAGGGCCACATCAGATGGTGGTTGGGCTGCATTTCCTCTTGGGTTCACCAGCTCAGGAGCGTCGATTGCTGTGGACAAGCCCAGACCAAGCTGTTGCGTTGTTGACTCTTCAATTTCGAATCGATTTTCCCATGACAACCATTCTGGCAATACTCGCCAGTCGGGGAGAAGCAAAGCGCATGCAGGCATTAGCAGCAGTCCAAGCATCGTTGCGGCCCAGACCAAGTGACGCGTTGCTGCGGATGCTCGCGTGAGAGCAAAACAGGTGATCGCGGCGAGCAACAACAAGACTACGCTTTTGATGGAGGCATCGATCAAGGCTAAGGTAACGAATCCAGATACGGCTGACCCGATGAGCGTAACGTTAAGGAAACTAGCTGCAGAAAGATTTTTCATAGTGATCTCTGTTTCCTGTTGGGCAGTGAAAAACGATCGAAAAAGATACTAGCACTCGTTCCCCGGCTCTGCCTGGGAACGCACTGTCGTGGAGGCGCCTGCCTCCCGAGTTCACAAAACTATGGACGCATTTCGACGAGGCGGAGCCTCGATTGCATTGAGTTACCAGGCAGAGCCTGGTAACTAGATTGCGAAATTACAGAGCGAGTGTGGTCATTTGGAGGGTTTGGATTTGCGCTGTTTGGCTTTCGCGATCATCTCTTGCAACCGGGCCAGTTGTTCGGAAGTGACTTCTTCTTTGCGAGCGAAGTGTGTCGCGAGGGCTTCGTCGATCGCACCGCTGAAGAAGGTGTCGATGACGTGTTTGAGAGCGCTTGCTCCAGCGCTTTTGCGAGACTCGCGTGGGCTATAGACGACCTCGCGACTTTCTTTATGTCGATTCAAGAATCCTTTTTCTTCCAGGATTTGCAGCATTCGCCGAACGGCCATGAGCGTTGGCGGATCTTCTAGATTCTCCTGAATCTGCTTAACGGTCGCTTCACCGCGAGCGAAAAGGATGTCCATGATTTGCCGCTCACGTCGCGACAGGGTGTTGGGTTCGACCATTGAATATGACCTCCGTATCGAGTTGTTCGCTAAAAAATTAGCGAATGCCGAACCGAATGTCAATCTCGAAACGCTAAATAATTAGCGTTTGTAGACTAACCACATAGCTGAGGTCTGAAGGAGCGGCATTGGCGGCGATACCAACCAATCGCGTCGTTAGCATGCGAGCAATCGTGGAAATGCCGTCGCGTTGCGACTCGCTCGCAATCTGTGCGCTTTTCACCACGGATTGCATCCGTGGCTTTCAAATGCCACTGCTCCGCAGTTCAGGCCCGTGCGATTGAATCGCGAATGCGATGGCAGTTTTCAGCCTGGGGTGAAGTTCGCATCGCGAACGGAACCCCAGGTCCATAGTCCCCTTCCATACCGAGCTCTGAAGGAGCGGCATTGGCGGGGCAAAAACATCGATCGCAGAAAGATGATCCGATGCTATTTTTCTGCGTTCGATCTTTCTGCCCAATTTAATTCTGGGGTTTCCATAGTTTTGTTCAAACCCTCGATTCGCTGAATGCGTAAATTTTCGTGGTCCCTATGATTCGCGCCCAATCTCATCCTGCGCGAGTCCCGAATCTTCTCTCGTGTTCAGGGGAATTGAAAATGGCTCAACGCTTTCGACGTGCTTTTACCTTGGTCGAACTTCTGGTTGTGGTCGCTATCCTAGGAGTCCTCATCGGGCTTCTGCTGCCAGCCGTGCAATCTGCACGCGAGGCGGCGAGGCGCATGAAATCCCGGCCGAATTACGTCGATGACTATGCAGGCGCAGTGATGAACCCGCCCGCCACCGAGCCAATTGCCGCTCGCGCACGCATCACCAGTTTCTCTGCCGTCGTCACGCTGAACCCTCGACTTAGCGTTGGCACCGCGACTGCGGAATCCATCTACGAAGCTCAGTTCAAAGGAAAGCTACAGGCTACTGCAGTTCTCGGTGGCAAGGAAGGTAAACAGATCTGCGAGATCGAGCTTCCGCTCCCGCCTCAGATCATTTCGCTTACGGAACTCCAAATCACCAGGAACTCGCAATCCAGCGAAACGGTGTCCGTTCGAAACGGCAAACTGGTTTGGCGAGGGGAGTTGGGTAGCGAGGTCGACGCGTTTGAAGTCGCCTACAACGCGGTTGGCAAAGGAGTGTATGAACTTGCCGTCGCTCCTGGCGGAATCTTGGATGAATATCACGTTCAACTCGTCGCCAATGGTTCTGATGTACGAATGCTCGATCTTTCGCTTCAACCGACCAGCCTATCGAGAACGCGAGGCGAAAGCCGATACGATTGGAACTACGATCGACTTTTGTTTGGGCGGCCCGTACAAGTAGACGTGCTCGGAATTGCCCCCATCGATCGCTTGGGCGAACTCACTTGGCTTGGGCCACTAAGCGTTGTCGCGTTCGGTATCTTGATTGGGCTCGTTCTTCAAGCCATGGGATCGGACAAATTCGACCGTTGGATGCTGCTCTTGACGGTAGGAACGTTTGCTGGCGCGTACCCATTGATGTACTTTGCGCAAGAATACATTCCGCTTCTTCACGCCATCTGCGCTTCGGCTGCCGTTTGCATCACAATCATCGGCGTGCGGTCAGTCTCGTTAGTAGGTATCATGCCGAGCCTATTCGGCGTGATTTTGCCCGCCGCCGGCATCATGGCTTGGACACTCACGGCCGCGATTTGGCCTTCGATGCAAGGGATCTTGCTGACCTGCTTAGCCCTTGCGCTCTTCGTTGTCTCGATGCTCTTGATTCCGCGAATCAACGCAAGAGGATCGGGCTTTTGGAACTTAGGACATAAGTTGTGAGTTGTGAGTTGTGAGTTGTCAGCCTTACTCCTTACTCCTTACTCCTTAAGCCTTAAGCCTCATTAATCAAATTGATCAACTGCCTTAGCCTTCCTATGCTTCGTCGATTGAAATGCAGATAGAGCCTTGGCAACTCGTTGAGTTCGGGCTCGTTGGATTCCTCGGGCAGTGCCTCGCGCTGCTCAATCGTCCCAGAGACGACGATGTCCTTGAAGTCTGCGTTGATTTTCGCGAGCTTGTCATCGGACACTTTCAAGTTCATGCGGATAACAAGCAGGTCGTTTACGTACCGCATGCTATGGTAGACGCGATAGAAGGATAGGATTTCTTCGATAGCCCGGTCTGCGTTGTCGGTGACGAAATACAAATGCACATCTTCCGGACTGATCAGCTTTTGCGTGAGCAGGTGTTCCGTGACAAAGGTCTCAAGTCCCTTCCAAAACTTACCGCCTGGCTCATCCAAAAGGACCAAGGGGAACATGGCCTGCTTGCCGGTTTGCAACAGAGTCAAGACCTCGAGCGTTTCGTCAAGAGTTCCGAACCCGCCTGGGCAGCAAATCACGGCGCTGCATTCTTTGACAAACATCAGTTTGCGAGTGAAGAAATACTTGAGCGTGACTAGTTTCGGGTCACCTTGGATGAATGGGTTGGCCGACTGTTCGAAGGGGAGCATGATATTGAGTCCCATCGACATGTCGCGGCCGGCCCCTTTGTGGCCCGCTTCCATGATCCCGCTGCCGGCTCCGGTGATAACCATCCAGCCATGTTCGGCAATCTTACGGCTGACTTCGACGGCCTGGATGTAATTCGGATGATCGGGCAAAGTCCGAGCGGAGCCGAAGATGGTGACTTTTCTACGACGACGGAAGGGCTGGAACACCTTGAAGGCATATCGTAGCTCGCGCAACGTGCGGCTAAGGATTTTCAGGTCGCCGCGCGTTGTCCCGTCCAGATAGAGGCGGTCTACCGTGCGCCGCATCATGTCGATCAGATCATCGCTCTCGAGGGCCGAAGGTAATTCGTCGGCGGGCTGTGGACGAGCCTTTTCGTCCTCTCCCAGGGCTTCTTTCTGAATCGGGGCGGGCAATGGTGGTATTTCCGGGGCTTCATCTGGCATGAAGAGAATTCCTAGTTGCAAAAATGGTAGCAACGTCGACGGACGTCGTGTCTCAGGGGCAAAAGCCGACTGACGCTTCCATTGTAGTCGAAGAATCAAATGGCCTGAACTGCGGAGCAGTGGCATTTGACAGCCACGGATGCAATCCGTGGTAAAAGAGCATAGATTGTGAGAGTCGGAACGCGACGGCATTTCCACAATTGCTCGCATGCCAACGACGCGATTGGTTGGTATCGCCAACAATGCCGCTCCTTCAGAGCTCGGTATGGAAGGGGACCGTTGACCTGGGGTTCCGTTCGCGATGCGAACTGCACCCCAGGCTTTCAACTGCCATCGCATTCGCGATTCAATCGCACGGGAATGATATTGATGATTCAATCGCACGGGAATGATATTGATGATTGGATCGCACCGGCCTGAACTGCGGAGCAGTTGCATTTGACAGCCACGGATGAAATCCGTGGTAAACAATGCGTAGAATGCGAGTGAGTCGCAACGCGACGGCATTTCCGCCTTGCCAGGGAGGCAAATCGCATTGCGACCTGCTAAAATTTTGGGGCGGTTTCAAAGTGCTCAACTCTCTGTCAGGGCTATGGTTATGTCAACACATGCCGGAATACTTATTCATGCCGTTTTCAGCACAAAGCTTCGATATAAATTGCTCAGCGAAACTTGGCGAGATGAGCTATTTGCTTACATGGGTGGTACGATTAGGGAGCACCGTGGAGATTTATTGTCGGCCGGTGGAATTGAAGATCATGTGCACCTCTTCATGCGAATCCATCCGAGTTATGCTATCTCGGATACGATGAAGCTAATCAAAGCAAATTCGTCCCGATGGATCAACGAGAACAGGAAGATTAGAGCGAAGTTCGAGTGGCAGCGTGGTTACGGTGCCTTTTCTGTGAGTCAATCCATGGCGTCCAAAGTTGACCGATACATCTGCGATCAAAAAAGACACCATTCGAAGAAGTCGTTTGTCGACGAATACCTTGAATTGCTACGAGCTCACGAGATTGAATTTGATCCGAAATATGTTTTCGATCATGAAATCGTTGGCTAGCATCCCCGATTCGCCAACAATGCCGCTCCTTCAGAGCTCGGTATGGTAGGCAACGGTTGACCTGGGGTTTCGTTCGCGATGCGAACTTCACCCCAGGCTGAAAACTGCCATCGCATTCGCGATTCTATCGCACCGGGATGATATAAATGATTGACTCCCAAGGTCCTGAACTGCGGAGCAGTGGCATTTGAAAGCCACGGATGCAATCCGTGGTAAACAATAAGCAGATCGCGATTGAGTCGCAACGCGACGGCATTTACACCATCGCTCGCATGACAAATCCAAATCGATTCGCCAACAATGCCGCTCCTTCAGAGCTCGGTATGGTAGGCAACGGTTGACCTGGGGTTTCGTTCGCCGTGCGAACTTCACCCCAGGCTTTCAACTGCCATCGCATTCGCGATTCAATCGCAACGGCCGTGGTCTGCGGTTGAGATTAAGCCGCTGTTCGATTAATTCGTCAAATCGTGAGTTACCGAAATCTGCTGGATGGTGCCAGCCGAAACGTCCTGAACACGAATCGTAGCTTGAATCGATGGCAAACGGTAAGGGATCTGCGGAATCACCTCTTTGTCCAAGGCATCGTCGTCAATGGTGTCTGCTCCTATATCAATCCCACCCATACCTGGTGCAAAGCCAAATCGTCTAAGCCCTTGCTGCCAAATTAGCCCCTTCGGACTTCTCAAAATCGCTTCGCCATCATAATCGTATGCGGTCGTAAAGGTATCAAACGCAGGCTGATATACTTGGTGAACCTTTGTGTCGATAAAGGTGCCCGATGCGTAGAGGCTTGAGGCAGGCGCGAGACCATTCGCAGCGGCGTTGACATCAATCAAACTTAAGCTCGTTGGAAAGAACTTAATGATGTTTGACCATTGGGCTGGTGTTAGCGGAAGCAATGCCAGGCTAATAGTACCAGTCGACGTCGGGTTTTTGGAATTGTATACCTTGCTGCCCCAACCCGCATCAACGTACGCGCCGGTCCCCGACTGAGATTTGTACGTGGCTCCACCCGTCGCAATTGCAGCCAACTGAACAGCGTAACCAGGATCGGACGGCGTTAACCCAAGATCATCGGTGCCAGGCCAGCCTGCTTCCGCGACATTGTCGATGGTACCGTCGCCATTGTCGTCAATGAGAGCCGCGCCCCACCCGATCGCTGCTGGACGACTTTTCACATCATCTGGCCCGGGACTGGTCAATTGCGCAACTGAAGTGTCAAAACCCTTTAAATCAAAGGCGACCACATTTGAAGCTACAACTTCTTCCAGGAGCGGAACATTGTTGAAAACTCCGCGAGTTTGCGTCACCGGCTTGGTTCGCATAAAGCAACTAGGCAGAAAACCTCGGTCTCGGAAACTCGTTTGCGTTGCGTCCATTCCAATGAAGGCTGGAACCGGATTTATAATCCCCAGGCTGGCAAAGACGGGATTGGTCATCGCCAAATAGCTCGGTGCTGCCAACTCGCTGCTCAGGGCGAGTGCTGGCAACGTCGTTCCAAGTTTGCCAATCGGGCAACCATAATGCCCAAACCGATTTTCAAGTAGTTGGAGCGATTCGAGCGAGTTGGTGCCGATCGATGTAAAGAAGTCCAAGCCATTAATGGGCGTTGAGACGGGCACGGCAACAGGACGAATACTCAAGTCACATCGCTGATACGGGAACTCCATCATGAACCGGAATGAGTTCACCGACACTGCAGACCCCAGCACAGGCTGCCGAGGCTGCATCGTGAGATAGCTGCCACTCGTTCCGCCATTGATGACCGCTGTGCCGATCATCGGTGCGGTTGGAGTTATGTTCAAATCAGGCCGGATCAACAAAACCCGTCGGCACAATGCGATTCGGTCCGGCATGCCGTCCGTATCCGGGGAGCCATCTCCATCGCGATCAACTCCAGGTGCTACATCGAAAACCATCATATCCGGGTTATTCGGGTCAATTGAGTTAAACTCGTTCATTGGCATCATGAACCAAACGATCTCGGCATACTCTGACGAAATGGTTACGTCGATTTTCCATGCTTTTGTCCAACCTGTATCCCCATCCACGTCTGGCACAGTCCAATCCGCGATTTTCGTGGGAGGGTCAAAGGTTGGGTCGACATTCATCATGTTAATGAGCAGGAGTGACCACGGAACTTTACCGCGAAACACTTGCCCGGGACTTGCCTTGGCCGTAAACATCAAAATGTCGTCAATGTCGCCCCATCGGCTCGCAGACAGCCGGGACTCCACAGTCGAGTCAGTGACCATCGTCGGCAAATGATTGAACAAGGCCGCTGTCGTATCTGAAATCGGCCCGTCGTAGTACTTGAAGTAGCCCAACGGTAGAAGTCCCGACTGGGGAGTTGAACTATCGGTTGTCCGCCCTTCAAGATCGTTACGTAACAACTGGCTCAAGCCTCGCAATTGATCGCTAAGAATCAATTTCGAGCGCCCTTCGCTAACCGTTTGGCTCAGCGTCTTAAAGCCTTGCGCGAGAGCTAACATCATCAGCAATGTTATCGTTGTCGCAATCATGACCTCGATCAGAGTCAAGCCTGTTCGAGCGTTACGAAGTCGTGGAGCCATGCGTTTTTGATTGGTCATGTTCGATGGTTCCTTAAGGTAGCTTGCGTTGCAACAAGATGGTTCGGTCCGTATTCAAATCCTCGCCAGGCTTAAACCCAACAGGAATCGTTCGGTCAATGATGAAGAACTGTCGTTCTCGTTCAGGCAATCCTGTCTCGCCAACGTATTCGTTTCCAAATCCAGAAATCGGATCGTACTCGAACAAGCTGACTGTCACCCAAACCGCAAACACGTTCGATTGATTCGTTACCAAATTAGGTAATCGCATCGCTCGCTGCATTCGAACAAATGGCTGCACCGAATCGAGATCATCCGACACCTTCTTGGCAGCGAATAGCATTTCTCGGTTCGAAGCAGCTGACTGTACTGTTGTAACAGTCTCCGAATTGGAGTTAATCTTCGCCGCATCAAACGAACGAAGCAAAGTCGATTCGACACCGAATCGTCCACGCATGTTCTGATTTGCGGCAGGGTTGGCGTCGTCGAGAGCGGGTGCCAAATTCGACGACATCGCAGGTCGGTAGGCACCCACGAATCGAGTTGGATATTTCGGATCCATGTTCGGTACAAAATCATCCAAGAATATGTTCTTACCTACCGTGTTGAAGCCCTGCCGCGAGTTAATGAAACTGGTAGCAAGAGAATTATTCGCAGAAGCCCGCTCGTCTCCCAAGTAGTTATGCTCAATCGATTTTAATGCTCGGCTATTCCCCAAGCTGTCGAAAGCAACGGTATTCAGATTGATCTTGCCTGTTGCGACATAACTCGGCTTCATGTTGTATGGACCGAGCAATGAAGGGCCTCGTGTGGTTGCGGGCTCACTAACCGCAGGATCGGTACCAACCGTTGAGTCAGGCAAAGTGTATCCAGCAGGCAAAAACGAATTCAAGAAGCGTGCCGCAACATTGTCTGCCGTCGCCATGGCCAGCATCGTGTCCGGGCGATAATACTTGTTGGCATCGATAAACGGTGCTTGGGTTTCCACAAACTCCAGCAACAAAGGCCAATCAGCAACGCGTTTGTCGGAACCTTTGAGAGTCTCTGGCTTGGCCCAGTAACTGGCAAAGCTAGGCGGAGATGGAAGCGGGAGAGTTGCTAGGTCCACATTCCATGCGTTGGTCGTCTGGTAACTCGGTACAAATCCATTCATCTCGCGATCGAAGACGGTGGTGGACGAGGAATGATGAAGACCAAATTGTCCCGGACTGGTTAGTGGGACCATCATCAACTCATAGGGAGAAGCGAACGGCCGATTGAACCAAGTTAGTCCAGCAATCCGCTGCGGAGCCCCATTGTACTCGGGAAGCGAATTGTTGGTAGGAGCACCAAAACCATCAAAAGACAAACATTTAAAGGGATCTGTCATTTCACTAATCTTGGGAAGTGGATCTGCTGTAGTCTGATAGTAACCCGCATTGCAATACCCAAAGGAAGAGGCACTATTACCAAATTCATTTGGATCAGCCATGAAACCGTAGCCCACCCTGTCGTAACCCAACTGATGGGAGAAGTAAGCCTGCGGATTTGGGTTCGGACTCACACCAGTCACTACGGCGGTAGCTGGCAGGGTGGTTTGCGCGACCGTTGCTCTCAAGCTACTGGTAACGGGAGAGTGAACGCTGACCCCTTTGTTGGCCACGCTCGTCGTCGCGGCAAGCGGAGATAGCGCACCATTCTTGTAACGTGACTGGAACTTCAATGTGTTTGAACCCGCGATGGTATCCATTGGGTCAGCCCCAGGAGTGCCTGGCAGCGGAGCTTCACCGTTGAAAACCGTTAGGTCAATGCTCATCCAGTCCACCGTGATGTACGGGTTTGTCACTGGATCGTACGCAAAATCAGGGTCAGCCAATCTCTGTAAATACGCAGCCCGAACATTTTCATAGGTCCCGGTATTGCGTCGATCTGGCAGACCAGGTTTGGCATTGAGCGGACCATTCAGCACATCATTCAAGTTGTCGATGGGTGTGTCTGGAAGCAATGGGACAGGGGCACTGACGTTGATCCAACTATCAGGTGGCATGGCGGCATCCGCAAATCCAGCGGATCCGTCTGCTCTCGGTCCTGTATCCGTTGTATTAAACTTCGTAGTCGGGATATTGCCTGCGGTCCAGATCGTCGAACCTGCGACGGGAGTTGGAAACGAAACGTTAATTCCAATTCCACCAGGAAATGCCGTGGTCCAGCTTGCCGATGGCACCCCGGTCGAACAAATCAAAGAGGATGGAGCCTTATACGATCCAATCCAAGGCTTATTCGCATCGATATTGTTCAGCAACGTCGTTTTCACACCGCCACGCAAATCAATTCTTTGAAATGAAGGTGAGAAAACGGGCCGGTTGGTTGCGACTGCAATCTGCGCACTCGTTAGGGTAGTTGGATACGAATAACCGTTGAATGGGTTGTGGGTGAGCGAACCAATTTCTGTCACCGCTCGAGGACCAACAACCATATAAGAACCACCACCCAACGTTGCCCCAGCCGTTGAACTAACATAAACACTTCTGGCATCCAAGCCTGCAGTTCGAAGCGAGGGAAGAATATCCGGTACTAGCCCTGTTGGGGGCGTGTTCGTAAACCAAACAAAGCGTTCAAATCCTGCAGGAGGCGTTGCCGCAGGATCCGCTAGATCGTATCGCAAATCGGTACCTAAGTGATTTTCAATGTACGGAAGTGCGGTATTGTTGCGATCAATGTCCGCAACCCCAGCCAGAGCCGTCTCACCCGATGCTCCGCCTGTTACTCCCTCGATACTCCACTGATGCGTAACCGTTTCAAACCCCCGCACAGTGGAGGTCGTTGCGTCCAGCCTTGCCTGTGGGTGTGTCGTACTCGAACCAGGATACACTTCTGAGATGGCGATTCGCCAGACGGGTTGTGCTCCCCAAGCGGCACTCGGTGGCGCCATTTTGTCCAACTGCAATTCCAAGCTACTGTTGTAGAGACTCGATGGAACGCCTGGTACATAAATATCGGACGAAACACGCGTGGTTCGTGGGTTGTACACCTCCATAAACAATGAGGCGAGCGGAAACCTTAACTGATCGAAGTCATTGTCAGGGGTCGCCGAGGTTGTCAAAGCCTGTGTCGTGTCCAAGTCGGTATCTTTGGTTCGCTTGTCATGCATCGCCAACGTTTCGGTCAGCAGCAATTCTGGCATTTCCATGCCCCATACGACGCCGACGTATGCCCTGTTGCCATTATGCTGAATCCGATCCGGCGCCCAGCCAGCTACCTTGAGCGGCAAGCTGCCTGCCGTACCTGTTCCGAAGTTCGCAGCCGCACCCGTGTTCGAACCAAACGGCAAAATATCAAACTCGAATCGAGTCATCGCCGCATCTGCGTCACGGAAGTCGACGACGTTGACTGCCCACTGGGCGATTGCCTTGCCTCGAATACGCGCTCGAGCCAATGCATTTGGCGCCGAAGCCATTCCAGGAAAGACAAAGTCGCGAGGGATAATCAACTGTGCTAAACAATAGAGATTTCGAGCAAGGATTTGCCGCGATCCAAGTCGGCCACGCGTCTGACTTGGGAAAGGGTTGGCGGCTGCATTCGAGTCCGAAACTTGGGCGTTTAGCTTGCGTGCAAACGGCTTGATCTCGCGAGTATACGCACCGATCGCCGGCACAGAACCCGAACCGAGTGGATAAAGTTCGGTCTCCGTCACGGACGAGATTTCTTGTGGCTCGTCAACTTGACCGTCACCGTCATCGTCGTATCCATTCCCAAAGGGTCGGTTCAAATCCATCCGTAGACCTTTGGTGAAATCGACAGGGAAAAGTTCCGTCAAAGCAGCGTACGAAATTTCAGGATCGTCCGTCGCATCGGGTGGAAACGTTTGATTGCGGAATCGCTGCGAATGTAGCATCTTGATGTACCGCAGATAGCTTGGCGTACCTTTACCAGGAGACTGGCCGGCAATGGCCAAGTCCGTTGGACCAGGGCTCGCAACCGGCGGAGTGATTTTCATCGCCGTCGCTAAGTTCGGATATCGCAACTCGGCGCTTCGAACGGTAATCTCGCGATTGATAAAATCGGTTATGGCATAGCCCGGTATTTGCCTGAGCTTATCTCGCAATCGTGGCGAAAGCGTGGAAGCATCCTCGTCGTATTTGCGAAGGATCGCCTCCAAATCGAGCAAACTGAGTGGATCATCCGATATCGGTGTTTCCATCGCTGCGACTTCGTAGCCGTCATTGAGTGTCTCACTTGGAAACGAAGCAGGATTCGCATTCGTCACGTTGTATGGGTCCCCGTCAACAATTGCCGGATTCACGAACACCGGATTCCCCAGTGCGTCGAACGACATGCCGACTGTGCTTCGTTTCGACAGCGGCATGGCAGGCAATCGATTGTTCTGCCAGGGAAGGTGAAACTCGCGCTCGCTTAGCATGCTGAGCGAGGGGTAGGAAGCAGCACGAGGTATACCAGGAACTCGATCGTTGACGTATGGGAAAACAATCGGACGGAAGTTGTATCGCCGAGCGCCCACCAACTCGTCGAAAAACGAGAATCGATTGGGATTGTGGGCTGGGGTAGCTGGCCCCGGAGCGTAGTTCGGGCCCGATGGTGACAATGAACTTGCAAAGGAATAAACGAATGGCGGCTTAGTATTAAAATTGAAAAGTGGAGTGAGAGAGATCTCGCGAGGTCCGACGCCAAACCCCTGTCCAGTGACCACCCCGGAACGCTTGAAATGCGCGCCAGTCGTCGCGTCAAAACCAATATTATTCGTCGAATCGTATCCCGTGTTTCCTTGAACGCGATCACCTGAGGTGTTCAAGTTGACTCGGTTGTCCAAGTCCTCGATCAAGATGGCCGCCAACGGTCGAAGTCGTCTTCCATCTGGAGAAAATACCGTCTGCATCCCAGGATCAATCCAAACGCTGTCTGGGATTCTATCCCCATCGTTGTCAACATCCCAAACACCCATGATCTGACTCTTGACGAATTTCTGCAGAGCCGTAACTTGTCCGATTGTGGGAGGGAAAGACCAAACAAAGGAGGGTGGCAAACGGTACGTTTTGTTTGGAGACCAAGCTGCACCTGAGGTCGCATCCTCTACGCTGGAATCGTTCGAACGAAATCCCAAATTCTTGTCGATGGCTGGCGTGCTGTTAGTTTTGTTCATGTGATAACTCATAATCCGAGCAGTCGACGCATCGATCAGCCGTAGCATGTCCTTTACATCATCTCCGTTCATCGAAGATGGCGCACCGAACAAGTGCGAAACATAATTCACTACGGCAGGATCGTGATACGACGGCTTGATCATGAGCGATCCGTTTACATACGTTTGGTTTGCAAGATACGGATCTTGCCAGCCGGGAACATCATATCCCTCATTGCTGGCCCCGTTCAAAGCAAACTGCGTGAACGCGGAGGCCTGTGTCCAATCTCGAGTGGTATTGCCAATACCATCCACTCCCCAAGTTCCATCAACATTTGGAGCCATCACCAAAGGATCTTGCAGATAGTCATAATGCGTCAGGATCGCAGGTGGAACCTTTACTGCGGTTCTCAACAAGCGTCGACTATCGAGGCTACCAAAACCCTGGTTTGCTGCCCCACTAGTCATTGCGACATCTTCTAAACCAATTCCCGCATTGGTAAAGGGAGCGTCATTGATCAAGAACTTGTAACCAACCATGGTGTTGGTGGTCGGCAAGACAGATGCCGGCGTCGTCTTGAAGTAGAAGAGCGAAGAAATTCCAAACTGCTGAATCCACTTGTCCAACGACTGACTGGCGGATTTCACCGTCAAATCGACGTCGGTGTACTCGCCAACAAACTCTTGCCCAAGGACCTCGTCCAAATCGATCAAAATCGAATATTCAATGTCGGACGCGATGTGACCGTTTTGCGTCGGGTTGTCTACGTACATCGGAAACGACCATGGAGTTCCATCAATGTTTGGATCTGCCGATGTGCCCCAAAGTTTCATGCTTTCCGTTCCACCGCGAACGTACCCAATGTACTTAAGAATTCGAAACGACTGACCGGTAAGTGGGCCTTCTAGGATCGTAATAATCCGAGAGTTGTACTCGTTCTCGAAACTCGAGAGAGGGCCGTTCAACAAGGCTGCTGGGTTGACCGCCAGCTTAACGAGATTCACATTCGTTGACGGAACCGCAAAGCGACGGACCGAATTGACAGCTGAATTATAGGGACCAA
The DNA here is from genome assembly GCA_031424235.1 of Pirellula sp. Classification (GTDB taxonomy): domain Bacteria; phylum Planctomycetota; class Planctomycetia; order Pirellulales; family Pirellulaceae; genus JBKCUI01. The sequence continues at coordinate 60,652 of JANPHB010000184.1, forward strand.
ATTGAGTCCGAATCGGATTCGGTCCAAACACATCCTCGAGGACGCTATTTTTGTAGAAGGGAGACTTTTGGTTGTTGGTTCCTCGGATCAAGTCCTTGAGAACGTTTCGAGCGGTCTGCTTGATCGTTACGTTTCCTCCCCTCGCTTTGACAGCGAGCGCTAGACTTCCTTGTCGAGACGAACCTGCTGAAACCACGTAGGTCACAGCCAGGAGCGTGAACATTGCCAGCATACCCAACACAATGAGCAGAATGAGCCCTTGTCGTTGCTTGCGACCGTTGTACTTTTTGCGTTTTGACATGTTACTTTTCTCTCTCTCGCGGTTGTGTGTGTGGAGAGTGGGAAGACTAGACAGAAGGATTAGTTGCTGACCCGAAAGGTCCGCTGATAAACGTTAATGACGTTGGGAATTAACGTTACGGCAGTTGTGGAAGGAGGTATTGATGGAAGATTTGCGGACGATGCAACCCCATTGGCTTGAAAGACAGCAATCTCAGGCAGAGTCCAATCCCAAGGTTGACCTGCGACGCGAACAATTCGAGGAAACACATCGTCCCCAGACACGCCAATGATTCGATACCATTTATGATGTTCTCGAACTGGCAATGTTTGCGTAACAGGGTCAGCGAATACAAACCGCGACATCATCACCCAATCGCCGATCTTAATTTTGGCACTGACATTTGCGGCCGCAAAAAGTTCGACATCGAATGTGCTCGAACTACGATGCTCAGGACCTAACGCCGTTACTTGGCATAACCGCTCGCCTTCAGGAGTTTCACCCGCCGTAGCAAAGGCAGCATAATTCGAGATTACCAATTCTGTTGTGTTCCGCTTGCTGAACACTACGACTGCCAAATCGTAAGACTCTGGATAAAAAGGCATGGCGGGTGGCGTTGGCGCGGGTGTACCCGGATCCTCGTCGTAACCACCTGCTGGTGGCAACGGCAGTGTGTCGGGATCCACTAACGGCGTTGTTTCCGCCGGCGTCAACGTTGCCATCCATGTTTGCATCGTTTCGGGTGCAATTGATTGAACAATGGAGTCCCTGGGATAGCGGGATTGAATGAGCGTTCGCTCAGTCACGTCATCCGATTGCGGTGTGGTTGTAAAACCGCGCAAGGCACCAAAACTCTTATCCTTTTCAGGAGCAACCTTGGCCACGTCGGTCCCACTGATGGTCGCCAATCGAATGGAACCTGGTCCATGCAACCAACCTTTAAACGGTGTGCCCAAAACGGTATTGGGATCGTGCAACGACACGCGAAACAATCGCGGAGTTGTGCCACTACCCGATGCGACGGAATCAAATGGATTCATCGAGGTTGGGTAGGTTTCGTGATAATACGGAAACCGTGTTCTACGGAAATTCCCCCAATCCCGATGCATCAATTTCGTGTTCGTCGCGACGGGTACTTGCAATTGCTGAGCCCAGAACAACGGGTCGATACAAAACCCTGTCCCCATAGCCCGACTCTGTGCAAACGCCGCACGCCGTCGCTGCTCCTGTGGCGTGGCTGGAAACCCAGACAGCAAATCGAAGTAATACTTGTAAAGCGAGTAAATCCGTCCGTTAGCCCTGTCCCCTTCGTATAACTTTGGAAACGATTCAAAGCTGCTTACGTCGGAGTCACCCGTAATCTTTTGTCCTCCTACACTCAAGGTAGTCGGGACCGTATACGCATCGTCTACCAACTGCCATGGCGCATTCAACGTTGGGGTCACAATCCCATTGGAATTGAAAACCGCCAATGCGTTCTCGCCTGTATTCAGGGCCTGAACAATTCGGTAACTGTCGGACGCTTGACGGCCGGCGAACGGAACCATCGCAGCAATGCCGATCAACCCCACCAACATGATGGCCATTGCAAACAAACATTCCACGACAGTCAAACCATCACGGCGGTTGACACAACTGGCTCGATAATATGTTTTCATAACGAATTCCTATTGTGCGGTGAGAGGGGCACCATAAGTACCTTGACGTGACAACTGAAGGATGTCACCAATTTTTGCATTGGACGCAACGAATCCTTGGGTCGCAGGAGCAACGCTTATCGCTCCGGATTTCGGAGACAAACGTACAACATAGGCGCTTGGGTCAATAATGTTTTGGGGGATCGACGTGTTAACGGCGGCTGTTTTTGTGACGTCGAAAAATTCAGGGATCGCGACGACTTGATCAACCTTTCCAATATGCAAGAAAAAATCGTCGGCAATTTCAACAGGAATAAGGCCACTCCCTCCCATTGTGTTTCCGTAAACTCGGGACATACCTCCGTCCGGCGTAAACACGACGTAAATTGGCCTCAATTCTTGAGCGCTTGGAGGTACACCCGTCGCATAAAGCCAAGCCGAACTGAATCGCATGCGTTGGTCCCTAGGAACAGGTGGTGATTTTGAGCTGTCAACTACGTTTCCCATTGTCGAAAAACCACTTAGAGACAAATCAACGCATGTCCCTTTGGGCAACTGAATTGCGGGGCCATTTATCGAGCGAGGCTTTGGAAAAATCGTATAGTTGGCTGTACCCAAGCCATACGGCACTGTTGATGGAATCGCTTGCTCCAACGTGGAACTCAAACTGCTTTGCGATGGAGTTGAAAACCAAAGGTTTACAATGGTATTGTCCGAAGGATCGGTCGCTGTTGCCGTCTCCATGATCATATGTCGAGACCGTGAGAGGTTTAGACTGATCTCATTACCAGCTACTACATACTGCTTTAAAACTGCATGCGTTCCCCCACCTACGCAAAAGAAGTAAAGCATCCCCGGCTTTACTATGCTGGGAGGTGCCGAAAACTGAGCGCCTTGAGTAAAACGAATCGGAGGCAAAGGGAAAGCTGGCGTTGGCATCATTTCATCCGTAATCGGCAATGGCTGCTCAGCCATGCTCAATCGGATACAGGTGTTGTACGCTAGAAAATTACTGTCGATCGGCGGGCTTGACGGCAGCGGGTCTGAAGCGGTCGCCGAAATTAAGCGAGGAGGGTTCGACCCAATGTTCACGAGATCAGCATTGTTTATCAAACCATCCCCGTTGGTATCGGCTGGCTGTGACGAAAGTCGCTCAAACACAACCGCAACAGGCACTTGGCTTCCAACCGCACGAGCACGTGCCGCTTCCAAAAAGTTACGCACAAGCGTTGCTGTTTGTGTCCCCTTTCGATCGGTCAACATGTTCTTCACTGATGGCAATACCAATAAAGCCAAAAGGGAAACCACTGCCAAGACGGTCAAAAGCTCTACGAGCGTAACACCAAAGCGTCGTCGCATCATCATAGGGACACCCCCGTGCCGTCAAAGTTGCTAATGTTGTCGCCAGCTGCAGTCGCATTAACTCGAATTCCATTTTCAAGATCGTAGGCGGCTCCGCTGACAATCTCTCCCATTCGAATTCCATTCACCGATGGATCCCTTGGGAACCAGGGATCTGGAAAACTGGTCAATCCATATCCGGAAAGAGTCCACGGTGCTTCTGCAGAGGAATAGGACGGTCGGCCATCAAAGACACCAACACTTGGCGGCAGCGGCGGCGGCGCGGGAGGTGGATAGCGATCGATTTCACGAAACCGAATCCCAAACGCACGGTCCAACCCTCCACTGATCACCAAGGGGGTCAGACCCGTTCCAGGCTGAAGTGCAGTTCCCCATCCAGGATCTGTACCTAATCGATCGATCGGCTCCGATCCAACCGTGAGACGTGCTGGAGTGCCCGATACAAGAGTTGGATCCAACATGTCAGGGTAATATCGCGACGAACCAGGAAATCCAGCAGGCCATCGAATCCAACGAATCGGTTGTCCGAATGCATCGATAAACTCATTCAAGCCATCGTTGTCAGTATCCCCAATTTCCGACTTTCCGAACAATTCAATCGCACTCGAACCGTTTAGCTCTGAACCTTCAACAATGAGGTACAACAACTCCGCATTTGCGTTGGCTTTATCCCATTCTCCCTGACTACTGCGGGGCATCCAGGCTCCTTCGGACAAACGAGCGATTAACGCTTTGGTCCTCGCTGTCAAAGTGCCCTTCACCAGGTAACCTGGTGTTGTCGTGGCATCGATACTCATCCCTGTTGGAATGGTATTTGCCAAACCCGGATTAGTCTCTAGGAATTTTTGGAAATCAGACGCGTTTCTACTGTCTCGCCAATAGTTGGTGAACTTGATGTCATCTGGGTGGTCGGGCATTTCCATCCGAATCAAATCCCTTAATGCCAACAACCTGATGCGTTCACGCAAGACCGAGATTGTCGCACCCGTCGATGTTAACGCGACTGCTGTTGATGGGATACTTCCACCCGATGGCGTTCGAATCGCGATAGGATAACTGTTGTACTCATCCATTCTTGCGTTCAAGACTTCACTGATCTTTTGGATCGTTCCTCTGGTCTTGAGGACGTTGGATTCCTGAGCTGCTCCTTGATAGGCAACCAGGAACATGCCTGTCATGAGTCCGATAATCGCAATCACGGTCAGCAGCTCAACCAGCGTAAACGCTCGAAAATTTCGCTTGTTCTTATTATGCATTGGAGCCTCTCCTAACAGTCAAATACGCCATTAACCGACATGGTCCGGAAACCGTATCAACCTGCGTTTTCGCCGATGGTTGTTGTGTTTGTAAAGTTACCGAAATTGTCGTGGGCCGGACGTTCGATTATTCCCAGATTTTCGTTCAGCTCCAACTTCTTCGTGGAAGTCGAGTCTGGCGACATGATCGTTCCGTTGAAGGTGTACGACTTGCCTGAAGTTGCAAACCATTGCGAACCCACTGCAAGGAGTCTGCCGCCGTATCTTCCATCAATCCCTGGGGCGATGATCTGGAACCTCTTGCTGTTCTCGAACGTAGGAACACCCGCTGCATTCACCGACTCAATATAAGGTCGAATCGCTCCGAGATCACCACGATTCACAGTAGGACCAGTTACCGCCACAATGTTCGAAGGCTGATAGCAGTTGTATATCGGTATCGCGACTGCACCGATGTTCGCAAGGTAAGTTCGGCTATCGAAGTACACGTACGGCACACCAGCAAGTTTCGAGTTAAGCCGTCCCATGAACACAGGAAACAGATCGTTTGTGGCGCCTGCAAACAAAGTTTCATCCTCCGACATCGCATTGCCAGCCGCATCGGAGGCCAAGGTCAATCTCGCAATCGGAAATTCGTAGTAGGAGTTTTCTCGTGAAAGGTTGTATCGGTAATCTGGTGCAGCTGCCGTTCCGATGTTAACGAATGGCCCACCCTTGCCCGTAAATGGCCTTTGAGAATCCGAGCTGAAACCACCCAAAAAGAAAACCAATGCCTCAGCCCGGTCCATCTGCACTCCATTCGCAGGATTGAGCAAACTGATCTCGGTGTTCAGAGCATTCGGATAAGCCTTGCGAATATGTCTTTCTGTGACAGTCCAATTGCTCCCATCCGGTGGATAATCACCTGTTTTGGTTCGGTATTTTTCAATGGCATCATCCAAAGCCTGAATCTCAAACTTCGAAGCAGAGCGTTCGAACGAGGCACGAACCGCTGTGATCGCCCCTAACGATAGACCCGCTAGCAAGACAATAATCGCAATCACCACCAGCAACTCCACCAACGTGAAACCTCGCTTGGCTCGGCTCGCCTTGATTCTATTGCCAGTCTTCGCATTTACCCAAGTCGAAACTGATCGATTCATTTGCTCATCCTCCACAATTGGCTTTTAGTACTGGCTCTTTTTCGCGTTGGCTATTTGGTTTTGTTATCCAGCCCGATCGGCTGGATATGTCTAAAGTCGCGAAAGGGTTTTCGGACAGTTTATGCCGGCTGCTGCCGGCTGTTCGCACACCGGACGGCTTGCGCCGTTCCGCTAACATGGCTGCGTTCTTAAATTTAACCGCTCAAGCTGGTGATCAGCGAGATCAGCGGCATGAACAACGAGATCACGATGAAACCGACCGCTACCCCGAGGAACACAATCAACATCGGTTCGATCAGCTTCGTCAAACCCTCTGTCATCACGCTCACTTCTTCGTCGTAGTTGTCCGCAATCTTATAAAGCATCGTATCGAGCTCACCCGTCTCTTCACCCACGTCGATCATGTTGACCACCAAGTCATCCATAACCCGCGAATTCATCTTGAGCATGTACAGCAAGCACGCGACAACGACCCCAATCAGAATCGCCCCAATCCCCACCGTGATCAACGCACTGCCGTCGTCAGGCTTAGCGCCCTTTTTCACGACTTGTGCCATTGCTTTACCCGACGCGTCCTTCTTAGTGTTGACGCCACGCCCCGAAGTCAACGCAACCGACATGATCATGATCCCAGGAAACGCACCTGTCCAAGCCCAGTAAAACAGAGCCAACGGGTGAAAACCAGGAACCGAATTCTCTTTCATCGGCTTCGAAATGACCTCACCCTCTCGAATCGCCTCAGTCACCTTCGTAAAAATCCGCTCGAACATCGCATTGCCCGAGGTCTCACGTGTGATGTTGAGCGCCTCAAGGATTGGCACCCCAGACGTTATCAGTGTCCCCAGCGTCCGAGTCGTTCGAGCCAAAATGTTCTTCTCAACGAGGCCACCGAAAAGCGGTATCTTTATGATGAACTGGTCGTATCCCATCCGCCCATGCTTGAACTTCCGGATGATCTTCCCCACCAGCCAACAACATATCGGCAACAGGAACATCAACCAGTAATAACTCACCACGTACTCGCTCATCGCCATCAACAACTGGGTCGCCGCTGGCAGCTTCAATTCAAACTCGTCGAACATCTTCTTAAACGTCGGAACGATAAAGAACATGATCCCTGCCAAAATTGCAATCGCTACCATAACGACCGCAACCGGGTAGATCATCGCTCCCTTGACTTTTCGCTTGAGCGATTCCGAACGCTCCAAGAACTCCGATAGACGCTGCAGAATCGTTTCCAACGCACCGCCCGCTTCACCCGCCTTCACCATGTTGACGTAGAGACGACTGAAAACCTTCGGACACTTGGACATCGACTCCGAGAGAGTCGAGCCAGTCTCGATCTCATCGCAGACATCCATCAACGCATTCTTAAGCTTGCCCGGCTTTTGATTGTTTTCCAAAATCTTCAACGAACGCAGAATCGGTAGACCTGCATCCTGAAGAATCGACAACTGACGGGTAAACGTACAGATATGCTTGGTCTTGGCACCACCCATCGCAAACGGACGCTTGCGCTTCACGCCGACCGCTTTGACCTGCACACCTTTCTTAAGCGACAGCTTGGTTACGAAGTAACCCATCTGCCGGATGGTATTCTGTGCCTCCTCTTCAGTCGCCGCGTCGATGACGTCCCGGATTTCTTGACCGGTGCGATCCATGGCTTCGAATTGGTATACAGGCATATTTGAGGTCCTCAGGAAGATTAGGCTTAAGGCTAAAGGCTTAAGGTGTCAGTCGTAAGTAAGGTGTAAGTTATAAGGTGTCGGTTGGCAGTTTTCGCAATTGCCCCTCGCTTACGCGTCGGGTTACCAAACGGCTCAGAAGAGCCGTTCTACGCTAGTGATCGAGCACGGTCTCCCGCACGATCTCCTCTGCTGTTGTAAAGCCGTCGAACACGAACTGCTTGCCGTAATCGCGAAGCGTGATCATGCCGTATCCAACCGCTTTGGCTCGCAACTCATCCGAAGTCGCGTTTTGCATAATCATGTCCCGAAGGTCGTCGTTCATGATCATCAGTTCAAACAATCCAATACGGCCCTTGTAGCCCGTGTTGTTGCAATTATCGCAGCCTTTGCCGCGGTAAAATTTGTAGTTACCCCGTGTCTCTTCGGTGAGACCGAGATCATACAAAATCTCCATCGGTGGATCGGACTCCTCTCGGCACTTGGTGCAAATGCGCCGAACAAGTCGCTGCGCCAGAATCGCTTCCACTGTGGCTGTAATCAAGAAGGTCGGGATACCCATGTCCTTCATACGCGTGATCGTGCTCGGGGCGTCATTGGTGTGCAAGGTGCTAAACACCAAGTGCCCTGTCAACGACGCTTGAACAGCAATCTCCGCTGTCTCCAAGTCTCGAATCTCACCCACCAAAATGATGTCGGGGTCCTGCCGCAAAATCGCTCGCAAGCAAGACGCAAACGTAACGCCGATGTCATGGTCGATCGGGATCTGAACTATTCCGTCGATGTCGTACTCGACCGGGTCCTCGGTCGTAACCAGCTTTTCCGAAATCTCATTCATTTCCGAAAGGGCCGAGTACAACGTGGTGGTCTTGCCCGAACCCGTCGGCCCCGTCACCAACACGATGCCGTTCGGACGCTTCATGACGTTGCGGAATTGAGACATCGTCAGTTCATCCATCCCCACTTTAGTGAGCGACAACGAGACCACCGATCGGTCCAAGATCCGCATAACCACGCTCTCACCAAACATCGTTGGCAAGACGCTCACTCGCAAGTCCACTTGGTGACCACCCACCATCAACTCAATTCGACCGTCCTGAGGCAACCGTCGTTCTGCAATGTCCAGATTAGCCATAACCTTGATTCGCGTAGTGATCGCGAAGGCCAAGTGGCGAGGCGGTGGAACCATTTCATAGAGAACCCCTTCCGCCTTGATTCGAATGCGAAACTCGTCTTCAAATGGCTCGAAGTGAATATCGCTGGCGTGGTCCTTGATCGCCAAGAGCAAAACCAAATTCAGCAGTTTGCGAACCGGCGCACTGTCCGCCAGTGCCTCAGCACCGTCCAGACTAAACTTTTCCCCCTGCAACAAACTGGTCGCAGCCTTGAAGAGCTCAGTGTCCTCCGCCAGCTCCTTAACAATCTTCTCAACGCTCAAACTTTCGGAAGAATAAAACCGTTCGATCGAGGCTTTGATTTCTCGCTCGGTGGCAACCACCATCTCAATCTCAAATCCAAGAAAGGTTCGCAACTCGTCTTGGATACTCAAGTTCTGTGGGTCGCATGTCGCCACGGTCAACCTGTGTCCGTCATACTTCACCGGAATCACTCGATAGAGCTGAGCCATCGTTTCGGTCAGCTTTTCCAGCAAGTCTTCTGCAATGGGAGCGTCCCCCAGCGACACGACCTTCATGTTCATCTGCTCGCCGAGCGCCTGAGCAAGTTGCTCGTCGGTGATGAGCGTCATATCTTCGGCCAATTTACCCAACAACGCACCAGGCTGTTGTTGCTGTTCTTCCAGCAGCAATAGCAGTTGCTCATCGGTGATGAAACCCATGTCAACAAAAATCTGGCCGATGCGTCGTGTATTCATGCTTCAATTCCTGGTTTCAACTTTGGTGTTGCTTGGGCGATTTTTTGTGCTTGAGCGATTTTAGTGTCTTTGCTCCCCTCGCCCCTTTTTACAGAGCAACGCTGTGAAGCATTTCGTAGCGAAACTCGTCAAGAGTTTCGGTCGTTTAGGCGATGCAGCCGAAAGTCTTGACGACTTTCGCTACCGCAAAACCTGTTTATTGAAGCACATAGGCTTCTAATCAATGCTCTTGCGCTTCTTCGCCTTCCTCGTCGTCAACCACTCCATGTCTCGAATTCACAATCCGTTTCGCAAGCTCATCAGGACGGTGAGCTTTCGATAAAATATCCTCGACGGTGACACGGCCTTCTTTCCAATGGTCGAAAAGGGCGTCGTCCATCAATTTCATTCCAAACTTGGAACCGGTCTGAATCGCCGAACCAATTCGGAACGTTTTGTTCTCGCGAATCAAATTGGCGATACCCGAGGTTACAATCAAAACCTCGTAAGCGGCCACTCGCCCACCGCCGATCTTCGGAATGAGCGTCTGTGCCACGACCCCCAGCAAACTGGTCGAAAGCTGAGTTCGAATCTGATCCTGCAAGTTACCTGGGAACGCGTCGATCAAACGATTGACCGTACCCATCGCACTGTTCGTGTGCAGTGTACCGAACACAATGTGCCCAGTTTCCGCCGCACTGATCGCCGCCGAAATGGTTTCCAAATCCCGCATCTCGCCGACCAGAATACAATCCGGGTCTTGCCGCAAAGCCCGTCGAATCGCTTCTGAAAAACTCGGAACGTCCACGCCAACCTCGCGCTGGTTGATCGTCGACTTTTTGTGCTCATGATAAAACTCGATCGGATCCTCGATCGTAATAATGTGGTGATCGTGACCTTCATTGATGAAGTTAATCAAACTCGCCAAAGTTGTACTTTTGCCAGAACCTGTCGGCCCAGTTACCAAGACAAGCCCGCGAGGACGCAAACACAATTTGATTACCGACTCCGGTAACCCCAACTGCTCCGGCGTCAGCTTGTCCGTTGGAATCTGACGCAACACCATCGAAATGAAACCGCGTTGCTTGAAAATCGAAACACGGAACCGAGCCAGTGTCCCGAACGCAAACCCAAAGTCAGAACTGCCAGACTCCTGCAGCTCTCGCTGGCATCGCTCTGGGGCAATACTCTTCATCAACTGGACGGTGTCGTCCGCCTCCAGAACCTTGGTCTCGAGTTTTCGCATCCGACCGTGCAATCGAAAAACGGGAGGCTGGCCAACCACAATGTGAATGTCGCTCGCCCCCTGCTTTACGCAAGCCTGAAGAAGTTTGTCAATTAAGACTGTTGCCATAGTTGAATTAGTCAGATGATATCAAAAGGAGGACACTTCGAAACACAAAACATTTCTCGTGCCAGAAAGATTGTAGTCAACGCCCCTCCCGGAAAAAATCTTTGTGACATTAATTCGCACGGTTTCTGAAAAAACCAGAGGCACGCGAAAACCGCCCTGAATGCAGGGAAAGGCGTTGAGATTCCCTTTAAGGCGATTCGATGCCGAGGCACGCGACTCGTTCCCAGGCTCTGCCTGGGAACGAACTGCTCCCGAGGCTCAGCCTCGCTACAAACGGAAGATTAAGAAGATAGCTAACCTGGGTTAACCAAGCACTTCCTTGATGACCTTTTCGATGGCAATGTGTTCTTGCTCGGTCTTTTTGGCCGTCTTGTAGACTTCGTCCATCGTGGTAATGCCATTGATAACTTTACGAAGTCCGTCGCAGTAAAGTGTTGTCATGCCAGCTCTTATCGCTTCTGTTCGAAGCACCGCAGACGACTGCCCCGAGAACATCATCTCGCGCAATTTGCCGTTTACGACCATCAATTCGTAAATGCCGATTCGCCCACGGTAGGCCTTCTTCTGGCAGTACGGACACCCTTTGCCCTTCGAGAATTTAGCGAACGGTACGACCGTATTAGGAATGCCAGCATCGGCCAAAACCGCTTCGCTCAGGGTGATCGGATTCTTGCAGCGCGTGCAAATCTTGCGAACCAATCGCTGTGCCATAACGGCAATAACGCTGCTCGCGACCATGTACCCAGGAACTCCCATGTCTGTCATTCGAGTCACAGCACTGGGCGCGTCGTTCGTATGCAGAGTACTAAATACCAAGTGTCCAGTCAGACTGGCCTGGATACCCATCTGTGCTGTTTCAGTATCCCGCATCTCACCCACCAGAATAATATTCGGTGCTTGTCGCAACATTGCTCGAATAATGCGTGCGAAGTCGAGGCCGATGTTGTGGCGAACCTCAACCTGGTTGATTCCGGGCAAGTAGTATTCGACTGGGTCCTCAGCGGTGATGATTTTCCGGTCCGGTCGGTTCAACGCATTTAACGCAGCGTACAAAGTGGTGGTCTTTCCGGAACCCGTCGGACCGGTAACCAAGAGGATTCCGTTTGGTCGCTTGATCAGACCGGTGAAGACCTTAAAGTCCCGATCTCCCAAACCGAGCTGCTTGACCCCGACCTTGATGTTGTCTTTATCAAGCAGTCGCATAACCGTCGACTGACCGTGATTGGTCGGGATAACACTAACCCGAAGATCCAGCTCTTTTTCCCCAACGGTGATCGTGATTCGTCCGTCCTGGGGGCGCCGACGCTCGGCGATGTCCATTTTGGCCAGAATCTTGATACGGGAGAGAATTGCTCCCAGTAGCCGTCGGGGGGGGCTGTCGCGTTCCACCAAAGTGCCGTCAATTCGATACCGGATTCGAACTCGATCCTCAAATGGCTCAACATGGATGTCGGATGCCCGCAACTGCACCGCTTCCTGGATCATGTACTGAACCAGGCGAACCACCGGAGCGCTGTTTTCGTCAGCCCCCTCTTCCGCTTGAGCCTTGTCCTCTTCCGTTTCGGTGAAGTCAATCTGCGTGTCGGTGAACTCTTGCAGCATCGAGTCAGCGGACTCACCCTCGACCTGGCCATAATATTTATTAATAGCCTCTTGGATTTGTTCCTGGCTGGCTAATGCCGTTTCCACCTTTCGGTTAAGAATGAAACGGAGTTTTTCGATCGTCTCGATATCAAATGGGTCGGAGACGAGCACCTTGATCGTCTCCTCCTCATCGGAGACCGGGATGATCTTGTTTTCCCGAGCGACTGATTCTGGAACCAGTTGGATCACATGGTCTGGAATCCGGATGGTGGCAAGGTCTACGTATTCAAACTTGTAAAATTCCGCGATTGCCTGGGTGACTTCTTCACCTGTCGCGTAGCCGAGGCGGACCAAGATTTGGCCGACTTGCTTATCTTCTTTTTTCGAGATGAGCTTGGCCTCAGAGAGCTGGTCGAGGGAGATAACTCCTCGCGTGAGCATGAGGTCGGTAAATTCGCGCATTGGCTGGTCCATGGAATAGTCTCCAGCAAAAAGCAGAGTGGGTTGAGAAGAGTTGGAATTAGGGGTGACAGACCTGTTCAGTCCGGTCCAAGCTTACAAGTATATCGCATAGGCTGACCAGCAAACAAACATCTTTCCCGAACTTTCCGCCCCTTTTCCAAACAAATTGGGCCGTAGCACGACGCGCAAGCTAGTGAACCCGCCCGCACAACACCTTAGCACGACGCGCAAGCTAGTGAACCCGAAGCACGACGCGCAATTTTGATGTTCTGGGGACTTTCGATCTGACATTTGCGTCTGTTACACTAAAAAACACGTTTTCAAGGAATTTGGACTGTATAGCACGACGCGCAAGCTAGTGAACGAATTTGCGCGTCGTGCTAGACCTGAATCACTAGCTTGCGCGTCGTGCTAGACGTGAATCACTAGCTTGCGCGTCGTGCTAGACGTGAATCACTAGCTTGCGCGTCGTGCTAGGGGGGAATTATGACGGGAACCGTTTCCTATTTCATAACTTGGACCAGTTACGGTACTTGGCTTCCTGGGGACGAGCGGGGGTGGATGGACTGGCGCCGTGGCTGGAAGCCGGCGAACTCAAAAATTGCGGATTATGCTCGGTCAATTATGACCGAAGAAACTGTCGTACTATCCGAACGGCAACGGCAAACCGTTGAGGATACGATCGTAAAGCACTGTGAGATTCGTGGCTGGCACTTATGGGCGCAAAATTGCCGAACCAATCATGTACACGTAGTCGTCACTGCACTTGATTATGATGGCGAAACAGTCAGAGACCAATTAAAAGCTTGGTGCACACGAAACCTCAAATCCCAACAAAAAGCAAAAAAGAACTGGTGGACCGAAGGCGGATTTATCGAGGAAATTGAAAACGAGGAGGGGTTGTCCGCAGCCATCCAATACACGTTAGAAGCTCAATAGCACGAAGCGCAAGCTAGTGAACCGACTGCAGCACGAAGCGCAAGCTAGTGAACCGACTGCAGCACGACGCGCAAGCTAGTGAACCATCAGTGCAACACGTAACATTTGTTTGGGAGAGACATTTTGGACCGCCGTCCAATCTGGACGAAATCGCATTTGAAACGCAGAATCACTAGCTTGCGCGTCGTGCTATTGCACCAAAGCCGCAAAATGCTCCGCCGTTTGCCGTGCAAGCCGAATGCACTGGGGGATCCCAACTCCATCGAACGCATTTCCAACCAATCGAAGCGACGGTTCTTGGTCAAGCGATCGGCGAATCGAAGCAACCAATTGCGTATGGCCGACCAAGTATTGTGGCATCGCTTCGTTCCATCGGACAATCGATTGCCATCGTGGCAGACTGTTTGCCCCGAGAAGCTCTTTCACTTCCTTTCGGGCGATTGCTAGTAGTTCGTCGTCGGTCTTGTCCATCAGTTCAGGCCGAATCGCTCCCCCCATAAAGACCCGCACTAAGACCAAGCCATCTGGGCATCGACCAGGGTATTTCTCGCTCGAAAGGCTGATGGCCAAGCAATCGCGATGCTCCATTTTGGGGACGACGACACCAAAGCAAAATGCTTCGGGGCGAATCTCATTGCGCTGGATCGCGAGCAGAGCCACCGCCGAAGATGCGTAGGGAATACGCTCTAAACGTTCAGAAAGGCCGGGGTGTGACGCTTTTAACAACTTCGCGGAGCGAGGGCTCGGCAACGCCAGACAGACCGCTTGGTATCCATCCATCGTTTCGGAAGCGTCCGCAGTGCTGCCGTTCCCCGCATTCTTGATTTGCAGCGACCACTGACCGGTTAAATTCTTTTGTAAGGCAACGACACGTTTTGCCATTTGGATGGGATTGCGAAGCGAACTGGCAATGCGATTGAGCCACCAACTCATCCCTTGCTTTGGGGCGAGAAACTGGTCGTAACGCGCACCTGTCGCTTGACGCGCCGAGCGTTCGGATCGGCTCTGGCTCTTTCGTTTTGCAATTGCGCCTCGAATGAGCCCTCCGAATTCTCGTTCCATGGCGACAAACTGGGGCATGGCGGCTTGCATGCTCAGGGTTTCTGCGCGAGCAGTAAAGATGCCACCTACGATCGGCTCCACAAGGCGTTCAAAGCACTCTCGCCCAAGCCGTCGAACGGCAAACGACTCCACACTTTCGTCCTCGTCGCTCTTTCGCTGTTTGATACAAAATTCCGCAAGCAGTCGCGCGCGTCCTGAAGGGGACAAGATCGGCGTTGTCAACACAGCGGACAAACGCGTGGGTTGCATCAAGGAGAATCCGTTGGGGATCGGAAGAACTTTTCCATTTCGGACCACCTGAGCAATTCGGTGGTCGGCATTTGGACCAATGAATTCATCGCGAATCCCCATTTCTTCGACCATCCGCAGAGCGTCTGGAACGAGGGTCGCGAAATTGTCCGCCCCCAGCTCTGCCAGAAAAGGGTCGGAAGTGATGGTTTGAATAACGCCGCCAATTTTGTCAGCCGACTCAAAGACGTCGATTTGTGCTGTTGGCAACAATCGTTCGAGGTACCAAGCGACCGTCAACCCGCTTATGCCTGCACCAACCACTGCGATTTTTGGAAAAACGTTTTGGTTTGAAGGGGATTGAATTAATGTTTCGGAAAACGTGGGGTGTGCAGGCATCGACGTTGACAAGGTCTGAATGGACTTCGCTGGATGGCTTAAAACCTCGCGTTTTTTCAGCGAAGGCATGAATGTTACGCCAGAATCTCTGCCTATTGTACCCCGTTCGAAAGAAGATCCGGCCTACCGGTCGGGGATTTCTATCGAAAGTCACAACGTCGCGGGAGTGACATGCTTTGGTCTACAACTTGACACGATTTACGAGCACGGATAACCTCTAAGCCCGATTCAAGTTCTGGGGGTATAGCTCAGTTGGGAGAGCGCTTGCATGGCATGCAAGAGGCCTGGGGTTCAAGTCCCCATACCTCCACTTATTTGTAAACCGTGACAAACCAAAGGTTTACGAATCGTTTCCTGAATCCAGTTCGATTGCGTCCGCAGAATCTGGGCAGGGAATCGGGCAGGCTTGAGGCCTTGACCGCTCTGCTACTATTTACCAAATCGCAAAATCAATCAGTTCCGGCTCACCTACGTGTTCCCATTAGCCGGAGAACTTGAAGATGCGTGCTCGTAAACCGTGGTTTCGTGCGTCGAAGAATGCTTGGTACGTTGAGGTCGATGGTAAGCAAGTAAGGCTTGCTGTCGGTGCCGAAAACGAAAAGGCTGCGTTCGATGCATTTTACAAGATGATGGCAACAGGTAGTCCTCATGTGGAAAAAGGACTATTCGTCGTTACCATCGGTGATTTATTCCTCGAATATTCAAGCGTCAACCATTCGGTATCGACCTACAATACATACCGACATTTCATTCAGGATTTCTGCACGCAGTATCCGAGACTACTTGCTCTAGAAACGAAGCCGTTCCACGTCTCGAAATGGGTAGAGCTACGCCCGAAATGGAAAGGGGCTCGATGGCACGCCATTGCCTCCATCAAAAGAGTCTTCTCTTGGGCCGAACAAGAAGGCCTCATATCCGCTAACCCTATCAAGAATGTAAAGAAGCCTGCAATCGGTCGCCGGGAACGTCTGGTTTCGCCTGCCGAGCGACAGCAGATTCTCGCGGCGATCTCAGATCAAGTCTTCCGAGACTTTGTCTTGGGTATGCAAGAGACGGGTTGCAGGCCCAGTGAGATTGCAAGAGTGACGGCCAATGAATGCAACTTGGAAGTAGGTGTCTGGATTCTGAACAAACACAAGACATCAAAGAAGACAGGAAAGCCACGGGTCATTTACCTCACACCGACGATGGTGGAGCTATCGACAAGACTGGTTGCCAAGAATCCTACTGGCGTACTGTTTCGTAATTCGAGGAACCAACCGTTTACCAAGAATGCGATTCGAAATCGCTTTCGCAGAATTAGGGAAAAGCATCCCAATTTAGCAGGCGTTGTTTCCTACTCCTATCGGCACTCATTCGCAACCGAAGCACTGGTCAACGATGTCGGGATCGCTCAGGTGGCAGAACTCCTCGGCCATACGAATACAAATATGGTATCGAAGCACTATGGGCATCTTGCCGACAACGTTGCTCACATGAGAAGCGCCGCTCTAAAAGCAACGCAGATGAAACCAATCTAACAATTGGAATTGCCACAGCGCAATAAAAAACCTCCGCTCCGTCAGTAAGTACGGGGCGGAGGCTGGCAAACCGCACGGGCTCACCTACGTGGCTTATTGCAATTTCAGATGCTTGAGTTCAGGCAGACGTTCGGGCGAAGCTACCCTGGCATTCTCCAACACATACCGATCGACCTCTGACTCTTCAATTCGAATTCGCCCCCGCTTTCCGCTCGCACCGAATCGGAAATGCTTTAGTTGATGCTCTTTGCAAAGCTGGTACACCAAACTGATCGAAATGCACAATCGCAGTGCTACGTCTCGCGGAGTCAACATTATTTCGATTTTCGCTGTCCTGTAGTGGCAACATTGATCACGATGGTATCGAGCAACAAATTCACAAGTCGCCGAATGGCGACACGCCTAGGATCTGGTCCATGGGCATTTGAAGCGGGAGTTGCGACTACGGTCATGATTTGGCATTCGTTCTGGTTGTAGTTAACAGGAATTTTCATGAGGACTACTTCGAAGCAGGGCAACCGGCAGTAATCCAATCTCGAATTTCTTCAAACCGCCATCGAACAGCACTCCCAAGACGAACCGGAGTGGGGAGTTGCTTTGCACTTCGAAGCCGCCAGAGGGTACGAACAGACACGTTCAGCATCTTGGCGACTTCCGTGGCCGTAACAAGCGTTGGTTCAATAAACGATGGATCTCGTCTTTCCTCAGAACTCACTGTCCGTCTCCCTTGCCAATTGTTCGATGGATTTATTGCCAGAGAACGCTAATGTTCAGCGATCAAGGCCTCGCTCTTTAACCTGCTTCACGTCTTTACTCTTTTCGGCAGCTTGTTGCATTCTTTCTTGTAGAACTGAAGGCCCCTCCTCTTCCGGGGCTCGTACGTCCTCTCGACGAGCTTCCGCTATTTCGCCAGGAGTTTGCGTCCCAAATACACCAAGCTCAGTCACGTTTGAAATGTTTGAACTGGGATAAATGGAATTCCTCAGCTCTCTAAGACCTTGCCTTGCCATTGCCTCAACATGCCCATCACCTATTTTGGCCATCTTCTCGCTCCTTAGTAATGAATTGCGTCGTTATTATGATGCCGAAAACGCTGAATCAGCTGCTCCTGTTCAATAATCGAATCATCAAGGTCCAATGAACGTTGCTCCATTGCGAACTCCGTTATGAAAACCTTGATCCAAAGCGACGCAGCTCCGCCAAATAGAAAGAAACCTAACGGGGGATTGAATCCAGTAGTGAACATAGCGACCAAAGCAACCAAAAACGGCTCGTGGAGCTGCTTGAATTTGACTTCGTAGCGAGCGTATTTTTTCAAAAGCAAGCGAGGCCAGCCAGAGTAAAACGTATGGTTTCGCATCGGACGTCGCCACAAAAATGACCACCTCGATGCGGCGCACATAAAGATGTACGCGAACCAAAAGCACAGAAGCGGCAATGGGTCATAGCCCTCCCAGAATATCGAGAAAAATGGAATCAACAAAAAGGCAGCCAAAGCGTTAGGACCTAGATAACGACTGCCAAAGTCTTTATGAAGGAACACCTCAAGCGATGTGGACCAGACCGTGACAACCCAAAAGATAAAGTTGAGTTGACCTCGCGATGCGCCCATCCAGTTTGTCTGTTCGTCGACTTGACCATTCATTCCAGAAATCCTTTTTCGCTTGATTCTTGTTAAACACTTTGCTTAAACGATACTGGCATCCATGATTTGCCACTTGGCCCAAACCGCCTTCCTCCCTGATAGAGAATCACATCGACTATCCAATGGGGCGGTCCCCCTTTACGAAGCTTGGCAAAATCATTTGGGTGAACTTCGAACTCGAAACACTCGCTCACCCCTCCAGTCGATTGACCCTGCCGTTGACCGAATAGAGAAGCAAAATAGTCGGTGTCCGATTTCGAGTTGCTTGCATTGATTAGGTACTGCCGCGAGCGGCCAATAAGTTCGGCTGCATATTGATTAGTTTTGATATCCGATTGCTGATGGAAGAACTTTGACTGAAGGTTCCCTAGCAGCGAATGGACTTCGGCTTCAGAATCACTACCAAAAGTTGCCAAGTAGTTACTGATCGATTGTGTCGCGTAGACTACCGCAGTCCGGGTGCTTCGTGCAGTGGTTTGAAAGACTTGGTCTTGTTTCACCACGGTTAAATGACTTTCATCACTTACGATGAAAACTGGACGCGGATTCTGTAGAACATCGCGTCGCTCCTGGGCTCTTTGCATGCAATACTTCCAAAGCACCTGAGTGAAAACCCCTACCTCCCCGAACAACATCGTGGGCAAATCAACAACGATGATCTTGCCATCTTGAGCCATCTCTGGCGATATGTTTGTCTCCCCTGACATCAGGTCTCGTATCAACCCGCGATTTAATACATCGAGCATGCTCGTAAAGGTGCTTAGCACGACCGAACGTGTGCGATCCGATAGGCAAGGCCATTCCAAGCAGAAGTAATCTGCAACCAGCTTAAAATCGAGCTTGCGAGATGCGCCCTTGGCCACCTTGTCTGCGTCCATCAAGCATTGATAACAAAAGGAACTTGCCTTCCAACTATCCAATTGAAGCTGTTCCAGCGAAGTCGGAGCCGAGATTGCGATACGATAGAGGTCTGGTACCGAGATACGATCCATTGCCATAACGCTCAGATCAACACAGTTGAGGCACAACTGTCGATTCGCCCGCTTCCAATAACCGTCACTATCGCCCCCGCCATTTGCTTGATTGCGTTCACTTACTTCCAACAATGCACTAAGCATTGCAACCACGTTGTGCGTAAGCCCTGCACCCGCGTCCCGTCGTTTTAGTTCCGAATCAAATGGATTGAATCGATACGTGCCGTTGGGACGAAACAGCATCACATCGGAACTGCGTCCGGCTTTTTCGCACAGCCGGAGATACGTGCTCGCATCGTCTGGCTTGGCTGTAAGAAACAGCCCGCCAAATCCTGCCAGCAAGAACGACTCAGCAATTGCTTCAACGCTACCCGTCGTCTTGCCCGATCCCGTTGAGCCGAAACATTGCGTGCCTTGGCATGCATCCTGGATGGTCCAAAGGTCACAATCGTTAAACTTCAGCAGAGCCTTTGAAAGACTCCAAGAAGTGACTGACGTTGCATGATTCCAAAACCAGCGTCGTCTCAGAAATTCCAATTTTCGACTAAGACGCTCTTTGATTGACGGAGTCGTGCTCATTGCTCAGCCACCTTCTGCGATTGATCGAGCAGCATCTTTACGAAAGTTTCCAACTCGATTCCTCGCTTTCGTTCTTGCTTCGCTCGTTTCAAAAGTGCTTCCAAGCACGAAATCACGACAGCAAGGTTGAGCCCTGCAGCGGCAATCGTAACGGATCGACCGCCATCCATGACAATTGTTGATTTCCTAATTGTCTTTGTCGTTTTAGCGGGATTTGTCGACTTCATCGCTTGAATTAATCGTTGCAAGCCGTCTCGCGTTAGTTTCTTCTCGACTATCTGACATGCGAGCTCCGCTTGTTTGGCCGGGTCTTCCACTTGGCTCAAAAGGTAACCACTACTCGGAGGTATCTTTCCTTCATCAATCAACGCCAACTGCTCGGCAGGCAGTCGCATCATGCGAGTGAGTTTCCCCGCATTTGTAGACAGGCCAACGAGGGCTGCCGCTTCGCGAGCAGGGCATTTAGCACTTTCCATCAACTCAAAAATCCCTTTGGCAAGTACCGTTGGCGGCAGGGCCTCGCGTTGCGTGTTGGCAATAATCTGCCGCTGAACTGCATGCGAGTCCGATTCCAATTCATCGACGAACAGAACTGGGACTTGTGTCCAGCCAGCTAGTTTTGCCGCCAGAAGTCTTCGCGACCCATCTTCAACCTGCATATCACATTTCCTTGCCAAAATGGCATGCATCATGCCAACTTTCGGCAGGCTTTCTGCAATATCTTGAACGGAGGCTGGGGTAACTTCGCCTCTCAGATTTTCCGATACTCTAAGCAGGTGAATGTCCACCAACTCGATTTTCTGATTCTTCATGTTCACGAGAATCCCACCCTTTCCTTATATGGCATTAAAGCGTGGCCAGAATCGCAATTTTGGGAACGGGAAACAAAATGAGCCATCCAGTAATGGCCACACACTGTTGGGTTCGGGATGATTGATATAGGGGCCGAACAAGGGCCATCGTCTCAATGGGGGCCGATGGCCGAATCGTGGCCTCGCGACAAACGACGGAATGATGATTGCGCCCCAAATGGCGCACCTGGTCTTTAACGGTTTCATTTCTTAGCTCCACATTAAACAGACACAAAAGGGTTTGAATTGGATCAAACCGATTGAACGGCTTGATACTTACGCTTGGCCGCGGTGATCTCGCTCAAGGTTGTTTCGATGGCTCGTTTGGTCGAAGCCCTATTGAATCCGTTCATCGGGACAACGCAGCAGAACCGGCAAGTCACGTTTCCATCCTCCGCCACCAAATGCCACGCGCCGTTTTTCAATTCACTGTTGCGAATAAGCAACCCCGCGAGCAGCTTCCAAGGGAAGACCTTTGGGCAAAATGCGATACCTGGCAGGCCAATGAAATGAACGCATGAATCCTGGTTTTGGATTCGAATCAGGTAGCCACTGTCAATGGGAACCGGAACCGTGAATTGACCGATGCCATTTCTTTTACAATCGAGCCCAAGGGCCCGAACAAAGCGGTTTGACTTCCAATCAAACCGCTTTTGCTTGTTAAATAGCCAATACATGGCTTTCTCCTTCATCGCAATCAGTACTTGAAACTACTTCTTCTTGAACAACGAAGCACCCCAAAGACCGAGTGCAAGTAACGATAAACCGTTTGCATTCTTAGTATGGCCGCTTTTGCGCTCGTCCTCAGCGACATGTCCAATAAGATGCAGTGCGGCATGAAGCCAACTATGAGAACTAGACACTTTTAATCCCTCGCTATTACACTTCCCAAACAGATGTTGAAGGCCACGCTGGCTTCCAACCTAAAAACATCGCGAACGGAATTCGAACAGCTGCTCGAAAATCAATTCAGCTCCTTCGGCGTCGCCAAAGTATCAATTCGGCAACTAGGCCAATCCTTCGCCTCCGCCCGTTGCAGCGGCGGCAACAGCACCTACTACTGGGCCTGCTACTGCAGTTACCGCCGAAAAAACAATCGCGGATACAACTGTCTTTACAGCGACTTCTGTCAATGACTTCTTTGGCTTCTTCGAACTTGAACTCATGGTTTCAACTCTTTCGCAAAGACTATTGAGCACTAGTTAGACCGACTCAGGCCATTCCTGAATCGCTTGCTCGACGATTCATTATTAGGTGTTCCATCTGCTGATCCAGATTTTCATCCGATGAAACGGTTGTTTCGCAAATTCATGCACAGAATGGCCCATTGATTCGTATTTCCTCGAGTAAGTTAACGAAACGTGTAATGCGAGATTCGACGAAGCTTTCTCCCAACAGCCCCAACTGATCAAGGATCTCCTGAATGTCCTCAAACACTTTGAGGCATTGGGCACTTGGGATCTTAGTTGTTCCAATTCCCCGAGTGCAAAACAGATCAGTCTCTCTGTCTACATGTCCAAGTCGACAAAGACGAACGGTAACAAATCGCACCCCCCTGCACACGGATGCAGAACTGTACGTTAGTTCTTCATTTCTTGATTCGAAGGAATCGTATTCGAAGACCCGTGCGACTTCACTTTGCGACCGCGCACCTGCTTTGAAACAAAGCATGACTTCAGCAAAATAGACGAACTCCTTTAGGTTTCGCACAACTACAGATCGAAGATCGGATGGCATTGGAACTGACCTCTGGCAGTGATGGGAACGAATGAAAAAGCACTTTTTACATAGGCAACTTTTGATCGAGGGGTTTCAGCCCTTTTTAGGTTGGATAGGATGTGGCAAATCGGTATAGCCTCAGCTATTTATTTGTCCTTAAAGGGTTGCGTTTGATAAGCAACGGCAACACTTGCTTCGCTGATTTCATTGTGGGACGGATTAGCCATCAGTAAAGTAGCAACGGTGACGACGAATAGGTTGTTGGACCAATTAGGCTATCTTTCTCTCTCTTTCGATTTTTGTCGCGACAAGATGTTATGAATAGTGCCAAAAGCCACACCATGGCGACGAGCGAGCTCTGCTTTCGTGAACTCGCCTTGATCAATCGCGTCTACAATGGATTGTTCCGTTTCTGGCGATAGCTTTCGCGGAGGACCATAGTGAACTCCTTCATCGGGAATCGTTGTTTTCGGCAAGCCGTTTGCACGTTTAATTGCATGTCCAATGGTTTTGTTGCAAACTCCGTAAGCAAGGGCTAGTTCTTGCTTGGTAAATTCGCCGGTAGCGAAGGCAGCCGCGATCTCATCTTCAGTCTCTGGAGAAAATGATCGGAGAGATTGATGGCTCCCAGGCTTAGAAACACGCTTTTGGCTTTGCAAACCAATTGCCGCTTGAATTGGCCCCAGCTTTACTGCACGACTCAGGACAGCACCGGCGCCTCCATTCAAGTTGAAATGTGCTTCGATGGCTTGCAGTTGCCAAGCAGGTGCGCCTGGCCCCTCATCTGCCAGCAAAAGTATCGTTGCGCGTTTTACGCGTGCGGGCGTCTCAGAAAGAACGATGCCTTCAAGTATGGCTCGCTCCTCCGCAGTCAATCTGATGTGGTTTTTCCTAAACGACACGATCCTCCCTGGCGACAATACTACGAATGGAAGAGGATATGCCACAAAGGTAAAAACATCGTTAATGGACTTCAGGTAGCGCTTTTTCAGAAAACTTGGTCCGGAAACCCATTCGTGCAATCAAAATCGCATCAAATGTTTCGACGTATTGCAATAATCTTCAAATCATTCCGTATGCTCTTTTTTAGCGGGACAACATCATGCCTAGGCCAACAATACGTCGAGACTTTCGTTTAAACTCGGATACATATGCGATTTTCGAGAAAGGAAGATTGCTGCCAAATCGCGATCCGTTGCTTAATTTTTTGAGAGGAAAAAAATCGGATGAGTGGGGGGCGGTTGATGGGAAGTCTAACGACGACTTCAGCAACCTACTGGGTAGGCGTGCTGTTTCGCGATCGTTTGCCATCGGGTTTTCTTCTTTCTTGCTCGACAATCCCCAAGTCCGCATGCCATCTGCGGTGCGAGCAGAATGGGAGGGTCTTTCAGTAGACCAGCTCTTTAGCGTGATGTTCGAGACTCTGCCTGATGCGGAGATTGAGCTAGCTTATCGTGTCGACAGTAAAAACGATCCGGCGGTGGGCTTCGGTTTTTCGCAGCTTGCAGGTGCGGTCGTTCATACGATTTTTAGTTTAGGAAGAGCACGCGTGATCAAGGAATCGGATCGCAACTATAACGACAACGTTGACGAGTGCTTGCAACTTTGCCATACAGACCTTGGCTTTGCTCTTGCCAAAACTGGTGAAAAATTAACCTCCGAAGAAGCATATCGACGAGGCTTGGAGTTTACGCACAACGACGATTCGGAACTTCGCGCCTATTTCGAGAGACTACAAAAGATTAGTCCCGAATGTTTGCGAAACGCCCTGTGTGATGATGGTAGGCTGGTTGGTATTAGCTGCGCGTTCGCAATTACTGATGAAGCGTACGAAGCAACTTTGCGAGGAGAGCACAACATGTACAGTTATACGTTCGAGGATATTGTGCCGCGAGGAAACAATATTGTCCTCTTTGCGATGGCCGAAAGTCACGAAACTGAAGCAGACCAGGGAATCTCGCTCATGAGCAAACGCAAAAATCTCGTCGGCTGTTTGTTGCTGCAAATCGCTTGTCTTCTTGATACGGACAATCGCGCGCCGATTCGCGCTGTTTCATATGAGCTCCATCCTGGCAATACGAAACGTTTGCGTAGTATGGGATTTCAGCCCATCCATAGATGTAATGTTTATGGAGATATGCCCATCAATATAGTCGTATTTGATCCGACGCGGCGTAACTGGCTCGAAAGGAATGCAATGATGATCCTAGACGACTTTGTTTGGCGGATACGCACCGCTTTTGATGGCGTAGAGCAGTTGGAAGCGACGATGGATAGTTAATTAGTGACCATGAAAACGGCTGATACGTTACGTGCCAAATTGAAACCCAATTTGGCGTTGCCATAGCACCGACTAATATGATCAACATCGGATTTGGATGCGGTTAGGATCCTTTTCTTGGGCCCGACTTCCTTTTGCAGCTATACCGAAATCCGCTCAACGATATTCCTGGTGACTTGCCTTTGGCGCCGGTCATATAATTTTGTGATCCTTGGGTCGGAATGTCCCAACAAGTACTGAACATCGTCCAACGCTGTTCCTTGAAGTAACAAGCTTGTAGCTGTACATGATCTAAAACTATGCGGCGAAACTTGCGGCGGCAATCCAGCCAACCGCAATCGGCGTTTGACCAGCCGGCAAATATCGACGCCGCTCAAACCCAGTTCGGAATACCTGCCTTTGCGGCTCATGCTTCGAAACAATGGGGAGTCTTTCGCCTCTCCTCTCCCAAGCAGTTCTAGATATTCGAACAGCATTTCTTGCAGGTCATGTCGAACCGGAATGGCTCTTTGTTTGCCCCCCTTTTCGCTGAATCGAAATGAGTATTGGCTGCCTTCATTGACCAGATCCTGCATTCGCAATTTGGCAATCGCTCCCGCTCGCACCGCCGTAAAGATCAGCGTTGCTATGATCGCTTTATCGCGGATTCCGCTCGGCGTCACAGTGTCGACGGACTCCAGTAACTGCCGTGCTTGCTGGGGTGTAATCTCAGGGGTCTTGCCCTCGCTAACAGAGTATCGCTCGGTCCTCACCGACAACGCTGGATTGAGCATGCAGATATGGCGGAGAACCAAGACATCGAAGAAACCACGAATCGCCGACATGTGAAGTTTCTTGGACGGAATCGACAATCGCATTTGATCGAAATAGCGGCCCACCATTCCCGGCGTGATCCTTGCCAGTTGTGGCTCCTGCGGTTCAATCCAGGTGAAAAATGCCTTCACCGCGTGAAGGTAAGCCGACCGAGTATGCTTGTTTCGGATCTGGGCGGCGAAAAATTCTTCCCATGCAAATTGTCCTTGGGTTCCCAACCGCAAAATGGCGTTTGGCAATACTTCGATCTTCGCAACTGGCAACGCCGCGTTGCCGATGACTTCAAGTTCCTGCATAGTCAATCGACCTCCTTGTCATTGTCGGCGACATTGCCCTGATCGCCGCGTGTTCTGTGCGGGAAGTTCCTATTCTGGCTTTGCTTCCGTTCGATGCTCTTCCAGCATTTCTTCGACATCGTTTCTCTTGGTTTTGTTTCTATGCAAAGCCACCTCGCGCACTACATCCTGAACTGTTTGTCATGAAACACACGAAGCACTTGAACGTAGACGTCCGTTACGCGGTATACAATAACATAGGGCAAGTCGCTAACGACAAGTTCCCGCGTCCCACTTCGAATCCCGTTGCGGCCAATATTTGGGAACTGTTCAAGCTTTTGCGTGGCCCGTTTTACTTGCCTGATGATTCGCGTAGCTGCACTTGGGTAGTTTGCCTCGACATATTCTTGAACCTGTTCCAACGTATGCAGTGCGTACTCTGTCCAAACAACTTTCATGCCCCAAGTTTCGCAAAAGTTGCGCTCACCTGTTCATCGGTCGCGAATCGACCGGCATCCGCCTCTGCGATAGCCTTGTCAATTTCCTCGATCATCTCGCGTTGCGACAAGACGAAGTTATTGACCGCTTTCTTGATGTAGTAGCTTCGATCTCGCTCCGTTGCGATCGCCATCGAATCGATGAATGCGATTTCATCTGCCGCAAGACGACAGGTTACGTTGACTCTTTCCATAGTTGCCTCCATGCATGGTGTTCTTTACCAATACCACGGAATACACCTAAGCGCAAGCCATTTCTTCGCCACCACCGCCACCATCGCATTTGAGAACGCTATATAACCTCTTTTATTTAGCGCTCTAGTTCGTTGCGTGATTCCTTAACTCCCAGAATGATTGCCAAATCGCCTTAGCAAGTTCTCGTGAAACGCGATGAGGAAAAACAATTAAGTACAAAAGGCCCAGACTGGGTGAATTCTTGAAATGAGTGCACACGCTTGTTGTACTCAACTCCTGCCAGTCTGTCCGCAGTCTTCGCCATGACTGCGGTGCACCATACATCCCCGTCGAAGTAATCCCTTGGCTCGCTCGCCAAATGAATGACTCCCAGTTAAGATCGCAACGAAAGCTCTCGCATCGCATACCTGAAATTTCGTACCAGCGATGTCCCAGTTCTTGACGCCAGTTCAGATCGACTAGTTGGTCAACAAGTATCGGCAAATACCAACTGTACCCACAAGAGCCGAATTGATCGTTAGACGGAATAGGCTCGCGAAGGAGTCGCAGGTATTCATCTGGCCCAACATACGGACTTGGAAGAGATCCTTCCACCACGTGTTTGTTTCGATCAAGAATTCCGCACAGTACGTCCAACAGTAGGAACTCGGAAGACAGCCTAACGTCGCGTAGCATTCTGAGCCATGCGATTGCCAATACCTGCGGGATCGCTGCCTCACCCCAAACAAATGGCGTCGTGTGATCGCTATCAGTAATCTCAACAATCAAGTCCTCCAATTCGTCGTCAATGATTCCTGTTTCACGCTTCCTAATTGCAAGAACGCTTAGCAGTCCTAATACCCAGGTTGATCGAATTCTTGCCCACCCGTAGGCGTATTCGAACCCCTCCTGAAAAAGGTCTCGGTTCGTTTTGCATTCTTCGAACAGTCCAGCCAAGGAATTGTCAATGAAAGCATTGATCAACCCGTATGTGTTCTGAACGTCCACATCCTCGATGTTTTCTCTCAATTGAACTGACCGAACGTAGGCCCAGCACATCATCCATGCGTCGGTCTGGGCGACCCAGTTTTCCGTTGCTGTGAAACTTCGGATAGCCAATGTCGTAAGGATTGGAAGAAATGTGATTTGTCGAATTGCCTCATTCTTGCTCAATTTCTGACCCTCAACTCCAATCTCGAGAAGAGATGCAAGATGCGCTTTGTCGAGATTAGATTTGCCGTCGGCGGTTGCAAATTCCAAAAGTAGTCGAAATCTTTCAGGTGAGCTTGGCCAGAGTGAGTCATTATTTCGGATCGTCCCAGCAACCAAGTCGCCCAAGACCATAACTTTCAACTCCCTGCCAAATATCTTTCGATACGAATCATTGCGTTTTTCTATCGCAGCTTGTGCTTCCTCATCGATGCTTCCATTGACGACCAGCCAGGGTTGATGCTGTAATGCGGTTCCAATCGATGGGTGGTAAACAGCGTTCTCGAATAGGTCGGCTAACTGAGGTGAAACCTCGTCTTGCCACTGTTTAAGCGTGAATCTTGGTCCACGACAAGTTTTCAACTGAAAGCAATTGACGGATCCGTCGACACCAATGGCGATAACGTCTTTCCCAAGCTCCATGCCACAGTGTCTTGTAACATGCACGACTCGATATCCGATGTCACCGAGATATGCCGCAAATGGCTGTTGAAAAACGCGCTCCGTCGACTTAGTCCACCAGTCTTCGATCAGCCTGTTGAGAACGGTATTGCTCATACTTCCTTGCTCGAATTTCTAGATAGCGTTTTCGCAGGGTTGGATCAGAAAGCATCGATTCTTGAGCTTCATAAATGGCCGCAGCCTTTTCGGGGGTCGAGGCATAAAACTTGGCCGTTGGGTTGCGGTCATCGTCGAACACATGATCTATTCTCTCCATTGCTTCAAAAATGCTCTCTACAAGCTCAATTTCATTCTCATTTTTCGGACCTTTGACGATGTAGCGATTCTTCTCCCCATCGTCTTCGATGACTTTAAACATCATGTCCGATTGCTGCTGGGCCATCGTGCGCCCCACTTCCCTCCATTTTTCAATCAACTCTTTTCTGCTTATCTTTTTCAGGTCCTCTTTGCTCAACTGAAAATGGACCGAATACTCTTTGTATGGGCTGGAATCATTTCGATCGACACTACCATGTTTGTCACCCTCCTCGTGATGCCTTTTCGGAATTTCATTCATGAAGCCAAGTGCTTGAC
Organism: Pirellula sp.; assembly: GCA_031424235.1. Classification (GTDB taxonomy): domain Bacteria; phylum Planctomycetota; class Planctomycetia; order Pirellulales; family Pirellulaceae; genus JBKCUI01. The sequence continues at coordinate 89,466 of JANPHB010000184.1, forward strand.
GCTTTGCCGAAACGAGTTCGCGTTGCAGTTCCAGTCTCACTAATTCCTCTTCGGCGACGAACTTTGGTAGCATCGATTTTCATTCTTTCAATGTTTTTCGGATCAAAAAGTACTTTGCCTTGGCCTTCTAACCAGTTTCCGCTCGCACACCCAACTTCCTAGCTCTGTGCCGAGTTCTAAGCCAGAATCATCATCGAACCCAAAATGAACCCCGCCGTAAATACAACTGCTCCCGGCCTCGGTTGCCGCTTCATTGATGCTGGTGACTTGCATTGAAAATAGTTGGTCTTCTGCTAAAAGCCGCTGCGACGGCGCGTTTTGCGGGTCCATCGCGATCGACCTTCATTTGTACGGTAAGTTCTTTTGGGCTATTCGATTGATGACATACAATGCGTCCAAAGGGGTCACAGGCCCTGAACGATCTGCATCGCATGGGAAGTCAATGGAACAAAGGTTCCTTGATCCTAGTTTCTCGAAGTTGCCGCAAGACATGTACAATGGATTGGAAATGAACTTTGGAACAAACCGCTCGGTCCTAGGAACTAGGAAAAGACGCATATTCAATACTACCACGAATACTACCAAAATGTCGACATTCGGCCCTTACCATCACATCGTAACAGACAAGAACTATGATACAGAATTACTTGACCTGGAAATCAGCAATGGACAGGAAACAGCGAAAGGACAGGGGCGGTTAACCTGCGATTGGATTGGTAATCAGTCACTATGGGCAATTACCACGGCAACGAAGAAAGAGAAGTTCTCTAATCTTCGCGTAGGCGAAATGGTGCCTTCCGATCAATATTTTCGGATCAAAGCAAAAAATAGTTGCGATCACACCATCACGGCTGAGCGCATCGAAAATTTGGGAGGGACGATTGGTGCCGATCCTCGCATTTGGGACTACAGAAACCCATTTCTTTCAAAAATTGACGTTGTTAGGCCGGACTTGCCAACTCGCTGTTTTGCAGAGGCAATTTGTGATTGGCCTGTGCTCATAAACTGCTTTCCATACCACACTCGATCAAGCGATTTCCGACTCGTTATCAAAGTCGACGATGGCCAATTCAGCATTTCGTTTGCCAAAGAGTGGGTACAGTTCAGCTTCGATCCGTCCAGCTTAAACGATGCAAATCGCTTGAATGACTATTTGGACGCAGTGATTCTGGCAACAGGTTACGCATGCGGGCAACTTGGGCTTGAAAAGGTACGCCGGACGTCAATTAATGGTGAATTAAGAGAATCCATTAACACGACCTGGCAACATTGGAAAAGCGAGTTGTTTGGACCATTTGGCCAGTGCGGTCAACGAGAGCAAGTTCCCGTGGAGTGTTGGCAGAACCTGATCTCATTGATGACGAAGTTCCTCATCAGCGACGGTTTGCGACGATTCAACCAAGCATTCGTTGCACTTTGGAGTTCGGTTGATCGTTCTTTCTCTGTTTCTGCCCTAATTGCCTGCTCTGTTCTAGAAGGCCTATGTAGCGACTCAAATCCTTCAAACCCAGCCGTATTCTCCAATGAACAGATTGCATCCATCGAGTCGCACATGAGTAGCAATGAGTTTGCATTGCTAGTGGAAGGTGACTCAAACGGAACAAAGAGAAAGCAACTCGTAGAGCGGGCGAAAGGTTCATTGAAAAGCTTGAGGTCCCGAAGCGCTTCGAGCTTGCTCAGAGAACTATGCGTGCAAGAGCGCTTTGGCCTTTCTCTCAGCGTGTTCCAAAGCTGGAAGACGTTGCGGCACAGTACTGCTCACGGTCATTTCGATCTTCTCGATGTTTCATCGAGCGAACGGAGCGAACTCATAAACGCACGAAACGCTGTTTACCATGCAATCAACGTCATGGTATTCAATCGTGTCGGATACACGGGAGACGTTTTCAATTGGCAACAAGGTGCATTTACTGGGTTTTCGTAGACGCCTAAACCTCTCAGAACCAATACTTCCATATCTCATTGCCCGGTGGACTAACGATCCTCTCGGTCCATGGAGTTGTGTCATCTTCTGAGTTTACTCACATCCCGTAGGGAAGAACATCGTCACGCATTCGACGTTCCGACAACTATTTAGCCGATTGGATACCCTTCGCGATTTCCTTAAGCGATGCTTTACTGACGCCAGCTTCCTCGGCAACCGACTTCCAATTGCCAACCACCTCCGCTACCTGATCGAGGATTGCTGCGGCTTTTGTTTTCGTGATTCCAAACTTTTCTGCAAGTTGCAAAAGGTGCGTACGTCCAGGGGTCTTTCCCTCCCCCATGACCATGGTGCTTTGCTCGCCACCAGGTCCACGCGAATAAGTCAGGTCGTAGACTGGGCTCGTCCTCCAGTTGCCCTTCCCATCCATTAAAAACGCAAAATTCTTGGCGTGGTCGTCTCGGTTCTTAGCCAGAACGTTAAACGCAGCTAGGCGAAACATCTTTTCGACTTCTTGCATATTTCGAGTAAGGGTGAGTGTTGCTCTCAGAACATCCTCGTAGTCAAGCGATGGCATTCGATGGTCCGAATGGATCATGCCAGAAAGCGAATGCATATGAATCCGTTGGCCGTTCTGACGATCGAAGCGTTTCACGCCAAAATATCCGCCACCATTCTTGGTGACAAACAAATGTGTGGGCATCATTTCAAGGCCCGCATTGCGTGCCATCAGACTGTATGCGAATTCGATCGCTCCAATGTCGCTTGGGTCGCCCCTGGAGCCGAACTTTATCATCCAATGATCGTATTGGTCAGGCAATTCTTGCTGGCCATGGACGAGTTGTTCCCTATTGGGTGAAACTCCGACCATCACTTTTGGCCGAGCCCCGGCTGATGAGCCTGATAGCTCGAGCAGTTCTTGAAAGACTTCCTCCGCTTCCCCAGTAACCACCTTAGTCGATTCTTCTGCAAGTTGTGCCAAGTCAAGGAACTTGCCCTTGGTGATTTTCTCGCTTGCATCTGGCTCGAAAAGTAACGCACCCATTCCGTTGGAACCAACATGCGTTAGGCGGTCGAGAGGTCCTAACTCTACGGCAGAGATGCCAAGGCTTTTTAGCGAACGGTCTAGCAACAGTCTGCCCCACCCATCGGGCAAACTGTCATTGAATACGCCAAATAGCCCTTCAAACGGTTCGGGCTTTGCTTGAAACGTTCCTGCTTTGAGTGGCAGTCGAAATGGGGATATCTCGACGCCGCTTTTGAGAAATGACGGATCGTATTCAAAGTAGATGGACCGTTTGACCGTTGCTAGGGTTCCAACACGAACGGGTGTTGGCCCAAACGCCAGCGACACGATGATTTTTGTGACGGGTCGATACTTCATGTGACACGTCCCCGTTTGCGTCCCGTGGATGCTTTGGCATCCTTTAGAAGATCGTCGATCGATCGATTCTCTGTTAGGTTGGGTCTAAACAGACCGTCAAATCCTTCCAACGCCCCAAGAGCAATGGCAATTTTGACGAGCGACTCACAGGATATTTTTCCCGTACGCTCAAATAACTTGATCGACCCAAGGCTCACGCCAGAGCGTTGCTCGAGGCCCGCTTGGGTCAAATTTTGAGCAAGCCTCATCGATTTTGCACGCTGTGCAAGCTCAGCAACGGTTTCGGTGGATGTCTTTAGCATAAGGGATTATATAATAGCCCAAATATGGGTATTTGCAACATAAAAGATATCCTGATAGCCGCAAGTGTCGATTTCCCACTCATTGGAGCGGATGTGCCACCCGTTTCGCAAGGCTACTCATGCTTCCACTTTCCATTCGCGTCAAAATTGGGAGAACCGCTTGCCCCAAAGGCTTGCCAGAATTGATCGCAAATTGCTTTCAGATACGGTTCGAAACCCGCAGACAATTGCATGCGCACCGCGTTGAACAGGAGATGATTACGATCTACCATGAACGGCATACCGTAAATTGGTCCGTTGTGTCCTTGGTGCAGTTTGTATCCGCGAACGTTCAACATAGAGATAAGGGAGATAACGTCCATTTCAAATTCATCCTGGTTTGACTTGAGATAATCGAACGCCTCTTTGAAGCCTTTCCCTATGGCTTCTTCGATATAGTAACCAGAAATGGTCCCTAAGATTTGACCTACCTCTTGGATAGCACCACCGTCAATCATTTCAACGGCACCGGAGTGAAAAAGTTGCGTATAGCCATACGCCTGTGTGGTATTTGGCGTGCCTAAACTTACGAAAAGCATGCCGTCCATGTTCGGGCGCACATATCCGTTTATTCCATTGGACTTCGGGGGTGACCTTCGTTGCGAGCGGTAGAGGTTCAAGTCGATCGTTCGGTTTCCGCGAAACGTATCGAGTGGAATGAAATGCATGACCAGCACAGACTTTCCGCTTAGCGGCAATAAAAGGTCATTGGAAAGAATTGTGGCCAATCGGTTATCTCGAAAGTCGCGTACCTTCTTTTCTAGTTCAAACGACTGCAAGAATGCATCTCGCAGCTCCAATGAGTCAAGTGTCTGTTTTCCCGCATTTCCTCGAACATAGAACTGAGAGGATCCAAGGCTTACTCGATGCGGTTTTGTCCAGCTATCGCCCACACGGATGACGAACACGGTGCCTGTCGGGCAAGCAATTTCTCGCATCGTTACGCTCGGTAGCTTGGGGTCAATTCCGCTACGAATAATCTGCTCGAGCTGGAGCTTTAGACTATCAAAGTTGGTGTTTTGAAGGCCACAAATGGCTTCAGGGATGCCCGTTGGTTTCCCATTCTCTCGGCGTTCCTTGATCCCGAAAATTATGTCACCTCCTTGCGCATTGGCGAACGATGAAATGTCCCGAAGGAACTCCTTCTTCTCGTCACCAGTAGTGATATCGAGTTGTTCCTTGTAATCCAAGGTTCGTCCCTCGGGAACCTCCGCTCTCAATAGGGTTTCGATGTCTTGAGCGGTAACTTCGTTCAGTGGGCGTTCAATCATGCTTTTGGCACCTAGCTTTCCAATAGCTTTCCAAGAAAAACCACATTGTAACCGCGTTCATTTCATGTGTCCGACTCGTATCAATGTCCCGGCTGTGTTTTGCCGGTTTATCCGAGTACTTAGGCGGCACATGTATCCCTTCAAGCATGGCAAAATGCGGCACCTCCTGCGGACCGCGACATCCGGGGCTTCGCTTTCGCTCGGTGACTAGCGTCACGTCCCCCTACTCCCGCTGGTGCTACGGCCTCTTGATCCATCATCGGCCTATAACGGATGCGGGGCGGTTCGTAGCAACGCCAAAGCCCGTTGCAACTCTCCGCTGATCCCGCCTATTTCCCATTGTGGCGAAAAACTTACGGAGTGAGACGCATTCGCGCTCACACCTTAAGTTCGCCGTTCAGTCGGTCCCGATTGAGTGCCTCGTTGGGCGCGGAAGACATTTGATTTCTTAAGCACAGGGGAGACCCCAGGGCCGTCAAGGCTCGGAGCCACGCGAGCCAATGCGGCTGCCTCCCCATCTTCCGCGCTACGCTTGTGCAGACGGGTCCCTTCCCCATTCGCTCGGCCTTGACTGCCCTTCCCCCTAGGCCTTTGGCATTCGCCCCCCGGCTGTTTGAAAAACAGCGGGGCTGCTTCTCAGCAAGCAGCAACGAAAACAACGTTCCTTTCATTCACTTTGGGGAGATTTTTACCATGTCGTCAACCGTTACCACTTCCGAAACCACTACCACCGCCGCAACCAAAACCGCTCGCATCGATGTTTACGAGCGAGTGACCAACTGCATCATCGAACAGCTTGAACAGGGTGTTAGGCCTTGGATGAAGCCTTGGAACGCCGAACATGCCGCCGGACGCATCACAAGGCCGCTTCGCTTCAATGGCCTGCCTTACTCAGGCATCAATATCTTGATGTTATGGGCCGAGGCCGAGGACAAAGGGTATTCCTGCCCATTGTGGCTGACCTTCAACCAAACCAAAGAGCTTGGCGGATTCGTTAAGAAAGGCGAACACGGTTCTACCGTTGTCTACGCTTCGACCTTCAAAAAGTCGGAAGCGGACGACAAAGGGGATGCAGTCGAGCGAGAAATTCCGTTCTTGAAGCAATACACCGTATTCAATGCCGAGCAATGCGAAGGCTTGCCCGAACATTACTACGCAACCAAAGAGCAACCCAATTCGACCATCGAACGGGTCGAACAAGCGGACCGGTTCTTTAAGAACCTAAACGCCGACATCCGCGAAGGAGGCGACAAGGCCTATTACACCATCACCCATGACTATGTTCGCATGCCGTTTTTGGAAACGTTTCGCGATTCCGAAACCCATGCCGCTACCATGGCCCACGAGCTTTGCCACTGGACCCGACACCCAAAACGGCTTGATCGCGATTTAGGCCGCAAACGTTTTGGCGATGAAGGCTATGCCATGGAAGAGTTAGTGGCCGAACTTGGCTCCGCATTCCTTTGTGCAGATTTGAGCATCACACCCGAGCTTCGCGATGACCACGCCGAATATCTCGCAACTTGGCTACATGTCTTGAAGAACGACAAGCGAGCCATCTTTACCGCCGCTTCCTACGCATCCAAAGCAGTGGAATTCATGCACGGATTGCAGCCCAAAGATACCACCGTTTCCGATGTGTCGACCAAGGAAGCAAACTAGGTGCGATCATGATCGTAAAAGCCAAGATCACCGGAAAACTCGACAGCAACCAGAAAGTGGCCGACGCACTGCGAACATGGCTCGCCGCTCAAAACATTGTCGACCAGGACAAGGAGCATTTTTGGGCGATCGGTTTGGATACCAAACTGAAGGTGAAATACATCGAGGTTGTGACCATGGGAACATTGGACGCAAGTCTAGTGCATCCTCGCGAAGTGTTTCGCTTTGCCATCATGAATGGCGTTGCCTCCCTCATCATCGGACACAATCACCCGTCCGGCGATGTGTCCCCGAGCAGTGAAGATCGAAGCGTTACCAAGCGACTCGCCGAAGCTGGCAGGCTGTTAGGGATACCGCTTCATGATCACCTGATTATTGGAGAGGGCGAAGAGTTTTACAGCTTTGCCCAATCGATCCCGCAGGACTTGAATAAAGCCTGATCCATTCCCGGAGCCGGTTCACGCAACTGGCTCCGATTCTCATCGCCCAGCGGAATTCCGTTGGGCTTCTTATGCAACCCAACACAGACCACCTATAGGCAACCACTATGGACCCAACCACCTGCTATATCACCATCCTTGAAGCTAACCGGGAATACGACTACGCACGAGCGAGAGAATACGCCCTAATCCTAAAAACTTGGCTCGAATCTGGCGGATTCTATCCGAAAGGTTTCGAGGTAAACGCAATTCTAGACACGCTTGGAGGCATTTTGCGGCCCGCATGCCGTCCCGCCTCGCTTCGTTTTCCATTCGTCAACATTCAATGCATCCATTGCGACGCAGGGAAAGACATCGAAAGCCTTGAACAGGCCATTGATGAGGGCTGGATTAAAATCGACCCGGAAACGGAGCTACCCAATTTTACCCATATCGGGCTTTGCCCCGATTGCCGAAGGAGGGAAGACGACGACCACAATTGAGACCCAGCGATTTTTGACAACTAGCCCTCAATCAAGCGAAGCTTGATTGAGGTTTTTTGATGATTTCACAAAAAAACCTGAAACCTCCAAGTGTTTTTGCGGTTTAACGTAGTAACCACAAAACGATTAAGCCACGAACACGGAGGATTTCAGGTGAAGACCAGTTTCGCAAAACGTATCAATGTACGCAAGAAGCAAATTCTTAAAAGACTCGCGACTGCAAGAGCCAATCGATTCGCACGTTGCTTCTCAAATCCCGATCCGGTTCTCGCTTCCAATTCAGTCAAGTATCAGCTCGCGGACCGTGCCCAAGCCATCAACTATGCTGGTGTTACTGCAATGCTGAAGCTTGCTGAACATGTCGGTTTGACGGATGCCATCAATAATCACGTTAATCTATTAAAGTGGCATGCACCTTACCATGAATCCGACCATGTCCTTGCGATGGTGATGAACGTCCTGTGCAACGGTTCGAGGCTCGAACACATGGAACTACTCAGAAATGATTCTGCTTTCCTGGATGCAATTGGGGCAGATTCAATTCCTGACCCAACGACTGCCGGTGACTTTTGCCGTCGATTCAGACAATCCGATATCGACGCACTGATGAATGCAATTGACGAGGCTAGGACCAACGTTTGGAAGCAACAGGACGAGTCCTTTTTTGAACAAGCGACCATTGATGTTGATGGAGTAATTGTCGCTACAACTGCCGAGTGCAAAGAAGGCATGGATATCTCGTACAAAGGAAGTTGGGGATACCATCCCTTGTTGGTCAGTCTAGCCAATACCAAGGAAGTTATGGCTATCGTTAATCGTAGCGGCTCAGTCCACAGCGCTCACAATGCCGCCGAATATCTTAACAAGGCAATCTGGACATGCAAAATGGGAGGCTTCAAACGCATTCGAATGCGAGGTGACTGCAAATTCTCACAGACGGAATATCTTGATGGTTGGGATGCAATTAATGTTCGCTTCCAGTTTGGTTACGAAGGGAAAGCGAATCTAAAGGAAATCGCAGACAAACTTGATCCTTCTGCATGGACGAAACTCACCCGAGCAATGCCAAAAAACAAAACCGACGAGACTCGTACCAAACCCAGCAATATCAAACGACAGATCATTCGTGAACGAGATTATATTCACCTTGAACTTCTGCATGAGGAGGTTGCTGAGTTCGAATACAAGCCCCACGCTTGTGACAAGACATATCGAATGGTGGTTGTTCGCAAGAATATCTCCAAAGAGCAAGGAGACGCCCGTCTCATCGACGAGATACGCTACTTCTTCTATATCAGCAATGACCTGCCCTCGGTATCGAGTGAGGAAATCGTGTTTGGCTGCAATGACCGATGCGACCAAGAAAATTTGATTGCTCAGCTTTCCGGCGGCGTTCGATCATTATGCGCACCAGTCGATAATCTTGAAAGCAACTGGGCCTACATGGTGATAACGAGCATCGCCTGGAACTTGAAGTCATGGGCAGCATTGCTAATTCCGGTTGAGCCGAAGCATGCAGAACAACATCGAGCCGAAAAAAAGCGACTTTTGACCATGGAGTTTAGAACGTTTCTTTCTGTCTTCATTCACGTTCCATGCCAGATCATACGTCACGCACGTCAGACGATTCATCGGTTGCTAAGCTGGACAGATTACACACCTTCCTTCTTTCGCTTGTGTGGAATACTGAATCTGTAACAAGCAACGCCAATACGGAAGCGTATTGGCAAAAGAGCTTCGGCATCGGTCCGAAGCGAACCGCAACCGCAACGCCATACTAAGATAGAAACCAAAAACATGAAGCAAGCAAATAGAGAAACCAAACCAGCCCTGCTGGCTCGGTCGACGCTGCGCTGCAAAAATAGGGCTCTGACAAACAAGCGTTCGCTTGTTTAAGGCCTAGTAGGGGATTTTGGCCCTATCCACAGGTTGGTTCATTCCCCATGTGGACAATGCCATAGCGACAATTAATGAACTATAGCCCAACACTGTGGACGTTGGCGCTGGCTGCCTAGCTTCGTCCCTTCAACAGATTGGCTGTAGACCAATTCGGCTATGGCTACGGCGCTGGATGCTTGCTGGAGGAGGGAGG
>JANPHB010000185.1:0-36607 GCA_031424235.1 Pirellula sp.
TATCGGCCTACTGTTCTTTGCGGCGGGGCTCCCCCCCAACACACACACAAAAAACCATCCCAAGCCCCTTCACCGCCCCCCCCCCAACCGGGGCGCAGATCCACGGCTCATGTATTCATCGTGCCTAGAGACCGTGGGGCAAGCCCCACGGCTACAAACTGTCGCCGCTATCGCGGCTAAGAAACAATGCAAAGCGAAGATCGCGACGAGATGGTTTGGTAGCAAAAAACCTAAGCTTCCGCCGTGTAAACCTGTGGGATTTTTTTGGCGGTGCGTCGTGATCAGCGAATCTCGAAAAGTTGGTCGAGAATCTTCTACGGTTCTTCGCTGCTGAACTTGGCAGCCAATTCCGGTCGTTCGGTGCTTGCGTAAAGCTGAACTAAGTTCTTTCCGGCGGACCGAGCACTCCCTCGCGATTCGTGCGGGATGGATTTCCAATTTTTCATCATTCCCTCATAGCCCTCTCGTAGCAATTTCTCAGCCTCATCATGTCGTTTTTGATCAAAGAAAAAGACGCCAAACTCAGCCATAAGGCTAAATGTTCGCCAGTCCTCTTTGCTCTTTCGCATTCGAATCGCTAACGTGTCAGCAAAGAGCTTCTCCGCCTCCACCGCTTGACCGTTTTCGCCCATCGCTCTGGCAAGTCCATTCATCGAGAGCAGAGTTTCTTCATGTTCGGCACCAAGCTTTTTCTTTCGATTCGCAAAGGCCTTCGTCAGAGTCGCAATCGCCTCCACGTATTCCTTGCGGTCGATGTGGAGCATGCCCATGGCATGTAATGTAATCATCGTGGTCGGGTGTTCTTCTCCTAGGGCTGCCGCTTGAATCTCCAAGGTCTTTTTGCATAGAGTATACGCCTTGTCGGTCTGTTTCGTAACGCTAAACATTTGCGTCAAAGCCGTTCGCAATGCCATGATATCCGCGTTCTTGTTCAGATCATTCGCATCCGCAACTGCAATCGCGTCCTCAAGGAACTTGATGCCTTCGTTTATCTTCCCATCACTAAAAAGTACTCCGCCCAAGTTGTTCATGGCCTTCAGGGTTTGGATGTGATTTGGTCCTAGGGCCTTCATGCGGGTCTCAAGATTAGACTGGTAGAGCAGCGTAGCTTTCTCGAGCTGGTTAGTTCTATGGTACGCCATCGCCAGATTGTTCACCGTGGATGTCGTGTGGGAATGCATGTCTCCGAGAAGCTTTCGACGTAAAACAAGGGTTTCTTCGAGCATCAGAATGGCTTGTTCCGCTTTTCCAAGGTTGTTTAAAACCGAGCCGAGGTTGTTCGATACCCGAAGCGTATCCAGGTCCTCAACCCCAACCGTTTCAATGTATGCATCTCGGGCTATTTCATAAGAAGATTTCGCGTCCGCAAGCCTGCCAGCTGCTGAGTAGGCCGACGCCAGATCCGAAAGGCACGAAAGGGTACCGCGATGTTTCGCACCGAGACGATTTTTGTATTCAGCGTAACAATTTTCTTGAAGCTCGATAGCTCGCTTCAAATCGCCCGCAAGTTTATAGGATGTAGCCAAATTGACCTTAGCCGCAGTCTGATCGTTTGGCGTTGAATCCGAAGCGGACGCATGGATAGCTAAGGACTGTTCTCCAAGTTCGATCGCTTTCTTGATTTTTCCTGATGAACGATAGGCTGTTGCAAGATCTGAAAGCAATCCAGCGGCCAGTTTGTCTTTGGCACCAAATTGCTCCTTGTAGACTTCGTAACTATCCGAAAGGACCTCGACAGATTCTTGATAGAGTCCAAGCTTCAAGTAGGTCCATCCGATGGAATGCAAGAGCTTCGAGCGGATGAAAGGTCGATCTTCGAAGTCTTTGTTTAGTTTGTCGACGCTTTTCGCGAAGGCATCCGCAATCGTTGCATTACGCCCATCGGCCTCCGGGCTAGCACGACCAAGCGTATCGGCAATGAAATTGGCGATTGCATCACTGGTCTCTCGAGCTTGCTTTTCCTTTTCGCGAGCCGCTTCTGCCTCACTCAGTCTTTGCTCCGCCAGCTCGCGAGCGTCGCGTTCATGACCTTGTGCCGCGACCGCCAGCGTATACTGACGGCTCGATTCCAACCAACCTAAAGTCGTTGCAATCGAGCCGACAAGCATGGAAAGGAGCACAAGTCCAATCGCAAGCGAAGCGGTCCGATTGCGTCGAAGGAATTTGCTCAGCCGATAGCGGACGGTGGGTGGTCCCGCATGAACAGGCTCATGCAACAAGAACCTCTGAATCTCCTGCGACAAATCGTTTGCCGTTTGATAACGCCGTTCGCGGTCTTTTTCCAAGGCTCGCATGGCAATCCAGTCAAGGTCACCGCGCACGTAGCCTTGCAATCGCGAGGGCTCAATCGAACGATTGGCCGCGACCGACGGGGCATTGTCGGTGGAACTAATGCGAGTGCTAGGGCGAGGTGGATCGATTTCGCGAATGGCTCGCAACAGTTCGATAAAGGCTACCGATCGCAACTGATTACGATCGATCGGCGTTGAGCCGGTCAGAAGCTCGTACATCAATACGCCCAGCGAATAGACGTCGCTCCGTGTATCGATATCCAAGGATTCCAAACCAGCTTGCTCTGGACTCATGTATTCCAACGTCCCAACGACCGCTCCGAAATCGGTATGGAGCGACTGTTCGGAAACCTTGGCATCGATCGCCTTTGCAATCCCGAAATCAATGATCTTGGGGACCGGTTTGCCGTCGAACTCGGTTACGAGCACGTTGGATGGTTTGATGTCGCGGTGAATGATTCCTTTCTGGTGGGCGTGTTGAACTGCATTGCAAACCGAGACCATCAGTTCGAGTCGCTGAAATGGGCTAAACCGAGCTTGATCGCAGTAGTTTGTGATGGGGATACCGCGAACCAGCTCCATGACAAAGTAAGGGTGCCCAAATTCGGTTTGCCCGGCATCGAGCACTTTGGCTATGTTGGGATGGTCCATGATAGCCAACGCCCTTCGTTCGGCCTCGAACCGTGCCAGCATGCACTTAGTGGCCAATTCGGGGCGAATGACTTTGATGGCAACTTGACGTTGGACGAGGTCCTTTTGCTCGGCCAAATAGACCAAGCCCATACCCCCTTTGCCGATCCGTTCCACGATTTGAAACGGCCCGATCTGCTTTCCCGTGTAGATATTTAGTTCCGGAAAGGACGGTTCGAGCGATGTACCGGCGCGAGAACCAATAGGATCCACGATAGGCTGGGACAAAAAAGTACCAGCCGATTCATGCGAACGAAGCAGCGCCTCGACTTCATTTCGTAACTCAGGATGAAGTGCAAATGCCTCTTGAAGAAAGCGTTGCCGCTCTGAAGCGGATTGTTTTTCAATAGCGTTCAAGAAGATTTCTTCGATGGACATGTTAGACCTGGAGATTATCTCGTGACGAGGCGACGGCTCACTGAACAATGCGACAAATGGGGGCCGCGCGCCACCCAATAAATGTGATTTTATCGATTTTTTCATAAGTTTATGACTCGGGAGGGTGAGGCTCCTGCCGAACCGTGGCGTCGAAAGTTCGGCAGGAGCCTCGCTCTCCCATTGGGATGCAAAGATGTCTACCGCGGTGCGGTGGCGAAGCTCTTTATTCAACTTTTTGACTCTCCAATATGGCGATGCAACCAGGCGCGGGCAAACGCCCAGTGTCGATGGGCCGTGGTCCTTGAAATGAGCAATACATCGCACGCTTGCTCGATGGTCATGCCGCCAAAATAGCGCATTACGACCAATTTGGCTTTGATGGGGTCTTCCATGGCGAGCGCTTCAAGGGCTTGGTCGAGTTCCAGCAGTTTCGAATCCTTGATGTCCGCCGCCAGCAACTCCAACGGCACGTCGACCTGGTGGTGGTCGCCACCTCGTTTGAGACGCTTTCGCCGTCTAGCATTGTCCACCAGCACACGGCGCATGACTTCAGCAGCCACTCCGATGAAATGGCCGGTGGAAGTCCAGTCGTTTTGCAGTTCCGAACGCACAAGCCGGACGTAAACTTCATGGACCAGAGCCGTCGGTTGCAAGGTGAGCGAGGCCGGTTCCGAGACGATCTTCGCTGCCGCGATTCTTCGGAGCTCTTCGTAAACTCGCTGAAAAAGCTCTTTCGTGGCGTCTGATGCATGATTTTGAAGCTGGGGACAAGATTTTTCCCGCTTATCGAGTTGCAAAACAGATTCGATGGGCATTGGAATACCTCACGGCAATGGAGAGCTAGGGCTTGGCGTTTTGCGGCGTTTTGCCGCGTACCTAGTTCAATGCGTAAAGAATTCCGATTGCGCCTCAGCAATTTTTAAAGATTTTTTGGAGGTCGAAATTTTTGATTGGCGTGGCATTCATTTGAAAACCATTGGGAGAGCGAGGCTCCTGCCGAGCTTTTGACGCAACGGTTCGGCAGGAGCCTCACCCTCCCGAGTCGATGGCTCATCACCGGTGCAGGCAGAGCCTGCAATGCAGTGGGTTCCCAGGCGGGTTCCTGGGAACCAGAAGCTTAACTACCGTCCCAGGCGTTTCTTGATTCGCATTAGTTCGTCCTCCATTAGAGGCGAAAGGGCTCCTGATCCGGTCGACTCGCCCTCGCCGCTTTGCGATCGCGAATTCAAGTAATTGATGAGGACCAGCACGTCGAGTGGGCTCACAGAGCCGTCCACATTGGCATCGAGGAAATCGTTGGATTGAGTATCCTCTTCTACTCCGTTGCCAACGTTCACACCTGCCCCATTTTGGTTCAGTCGGTTGATGATGGTCAGCACGTCCAGAGGCGAGATCGATCCATCACCATTGGTGTCGAATAGGAATTTTTCCGAATAGAACGGTGATTCGCTCAGTGCTTCAACGGGGCTTTGCTCAAGAGGAGTTTCCTCGCTTTCGCCGCTTGCAGATGTTCGCTGCGCAAGACTGGCTGCAGTTACTGGATCCAGTTCGTCCTGGTACTTAGCCTGACCGAAGCTGTCTCGTATCCCAACATCGGAATTGACGAAGATCCAATCGTTATTCTTATCGTTAAACAGTCGGTCTACCGCAGCGTCGTCGAACGTGTTTCTTGGACTTGTCTCCGATCGCAATAGTGTGCTTCCATTCAGACCGCCTGCTTTGTCGCCTCGCAAATGTTCGATGCGATTTTTCATCGATCCATTGGAGGTCCACTCGCGCTGGATATCCAACAGCATCGCTTCGTCATTCTCCATTTCGCTGTATCCAGCGATGAGGATGTTGTCGTCGTCTCCACCGAAAAGGAGATCGCGATCTCGCCCACCGATGAGTATATCTTCACCGGAGCGACCTCGCAGTAAATCGTCCCCTGTCCCTCCAACGAGGATGCTGTTTCCTGATCCACCGATAAGGGTGTCGTTTCCAAAACCACCAAACATCCAGGTATCCAACTCAACATCGTCATCGACCCGAATCTCGTCGTCTCCGGCTTGGCCATACACCACAATCCGGCTTGTCGGCATCGCAAATGATTCCGTCCGTACTCCATTGAAATAGAGATCCAGGACATCATCCCTGCCTCGCTCGCTGGTTTCGATCTCGATCGAGTCGTTCTGGCTCGTGCCTTCGACGACCAACATGGTGCGTCCAGGGTTCAAAGGATCAGGGACAAGACCAGTGCGCGAGATGCGAATCTGATGTGTGGCAATTCCTCCCTCAGCTCCATCCTTGTCGGTCGCTGCGATCGTGATCGTATAGTTGCCGCTATTGGCATAAACATGGTTTAGCGTTGGAGTCACGATTCCTTGAACGATTTCTGGAGCAGAACCATCTCCCCAATTGACTCGGTATCGGAAGCCACTGGTTTGGTCGATACTGGACTTGTCCGTTGCGGCCATCTGAACCGCAACGGGTTGACCGGGTGTTCCCTTGTCCGGGGCGGTCATGATCGTAGCCTGGGGTGCCACGTTTTGTACTTCGACTGTGAACGTCGAAGATCGAGAGACCGAGACTCGCGATGCCGTTTCGGTTGCGATCGCTTCTAGAGTCAAGTCGAATTTGAGATTGTCCCGAACAACGATGAAGAGCTTACTCAAGTCGCTCGCGTTGATCCGCCAGTTTCCGCCTCCTAAATCAACTCCGATAGCGACATTAGATGCATTCACGAAAGATGCGATGCTTGGCACATTGTGGATCAGGACGTCCAGAGACTCGGACCCATCGGTGTCTGCAAGACTCGCAGAAACCACAAGCTGAATCGGAGTTCCCTCCAGCCCGATCACGTTCGCCGTGGTCACAATCGGGGCGTCAGTTACTGGATTGACCGTGACTGCGACCGTGGCTGTCGATTGGTCGTTGTTCGCATCTCGGACAGTATATTGAAACTGCGTATTTCCAGAAAAGTTAGCCCTTGGTGTGAACAAGAACGTATCGTCCGACAGCAGAGTTGGCGTGCCATTGTCTCGGTACACGACGTTGCCATTTGCCGATTGAACGAAGACTATTGTTAACGGGAGATCGGTCAGCCCCGAATCGTTCGTAAATGGATTCAAGGAGATTGCGACATCTTCGGTCGTAGTCACTTGATCATTGACTGCGACTGGTAACGAGCCGAGAACGAGTTGTTCGATGTTGGTATACGTGACTGGCAACGGAGTCACGAAACTGCCTTTGGGCACAACAGGTAACCCAACGAAGGAATCCAAAATCCGTAGCGTATCGCCAGGATTGGTTGTTGGGGCTAAGCCATTGATGGTGACTTGTTCGACTCCAATCAGTGTCGTTGGAGCAGAAAATGGCCCGGCTGCGACTTGAGTTCTTATCTCGCCCGAGGCTGCGCTCGTTGCATCGACCTCGAATGTGTCTGCCGAGGTCGAGCCGGAAACGAGAATCGAGTCGGTTCCATTGCCACCAACAAAACTGACACCATTCTGCAACGTCAAATAGCCTGAAGCCAAGTCGATGCCGAGGTTATCGTTCCCTTCACCGCCCACTGCGGCGACTTGATCGATCGACGTGCCCAGCGTAAACAACTCGACCGTGGTCGGAGCCCCCGTGTGAACCACCGTGAACTGACTTGGAGTCAGTGCCATCGCATCGTTGCCGCTGGTTCCATTGACCGTTAGCGTATTGAAGCCGCTGCCGCGAACTCCGCCGACAATGTCTGCGGCGTAGTTACCGGTCGGGGTCGCCGTCGCGTTCACTTGATTTGCCCCAGAGCCGATGTTCAATGTGAGCCTATCGCGGACACCACCGATCGAGGTCGTCAGCGGAGCGATACGATCGACATTGATCGTGTCCGGTCCGCTGTTCGCGTTGACGGTTGTAGGTCCTTGCAAGCTTGTTTGGGAAAGAGAAATCGTATCGGCATCGGTGCCGGTAGAGAACGTGATCGGTCGACCGATATAGGTTCCAGCGGCATCGATCGTGCTTCCTACGCCAGGGTCGGCGTTGCCAAAATCTGCGTTGACGGTTACTGCGGTTCCTTGAACAAGCGTTCCTATTGTCGAGCTGAAGTTGTCACCGGCATTGAGCTGGACCGTACCTGCTGGCGCGACGACTTGGGCAGCAGTTAGGATCAAGTCGCTGCCTGGTGCGGCCGTGTCGGGGACATCGACTCGAATGTTGCCTGTTGTGCTGCGAGCTTCAGCCAGAGTCATGCTTCCGGAGGTTTCTGCGACAAACAAACTTCCTCGCGATATGGCCCGCACTGATCCTGGTGCTGCAATCGCTGAATTCAGTTCGAGAGCATCTGTCGGAGTGCCGATGGTGGGAGCTGGAATGTTGGTCGCGTTGTTCGCAGTGAGAGTGATGCTGTTGCCGACAACGTCCGCTTCCGGATCGGCTGCCGCATCGAGGATCGAGCCTGCGGTGGCGGTCAATGTCACGTTGCCACCGCTGCTGGTCACCGCGCCAATGTTCATGTTGCCATTGGTTTCGACCAGGAACACATCGCCGGTTGCGGTTGCATTCAATCGCGAGGTTGAATCTACATCGACCGGTGCAGTCGCGGTTCCAATCGCGATTGCCACATTCAAATTGACAATGGTTCCGACGATATCTGCGGCCGCGTCCGTTGGAGACACAACGATCGAGTTGTTCGAGTTGAGCGTTACGTTTCCGCGTGTGGTAGTTACTGCCCCAATTCTCATAGGCCCAGTCGTTTCGGAAAGCGAGATATCGCCATTGGTAGCAACGTCGATCGCGCCGCTGCCGACATCAGTTCCCGAAGTGATACCCATATTCGGTCCAGCGAGTTCAGCTAGATTGATTGCAACGCTCGAACCTTTGACCAAGTCAAAGTTCCAATTGCTGGCGAGCGGAAGCACAATTTGGCTCGTACCAAGCACACCGAGATCGAAAACCGGAAATTCTTCCACGGCTTCAAAATGTGCCTCGACGAAGGTGATATCGTTCTGCTTGATTTCGTTGACTCTTAGCAACGGCAGTACGGATGGTTCTTGGATCTCCTGAACACTCGAATGCAGAAGAATATTTGCAGTCGAGTTGGTCGCGACGATGTTCGACGCGTCGATTGAGACCGGAGAGCTTGTCCCAGGCTGACGAATGCGAGCGATCAAGTCCAACGCAACCGATCCACTTGCCGAGGTGTTCAGATCCTCTTGACGGCCTTCGCTCACAATTAACTCGATTGGAATTCTCGAAGCGACGCTTCCGACGTTTCCGGTTCGTGCAGTCAAATCCGCGACGTTGGTGACGATCTTGACCGTACCTGAGTTCGTGCGAAGAATGTCCCCTGCCGAATCGATGGTCGTCTCACCAACTGGGTTGCTGATGACGCCGCTCAAGGTGATCGACGGTGTCCCACTCCTCGTCGTGTTTTTGATGGACAAGTTTGTGTCGCCAAAGTCCTGGAAAACATCAAAAGCAAGTGTATTACTGATGGGTACATCGATCACGACGGTTGGAGTGCCAAGATTGATGACGTTGATGTTTCCAACCTGCAGGGGTTTGTTTGAGTTGTTTTGAATGATCACTTCATCGAATGCGCGGTCGACAGTAAATGTTCCATTGCGACCTGTCATGGAAGCGTCTTCGCCCGCATTGATCAAGGGTATTTCAAACAAGATATTCCCATAGGCGCTCGCATTGTTGATCGGATTCACAACGATTGTTGGAGCAGCGACGTTGCCGATTGTTCCCGTGTCAAAAGGATTGTTCGGATTTCCATCCGTATCGACTATGGTGACGCCAACGGCTTCTGTAACCGTCGCCCCAGTCGCTCCGTTGGCTTCGACGGTTAACTTCGGCGAAGGTGCTCCCTTAAGGTACACGTCGGCATTCCAGACAATATTGCGGTCGCGATCAAACGATTGAATGACTCCACCCGATCCGGACCGAACCAATCCGTTTTCAAGCGACGTGGCTTTGAATTCACTCACGTCCGTATCGGCTCTGACCGTAAGATTCCTAGTGCGAATGCTGGCTCCATCCGATGCTTCAATCTTGGAAAGCGAGTCTTGGCGAATGGTAACCAGCGAGGCTGGGTCTCCAAACAAGCCGTCCTTGTCTGTTGTCGATTCGACCTCCATTCTCAGTTGCGAACCGGTACCTTGCAGGGACTCTAAGGTTGTGGTCGTTGCGTCAATCAACGAACCGCCGCTCAGCAGCACCTTGGAATCGCTATGCAACTCGCCGGTGGAATTGGAAGCGACAATCACCGCCGCGCCTGCGGCACGTGCATTGGCATCAGATTGAACGTGGATGTCGGTGACGTCCGAAATGAGCTCTACCGTAGGTGCTCTTAAGCTCGAAAACCTGCCTACCGAGACCAAAGATTGTGCAGGTATTGCTGCCGTACCAAGCCTTGTAATCGCATTGGCATGGGAATCAGCCACAATGCCTCCGGTATCCGCTTGAGCGTTTGCACCAAACCGTTCACTTGGATCCCGAGGATCGTTGGTTTGTTGTGAACCAAAGTTTGCGTCGTCGATTTCACTTTCGATATGGATCACTCCACCCGCCGCAACGTCGACATTGGTTCCAACCGAAGCGTTCAGGTCATAGTCCCCTAGGATTGTGGAATTCGCGTCACCAATCGATACACCATCGATCGCTCGCGAGTGTGAAAATGCGTCGCCTTTTTGCGATGAGTCGACACGCAAAGTGAAGTTGTTCGCGGCATCGATATGTGTCTCCGAAAATTCTGGTCCACCGACAACTTCGGCGGCAACGGTATTCTTCATGTCCACACGGGTGTCGGCCTTACCACGTGCAACGAAGCCCACGGCGACGTTCCTGGCGATGGCCGCAGTCCCGCTATCTGCTTCGGAGCTGATGGTCACATTGAGGCCTGTAATGGATACGGCTGGACCGACCTCGGTATTCGCTTCGGGTTTGTAAATGCTTGTCGCACTCGAGCCGACAAGTCCAATCAACGCACCGCCAGAACCTTTGGCGAAGGCCGTTGAAACTTCATCGGCAGCGAGCGCTTCGGCTTCTTCTATGTTGCGAGCGGTTACTGAGGGCGCGCTGCCATCGCCGAAGTTAGCTCCGATGTCGACGATGCCACCTGCCACTATGGTAGAGCTGGCGACGTCGGCTTTCACGCTCGGAGTCACGACGACACTGGCGTCCGATTTTCCAGCAGCCAGTATTCCACCTATAGATGTTCCCTTTGCGAATGCGTCGGCATCGGCTTCTTGATCCGCGATGATTCGGACGGAGTCGGTTACGTTAATCGTCGATCCCAGGACGGAAACGGAGCTGTTGGGTGCGGTGCGGGCATTTTTGATCGAGGCGGATGCCGTGGTGGCATTGCCGGACAAAATGCCTCCCGTTGCGGCACGGCCTTCGGAGATTGCTCGGTCGTTGGTCATGGATCGCACATCCAAGCTAGTTGCGTTGATCATCGCGTTGTTCCTTAAAACAGCGCTGGCGATGCCATCAATATCTGCGGTGGTTTCCACACCACCGGCACCCGCCAATCCAAGTGTTAACGAACCTCCCGTCGAGCTTGCATTGTTGGTCGAATCGGAAATGACGGTCACCGCAGCATCGGAAGTGATTGAAGCTTCATCGAAAACGACCGCTTCTACGCTGGGACTGGAAATACTAAACGCACGAGCAGTGTTGCCCGCGATTGCGGCCAGCGCTCCAGCCTCAGCCTGAGCGTCAGCACCTCTCGTGATTGTTCTCGTCGAGCCGTTAGGTAACGTCAAAACAGATGGCTTGTTATGTTGCGCTAAGATCGCAACACTTCCGCCGGCGTCTATCGTTGTATTCCGCCCTATTGCCGCATCGACATCTGAAGCTACAGTGGCTTTAGCTCGACTAAACCCTAACGCTGCTCCTGCGGCCAATTGCAGTCCAAACAGATCCGCGTTTGCATCGCTATTGGAAATAGCCTTCACATCTACGTTGCCGTTGACAACGATATTGGAGTTCGATGCGACGGTTCGACTTCCGAGCGAAGCCTCGATGGCAGGGGTTACTTCAGCGGTTGCAAAGTTAAGCGTTGCCGCACCTCCAACGCCCGCAGCCAAAGCGAACGCGTGAGACGTTGCCGTCGTTGTGGCATTTGCATCCACAGTCAGACTTGCAACCGTTTTTCCAGGTTGTCCACCGACATTCACGTTGTCCCCAACCAGAGCCGATGTCTTGCCATCTGCGACTACTTTGGTAACGGTAACACCGGCCGCGCCGCCGATCGCAAGCGCACCTTGCCCAGTCGATCCTTCGAGATTGGTGCTACTGGTTGCGTCGATAGACAATGCAGCTGCCTGTTGGATTGATGCTTTTGTAGTGGGCGAACCATCGACACGAGCCGTGGTCGAACTATCATCTCGGATCGAGGTCACGGCGGCCCCCAAGGCTCCGAAAAGGGCCCCTTGTCCAGCAAGACTTGTGCCTTCCACATTGTTATTAAAATTGGACTGAATGCTGACCTGATCTGCGTCTTGAATGGTTCCGGCAAAGAACGCGTCGGTCTTAATATGGACTCGCTCAACGGTTACGGATGCACCTACGGCGGCAATCGCCGAACCCGAAACCGAGCCTGCGATTGCGTTCAAATCAACTTTGGTTGTTGCTTCGATTTCGATATCGTCGCCAGCAGCGAGGATCGCTCCTTCGCGAACTTCGGCAATCGTGCCTGTTGCATCGCTACTGTCAAACAATTCCGTCGTGATCTGCGAACGATTGAGACCTTGATCGATAGAAGTCTTCCCTTGTCGAAGGATATCTGCGATTTGGGATTTGGGGGTGGCGTCGGCGGGAGCGCCACCATCGACTCCGCTGAAGTTGCTCAATCCGCTGCTCAAAATGGAGGCAACTCGGGCTGCGCTATTGGCTGCTTGCTGGTCAACCGTAGATCCATTTTGGCTCAGGCTGTTGGTTGTGGTCGAGTCGTCTGAGTAGGTTGCGTCAAATTTAGTACCTAGTGCCCAGACGGCAACGGCACCCGCGAAAGAAGTCCCGGCAGCAAATCCACCGCTCACTCCAAGACTGTCGATCTCCTCTTTCGCAAGCGATTCGACGACAATGTCATTCACTGCGTTAAGCGTTGCACCTTGACCTACAAAGCTGGTCGTGTCGCTGCGAACAACACCGATGTCAACCGAACCGGCAAGGGCTATTGAACCGATGGCAAGTCCACCCGCGATCGATCGAGCGTCCAACTCGTTACCTGCGATAACATGAACGGATTGCAAAGCGTTTTCACCCGTCGCATTGGTATTGATGTCTGCTCGATCACCAATGAATGCCGACGTATCCGAATCGATCACATTGACGTTGATACCACCTGCTCCCCCAACTCCTCCACTTACTGAACCGGACGCAGCGATATCAAGCAGTGACTCTTTAGAATACGCCTGGACAACAACACCCCGTGTTGTCGTGGTCGTCAATGCGGTGGTACCTACGTCGCTGAGAACCGTTACGTCGGTCGAGTTTGCCTTGGCATCGACGCTTGCGTCATTGGCGATGAACGCTTGCGTATCTTTATGGATGACGTTGACTCCGAGCGAAACGCTAACACCAGCGGCACCGGAGATGGTTGCGGCTCCAGCAATTGAATCAAGGTCCGAAACATCCGAGGCCGAAACAACCACGTTTCCACCGGCGTCTACGTCCGCTCCCGCGCCAATGTATGCGTGTGTCTGATTGTTCAATGCAAAGACAGCGATCGAACCGTTTCCTCCTCCGCTACCCGTCGCTGAACCTGAGGCTGTGATTAAGAGTGAATCCTCGGTCGCATTGGCCTGAACCTCCACGTCTCGTTTGGTTGCCACGTCTGCATTTGCTCCAATGGCAGCTATCGTGTTGATACGGGTCGACTCAATGTTCCCTGCTGGGGCAATGGCTCCTCCACCTGAAACGGCCAGTGCACCTGAAAGACTGAGATGCGAATAATCACTCGCGGCGGCGACGAGCACCGATTGAGTGCTACCGGCCGTGTTTTGATTGCCGATATTGATTTGAGCGTTATCCGCAATTCGGGCTGTGGTATCGACACGCAAGATCGCGGCAGGTGTAGAAACACCGAACGTAAAGCCATTTCCGATACCGCCGCCGGCCACGATGGCCGCGATGTCATCTCGATTGGTAGCCGCGACAACAACACCGCGGCGAGTTTCTGTTGCGTTGGTGACCACACGTGGGCGAAGGATACTGGAATCGTCTAAATCGGTTTGGCCGTCGCCATCGGAGTCTCGCAATGGAAATGTTGGTGGCTGAACGCGACCGCTGTCAAATGCCACGTCTGGGAAGGCGATATTGAATCGACCGTTGTTCACATTGACCGCTTCGACTGCCGCGAGGGCATCCGCCGATACTTGAGCAGTCGGAGCGATAATGGCTTCGGTCGTCTTTCGTACGACAGCCACCGATGCGGCTCCTCCCACGGCGGTACCACCCGACGCGCTAACTCCGCCGCCGATGAAGTCCATTTCGTTCTTGTCATCCGCAGTGACGACGACACTGCCTGCCGCATGCACGACGGCTGGTGTAAGAGGCTCTAGAAGGTCGAGTGGGTTATCGCCGAGAATCGCACGAGTTGTCACATCGACCCCGTAACCGGAGAGGGAACCCATGATGCTTGTTTGCCCTGAAACCGCAATGGAAGCTACAACCGAAAGAACATCTTCGGTAGACTTTGCGGACACGGTAATGTTCTTGTCGGAGTCCAAGTGCGCACCACCTGCGACAAATGCAGTTGTGTTCTTATCGATTTTGGTGGCGTCAAGCGAACCTCCCTGACCTTTTTTGCCACCAACCGTTGCGACACCAGCGGCGTTGTTCAGAACCGTATTGTCCTCTGCCAACACCAGAATGCTTGGCTTTATCGTTCCGGCCGACGTTGTGTTGTGCGCATTGACCGTTGCCCCGTCGTCGATGTGAGCCAACGTCGTTTCGTGGATTCGAGTTAAGGTTATGGAACCTGCGTTTGCATTGTCGCCAGCACCGCTGCCGCCGATAGCCACCGGCAAAACGTTTTCGTTGCTAGTTGCCTTGACTGTCAAGCCAATTACGCCAGCTACCGTCACGGTCGCATTGGCGGCAATCATCGCTTCCGTGCGATCCAGCAAAGACACAATCGTCAGCGATCCGGCAACCGAGTTGTTTTGGCCCGCTGCAATCGACCCTGTAATCACGTCAGCGTCGACTTGATGCTCCGATTCGACTCGAACATCGTCGCGCACGTTAAGGTTCGCGTTTTCATCCACGATGGCGCGGACATTAACAACTTGGGAAGTTAGTTGAATCGCACCGCCAAAGGTTGGTTTGTTGACCGAACCGCCAAGGCCGGGTGCGGCAGCGATCGAAAAGGTATCTTCGCTGGAGGTTGAAACCACATCGACTTTGCCTTGAGCATTCATCGTCGTCCCTGTTCCGATGTGCGAATCGATGTCCTTGTTGATAATATTCGCAGCGACGCCAACGCTCTGACCTAGTTTGAGTCCAATCGCAATCGCACCTGCTCCAGTCCGTAGTTCGGTCGAGCTTAGAGAATCGACCACGACGTCGCCGGGTACAACGGTCCCACGTGGGCCGACGATTTGAGTCGTGGTTATTGCGTTATCTGCACCTAGTTCTGCCAATGTTTTCTCATGCAAAACGTTGGCGGCCAAGGAACCCGCGCGGGCTTGATCACCGCCACCGGAGCCACCGGCAGCCAGAGCGATCGGGTTACCGGTGACGTCCCCCTTGGTTGGTTCGATGTTGCTGCTTGCGGTCACGGAAAGCTTGCCACCGGTTACAATGGTGGTTGAAGCACCGGTCAGCGATTGGGTTGCGTTTCTGATGCTGTTGACCGCCAGTGCACCTCCAACTCCATCCCCTTGAATCCCGATTGCGGCAGCGCCAGCGATGTTTTGAATCTCAAGATCGCTTTGAGATCGAATCGTAATTCCTTTTGCGGCTTGAACGTTCATCGTAAGGACTCCGTTCTCGATGGGGCTTTGGCCAATGCTGGCTGCAATCTTGTCAGCCACAATATTGACTCCAATCGAGCCTGCTACGGCATCGTCTTTCGCACCACCGCCGGCGAGTGCTCGCGTTTTGACCAAGTGGGAATTACCAGTCAAACTGCCAGCACGAACCGTGATGCTTTCGCCCGCTAGGCCGTTGTCGGTAAAGGCCCGAGCGGTGAAGGTTTGCTCGGCGATGTTGATAGCAAGGGCTCCACCGTACGCTTCGGCAAATGTAGGGCTTACAGCCAACCCGGAGACGTCTGCTGTAATGTCGCGATCACCTTCTGCGATCACATTCACCGCGCCCGTTGCGAGGATCGTGCCGTTTACTTCTGCAGTTGTATCGCTAAGGACGACATTGGCCACGCCGGAGGCAGCAACGCCGGTCGTCTGCATCTTGGCCGTCGTCAATTGGTCGATCATGTCGCCGGCTTCGGTCAATCTCTCGTCAAGTCGATCAGCGATCTTGACAACTTTTTCTCCTTCATCGCGGCGGAAGCCATCGACGTATTCTTGGGCGCGTTGTTTGAGGCCCGCCGCTCCACCAGTCCCAGATCGAGCACCCGCCACAGAGGCGGTCGCGTCACCGTCCACTTGAATGTCGGAAGTGGCTCGCACATCCGCGGATCCCGCCACGGTGAAATCCCCCTTCGAGCTAGCCGACACGTTATCTCGCAAAACGTTAACAACAATTGGGATGCCGATCGCGGCTTTGCCGGTGGCGTTGACCTTTGCTTCGGCTTGACCGTCCGTATTGCTGACATGTGTCGCGCGGACATTGAGGTTGCCGAGTACATTCAGCGATTGAAAGACAGAACCTTCGCTGCCGACAGCCGTGGTCGAGTTTTTGTTCGATGCAACCGAGAGCGCTGGGCTAATGGCCAAACCACCTTCGCCGCTCAATGTTGCTTTGGCTGTCGAACCCGATGAAGCCTTGGTATTCATCGTGTAGTTGCCTACCGCGTCGACCGTGTAGTCGTCGACGCTCGCCAGAAACACGACGCTGTCGGCGACCGATGCGTTGCTGGAGTTACGAGAGACGTTCGTGGCAATCGATGGCCCAATCCCAGTCTTGGGACTTCCTGCCACGGAAGCTACCGAATCGACTGTGCTCGACGTTTCATTCCGAGACTTTAATGTCAGGTCTTTGCTCGTCCCAGCCAAGTCGGGATCGGTTGATTCTAAGAGATTGATCTCAGCGTTAGAACCGATGTCGGCAGTGGAGTCATTGGTTATCACATTGATCGCAAGCGATCCTGCAAAGCCGACTTTGTCGACTCCAGTTCCGGAGACGGCTTTGCTGCTGAAGACGTGGTCTTCATTGCCGTTTGATGCGGTGCCAGCGTCCAAGGAAAGGGAAGCAGCTGTTATTTTGGCATTGCCCGATACAGTAGCTTCCGTTCGAACGTTGGCCACGTTGACATCGATTGCAACTCCGACGCCGGTTTGGGATGGCTTCGGTTTGACAGGTGGCGTGTTTCCTGATTTTGGTGGCGCGTTCTGTGCGTCGTTCACTTCGTTGCCAGGAATCACGACAGCACTCGCGTCAGCGGTACTATTGACATTGGCTTGACCGATGGACTCGAGTTGGACAGCACCTGCGGCGACTAAGCGGGCTTTGCTACCGATGCGAGCGGTCGATTTGGCCGTTGCTACATTGATAGCTAGAGCGCCAGCAAATCCGAGCGAAGCATCTGGGGTTTTGGGTTTGGGGGTTTCTTCTTCGATCGCTTGTCCATCGGTTTCCTCAAGGATGTTTTTCGACTCGGATGTCTTGACTTCGACATCTCCCAACTTACCGGCCTTTTCGGATTCTTTGTCCGCTTCGCCTCCTCGGGCGCTCGCCTTGGAATCGGACGAACTGGTTGCGTCGTTGCTCGATTTAGTAGAAACACTACCATCGACGATCCAGCCGCCATCGAGTTCGGATGTAACTAGGTCTCGCGAGAATCCCAAGCCAAGGACGATACCGACGTTGGTGTCTTCGGCTCGGCTTGCCCCTTCGGCTTTGGTCGCGGTTGTGCCGCTGTGAGTCGCTTCGACGGTAACGTTGCCGGAAGCATGACTGTTACCAGTTTCAGAACCCGAGGCACGCGCTGTTGTCGTATTGACGGCCAAGTTAAGGGCAAAGACCCCTGTTGCGGCAGATTCCCCGAGTTCGTCTTCGGAGCCCGCGCCGCCCAACGCATCTGTTGTGGTGTTGTGGTCGGAGGTAGCTTTGACCGAAACATTGGCTGCACCGGAATCGGAAATAGTACCATTCTTGCGAAGGAGTACATTGTCTTCGATTTCGGCGGTGGTGG
The DNA here is from genome assembly GCA_031424235.1 of Pirellula sp. GTDB lineage: Bacteria > Planctomycetota > Planctomycetia > Pirellulales > Pirellulaceae > JBKCUI01. The sequence continues at coordinate 17,656 of JANPHB010000185.1, forward strand.
TATTGCGAGTGACGTTGACGGCAAACGAAGCACCGCGACCACGTTTCGAACCGGTGGCATTGGAACTTGGTTTGGATACGTTGGTCGAATTGGCTTTGTTGGTTGCCAGTACTTCGACTTGACCTTGACCAGCATCAACATCGGCTGCATGGATCCTGGCATCGGTGGTGTTGCGGATGACGTTGATTGCAAAGGAGCCGGCCGTTCCGACTTCACCGCCCCCGGCGCCTGATGCGGCTTCGGTATGGAACGTATGTCGATCGCGAAGACTATTTCCCGCCGAAACCGTTAGACCTTCGGATTGCACTTGATCGCCGATTCCGATACTGGAAAGGGTATTAACGCGATTCACGTTGACGGCAATCGCGACACCAACACCGCGACCAGATGCATCGTTGGCTGGTGGATCTTCGGGCGGAGTGCCATCGGTTTCTTCTTGAGCTGCCGAAACCGTGAGGGCTGACGCGTTTGAGATAACGGACGAGTCCACATCGGCCGAGGAGCTGACGGTTAGTTTGCCCCCTGCGTCAATGTTGCTTCCATCAGCGAGAGTGGCTGTTGTGTTGGTGCGCGATAAGCCGATGGCGATGGCGGCTGCAAAAGAAACCGGACCGGTTGGTGTCTTTAGCTCCGGGGTTTCTTCTCCGTTGTCCTTGGCACCAGCCGCCAAAGCAGCGTTTTTCGCATCCGCTGTTTCTTTATCTGCACCTCCAACCGTTGGTGTCGTGTCGCCACCCTTGGAGCTGGCTTTGGCGAGGATCGCTTGAGTCACGTTGGCCTTTGCGTTGACCAGCATGGCGTTGCCAGTGACCACGTGTCCACCAACAGTTGCATTCGTTTGGTTGTCGCCGATATCCAATGCCAATGTAAGGCCACGAGCCGTTTCGGTCGCGATCGACGAGCCCTCGGCGTTGATCGTATTTGTTGCGGTCAAGTTGGCAAGAACTTGAAGATTTCCGCGAATGCTGGCCGCGTCGCTGTCTAGTTTCGCATTGGTCGTGTTCGTAACGGCTTGGATGGCAAAAACGGGTGTTAGAGACTTTGAGCCTGGCGTTTCTTCGGAACCTGCCGCCGCCTTAGCCACCGTCGACGCGGTCTGGACGGAGATGGCGGTTACATTGGATCGCTGTGTGGATCCAGCAACTGGAGTGGAGTTGAGAATCGTATTGGCGGACACATCGGAGATTGTCGAGTTCTCGGCAATGTTTAAAGCAAAGGAAGTTCCAATGCCACGTTTCCCACCGGTTGCCGGATTGTCGGGGCTTGGTGTTGCATTGACAGAGTTGGTAGCGGTGTTGGTCGAAAGTACGGAAAGATCGTTAACGCCAACGTTGATCGTCGAACTGTCCGCGATGGCGGATGAACTCGTGTTCAACACTTTGTTAATGGCGAAACTCCCGGCGAAACCAGTCTTTCTTGCACCGGCGCCCGAAATCGATTCGGCGGAGAAGAGCCTTGCGGTGTCTTCTCCGATGGTGCTGTTGGCGTCGAGCAGAAGGCCACCGCTGGCATTCACGTTGGCGCCCGTTCCGATGTTGGATTCCGCGCTCACTTTAGCCAGATTGATTGCAACCGCGACTCCAACTCCGAATTCTGTTCCGCCGGTTGCCGTGCCACCTGTAGTTGTTCCGCTTCCCACTGCGATGGCATCCGATTTGGCACTCACATCGACCGAATTGGAGGCAACGATCGCTACTTTGCCAGCGGTGGCTACTGACTTTGAAGCAGCGACAAAGGCTTTAGCATGGACGTCGACCAAATTGATCGCGGCCGCTGCGCTGGCACTTACCTTTCCTTTGGCGTCAGCAGATGGAGCTTCTTTGTCCGAGCCGATCGCAGCTTGTTGTTCGGCGGTTTGTTGATCGGAAGTCTTTGTCGTTTCGCCAGTTCCTTTAGTGCTGGCTTTCGATTCGGCTTTCACGCTGCCACTTGCTTGAGATTTTGCAGAGACGTCCCCGGTGGCTGTGAGTGATCGCTCAATCGATGCGATTGCGTTGACATCGACATCATTGAGTGCAAAAGAACCGCCAATGGCTGCTTTTTCGGCCAGCACATCACCTGCAACTGTGGTGGAAATGTTGCCGCCATGATTTGCGTTCAAGCTAACTGGTCCGGCGAAGGTTGTGCTAGGTCCCTGGCCGAGCGTTGCGGTAACCGTTGAGTCGATCACGGCCGTTGCAACGCCTGCTGTCACGGCTGTCCCACCCGTTCCGCCGGTGACAGCGTTCGTCGTAATGTTATCGATGGCATTTGCGTTAGCGGTCAGGCTCTTGGCGTTGGTGATGGTTGCAGCAGAGCCAACATTGGCTCGAGTGGTGTTGACCATTTTGGTGCGAGCGATCGAAGCACCGACCCCTTTCTTGGCTGCGATGTTGGTCGTGCCGACGGGCTTGGCTTCGGTGTTGAGGGTTGGAATGCTATTCGCAGTCAGCGAAATGGCTGCTCCGCCTGCGTTCAAGTTTGCATTGTCGGCGATGATCGCTTCGGCCGAGGTTAGAACATTGGTCGAGGCGAATCCGCCTGCAAAACCAACGTTGGATGCGCCGGCACCGGACGTTGCGGTGGTTGTGTGATTCTCTCCAGAAGCGGATACACTCGAAACGTTGAATTGCGGTGTTGCGAGAGTCGGCTTGCCTGCAATCAAAACTCGATTAACAGCTTCGCTTCGGTCGGCTGCGATCGAGACTCCAACGCCGCTGCCAGTGGTTCCGGCGTTGTTGGTTGCACTTCCATCGGCTGTTGTCGTCTTGGTTGTCGACTCGTCCGATTTTAAGTTTATTACTCCGAGCGCAGTGAGCGACACCTCCCCTTGGATTGTCACGCTAGTCGTTTGATTCGATTTGCTGCGAGCGAATGCGGCGGCCAAACCGAGTCCACCTTCGGCGGTGGCTGCTCCACTCGCATTGAGATCGTCTTTTGTCGATTGATCGTTGTCTGTTGCGCCACCGACGGTACTCTTTGCTGTCGTCGTGAGCGTTGCGTCCGAGGTGGCATTGATATTGAGATTGGCCGCGGCAACGGATACGGTATCGCCCACCAGGACTGTGGTTACACCGTTGTACTCAGCTAGCGCCACGATTCCACCTTTGCCATTGGCGAGCGCTAACGATCCATCGGCTCGCGTCAACACCGAGACGGAGTTATGCGCATCGATGGACGCGTTGCCAATTGCGCTAATCCTAGATTGTCCCGTTAGCCCGATCGTCGCAGTGCTAGACGCGTTCGTGAGAGCGAGAGCAGCATCGCGAGATGTTGTGCTTCCGGTTGGAGTAGCGATCGCGGTTGCGTTGATTCGTTGCAAGGAGTCCGCGAGCATAGATAGGCTTCCGCGGGACACAATGTTAGAGACGCCTAGCACATCGATGGTTGCGTTGCCAACGGATTTGACCCGAGCGAAGTCGCGGTTCACGTCGTCGCTGCTATCACCGTCGGCGTTGGCGGAAAGATCCGTGCGAGCCAACATGTCGATTTGAGCGCCCGTAATACTGGAGTTGTTGATCCGGATAGCGGTATCGGCTTTGGAGACAACCCCCAGGAAACCGAGCAATCCAGTCTCGGTGCTGGTCAACGTTTTGCTTGCTGTCAAAACGATGTTGCCATCCGAGTTGAGCGAAAAGGAGTTGAACTCGATCGAGCCTGGCGAAACGACTGATGCTGAGCCAACGCGATAGTTGCCGTTCGCAAAGTTCACGGACTGGATACCGCGAACTCCTAAGACTTGCGGAATACTCACATTTCCGCCAAACGAGATCGACTGATCTTGTCCAAAGAGACTATTGACATCAATCGATCGAATATCTGTTAGCACAAAGGAGCGTGAGTTGCCGCCTGATGTTACGTTCAGTTGACTTCCGATGACCGCCACAATAGCTTCATCTTTGTTGGCATCAAAGTCGATATCCAGAACGCCATTGGTCAGTTGGCTAGAAACCGTCATCATGAATCGAGACTCAAGCGATTCGAAGCGAATACTCTGTCGCAGTTTGCTTTGTTTTCGGATTCGAGAGACTACGGATTTTACAAACGAGTTAGGGCGGAAAGGCATTTTGGTTGTCTCGCACTAGAGGGGGGCATTCGACCAGGAATAGCCGTGAGGCGTTCGGCTATGATTCACTGCGTTGAATGCGTGCGAGGCGCTTCAGTGAAACTAAAGAAATTTTCGGAGATTTTCGTTGATCATGAGCGATTCCGTCGCAGCACCCTAAGAATCCCATAGGTTTACCCTGTGGAAGTTTAGGTTTTTTGCTACCCTGTCTTAGAGCACATCGCCTTGCCACGGGATGCGTTGGTGAGTAGCGAAAAACCTAATGATCCGCAGGTTAAACCTGCAGGATTTGATGTATAGCCCAACACGGATCTTTGAAGTTGCGCTGTTTGATTTAGGGGCAAAGCCCCGGTCGTTTACATAGCCCAGCCTGAAGGGCTGGGTCAAAACAAGCACAAGAAATGGATAGGGCCAACGGCCCGACAGTTTGCTTCGGTTAGAGCCGTTAGCCAACAAACTGTCGGACCTTTGGCCCTTAAGAGCAATTGCAACGAATACCCAGCCCGTTGGGCTGGGCTATGTAAATTGCTGGGCCGATGGCCCGGAAGCACAGAAAAATCGTAACGTCAAAAAGCGTTAGCAAGGGGCACGGAATCCCTCGCTAACCGGCTTGGGATGGAGACTTTGCCTCGCGGCAAACCAATTAAGTCAACGAGCCGTAACGCTTCGGGTAAGGATTGAATCTGCAAGACACAAGGCCGAGTGGAGAGCTTGCGGTCGATCCATCACGTCTAGGTCTTAACTTGAAACAATGCACATTCCGCGAGGTCGTCGTCCAATCGGACAATGCGATTTTCGGTGAAGTGGATTCCCGAACCGGCGACAAGGTCCTTTACCGTACTGGAGACAACCACTTTGTCTTTTGTTCCGAAGCCAGCAACTCTTTTCGCAATCTCGACGGCTGGACCACTCACGCGTCCTTGATAGATATCGCATTCGCCCGTGTGCAGGCCGATGAGCAAATTGACACCTTGCCTTGCCGCGGAATTGCGAATCGCGATCGCTGCCCGGATTGCCCTGGCCGGCCCATCAAAACTGGCCGAAACATTTTGCTGCGTGATGAGAATGGTCTGGCCACGAAAGAGCTCAATTTCACGTGCGAAGTGTGACTGCGACAAATTGAGACGTTGCGGATCGTACGGAGCATTTGGAGACGCAGGTAAAACCTCTGCGTGGAGAACTGTGGCTAGAACTCGATGAGCCATTTGATGTGGCTTCAAGCCTGTCAAAAACTCTGCTATTGCATCCAGGATTTCTTCCTGCTTTCCAATGAATGGCAAGTGATCGTTGCCTGGCAGTTCGACGAACTTGGCGCCCGGAATTTGCTCGGCAAGATAACGGCCTTCCTCCACTTGCAAACAACGATCGCCGGTTCGATGGAGCACGAGCGTTGGCACTTGGATTGCCTTTAAAATCGGACGCACATCGAAGAGGGCATTCATCTTAGTTAGCGCCAAGGCTGCTCCAGGACTTGCGCCCATGCGCAGATAGGTCGCCCACCAGTTCGAAAACTCTCGGTCGTTTGCTTTGCTGGGTGCGCGAGCTTCGATGCCAACCGGCCCGCCCCAACTTTTTGCGATTTCATCCAGGAAGCCACGATGCTGCACTTCGGTAGGTCCCCAAGGATAGTCGGCCGCTCGCAATCGCCTCGCATAAGAACCGATCATGACTAGCGCGAGCGTTTTCTGAGGATAGGTTGCAGCGAACAGACTGCACATGGGCCCCCCCTCCGAGACGCCCAACAGGATCGCGTTCTCCGATCCGGCAGCGTCCATTACAGCTCGAACATCGTCCATCCGTTGTTCGAGCGATGGCAACTGATCGTAGGGGACACGATCGGATAACCCTGTGCCTCGTTTGTCGAAAAGGATCAATCGAGCGAACGACGCCAGCCGCATCAGGAATCTTGCAAACGATGGTTCTTTCCAAAACCAATCCAGGTGGGAAACCCAGCCCATGACAAAGACCAAATCGATCTCGCCGCTACCAACGATTTGATAAGCAATGTTGACATCACCGCTGCGAGTGTAACGCACTTCAGGGACGTCGATGGTCGTGTCGGTCGCGATGGAATGATCCGTGTCGGAAGCGCGTGAGTCGCCAATTTTACTGCTGTTCGTGTTGCTATTCTCGCGAGGAGAATCCGAGCGATCTCGTTCTCGTCGAGCTCCCTTCAAATCGACCAGAAGCTCTTTTGCTGATTGATAACGTTCTTCACGGTTTTTGCGCAATAGCTTCTTGATACATAGTTCGAGGTGATTGTTTTCGAGCGACGCCAGGTGTTTCAAATGGAGCGGTTCGTCGCTCATGAGGGTCGTCAACACGTTCGAATCTCTACTCGATGAATATGGCAACTTGCCGGTCAACAACTCGTGCATCAAGACGCCCAAGCTAAACAGATCGGCTCTAAAATCGATCGATAGTCGTTGGGCTTGCTCCGGAGACATGTACCGAATCGTTCCCATGATGGTACCAGGTTCGGTTTCGGATCTTGCTCCCGTGAATTGGCCAATCGTTTGCGCTGGTGAGCAGTATTTGGCGATCCCAAAGTCAAGCACTTTGACCAGTCCATCCGGTCTGAGCATCACGTTTTCCGGTTTGATATCTCGATGCACAATGTTCGCAGAATGGGCTGCGTGGAGAGCTTCTGCAATTTGGATGATAACATCTAACCGTTCTTCCAATGGCATTTCGGACTCGACCAAGCTTCGAACCGATTGGCCTTCGACAAATTCGGAGACGATAAAGTGGTTGTCGTCTTGTCGTCCAATTTCGAAGATCGTCAAAATGTTCGGATGATTGAGAGCACTGGCTGATTTTGCTTCTCGTTCGAATCTTTGAACCCACTGCGGAGTGTGAACATAACGCATCGGCAGCATCTTGATCGCGACTCGGCGGTCCAAGCGCTCGTCGTGGGCAAGGTACACTTCTCCCATACCGCCCACGCCGAGAGATCGCACTATTTCGTAGGGACCTAACCGCGACCCCATTTGTAGACCGCTTGGAGTTTCCGGGGAAGTTGCGAGCTCGATGTCTTTTTGGTCCGCCGCCAACTTGATGAAGTTCTCTGCAAGACGGTCGGGAATCCCATCCCAGACGCGGATCCATTTACTGTATTGCTCGATTCTTGCTACAATTCGTTTAAGCTGCTCCAGGCTTTCTTGACAGACCGAGTTTAAGAACGCAGTCCTAACAGCAGGATCGTCGATTTGGACTGCGGCGAGAAATATGTCAGAATCATTCATTTGAATAAGTGGGTGTGCCGAGCCATGTGGATCGAGTATCGCGATTGCGAGATGTTTTATTGTAACTGGACTTCGTGAGTCAATTCGAGCCATGTTAGAACAAAATGAAGTCACACGTATCCTAAAGTCGATACGTGCTGGTGACCAGAACTCGTCCAATGAGTTGCTCCCCTTGGTTTATGACGAGTTGAGGAAACTCGCGGAATCCAAGTTTCGCCATGAGCGAGCAGGCCAGACGTTGCAGCCCACTGCGTTGGTTCACGAGGTTTTTCTTCGGTTGGTTCATAATAACGATCAGCAAGATTGGGAGAGTACCTCTCATTTTTTTGCGGCTGCTGCAATCGCAATGCGACGCATTTTGATCGATAGCGCACGCAAGCGGAACAGCCAAAAACGGGGGGGAGATCTGGTTCGGGTTGAAGTTGAAATCGACGAAATGCCGCTTGATTTCGGCGATTCTCACCTCCTGCGTCTGGATGAAGCACTCGAAAAATTGGCAAAAGAGAATCCTACGCAAGCACAACTGGTCGAATTGCGGTTCTTCGGTGGTTTGACCATCGAGCAGTCTTGCGAGATTCTCAAAATTTCGCGCGCGACGGCTTCGCGATATTGGAATCAGACGCGCGCGTGGTTGTTTTTGCAGCTTACGGAATAGCTATTCGCACGCTCTTTTTGATGCCAGCCTTGAGAAGCCCTCCTGGACGACGGCGTTGTGCTGGCCTAGAGGAGAAGTGGGAAGCAAAGCGGAAGGTTGAAGAGATTTTGCAGACTCAGAATGAATTCTATTGGTTCCGATGAGACGCTCAAAGATCGGTGATGCCATCAACGTCGTAATTACTGCCATGATAACAAGGGTAGCGAATAGCCCTGCAGAAATAATGCCTTTCTGTAGGCCAATATTGATGATGATCAGTTCCATTAATCCTCGTGCATTCATCAAGACACCGATTCCCATCGATTCGCGATTCGAAATACCAAATGCTCTCGCTGCCAGCCAGCAAGCGAACCCTTTGCCCAGAACCGCTGCGACGAGTACTGCACCGCAGATCATCCACAAGGTCATGGTATTGAGCAGGCCTATTTGCGTGTTCAGGCCGGAATAAGTGAAGAACAAAGGCAGCAATAAAGCTACCGTAAGCGGCTGGATTCTTGCAATCATATCGCGTGCCATTACCGTCCGCGGTATCACAGCACCCATGACAAATGCTCCGAAAACAGCATGCAGTCGGATATAGTCCGTCCACCAAGCTCCAAGTGCCATCAAAGAAAGTCCGACGACGAAACCATTTTCGGTCAAAATGCCATCTTGGGTGAGACGGCGCTCCGCTTTGTCAAGCCAAGGTTTGATGACGTAAAGAGCGATAACTACAAAGAGAACGCCGCCACCAATATTGAGCATAGCATGCGACCAATTGTTATCGATGTTCGCGAGAACAAACGCAAGTAGACACCACGCCGTCGCGTCGTCGATAGCTCCGGCACCGATGGCGACTGTACCCATGGTGGTGCCATTCAGTTTTTTGAATTGAATGATCCGGGCGAGCATCGGAAATGCCGTGATGCACATACAAGCTCCTAGGAAAATCATAGCCGATGACCTTGATACACCAGGCCCAAAAAGGCCGAGTTCAGGATGACTATGCAAGCCCCATGCAAGCAGAGCGCCAAGAATGAATGGTGTCACCATGCCTGCAGCGGATACCGCCATCGAAGTTTTGAATTGCTGCCGAATAATGTCGATGCGAAATTCCATGCCGACGACAAACATGTAAAGTGCCAATCCGAGTTGGGAAGCGGGAAAGAGATAGCTCTGGGTGTCACGTTCGATTTGCTTCCTGTCCCATGGGAAAAGCCATGCCTGTGTTTCTGGGGCGAGCAGACCAAAAAGCGATGGTCCCAGAAAAACGCCAGCGATCATTTCAGCGACCACCTGCGGTTGTCCCATACGAGCAGCGATTGAACCCACCAGTCTGCAGAAGAGCAGAATGACAGCGATCTGCAGAAAGAAATGAATCGCGAGTTCAAGATTGTTCATGGGAGTCTTGGTATTAAAGTTCCAGCGAAAGTGCCGCTGCAAATTTCCATTCGGCCAATGCGATAATCGAGTGCATTCATGAAAAATCCACTAACTCGTGAATATCTCCATGGATTCGCTGCGGTTCGCGGCGAGTCCTGTCATAGGGCTCGATTTTTACAGGCATTCCATTGCGGACCATCATGATATTCGCGCGTGTCAATCGATCGATTTTCGTATCCTGGGGAATCGAGACGCGGTATCTTTTGAGAATCATGGGGAGCATCAGACGCAATGATCGTTCAGCAAACATTAAGCCGACACAAGTGCGCGGCCCAGCGCCAAATGGCAGATAAGCGTATGGAGGTGGAGTGTTGCTCTCCCAACGTTCGGGTTTGAACTGGCGAGGTTCTGGAAAAACGTTCGGGTCATGATGGGTGGCAAGTGGACTGACGAGCACGTTGGCGCCTTTCGGTAGAGTGAATCGACCCACTTGGACGTTCTCTGCGCAAACACGCAAAAAGAGTACGGGCACGGGAGCAAGCAATCGCATCGACTCTTTAATAACCCGGTCGAGTATCACTAGCTTGGACGCGTCTTCAGGTCCAGGCTCTCGGTCTCCTAACACAGCTTCCAGTTCGTTGAGGACACTTTCCAGTACATCGGGATGGCGTTCCAAAAGGAACAACGTCCAGGTGAGCGTCATCGCCGTGGTCTCATGTCCGGCGATGAATAGCACCATGGCTTCGGCGATGAGTTCTGCGTCTGACAAAGGTTGACCGTCGTCATCGCGTGCAGCCATGAGCAAAGCCATCGCGTCGCGCTGTTCGCCGCCCAGGCGTCGCTTTTCTTGAATAAGCTTCGCAAACTCATTGGTAATCCGATCGCACAAATGCAAGGCACGTCGGTACGGCATGCCTGGCAGATCGATGGGGGCCAAAATGATCTTTGGGGCAGAGAACACATCGACGAACTCGGCGGCCAAAGCCCCCAGTTCCGGTACACCTTCTTTGACGTCGAGGCCGTATAAGCTCTTGACCGCAACACACAACGCCAGTTCGCGGCATAGTACATCCAGTTTTGCGGTTCCACCAACAGGCCATGTGGCCAATCGTTGTCGAGTCGTTTCGACAATTCCTGGAGCATAGCCATCGAGAGCCGATTTCTGGAAGGCTGGCTGCATCAGCTTGCGATGCCGCTTATGCATTTGGCCATTGATGCAGACGAGTGCGTTTCGCAGCTTTCGCATAGCGCTACCCTCAGGGCCGCGAAACAGATCTTCGTCATGTTGAAACATGCTTGGAACATTCAGTATCTCACGGTTGCGTTCCGCGCCGTAAACACAAACGATCGCAGGACTGCCTTGCACTACCGCCGCGACATCTCCGTGCATGCGAAGTCTCATTACCACTCCAACCGGATCCTCTAAGAAGTCGTAGAATCGTTTGGGTGCTCCGAGAATGGGCAGTGTGGGCTGACCGGGAACTGGCACTCGTTTAAAACCGAATAGTTTAGGCATAATATTACTTTGAAGTTGATGTTGATTGGATTGAGAGTTCAATAGAACGACGTTGGAATCAACCTTGGCAGTTTAAGATTTGAGGCGAGAACAAGTCATGCTCTTCGGCTAGGTCCTGCATAGAAGCGACTGGAATCCTGGGGCGGAGAATCGCGGTAAAGTGTCTTAGTAACGGCGCCTGGTGTACGATTTCTAGGCCATGCAGGGTCGTACGGCGATTCCATACTTGGCCAATAGTATCAACGACATGATCGATATGTGACTTTGTGTAAACACGGCGAGGCAGAGCCAGACGCAACAGATCCATGGAGGCCGGTTGTTCTTGGCCTAGTGAATCGCGCCGGCCAAGCATCAGTGTTCCAATTTCCGTAGCACGAATGCCGCCTTCAAGATAAAGTTCCGTTGCAAGCGCGACGCCAGGAAGATCCGTTGGGCTTAAATTTGGTAGAAATCCGCGGGCGTCAATGTAGACTGCGTGCCCACCCGTCGGCGCAACGATTGGAATTCCCAATTCCGACAGACGTTCACCGAGGTAGGCTACTGAGGCAACACGGTGACGCAAATAGTCTTCATCGAGTGCCTCTAAGAGCCCCACCGAGATCGACTCTAGATCGCGGCCGGCCAGTCCACCGTACGTGGGGAAACCTTCCGTGACGACTAGCAACTCTTTGTGTTTTTGAGCAAGTGCATGGTCGTTCGTGCACAAAAATCCGCCCGTATTCGATAGCCCATCTTTTTTCGCCGACATCACGCAACCGTCTGCAAAACTGAACAGTTCCTGCGCGATGGAAAGCGGTGTTCGGTTTTGGTAACCCATTTCTCGTTCCTTGATAAAGAAGGCGTTCTCTGCGAAGCGACAAGCATCGATGTAAAGCGGTATGCCGTTCGACGTGCAAATAGCCTTAACCGCACGAACGTTTTCCATCGAAACCGGTTGCCCGCCACTCGCATTGTTTGTAACGGTGAGCATGACCATCGGCACCCGACTTGCCCCGACTCGCTCGATCAGACGAGCGAGCGCATTGACATCCATATTCCCTTTGAAGGGAGCTGGAATACTCAGATGGTGGGCTTCGGAGACGAGTAAGTCCAAGGCTTCTGCGCCGGCAAGTTCACAGTTCGCCCGGGTTGTGTCGAAATGACTGTTGTTAGGAACGATATCACCCGGCTTACACCCGACGCTAAAGAGGATCCGCTCAGCAGCGCGTCCCTGGTGAGTCGGAACGATGTGCTCAAAACCGAAGATGGATCGGACCGTGGACTCGAATCGCGAGAAGCTACTGGCACCGGCATAGGACTCGTCGGCACGCATCATCGCCCCCCATTGGTGATTCGACATTGCACCCGTGCCAGAGTCAGTGAGCAGATCGATAAGCACGTCATCGGCTTTGATCATGAAGAGATTGTATCCGGCCGCGACAAGCAACCGTTCTCGCTCCTCACGGGTAGTTGAGCGAATGGGCTCGATACTCTTGATTCGGAAAGGCTCAAAAATTTTGGCAGACTTAGAGGGCAAGACAACACCGTCATTGGGCTTGATTCCGTTGTGTGTCCGCAACGACTTCGCATGGGCTTCACATAGCGAGCAACGCTCCATGCGACCGGTAGAGGAATCTTCATGGGCTGGTGCCTGATGCTCCTGCGATCCATGTTGGCAAGGTGCCCCAGGCGGCGAAAAATCGAATAGCCCTTCACGCAACCAGACCGGTGCGTCCTTGCTTCCCCAGGAGAACAATTTCCCCATGATATCGCCTGTAAACTCGATATGACGTGACTCATTATATCCCCAACCGTAGATGTGCTGCGGCAGCCAGTCCGCTGCTGCAAGCGCGTCCAGAATCTGTCGCGACACTCCGTCCACCGTGAGCGCCCCTCGATCCAATTCGTCGAGCAATTGCGTTTTCAGATCGAGCAACCCCTGGGTATGTTTAGCAAATGGAGCTCCCGCGCCAGGTCTCGGCTCTTCATCAAGCGCAGAAAGAACTACAATGTCTCCGCTGTTCTGAAATTTCATAATACTTCGGAATATCCAAAGATCGCCAAAAAGCTTCAACGCCATCCATACCTTTGTCCATGCGTCCCATAATTTAAAGTCGGCCATCGATCGATACGCGTTTCGGACCGTCTGATCATTGAAAGCGAGCTGTGCACGATGGAGTCTTTCTATGTAATCGAATTCCGCCATAGAAAAATCATCGGATCGCAACGCATCTAAAAGACGGCTACCCACCGCATGAAGGCTCTCGAACGTGCTGATCAGTCCCCGGGAGTATAGCGCGTCAATGAATCCGCAGGCATGGCTGAGGATTGTAAATCGGGGCCCGACGGTGCGATTTGAGGAATACTGAAGTCGCCCGGTCCCAGTCCAATGCCTCACCGCCTTGGCCCCTTCGAGATGGGCTGCGATCGAAGGGAAACGATTTGCGATTTCCCAAAACTCCTGTTCGGGGGCGATTTCGCGCCGCGGAAACTTTTTCAGGTCAAGGCTCAAGCCCACGCTAGCAAGATGGTTGTTTGAAAGCCCATGATTGTCAAACGGGATAATCCAGAACCACCCCCCATCAAAGACATGGTGAAGGGTGCCATCGTGCCAGCGTTGAGAAAGTCCGGACCGCTCATTGTCGGTTAGCAAATTATCAAACGGCCGTAGCCCTTCGAAGTGCGTAAAAATAGTACGCGAGCATGTGGCAACTTCAGGGGTCTCATCACGAAGCCCAAACTTGTCTGCCAGCACGGAGCGGAACCCAGTCGCATCGACGACGTAACGCCCTTGAAATTTCTCTCCATCGGCGAGGAGGACCTCCACTCCTGAGTCGTGGATGTTGACATCCGCGACAACCACACCCTCTCGCGAGGTCGCCCCATAAGCAACCGCCGCTCTAAGCATATAGGCATCGGTATCCTGGCGAAAAAGATGGCTCTCGGCAAAAAGCGGAACCATGGGTGGGACCAATAAGTGCGATTCACTTGGGTCGTGTTTCGCCCCGGAGCGATGGTAAGCAAAACCAATGGCTCGCTTTTGGCCGTGTTTCGACGATACACATTTCGCGAGCCCTTCGGGAGTGCACAGATTACCGATCTCAGGAATGCCAAATCGTTGGGCGACGATCCACATCCACATAGCGCTTTGAGGTAGCATGGCTTCGCCAACAGCAAACCGAGGGTGATGATCCCTGTCCAGCAACAGAACACTGAAGCCTTGTTTGGCAATGATCGCCGCAAGCGATGAGCCAGCTAGGCCGGAGCCAAGTATGATGACATCGAAGCGTTTTATGGCTGTATTGTTTGTAGTCATCTTCGTTCCCTAGATTCGAAATTCAAAAGGTCTGGACAATCAAATGCGATTGCTGGATTGAAATCCGTAGTGATTTGGTAACGACTTAATAGCGTTACTATTCGCAGCTATAGTCCACTGCGTCAAAGTGCATCTGTGCGCTTCATGAAACCCAAAACAAATTGGAAATTTACAAAACGCGAATAAATAGAAGCGTGGATCTTGAGAAAATCGGGAAACGAACTGACATTGGTTGCGAATGCGACGCAAGCATTTTTCAGAGCAGTTCGCGAAAGGGGCTGACTGAAAAAAGGGTCAGCGCCAAACCATTTCGATCAGTCGACGACTTGAACCGTATTTAAGCTTGGATCTACTGCGCTGATCGGGCAACGCGATCTCTTTACCGCTTCGAGAAGTTCGATGGTATTCCGATTGAACCTTTCGCCTGGCATCATGACGGGAATTCCAGGTGGATAAGGAGTGATGACCTCACCCGATACTCGACTGATAGATTGCGAGAATGGGATCGTCTTGTGTTTCGAGTAAAAGGCTTCGCTCGGCGTCATGACTAATTCTGGAAGCTGTTCTGTTCCTCGAGCGGTTGGTCCACAGAATTGAACTTTGTAATCGAGCCCCCGCGATTGTGGCCGTAATTGAGCGCACCGGCACCTGCGAGGAAGTCGATGTATTGCTTGCCTTGTTCGTCGAAAAGCAATGCACCCGATGCCTTGGTGAAGACGGTTGGAAAGGAGCGGCAATACGTGCGAACATTGGATTCGAGGCTTTCAAAGATATCAGTATGAGAGTTCAATACTGCTATTATGTACTGCGTAAAAAGACCACCGCGCGCTTCATGCAATTTTGCAAAAAAACGAGGCACCACTTGAGTGATCGCTTCCCTCAAACCGTGGGTCGCTCTTGCCGAGAACGACATTGGCGGTCAACTTTCCTTGGCCGACACGACTCGTACACGATCGTACCAACCGAGTAAGCAGACTTCGCCTACGTTTGCCCAGTGAGCGTTTTTGGACCAGAGTGACTGGCCGCAACTCGGGCATTGTGGGTCCTCTACGTCGGGCTTTCGCGATACTCTCTCTTGCATCGACGGGTCGGTCCAGACCGCTTCGCATTCATCGCACAGCACGCAGCCAGTCAGACGTTGATCGGTGATACAAACGCGTATTCGGCACAGGCCGTCTCCACAGACGGGACAGGATTCGACATAGATCAGGGGTGCGGTCATGTTAGTTACGTGTCGTTGAATCAAAGTAAGTTAGACTTGCAATCAAGGCAAAACGAAATCATCAACGCACCATCAAAATGGAAATGCAGTAATGACGTTGCTGCCCCTTACAACCAACCGCAATTTTTTCGTTGCTGAATTTTTCTTTCGCCCGCCCGCTTCGCCGCCGATGAACCCGATGGCCTTGTCATAGGTTATCTCGTAAACCGTTGAGCCGTCATCCTCTTTTTTTGTGGTCCCCTTTGCTCCCTTCTTCGCGAGAGCATAACCTTCGTCGATCGTGGACAGAAAAGCCTTCATGCCACCCTTGAAAACGCCGTGGGAACCGGGCCGGTCCGGTTGGTCCTCAAGGTGGCGTGCAATGTGCTTGAGGCGATGCCCCTCTTCGGAGCCTGGACCGTAAACTAAGCCGGCTGGTGATTCGTAGCGATTACGACCGACCTCGGTAAGGAATCCGTAGAGCGGATCCGATTCGTCACCCGAATCGTTTTTCGGCTTCGTTGCGGTTTTGGTCGGTTGCGTTGAATTGTTGTTGTCGGATTTACCCAATGCGCTGATTGGCTGTTCGCGTTCATCGGCAATTTTGGTTTTTTCAGTGGGTTTCTTTTTCGAAGAAGCGGTCTCTGGTTTGTCTTCCTTTTCTAAATCAGATTCGACATCGTTCCCCTTTTTCGAGGGTTTCGCCGCATCATTTTTGTTCGTGTCGTCTTTTGTACTTTCGCCTTTTTTACTGGACGATTTGGCGGGTTTTTCGTCCCCGACCATGCTTGCAACGCTTGGCAATTTCCAACCGAACCATTGATTGAGTCGCGGCTGCAAAACGACATAGCCAATCAATACTCCAAGAAGGATGACTGCCCATTTGGTGGGTATCATGCGTAGAGCGTTTACCGCGGACTCGCTTCGTGGTTTTGTCGCCATGGTCGATGAAATGTTAGAGAAAAGCAGGAGGAAATGGAAAGACGGTGACAGTGTACCGAAGGGAGAACCACGAAACACACCAAACACACGAAAATTAACCCTCGTTCCAAGGCCCTGCCTTGGAACGGACTGCAATCGAGGCTCCGCCTCGCGTTCGTAGCCGTGAATTTTGTACCTCGGGAGGCGGGAGCCTCCGATGCATTGCGTCCCCAGGCGGAGCCAGGGAACGAGTACTCAAATTTAGAGGACGAAGACCATTGAAAAGGAAAGACACTGATTCCAGATTCTGAGATGAAGGTCAACACCGTTCCGTACCAAAATCATCCTTATTTTTCGTGTCATTCGTGTATTTCGTGGTTAGCCGAAGCCCTTTTCTCCAAAAAAGTGCAAGGTTCCAATGGTCGGTTGCATTTATCCTTGTCCAAAGCACTGTTTCCTATGAAAACACAGCGAGTAGCCCATGTCCAATTGGCCTGAAACACGAGTCAGCTTGATCCGACGGTTAGCCGATCGGAACGACGCTGACGCTTGGGCCTTTTTCGAGGACCACTTTCAGCAACCTGTCTACCGCTTCGCCCGAAGCCACGGCCTACAGCCCGATGACGCCATGGACGTGGTCCAGGAAGTACTCATGGCCGTCCATCGGTCAGCCGCAAATTGGAAGCCATCGGGTCGCGTTGGCAGCTTCCGAGCTTGGCTGGCCGAAGCTGCTCGCCGCGTTACGCTGCAAATCATTCGGCAGCGGTCCCGCATCGGACGGGGTGTCGGCGGCAGCGGATATGCGATGGAGCTCGGTGAAGTTGCCGCGATGTCGCAGACAAACGAGTCGCAAACCAACATTGAGGAGGACCGTCGCTGGTCGTTTTACTGCGCTACCTCGATCGTCCAAAAAGAAATCAATCCACAACATTGGATGGCGTTCTGGCTAACTGCAGTGGATGGTAAGTCAGCAGAAGAGGCTGCCAAGCAACTTGCGATGAAGGTCGGTACGGTGTACTCAGCCAAGTGTCGCGTCTTAGCCAAAATCAAAGCCGCCATCGAATCGATGACAACAACGTCCCCAGACCAAGGAGACACACAATGACTTTATGCGATCGACGAACGGCCGAGTTGCTGATGAGCGACTCGCTAAGTCTTGAGCAAACGGCACAGTTTGAAGACCATCTTGCAGGCTGCCCAACCTGTCAAGCGATGTTAATCGAAGTGGCTGGCGGGAAGGAAACGTTGGATGCTGCGGCTGACATGTTCGCAAGTTCGACGGAATTGCCGCAATGGAACGATAGTCAAAATTCGCATGTCGACGTTCGGTCCAATGAGTTGTCGCATGCCAGCCATTCGGTCGACCTCTCGGTTCTTGGACCGACGGACGACCCAGCATCGATGGGGCGCATCGGCAATTATGAAATACAGGGCATTATTGGCCGCGGTGGGATGGGGATTGTCTTTCGTGCTCTCGATTCGGCTTTGCGTCGCAACGTGGCCTTGAAGGTACTCGATCCGTCGCTGGCAAGCATTGCGGCGGCTCGCAAGCGGTTTGCGATGGAAGCGCGAGCCATGGCTGCGATCTCGCACGAACACGTTGTGCCAGTCTATACCGTCGAGGAGCATCGTGGACTCCCTTACTTTGCCATGGAATATGTACCTGGAGGCACGCTGGAATCGCGGATTCGAAAACAAGGGCCCTTGGATTGCTTGGCCATCTTGCGAATCTCACGTCAGATCGCGTTGGCCTTGTCGGCGGCTCATGAGTGTGGCTTGGTACACCGCGATATCAAGCCAGCGAACATCTTGTTGGACCGGGGGGTCGAACGCGTTCGCGTGGCTGACTTTGGTTTGGCTCGCGTCAACAGCGATGCCAGCCATACTCGCAGCGGATTCATTGCCGGTACACCTCAGTACATGGCTCCCGAACAAGTGCGAGGCGAAACTTGCACACCGCAGTCCGATTTGTTTAGTCTTGGGACAGTGATGTATGCCATGTGCACTGGCCATTCCCCTTTCCGAAGCGAATCCATGTATGGTTCCATGCAGCGAATCGTTCACGAAGAGCCTCGATCGATCCGTGAACAAGTCCCCGCGATACCCGATTGGCTAGAAGGTTTTATCTTCAAGTTGCTTTCCAAAAATACGCAGGATCGTTTTCCAGACGCGATGACAGTTGCAACGCTTTTGGAGGCGGAGGCTGCCCACGCAGAGAACCCAGCTCAATTTAGCAAGCCTCATAGACTCGAATATTGCCCTTCAGCAAAAGCGCAATCGTTTGGAGTGAGTCAGTGGCTCGCCATCGTTGCATCGGTCGCGGCGACCGCCGCTTTCGTCGTATGGCTTGCCAGCCCTCCTCGGCCTGCGAACGAATCATTAGTGCAATCTAATGTCGCAATCGTGGGCTCAACGGTTCCTGCGAATGAATCGAATGACGCCATAACCAACGTTACAGCCAACGATATTGCCAACGAAGATGAATTCGTGGTGGGTGAAAAATTGATTCGTGATCGTGCGACTCAAATAGAACAGAGCTATCAGCGTTCCGATCCACTTCCCATCGTCGATCCCTTAACTGTGGAACTGCGGCAGCTCAAACAACAACTCGACGCCTTCGAAAAACAAAACCCGTAGTTATCACAAAACAATCAGTAACCGAGTTAGCGGAACGGCGCAAGCCGTCCGGTGACGCAAACCGGACGGCTTGCG
>JANPHB010000186.1:0-62527 GCA_031424235.1 Pirellula sp.
CACACCTCCTCATCCCCCAACCCCTTCTCCTCCTGAGGAGGAGAAGGGGGGGTAGGATTTCAGTCGCATCCACGAAAAAAGGGATGCTCAAAACTGAGCATCCCTTTCGATTGATTTTTGATTGATCAAAGCTATTGCTAGCTTGAGCACTGAGCCGATTCTGAAGGCTTAGTAACGATCGCGTCGGCCACCGCCGCCGCCACCACCACCACCGCCGCCACCACCGTAACCGCCGCCGCCGCCACGGCTTCCGCCGCCGCCGCCACCACCACCGTAGCCGCCGCCGCCACGACTTCCACCACCACCGCCGCCACCGCCGCCGCCTTCGCGAGGACGAGCTTCGTTGACAACGATTTGACGACCATCAAGTTCAGCGCCGTTCAATGCTCGGATCGCTTCGTCAGCGCCCGATTCCATTTCGACGAACGCAAAACCCTTGGAACGACCCGTTTCACGGTCATTGACGACCTTAGCGGATGTAACCACCCCGTACTGAGCAAATGCTCGTTCGAGACTCTCGGACGTAGTGGCCCACGCAAGGCTACCCACAAAAATGTTCTTACCCATCAAATAACCCTTGAACTTAACCTGTTTCCAAAATCACCGATCGCTACCACAACGGCAGCATTTTAAACAAATCGCGACTAGGTCTATCCGCGGAAACCTCTCGGACAGACCGTCCGATGCATGCGGCAGAACAACTCAATGGCGGACGAGACTGGAAAAGTTCGCGGCTGTCTTCGAGAAACCTGTTGCTTACATCTGTTGGATTCGGAGGGCTCTTTGCAGCTCCCTTATCCTCAACCAACGTTACAAACTTTAACCGCCTGACGCAAGAATAGCAACGTTAGTTGCAAGACCAAAAACCAGTAATAATCGTCAAATCTCCGGAAAGTTGTTTTTTTCCCGAATTTTTCTGTTCTGTTCGACTTGGTGTTCGGGACAATGGTCCCAAATTACCTCGGTTACTTTGCGGTCAATGTCAGCTCTTTTAAGGAGACAGTTCCCTTTGCATTCCCAAGAACGAAACTGATTCGATTTTTCTTTGCGACTGTTTCACTTGCGGTGAATTCAAAACGGAATTCTTTGAACTCTTTGGTCAGCGAAACTTCTTCGTTCAATCCAATCTGATGCCAGTCCTCTTGATCGATCATCGCATTGACCATGATCGAGAGCTCTTCCGGTGATTTGGCTTTGAATTTGATCACGTAAGTCTTTCCGTCCTTCAGATCCAGATTCGTCTGTACGGCCTGCACATGCCAGTCGGTCGAGTCCACAACCGTCGTTCGAAAGACCACCGAATCTTCTTCGATTTTCATTTCTGATTTGGTGTCGCCCGCTTTTTCCAATCGCCAACTATCCTCCTTGTTCGTAGGCTTGAGCAAGTTGACTGGGTCGGCAACAAGAAACGTCGTTGCAAAAAGTGCAAGGGAAATGCAAAGTGTTTTCATCAAATAGATCCTTGGACGAGAGGGAAAAGTGGTTCCTCAGAAGTAGAGAAGTTACCACGAATTGTAAATCGAATCTGCACGTCGCAAAAGGTTCCTTGCGACTCTCTGGCAATCCGTTCCATGATGACCACGGATTTCATCCGTGGTTTGAAATGCCACTGCTCCGCAGTTAAGGCTGCAGCAATGGCGTTACTCTCGGATCATATCAGCGGCCCAAAATTCACGCCTTGATAACCTTTTCTTAACGATTCCAACACAGCCGACGGATACCATTCTTGAAAAGCTAGCACACCATAACGCGTTCATTTAAGGAGAAGAAACATGATTGCGATCCGGGATAGAGGCTTTGCTCAAGTAGGTTCATACCCATCTTCCATCGGTGAAATGTTTGACTTGCTCCTTGCGGGCGACAATCATTGGGACTTGTCCGTTTCAAACATCTTCTTTCAAGCGAGACAACTGGCTGCGAGCGCCGTTTCGGAGAATTCGGAAACATCCTTGGTTGTTGCCGCATTGCTTTTTCGGCCATGTCAAATGCTCGCAAGTGGCTCCTTTCAATCGGGGGATTGGACCAGCGACTCTCTTCTAGAAACCGGGACCTACGATTGGTTGATAAAAAACTTTGGTGACGAAATCGCAGAGACGATTCGATTGCAACCCATTGCAAAGAGGTTTCTTGCAACTGTCGTGCCTCAGTACTTTAGCCATCTGAATACTTCGGAACAAAAGAGCGTTCTGTCCGACGGTGGCTTTATGACAGCGTCAGAAAGACTGACGTTTGGAAATCTCCGTTGCCATTGCCATGCGATGAAGATCGCAAGCTGGCTCGATCGTGGAGTGGGCAGGTACCTCGAGATCCCCGATATGGATTTCTTTATGCCGTTTGTCGAACGCTCGCTTCTGTCTTAAGCACATCGCCGTGTTTTATAAGTTGATTAGCCGGTGGGCGCTAGCCCCGGTTTCCAAGATAGCTCGACATTCGTCGAGAACCGCGGCTAGCGCCGCTAGTCATTGCCCATAAGCCCACGCCCATTTCGCCGCTATGCCCGGCATTTCTTTGTGATCTCGTGCTCGTGCTCAGTCAAATGACGGTGCTCGTGCTCGATCGAAATAAACGTTTCGATTACGAGCACCATTTCATTGAGCACGAGCACCATTTCATTGAGCACGAGTACGATGGAGGGCGAAAAGATGCGGGTAATGACGAGGTTTTGCGATGCCTGCCATCTTAACGGAAGACTAACCAATTCTTCTCTATGCCCTCAAGATCTTTGGATACCGTTTTAGTGCACTTGTCCGACACGGATAGGATTGGGACTTAAGTCGATCGAATGAGCCTCAAGAGTGTACCAATGCTTAGTCCCAATCCTGACATTGTTTGACAATCGTTTTCATCTGTTCAAGGAGATTTGATATGGTTACTTTAAAACGAAACCGACGAGGATTCACCTTGGTCGAGCTATTGGTCGTGATCGCGATCATTGGCATTTTGGTAGGGTTACTATTGCCAGCAGTACAAGCCGCTCGAGAGGCCGCGCGACGCATGCAGTGCTCGAACAACCTCAAGCAGCTTGGGTTGGCCTGCCTGAACTTAGAGAGCGCAACGAAAAGCTTTCCGCCAGGCTACACTTGCTTCTCTGAGACACTGACAACAGCCCCGAATAACGTCAACGCTGGAAGCTCCTCCGCGAACTTCCCTGCCTTTATCATCACAGGTTCTCAAGGGGGGGGGATGGTGCCAGGTGGTTCCGCTTTTGGTCCAAGCTGGGTCATGCACGTCAATTCTTACATCGAAGAGAAATCACTGGACGATCGAATTCAGGTGGGAATGGCGGCAAACGACATCGACGAATCCTGTCCCTGGGACAATCTCGATGGGACACCACTGCGTCGTCCTGACATCGACACGCAAACGTTTGCTAGGAAGTTTATGAGCTGCCCTAGTTCACCTCAAACGGATGTTCAATACAACGACTTGTCACTGGAGAATCTTCACAAATCGAACTATGCGGCGTGCTTCGGAGGCCAATACATGCGAGACGCCACGCAACGCGGCGATTCAGCAAAACGAGGCTTGTTCGGTGCCGTCGAGGGGATTATCAAGTACCCGTACGGCAATCGGTTTGGAGTAGGCAAAGGCATTCGTTTTGGCGCCATAACCGATGGCAGTTCGAATACAGTGGCAATCAGCGAAGTCCTCAACAACGCCAAAGCCGATGGTAGGACCAGTTCGACAGCTCCTGCCGGAATGAATCGCGACGTCCGAGGCACTTTGCTTTGTCCGATGATGGGTGGCAACAGCTTTAGCGGATTCTTTCCACCCAACTCGCGCGGTACGGACGTGACCAACGGCTGCCCGCTGCCAGCTGACCCTGCAGCCTATCCTAGCAATCACCCAATGTTTTGCACCCAGGATCGAAACGTCAGCCCAGCCACAGGCGGACAATGGAACGTGGCAGCCAGAAGCTTGCACACCGGTGGCGTGAACACTGCATTCGGTGACGGCTCAGTTCGTTATTTTAGCAGCAGCATCGATCGAGTTGTCTGGTCTGCGTTGTGCACCATTGCTGGCGGCGAAGTTGCTAACGCTGATAATTAAAAGACTTCGGCCGGTATATGTTCGGTAGGAGTATTGAAAGTTGCTTATGGTCGCATCCGGCAGATGCGACCCACTTGGGTGCTCGTGTTGAGAGTGACTGTTCTCGAATTGCTTTTCTCGCAAAGTACAAATCATGAATTGCCACGATACCAATCCTTTCATTGTGATGCTGTTCGCGTCGTTCCTTCTCTGTGGTTGCGGGACAAAGTCCACAGGCCCAGTCGATATGGGAGGTGAAGATGGTTCCAAGATCGCGTTGTTGGTCGAAGACTTGAACGAGGTCAAGCACAATGCCAAAAAGTTGGCTGATTCCTTTTCTGTCAAACCAACATCAGCCGATGCAAAGAAACTCAACAACTTGACGTTTTACATCAAAGGCAAACCCATGATCAATGGTGCTATCGCAACGTGTTGTGTCCAAATCGAAAAGCAAGATGGAACTCCGCTGGGTGACGTTGAGTGGGGCTTCGAAAAACAGGCAGACGCATGGAAAATAAAATCGGCTCCAATGCCGTAATCATGAAGCTGAGCACGCCATGGGTGGTTTCAGCACCATTTGACCTGCTACTTATCGCAAACGTATGCTGGCCTTTGCTAATGCTGCCAGGCTTTTCGTCGGACTCCACGACCGTTGTAGATTTTTGGCAAGTCTACTACTTAACGTTACCCCACCGTTGGCTCACCCTCTTCTTAGTGCTTGCGGACCAAGACAGACGTGCCGAGCGAACTTGGCTGCTTGTATCCATGGCACTCGTCTCGGCCGCTGTCGTCGCGGGTGCCCATTGGGGTAGTGGCGCTTTTCTTTGCCTAGGTTTGGTTGATTACGTCTGGAACGGATGGCATTTTGCAAGCCAACATTCCGGGGTCCTGAGAATCTACTCCAAAAAAGCGGATGGTGGCTCCGTGTGGTTGGAACGTTGGGGACTGAGGGGCTTCATTTTTTATGTAATCGTTCGGACCTCGAGTTCAATCCTATGGCAATTGCAAACCGACTCGACGGCGTTTACGTTGGCGTCGATTTTGGACTGGGGCGTTTTGGCTATCCCCTTGGCTTTACTGGTGACGAACCTGAAAAGTTTTCGTAGTCAACGTCTGCCCAAGCTTATATACTTGACTAGTGTCTTGGGCTTATACACGGGCTACTTAATCGCAAGCCATTTCCAGTGGTCGCGATTTATTTTGTGTATTGCGACCGCCGCCGCCTTGTTCCATGCCATTGAGTACTTGGCGATTGTTAGCCACTACGCCAATCGCCGCCAGCAAGTCGGCTCGCAAGGATTGATGCAATCGATTGCAGGGCGGTGGACGTTGGTGTTAACAATATTCGTGCTTTGCTTTGGGACGTTAGGCGTTTGGGCTGGATCGCCAACCTCGGGATACGAGACGATTTGGCAAGGGTTCAACTTATGGGCGGCGTTTACTCACTACGCGTTGGACGGAGTGATTTGGAAACTGCGTCGTCCAGAAACGGCGATGGCACTTGGCACAGGTTGAATTGGGACGCGGACGATCTGCTGTCGCTGTTTACTTTGTCGTGTGTGCTTTTTGTTTCGCATACTTCGGGTGGCGTTGGTCTCGTGTGGAATTCGGGGTAGTACCAGTCTTCGCAAGTTACCGATTGGCAATCACTCATGGTTTGGCGTCCTTACCGATCGCCCTCCTTTTGGCGAAGCGGTTGCCTCAGAAATGGACTACGAGTCGCTATGCCGTTGCCGTTCCAGCGTCCCTTACTTTGCTGATGCCCGACGCCATTGCGTTTGTCTCGCTGGCTTGCGAGCAACTGCAAGCGGGCTTCTTCGTTCGAAGCTTGATTCGCTGTTTCATTCCTGTTCTTTTTGCGTTCAATTGGTTTGCGACGTGTCCTATTTCGATGAATTGGGCGTCGAGACGAGCTTGGGCGTGGGCTCTGTTGCTCTGCACCGCATTTCCGATGGTTTTTGGATGGAAGCAGTCTGAAACGTGCCGCGAGGAGATCGGTTCCAGTCTAGCGGGCATGAGGCTTTTGCAGGCGTTGCATGCGATCGATCGTTTTGTTGAGATCTCTGGAACAGAAAGACACCAAGGGCTTTCCCTCGAAGACTGGCGAAGCAAACTGAAACAAGAAATAGTTCAGACTGAAAGGAAGCTTACGAATCCAATACCAAAAAACGCGCAAGTGAACGCCACTTTGGAAAGGGCCATGCAATTGCTATCCCTATCGCGTGACACGGAGGCGGAACAACTATTGTTAGAGGCTGGTACTGTGGAGCCACAGGTATTGCTTTTACTCGCGATCACTGCACGGGAACAAAAAGACTACAACAAACAGGAAATGCGATGCCGCCAGCTTCTGGAACAATCCCCGACAGAGGAGAATCAGTCGCTCGCCTACCAATTGTTGGGAGAATCGCTAATCGGGCAGCGAAAGATTCTCGCTGCCATTGAAACTTATGAAATGGCTATTCGGCGGGGCAAACCGGACCGTGCTGAATTTGAGATGCGTCTGGGAAGTTTGCTCGGAGAAGCGGGCGATGTGTCAGGTGCCATCGAGCACTTCGAACAAGCAGCTCGCATCGATGTCAATTTGCTCCAGCAAGCGAGCAAGCGAATACGCGGCCTCAAAAGCAATAGTTGCAAGTTTTAAGGGCGGCTCTTTCTTGTCGAAAGTTCTTGGATGAGACGAGGATCATTCAAAAGCTAATCGTAGGCGTGCGTTTTCGATGGAACGGCAAGTACGTCTACGGCTGACTGTGAAACGAGGCTTAAAAGTTGCTTCCAGCTACATGAAATTCATTTGTCTCTAATCTGTTCTTAACACGAAGGGCGTAACCTACACATCTCAATTCGATTCTATAGCCTCCAAGCTCAAGGTGATGGGATGTTATTCAAGAAAACGGTGCAATTCAGCGTGGTCGTATTCTGTCTTTGTGTCCATGCTATCAACTTGGCGAATGCACATGACGATGACAAGACGCATACGCACGCTGTTCGCGCCGTGAAACCGGCTGAAATGGTTCAGCCCACGCCAATTCCAGACCGAATCATTCTGACTTGGGCTGGTGATCCAAAGACCACACAAGCGGTAACCTGGCGAACTTCGGTTGAGGTGGCAGATGCGTATGCCGAATTGGCTGTCGCAGGAGGTGGCCCAGATTTCGCCGTTCTATCGGAGACCTATCACGCCAAATCAACTGCACTGAAAACAGATCTCAACACCGCGCATTTTCATAGTGTCGAGTTCAAGGGGCTCAAGCCTGGAACCAAGTACGCTTATCGAGTCGGTGACAAGACCAATTGGAGTGAGTGGTTCCATTTCTCGACCGAAAAAGACTCGCCGGAACCTTTCTCGTTTATCTACTTCGGCGACGCCCAAAACGATCTTCGCTCGATGTGGTCACGAGTCATTCGCGAAGCCCATTCGGACGCTCCGAAGGCCAAGTTCATTATTCATGCTGGAGACTTGGTTAACACGGCACAGTCCGATGGCGAGTGGGGGGAATGGTTCGGAGCTGGAGCTTGGCTCAACGCGATGATCCCGAGCGTGCCAAGTGTCGGCAATCATGAAATGCAAAAGGGAGAAGATGGCAAGAGTCGATTGTCCCACCACTGGCGACCGCAATTCACATTGCCACAACAGAATTGCCCAGAGGGTCTCGAGGAAACTTGCTACACGCTCGAATACCAAGATACGCTCATCGTCTCGATGAACAGCAACGAAAAACTCGAGCAACAAGTGGAGTGGCTAGATAATGTCCTAGGCAAAAATAAGCAGAAATGGGTTATCTGCAATTTCCATCACCCCATCTTTTCGACCGCCAAAGACCGGGACAACGCAAAACTTCGCAATCTTTGGAAACCTATCCTTGATAAGTATCGAGTGGACTTGGTGCTACAGGGGCATGACCATTCCTACGGTCGAACTGGCCTCGAAACTCCCATTGCGACCCCTGAAACAATTGGAAACGTTCCAACCGGCGTGAATCAAGTCGATATGTTTACGGGGACAGTCTACGTCGTTTCGGTGAGCGGGCCCAAAATGTACAACCTTACCTCTCGCCCCTTCATGCAACGTGTCGCAGAAGACACGCAACTCTATCAAGTGATCCGAATCGACGGCGACAAGCTCTTCTACGAATCGCGAACAGCCATCGGTGATTTGTACGACGGCTTCGTATTGGAAAAGCAACCGGGCCAACCCAATCGCATGACCGAAGTTGCTCCAGAGGTTCCTGAACGACGTCGGCAATCCAAAGAGCCCAAGGCTGCCGTCAGTGCAGTTCCTGTAAACGCGGCAACGCCAACCGCGGTTGCAAAGTAAGCGTCGCATCACATGTTTTTTCTCCCCTCGCCCCGATTCGGGGAGAGGGGGCGAGGGGAACAAGTTCAAGAATTCGCGGCGTTGTTTGGCTGCAAAAGCATTCATCGTTTATTCACCTACGCGTCGCGAAACATTAAGACTCATACCGCATGATTCGCAATCCAATAAAAGGGTTCTTCACGTGATATCGACGAAACTACCCATGCTGATTCCAAAAACAATTTCCAACGCGATCCTTCTAGCTTCCTCACGCCTTCTAATTTCCGCGTACTTCTTCGTTTCCGCGAGTTCTTTTTCGTTCGGTATCGATCCAGTCAAACCGAATACGTCCACTTCAACGACGAAAGTCGCATTTCAAGAAGGGGTCGATGGCTATTCAGGAACAGTCGACACTGAAATCTGGGCACTAGCTCCGACCACCTTCCTCGAAAGCAATCCAAACGCGTCATCGGATGCAGATAACGATGGCGGCGAAAGCCAAGTTCTCATTCGCTTCGACGGAATTCTCGGCGATAGTCCCAAGCAAATTCCGAAGGGTGCAAGGATTGTCTCTGCTCGAATGTTGGTCAGCGCCTTTGATCAAGGCTCAACCGTGAATCTTCACCGAATGCTTGTTCCCTTTTCTCGTTCCGCAACTTGGAATTCTATGATCGATGGGGTGTCTGCGGACGGCCGCGAAGCCTCGCGGCACAAAGATAGTTTTACCTTTGGCAAGATTGCCGCCAACTCTTCGACCGTGATCTTCGACGTGACAGATACCGTACAAGCATGGGCGAGCGGCCAAGTCAATCATGGCTGGGTGTTTATCAATACCGGAGGCAACGGCTGGGATTTCTATGCATCTGAGTTTGATAACATCAAGCAGCGCCCGCAATTGATCGTCGAGTTCGAAACTGTTCCTGGCGCGATAACCCAAACAAAATCAATAGGAGACAAGGATGAGCCTGTTTCGAAACTCGCAGTGGAAAAATGACCCTTCGCACTTTCAGCGTTCGTCGCGACGGGACTTTCTGTACGCAGGATGGTTGGGCGGAGCTGGACTGACCCTTGGTAATTTGCTGCAACTGGAATCGCGGGCGGCTGAATCTCAAGCTCGTAAACTTGAAGCGAAAGCTAAATCCGTGATTCATATCTACCTGCAAGGTGGATTCGCTCACATGGATAGCTTTGATCCCAAGCCAGACGCGCCAGCCGAATACCGAGGCATCCTCGATCCCATCGCTACCTCATTGCCTGGCGTTTACTTCAGTTCACATATGCAGCAAACGGCCAAGGTAGCCGACAAGCTGACTGTGGTTCGCAGCATGACTCACACCGAAGTGGATCATAGTCGAGGCGAGCACAGCATGTTCACCGGCTACCGACCAAGTCCCGCGCTGGTCTATCCCAGTGTTGGCTCCGTGGTAACCCATGAGCTCGGGCCACGCGATGCCATGCCATCGTATGTTTGCGTTCCAAATCAAGGGAGCCAGTTTCTCGGCAGCGGTTATCTCAGCAACGCTTGCGGCCCATTTGCTCTCGGTTCCGACCCATCGCGTTCTAACTTTTCGGTCCGTGATTTAAATTTGCCGAAAGGGATAGATGAGCAGCGATTCGAACGTCGCAAGGATTGGAAGCAAATGGTGGACGGCCATTTCGCCAGCCTGGAACGGGATGATTCGTTAGCAACGATGGACTCGTTTTATCAACGAGCTTACGATCTGTTGGCTTCGCCCCAAGCACGCGAAGCGTTTAGTCTCAAAAGTGAGAGCGAGGCAACGCGCGACCTGTACGGAATGAATCCTTGGGGGCCTGTCTTGCGTCCTTCGGCTGGTGCCCGGTTCTTGATTGCACGACGTCTGGTCGAAGCTGGTGCTCGGTGTGTTACGGTTACGTATGGCGCTTGGGATACGCACGCTTTTCACTATCGCGGAATCGAAACACAACTGCCAGACCTGGATCGAGCTTTTGCTGGCCTGATTCAGGACTTGGATCAACGGGGCATGCTTGACTCAACACTCGTCCTGGTTTCCAGTGAATTCGGTCGAACTCCAAAGGTCAATGCAGGTGGCGGTCGCGATCACTGGCCTCGTGTCTTTAGCATCGTGATGGCTGGCGGCGGCGTCAAACGTGGGCAGATCTACGGAGCTTCGGATGCACTCGCCGCGGAGCCCGCCGACAACCCACTTGGAGTTGAGGATTACATCACCACCGTTTACCACTTGCTCGGTATCGACGCATCCAAGTCGTTGATGTCACCCGGCGATCGCCCCCAGCCCATTGTCACCAACGGCAAAGTAGTCCAGGGGCTTCTCGCATGATTGTGCACTCAGATCGCCAACGCTACGGTTCGGCAGGAGCCTCACCCTCCCGAGTCCCAGGCGGAAGCCTGGGAGTATTACTTGCGGCTTGCTTAATGTGCTGCCGGGCCATCGCGGGCACTCCCTCGCTCGAAGCGATCACACCGCAGGTTGGGACACGAGGAAGTTCGTTCACGGTGGTTGCTAAAGGTGCATCGCTCAAAGACACTCGCACAGTAGTCTTCTATGAAAGTGGGCTTCGCTGCGAAAAAATCGAGGCAAGGAACGACGACGAAATCAAGATGGAGATCAAGGCTGAGGCAAACTGCGCGCTCGGGCCTCATCCGTTTCGGATTTTGACCGATGAGGGATTTTCGGAGCTTCGAACCCTCACGATTAGCCCATTCCTAACTGTCCTAGAAAACAAAGAAGCCGATTCGCAATCCGTTCGAGGCAACACGACAATCGCCGGAACGCTTGAATCCGATGACGTTGATGCTTTTCAGATTCAAGCCAAGGCTGGTGATCGCATCTCAGCGGAAGCCGTCGCTGTTCGGCTCGGAGCAACATTGTTGGATACCGTTCTGACACTTCGCGATCCGAACGGACGAGTGCTTCTGCGAGTCGACGATACCCCAATGCTGAATCAAGATCCCGCCTTTTCTGTTTTGGCTAAGGAAGCGGGACTTTACACGGTGGAGATCACCTCGGCGGGAGCCAATGCCGATGTCGATAGTCAGTATGCCTTGCACATTGGCAGTTTTCCTCGTCCCTATCATGTTTTTCCGCTGGGCGGCCGAGCCGGCGCTGAAGTGGATTTTGAATTCACTTCGTCGATCGGCGATGGAACGGATTCCTTTCGCAAGAAAATGAGCTTGGATTCAGGGCTGATTGGCACTCGTGAAGTCGAACTCATGGACGGGGGAGTTGTTTGTCCCTCACCGATCCCGCTGCGAATGAACACCTACAATCAAGCATTCGTGGATCTGAAGAATGAAACCAATACTTCTGAGCCTGAGGCGCTAGCCGATTTGCTTGGACGTGGCTCGGCTAGCGCCTCAGGCTCAATGGAAGTCCCAGTCGCATTCCACGGCATCATCCGCGAAACAGCGGAAATTGATTCGTTCCATTTCAGTGTCCACCAAACGGGAATGATCTCGTTGGAGGTGTTCGCGTCGCGACTCGGATCGCTGTTGGATTCGGTGGTCGAAGTGCAGGATCAATTGGGACATACGGTTTGTAGTGGCGATGACTTCGAGAGTCATGATTCGAGGTTGGTCTTCGAAGCCAAGGTTGGTGATCGTTACACGGCATTCGTCCGAGACAAGCGCAAAAACGCCGGGGCTGCTTACGGATATTGCGTCGAGATTGCACCACTTCAATCCTCATTGACCGCGTTTTTGCCTAGGCGAAGTAAGCTTTCACAAGCTGGGCAAACGATTGCAATCCCACGTGGCAATAGATCGCTCGGATTGCTCGGCCTGCATCGCGACCGAATAGACGGGGAAGTTCGTTTGGCTTTTCAAGGATTGCCGCAGGGGGCTTCCGCGGACTGCCCCCATGTCTCGAGTTCACAATTTGTTGTGCCGGCGGTCTTCAACGCGGATGCTGCTGCCTCGACAGCTGGTTCGCTGGTTGCTGTTCAAGCGAGCTTGGGAAGCGGTAGCAGCGGGATTTTAAGCGGCGGATTCGCGCAGGTGGTCGATTTGGTGAACGGTCCTGCCGACGCAATTTTCCAACCAGCCAATGTCGATCGATTGGGGGTCGCGATTACCAATCCCGTCCCCTATTCGATTGAACTGGCAAAGCCTACGGTTCCACTGGTCGCTGATGGTACGCTCGGAATAACAGTGCAAGTAACACGAGAACCTGGCTTCGATGCCCCAATCGACATCACCTTTCCATTGCTGCCTGAATGGGTTGATTGTGAAGCGAAAACGAGAGTCGCAGGGAATCAAGATTCCGCCACGATCCTCCTTCGCTCAAATAGACTTGCGAATGCGGGAGTTTTTCCGATTGTTGCCGAAGGAACTCCTGGCTTGTCTGAAAGTAGTTCGGGGAATACGGCCGTTTCAGAGATGCCTAGGACTCGATCGCGCCGACCATCCATTGCGACATTTGTTCCCGTCGCAAGTTCCCTTCATACATTAAACATTGCGACATCTCCCGTTCGAGGTTCCACCGGCTCTGTCTCGGCAGAGCGAGGCACGCAAGTAGATTGGGAGTGCAAACTTGAATTCGATGAAGCTGCCCCTGACAAACTGATTGCGTCCCTCGAGGGTCTGCCAAATCGAACTCATGCAGAACCGGTCGCGGTTCGTTCATCGGACAAACTGGTTCGCTTCCAATTGGTCATTGAAGAGGATGCCCCAACTGGGACATTTGGACAAATCGTATGCCGACTCAGTGGCTCGTCCGACAGCCAACCCGTTTCGTTTTGCGTTGCCCGAGATTCGAAGCTCATTATTGCGGCTCCAGGCGGCTCCCAAAAAGATGATTCCGGACGTCCGCTTGGCCAACTCGAAGCCCTTCGTCGACGTCGCGGCGTCAAGGGTGGGTCATGATCCGACAGTCGCTAACAACTCGTACCTCTCAGGGCTTCTTTATGCTTACTCAGTTGCGTGATATGGTCCGTCTGAAAACGACATTCGCTTGGATTGCGGCGATGGCACTGACGATCTCCTCCCATGCTGCTGATCCTGATCTGGCGAAAGAAAAGGGTGCGAGTCGAGCCAGTTCCACGCAACCAACCGCTTCGCTAACCTCACTCAAAGTCGAGCCTGCCACGATCGAGTTGCGTTCCGCTCGCGATCATCAAGGCATTGTTGTTTCCGCGTTTTACTCGGATGGCAGCACACGTGACGTGACCCATTTGGCAACTATCAAGCTTGCGTTCAAACCAGGTTCTAATGCGACGACCGAATACGTCAACGAGTCTTTCCTTCCCAAAAGCGACGGTTCAGCTCAAGCAACCATTTCGTATTCTGGCTTGGAATGCACAGCAGAGATTCGCGTTTCCGGAGCTACTTTCCAACCGCCGATTGGATTTCGCAATGAGGTGCTTTCCAGTCTAACACGTGCAGGCTGCAATACTGGAAAGTGCCATGGTTCAGCATCGGGAAAAGATGGATTTCGATTGAGTTTGTTCGGATACGATCCATCGGGAGATCACTACCGACTCACACGCGAACGAAGCGGTCGACGAATCCAGCTTGCCGATCCAAAAAACAGCCTCATGGTTCTCAAGGCAATCGGCTCAGTACCGCATACTGGCGGCGGTCGTATCGAAGAAGCGACTGAATCCTATGAGACATTGGTGCAATGGCTGCATGAAGGTGCGAAGCCTGACTCCGAGAGTTCCATCGTTCCACTTGGCATTGATGTCGTTCCAAAGAAGTCTGTGTTTTTCAAACCCGAAGGCCAGCAGAAATTGATTGTTACCGCCCGCTACTCTGATGGCTCTGAGCGCGATGTCACCTCGAAAGCTGTGTTTTTGAGCAACAACGATGCCGCTGCTTTTGTATCCGCGGATGGAATGGTCGAGGCTCGTGGTCCTGGCGCGGCTTTTATCTTGGCTCGGTTTGATCAGTTCACGCAAGGGTCGTCCATCATGGTTCGGCCAGACGTCGACTTTGAATATCCAAAGTTGCCGGTATATGGCATGATTGATACGCTCGTCGATGATCGATTGCGGTTCATGCATCTGGCACCGTCGGAACTTGCCGATGATGAACAGTTTCTCCGGCGTGTTTCGATCGACTTGGTTGGGCTCCTGCCTACAGCAGACGAATATCTTGCGTTTAAGCAGGACAATTCTTCGAACAAACGGGAACAACTCGTCGATCGCTTGCTGGAACGCCCTGAGGTGCTTGATCTTTGGGTTATGAAGTGGGCTGAATTGTTGCAGATCCGGACCAACAATGGCGTTAGCCAAAAGGCGCTCCGGCTATACGACCGATGGCTTCGCGATGCGGTCCATTCCGGAACTACCATCGACAAAATCGTTCAAATGGTGCTGCCGGCAAGCGGTGGTTCGCTCGAAAACCCTCCGACCAACTATTACCAAACCGAAACCACGCCGCAATTGCTCGCCGAAAACGTCGCCCAAGTGTTTTTGGGGACCCGAATCCAATGCGCTCAGTGTCACAATCACCCGTTCGATCGCTGGACAATGGATGATTATTACGGATTCGCTTCGTTCTTTAGCCAAGTAGGATACAA
Organism: Pirellula sp.; assembly: GCA_031424235.1. Taxonomy (GTDB): domain Bacteria; phylum Planctomycetota; class Planctomycetia; order Pirellulales; family Pirellulaceae; genus JBKCUI01. The sequence goes on from JANPHB010000186.1 coordinate 14,848, forward strand.
ACAAGCTGAGGACCCTCGCGAACTGACAATCTACAACGCCGCCGAAGGAGAGATGCTGCATCCGGTCGGAAACAAAAGAGTTCAGCCGAAGTTTCTCGGTGCTGATATGCCAAAGCCCGAGGCTGGTCAAGATTATCGAAAAGTCTTAGCAGGTTGGATTGCATCCAACGAAAACAAGGCATTTTCGAAGAACATTGCCAACATCGTTTGGGCCCATTTTTTTGGAATTGGAATCGTGGATCCTGTCGACGATATGCGGGTGAGTAATCCACCTTCGAATCCCGAACTTCTTGACTACCTCGCTGGCCGACTGGTCGAGCATCAATTCGACATCAAGAAATTGATACGTGAAATTTGCTTATCGAGAACCTACCAAACAGCGACGCGCCGAAATGAATCCAATCAATGGGATGAACGGGAGTTCACGCACCAAAAGATTCGACGGATGCGAGCCGAGGTTTTGCTCGACTGCATCAGTCAAGCGACGGAAACGACAGACCGGTTGCCTGGTTTGCCAAAAGGTTCACGGGCCGTTCAAGTTGCCGATGGTTTGGCCGCTCATTACTTTTTGACCACCTTTGGTCGCTCGACGCGAGCAACTCCGTGCACCTGTGAAGTGAAGACATCTCCGACTTTGTCACAAGCATTGCATTTGCTAAACGGTGAAACGACGGGTGGCAAGATCAAGGAAGGGAACGTCGTCGGGCGGAAGCTAGATACCGGAAGTTCGCCAGAGCAAGTGGCTCGCGAAATTTACATTCGTTGTTTAACCCGACAGCCAACGGATTCCGAGCTCAAATCGATTTTGGATAGGCTCTCTAGTTACAACGATCCACGCGATGGGCTTGAGGATTTGTACTGGGCAGTTTTGAACTCGAACGAGTTTGTGTTCAATCATTGATGAGAGCGTTGTGTCTTCCTCCCCTCTCCCCTAAAAGGGGCGAGGGGAGCAAATTCAAAAGTTGACGGGGTTAGTCGATTGATTTTTGTAGTTCAAATCGGCTAGCGCCTCTGGCTCAAACAGGAACAAAAGATGTGTGAATCAAATAGTCAAAATTCTGTCGAAACTGGCCTTTGTCGCACAGCCCAGGCAGAGCCTGCAACTCCAGCGGTTCCCAGGCAGAGCCTCGGAACCAGTATTATTACCCTTTCATTCGCAATCCTTTTGATCATTTCGGGCACCACATCCGCACAAACGATGACTGGCAGCGAATCCGAAGCGAATTCAGAAAGAGTATCTTTCGATGCCGTTCAGCCTATTTTGCGTAAGCATTGCGAACGTTGCCACAACGAAGATCAACCGCGCGGCGACTTAGTACTAACTTCCTTAGACAAAGTATTGGCAGGCTCAAGTTCCGGATTTGTGGTGGTTGCAGGCAAGGTCGAGGAGAGCCCGCTTTACTTGCTCACCGCGCATCTCGACACACCCAAGATGCCACCCAACAAACCTCGCATACCACAGCGAGAGCTCAATGTCATCGAGCGATGGATAATGACTGGACTCGTTGAGGAGTCTCAAGCGTCCGGCAAAGGCGCATCGGAAAAAATGTCGTCTTCGACGTCTTCACGGGCCGAGGTTCCTATCGTAGAACCGTCAATGAAATCAGTCAGCTCTTCGGGCAGCGACTCAAAAAGTCCAGGCAATGATTCGAAAGTCTTTGGCCCCCTTGCCGCAATCCCGCAGCCGACCCCGGTTCGATCTATGGCCTCTCATCCCACTGAGCCTGTTGTTGTCGTTTCTGGACTTCATCAAGTCGCGATACTGAATACGAGCACAGCGCAATTCGAATCGCAAGCCATTGAAGTGGGGGAACGAGACATTTCGGCATTAAGATTCTCGGACGATGGCAAGTTGCTGTTGATCGCAGCAGGCATGATTGGCGAGTCTGGAACGGTGCTTGTTCTCGACTGGCAAACAAAGCAGTGGTTGCCAAGCGTCGGCGATGAGTCGGACAATATCCAATCGCTCGATTGCAATAGCGATGCTAGCCAAGTCGCTATCGGAACCGCAACGCGTCTCGTGAAGCTGTTCGAACGAGCAACGCAGAAAGAACTCTTTGTACAGCGAAAGCATACCGATTGGGTTTTGACCGTCGCCTACAGCCGTGATGGATTTTTGCTTGCAAGCGGAGACCGATTTGGAGGTGTCCATGTTTGGGAAACGGATACTGGGAAAGAATTCGCTGCTCTTCGCGGTCATTCAGGGGGAATCACAGGACTGGTATGGTCTCCTGACGGAAACGAGTTGATTTCGTCGAGTCTCGACGGAACGGTTCGCGTTTGGAACATGCATACGCTTCAGGTTGAGAAGACATGGCAAGCACACGAACGGGGAGTTCTATCCTTGGCTGTGGATTCAGAGAAAAACTTGCTGACAAGTGGTCGCGACGGTTGTGTTCGGAAATGGACAGCGGCAGACTCGAAGCCATGCTGGCAGAGTAGACTACCCGACGAGGCCATTTGTGTTTGCAGCTTGGCTGCGGATCAAGGGACGGTGATGGGAGCTGATGCTGCTGGAGGTATCTATCGATTATCCACCGCGTTATCTGAGGCGAACGATCTCGCCTTGAGGACCTTGATTTCGTTTCCGAGCAGCCAGCACAATCGTTCGTTTGCTTCAATTGCGCCAACAGCACCAAGACGGACAGCTTTGAAGCCGAGTGTGGTCAATGATGCAAAGGTCGCAGCCGGCAAGAGCGACCCACGGTTGGGCACTTTTGCCGAAAGTGCCTTTTCGCAGTCATCGTCGTCTGATCTGGAAGAGAGCCGCAGAGCCCTTGCCAGTGTCGAGCAATCGCTTGAGCAGACCTATCGAACCGCAGAGCAGCTTGAGGAGTCGGTAGCTAGGCTCACGCAGTTAATCATCTTGCAAGAGGCGAGAATGAAGCAATTGGAACTGCAACAAAAACCCAACCGTAGTAAGTGAGTAAGTAATTAATTAAGTAACTGGTGCAATCGAAAGTTCCCCGTTTCCTGGTTCGCACGAGTTCGCACGAGCGCATGCGTTTGAACGGCAAGTGGCCCGGAGCTCGATAGCCCGGAGGGCGATACCTCCCTGCCGGTGGCGTAAGCCACCGGTGACGGATCATTCCAATGAAAAGCCCGGAGGGCGACACATCAAATCGAAATGTGTCGCCCTCCGGGCTCAATACGAATGAGTATCCGAGACCGGTGGCTTACGCCGGCTTACGCCACTGGCAGCGATATGCCGCCCTCCGGGCTTTGCGGCATAAGCAATCACCATGCAATACCGAACTTTTTAACACCTCAGTCTCTACCTCTACCTCCAGCTCAATCGCAGGCTAAGGCTATACAACCTTTCTACGATTTTTCTCTCATAAAAAGGATTTCCATGCGTCCCCTTTCATTGATTATCGTCTTGATTGCGATTTGCTCACTCGACTTCGAAGCTCATTGCGAGGACTGGCCGATGTGGCGTGGTCCTCGGGGTGACGGTATCGGTCAAGGAGAAGACATCCCGACAAAATGGTCCACGGAAGAAAACATTCGTTGGAAGCTGGAGATTCCGGGTGAAGGCCGCATTGTATGTCCGAGGCGAACGCCATTTGTGGAAGATCGAAGAAGCGAACTAAACGCTGCAGTAATTATGTTTTGGGAGAGTGAGGCTCCTGCCGAGCTGTGGACGCAACGGTTCGGCAGGAGCCTCACCCCACCCGAACAATGAATTGCTTAGGTAAAATCGCTGGAAACATGTTTACAGCGGTGGCGTCGCCCTCCCGAGCTTGAAATGCATTGGCTCGGCAGGAGCCTCGCCCTCCCGAGCAAAGAATTGATTGGGTAAACTCGAAGAAAATTTGTTTGCAACCGTGGTCCCCCTCGTTCTTCCGCTTGAGGCTCTATTACGGATTTCCTGCTCGGAATCGCTTTAGTTGCTTGCGGTGCTGTTTGTTTTTTGGCTCCATTCGCAAACATTTTTCCGACAACTCAATCGCTCGTTCTACGTTTCCGAGTCGGTACTCGATCTCTGCCAGCGTATCCAAGTAAGTTGCCTCGGGATAACTCGCGGTGACTTTGCTGGCAAGCATCTTGGCTTGTTCCAAATTCCGATTACACAATGCGGCCAGCCATGCCGTATTGTTTCCGATGAGCGCGTCGTTCGGGAACTCCTCTAAATGCTTGAGCAACGGCTGGTAGAACAGATGAAACCACTCGTCAGCCAATTCCTTGCCAAAGATACGCTCCGCTACGGGAATGATCACGATCGGCAAGTCAATGTCCTGCGGTTGGCAACGAAATGCGACTCGAAGCAATTTGTCTGCCAACTCCCGATCGTTGTTCGATATGGCTTCCAAAATCAATGACTGAAATGCATTTCCAAAATCCTGGAGAAGGTCAGCGGCGTCGGCTCTTTCGTCGGGCCATTGTTGTTTGACTCGCAGCAAAGCCTCGACACGCGAGTAATTTGCGGCCTTTTTGGCTTGAGATAAATCTGTTTTCGCCAGTTCACTAAACTGCCGGCTGAGCACGATGACCGATTCGTCCACCTTGTATCGTTGCCAAAGTTGTTCCGCCATTTGAATGGCCAACTCATTTTGCAAAACCGACATCAAGAATTGATGGCTTGTAAATGTGGACAAGCCTTGCAATCGGTAACGATCCCTTTCGCTGATGCGGCCAACTTTCTCAAGGGTCTCCGTGCATTTTATGAGCAGACCCAGATCGGACGAGTCCTTCTGAAACTCATCAATGTAAATCTCGCAAGCCTCGTCAAGTTTGCCCAATCGAACCAGTAAATCTGCCTTGGTCTGATTCGCTCTGGAATTGAGCGTTCCTATTTCTAAGGTTTCGACCGCTAATTCGGTTTCCCCCAACAGGTCAAACAAGCTTGCGAGTTCTGTAAGCACCATTTCAGTTGCCTTGAGCTGTACTACGGCGCTAGAGTAAATAGCACTACGAAGCGCCACCAGCGAACGCTTCGAATCCCAATCGGCAGGTAGTCTCCCAGCGTGCAGCTCCTCCATCTGGTCGATGGCTTGTCCAATTGCCTTTCTTCGGCCAACACCCGCATTCCCATCTTCCTGTTCCGTATTGCGTTCCAATTCAATACCCAGTGCATTGGAAAACAGATACTCATACATCAACGGTGCTGCGTTAGGGAAAGTGGACAGATAAAACAATTCGAAGAGCCCGTCTTCTTCACTTTCGGATTCATACTGAAGGCCTGCTTTTGACTTAAGCCTGGGCTTCGAGTTGCGAGCCAAAAACTCCTTCCATTGGAAAACCGCCTTCTCTCGTTCATTCATGATGAGCCACCTTTTGAAAAGTGGGAGCCAGGCAGATGTCTTGGCACCGTCCGATTTCTCTGTCTTTTGCATTCGCTCGACCAAGTGCAAATCGATGAGATTTCCTTGCTCGATCAAACCAACTTGAAAGAACATATCCGCATAGTCAGCCAGCTGGAGTTCCTTTAAAATCCTTTCACCTTCTAGCGGTTCATTGACGTGCCGTTTGAGATAGGCTTTCGTCTTTAGCCACGCTGCAACTTCGTCAAACGACGTGCCCTCTAGTCCGATATGTCTAAAGGCGCCGTGAATGTCGCCAATGCTGCGCATCAATTGAAACGAGTTCAGTTCTGGCTGTTCACTGACATACGCCTCCAACTCCGTCGTCCGTCCCAGTGCTAGTAACAAGACAGCACTCCCGCTCGAGGGTTTCAGGGCTTCTGGGCCCTCGAGTATCTTCTCCAATTCGGCGTTCGCTTCGTCCAGGCGCCCTAACAATAGCAACATTGCAGCGCGTTGATGCTCAAGGTTCTGCAAGCTCGATATCGGCGTCCGACGTCGATCCAGCGTCAACCACCGGTCCCAGAGATTGGAACGAATCAACATCGGTTCAACCAGATTCCGCAACGATGACTTCTCTGCTAACAAAATGGCTTCGTCTATTTGCCCATCTGCTTCGAGTTCCGTGATCTTGACACTGGGTAAGCTCTGACTCTGTGATACGGACCATTCTGCAGGCATTCCCATCGATTTCCAAAGTCGATTTGCGTGAATCCTCTCTGTCGGCATGAACACCATGTCGAGCAATCTCGGAACAATAGATTCGTTTTCCGATTTCCAAGCTCTGCCGATGATCGATTGTAGGAGTCCATCTTCGCGGAGCAACTCGGTGCGAACCGCAGGCTCAAGCAAACTGAGCAGCTCGATCAGTCCTTCCCAACGCCCTTCTGCCATGTAGCGTTTCAAGACATCAACTTTGTTGTCGTTTGAGTCACTCAAGGCCCTCAACGTTTCGAAGTCTTGCATCATCGCGGCACGCTCGGACAAACTGCCACTGGTTCGTCGTAGCCTCTTTAGCGATGTTGCAAGGGCGGCACGCTGTTTGTCACCGCTCTTGGTTTCGGCCTCTAGCCAGTCGTCAAGGGGAATCGAACGGTCGCATAGCTTCAAAAACGATTCTCGACGCGTGCGATAACTTGAATCGCTTAAGCCTTGGATCAAACCCTCGACCGCCGTTGGCGTCGGCGTTTCATTACGAGTGTCACCATCGGCAAATGCTGCGATTGGCCAGCAAAACGCAAATGCGACCGAAAAGAACAAATAGCAACACTTTCGATGCAACATCATGGGGTTGGGATTCGAACAGCTTTCGTGGATTGGATTCTGATAACTCCTTTATTCTATCCCGTCACAATCCATTTCGGTTGCGGGAAATTCGTTTTGTCGGCTGAGTTCACTTCTGAGATTTAGAATTCACATCGGTGGGGAGGTGCGTATTTAGGAATAAAAACGATTTTTCCGTCGCTTCATGATCGATGAACGTCATCAAATGCGCTTTTTTGTCAACGACGACGTATTCAAATGAAACCCCTTTTTCTTCAAGCACATCCCGCATCGCTTTTGACATGACGGGCGGCACCAACCAATCCTTGCTGCCATGAAACAAAAATACTGGCGGGTCGTCGGAACTGACGTGCGTCACCGGGGAAGCGTCTCGATACCTTTGTGGAAACTTGCCGCGACTCCCGCCCAAGAAACTCGACAGTATTTTGCTGTCCTCAGGGACCAGCGTCAAATCGCAAGGGGCCGCACCAACAACGGCGGCTTTAATTCGCGGTAAACCCTCCTTGGGGTTCGTCGCCAACAATGCTGCTAAATGGCCGCCAGCAGAATACCCCCACACGCCAATTTGATCAGGATTGACAGCCAGCTCTTTCGCATGCGAATTCAACCATTCCTGCGCGAGATAACAGTCGTCGATCTGAGCTGGAAACGGGTGCTTTGGTACCAATCGGTAGTTGATGGCCATGACGACAAAGCCCATTTTCGCTAGCCTTTTCGCATGGAGGATATCGTTGGTCTTGTCGCCAGCAAACCAAGCTCCGCCGTGGATCAGAATGATTCCAGGGTTCAATATGTCCGGGGAAACGGATTTCAATTGGTATATGTCAGCGCGATGCGCCGGTTCGGCTTCGTTGCCATAGACAACATTCCGGCTAATTTTGACCTCGGCATCAGTTGGCTCTGGTTCCGCCTCTACCGCATGTGCTTTCAAACCAATCAAAGCACAGACGGCGAAACATAAATATCGGATGCGATTCATGACTAGCTCGGCAAATATGGCAAACAAGATTCCCTATGTTTCGTGCTAAGGCGAGCGGCAGGTTCCAATATACCTAGCACGACTATACCTAGCACGACGCGCAAGCTAGTGAATTGGACAGTAAATTCACTAGCTTGCGCGTCGTGCTAGGGTAGTTTCCGTTCTGCCATTCGCCTAACTGAGTTTACCTTACGCGATTTCACCAAAATAGGAAACAGCGAGCACGTCCCAAATTCCACACGACTGCATTTGAAAGTAGTAGGCACATTCCATGTGCCGTTCACCAGGAATTGTTCACCAGGAATCATGGTCAATTCACTCCAGCTGACGGCACGACGGAGCGTGCCTGCTACTTTTGTCGTGCCAACGAAAGAGCACCGTAAATTGGTTCTCGGACGGTATGGAGAGCTAAAGGTGCTAGTTGTTTGAGTTCCAACGCATGCATGAGCCGAGCGACAACAGTGGGGTGATTGCTAACGACACCGCCGCTCAATGCAAGCGAATACGAGCGATGCTCAAGCTCCAATCGTTGGGCTGCGATGGATACAAGTTCGGACATCGCTTGAATCGAATTCGCCAAAATATTTTCGGCAGTTACGTCGCTGGAAGCGTGGCCGATCACTACTTCACTAAGCTCCGCAACCTGTGCTCTTGGAAGCGGTGTCTGATAGATAAACGGCACCAGCTCAGTCGGGGTGCTCAGCCCAAGTTTTTGAAGCATCGCTTTTTGAAATGACGTCGTCGCTTCCGCTCGGTCATGGGCTTTGCAAAGTGACTGTAGCCCTGCAAGTCCGATGGAAAAACCGCTTCCCTCATCCCCAAGCAAATACCCCCAACCGCCCGCTCGTATGGAAAGTCGTTCCCCGTTTCGACCGCACGCAATCGAACCAGTACCAACCACCAGCGTTATGCTATTCTCCCATGATGCAGGGTTGGAATCTTCCAGTTGAGCCTGCTCATACATGGCTGCAAATCGAAGTGGCTCCACATCGTCGATGACGGTCGTTTTCTCGGCTAAGCAGTTTGCATCGGCCCACTCTCGAATGCGGTCTTGCTCCTCCCTTCGTCCTGCACCTGCGAGGCTCAAGCACGCGGTAGCAATCGCGGTATTATTCCTCGAGGAGATGTCGAGCATTTGGCCTTTTGCCATCGAGATCGCGGCTTCAAGATTGGCGAATGCCGCGTCGAAGCCAACGGAGCTCGGATTGCTTGGCCCTGCTTGGCCTCGCCCGAGAATCTTCAAATCAAACTTTTGTTGCCTAGTCGATGGCACGACATCGGCGATCCATGCGATGGTCTTGGAACCTCCGCCGTCGACTCCGAGAATGCGTTTGCATGGCGGTTGGTTATCTTGGGTCATATTGGCAGTTCAAGCGCTTTTCGCAACTTGCCTTCGGCCTGTTTGAGCAACTCGCGAGCCACCGTTGCATTGACGGCTCGCTTGGATGCGACGATCGAAGTTTTGACTTCGCCATCGCATAGCGAGAGCTGTTCGGACGCTTGCTGTTCGGTTAAGCCCGCGATGGCCGCTACGATGCGAACGCTTCTCGCTTTGAGTTTCACATTGGTTGCACGCAAATCCACCATCCAATTGCCATAGGTCTTCCCAAGCCGAACCATCGCTGCAGTGGTTAGTATGTTAAGCACCATTTTCGTTGCGGTCCCAGCTTTGAGCCGTGTCGAGCCGCTGATCACTTCAGGGCCAACTACCGGTGCTATCACAAGATCGGAGCAGGTGTTGAGCTCAGAATCGGGATTGCAAGTTAGACCGATCGCAAAAGCGCCGAGTGATTGGGAGTAGCTCAGACCGCCAATGACATAGGGTGTGCGGCCGCTAGATGCGATGCCTACCAGTACATCTCGGCTGGATAGTGCGCGAGCCTTCAAATCAACAACGGCTGATGCCGAATCGTCCTCGGCCCCTTCGATTGCAGAGGTCAAGGCGGTCACGCCGCCAGCGATGATCCCGATGACCATTTCTGGCGGCGTGTTGAACGTTGGCGGGCATTCCGAGGCGTCCAAGACCCCCAAGCGGCCCGATGTTCCGGCTCCTAAATAGAGAAGTCGGCCACCTGCCGCAATTCGTGACGCAATAACGTCGACTGCCTTGGCGATGGCTGGACTTTCTTGCTCAACCGCCAACGCTACCTTGCGGTCTTCAGCGTTCATCAATTGAACGATTTCGAGGGTAGAAAGGGTGTCGATGCCCGTTGAAATCGCGTTGGGCTGTTCTGTTACAAGTTGGTGCATAGGGTGAGGCAGAAAAATCGTTCGGGATAGTCTATGATGTGGATCGAATTCGTCTGCCGATTCGCAGAACGATTCAAATATTGATCATACCCTATCTGAAGGAAACGGATGAGTCTCCCACTTGGAATCATTGATATCGTCGTTTTGGTTGTAGCTGTATTCTCGTCGGTCGTGATTGGCCTCCGATTTCGCGGGAAAAACAGCTCCGTCGAAGCGTACTTGTTGGGCGATCGCAACCTGCCTTGGTGGGCCATTCTCGGTTCGATCGTGGCAACCGAAACCAGTACCGCCACAGTACTAAGTGTTCCAGGCCATGGTTTCGGAGATGTCGGCTTTAAGTTCCTGCAATTGGCGATGGGGTTCGTGCTCGGTCGCGTGCTCGTCGTGGTCTTTCTTTTGCCGGGCTACTTCGAAGGCAAGTTGATGAGCGCCTACGAAATTCTCGGCACCCGTTTTGGAATCCAGACCAAACGCATCGCATCCGTCCTCTTCTTGGTGACACGAAATTTGGGCGATGGCTTACGGCTATTTTTGGCTGCGATGGTCTTGCAGGAATTGGTTGGTTGGCCGCTAGTCTGGAGCGCAGTCGCGATCGGTGTCATCACCATGCTCTACACCTATGTCGGTGGCATGCGATCGGTTGTCTGGAACGATTGCGTGCAATTCGTGATCTACATGGTCGGTAGCATTGCTGCCGTTTTTGTCATCGTAAGCTACTTGCCAAATGGTTGGAGCAGTTTTTTTGAATTTGCAAAAGCGAACAATAAGTTTGCGTTTATTGATCCGCAGTTTTCTTTGACGCAGCCTTATACCTTATGGGCAGGTTTGATCGGTGGAGCAGCCCTTTCCCTAGGTTCGCACGGGACGGACCAGATGATGGTTCAACGCTATCTGAGTTCACGCAGCCAACGCGATGCGGCTCGCGCCATTCTCTGGAGTGGAGTTGTTGTCTTCGCCCAGTTTGCTCTGTTCCTTTTTATTGGAATGCTGCTTGCCTGCTTTTATGCGACCCAAGAAACATTGCCGCCTGGGATCAAAAACGATGCGATCTTCTCGCACTTCATGATCCATTCGTTCCCTGCCAACACAGGGCTGATCGGATTGATGTTAGCGGCTATCTTGGCCGCCGTGATGTCCACGCTCTCCAGTTCACTCAGCGCGTCCGCTTCGTCGGTGGTAAGCGACTTGTGGTTGCCAAGCTGCTCCGTTCCACCCTCGGAAAGCCGACAAGTATGGACAACTCGATTGCTCACGATTTTCTTTGGCGGATTGCAAATTGCGATCGGCGTTTGGGCAAGTACATTCAATAAAAGCGTGATCGACAACGCGTTGACCATCGCAGGTTTCTCCTCGGGTATTTTGCTCGGCCTTTTTGCGCTCGGGACTTTTACCAAACGAGCGAATCAGATGGGAGCCTTATGTGGGGCAACGATAGGATTGTGCGTCATGCTCTTCATTCAATTCGGACTACCATTATGGGACCTTAAGATCGCAGGCACGCTATTGGCCGTTTTTGGTTCGTTAACAACTTACTTTTCCGGACTTATGATTTCACTGCTATACGACCGGCATGCTGAGAAGTCCCTATTGTAGTTTGGGACCATTGTCCCGAACAAATTAACGTGTCCCGAACAAATTATCGGACGGGACATTGAACCCAGCCTACGGTACATTAAATTTTGTAGTTCGCTTTGGCTGGACATCACTCGAAAGAAACGATTCATGATTTCACACAAGTATTTTTTCAAGACGGTTCCAGCATTCATTCTTGCGATGCTTTCGGGGCTCGCCGGTTTTTCTTTATGTGCTCAAGACGTATCTCAGGCAAAAGTCGCCGCAAATCCTGAAATAATGCGGATGGCAGCCGATCGGGTTGCGATGATCGATGGACTGGTACAGACCGGCATATCCGATGGGAAAATGCCTGGCTGTGTTATCTGCGTCGGACGTCGAGACGAAATTTTGCTCCTAAAAGCCTATGGCAACAAACGCGTTGAGCCATCGATCGAGGCCATGACCGTGGACACCGTATTCGATATGGCATCGATCACCAAGCCGGTTGCGACCGCGACGAGCATTATGCAGCTCATTGAGCAGGGCAAGTTAAGTTTGCTCGATAAGGTTGTGGCTCTCTTTCCTTCCTTCGGACCAAACGAAAAAGAAACGATCACGGTCCAAGACTTGTTGTTGCACCGAAGCGGATTGATTGCGGACAATGCCATGTCAGACTACCAAGATGGTCCCGAAAAAGCTTGGGAACGCATCTGCGAACTGAAACTGACTTCGCCCGTTGGGACAGCGTTCAAATATTCTGACGTCAACTTCATCGTGCTCGGCAAAATCGTAGAAAAGCTCAGTGGTAAGACGCTCAAGGATTTTTCGAACGAGACGATTTTCCAACCGCTTGGGATGACCAAAACAGGCTTTCTGCCATCGGACGATCTGAAAGCCAAATGCGCACCGACCGAACAGCGCGAGGGACGTTGGATGCAAGGAGAGGTGCACGACCCACGAGCCTACGCGCTGGGTGGTGTCGCGGGCCATGCTGGTCTTTTCTCAACCGCGGAAGACATTGCCCTCTACGCGAGGATGATGTTGCGAAAGGGAAACAGTGGAGCAAAAATCCTGTCGCCTTCGACGGTCGCGACCATGACTCAGGCCTATACGGTCCCAGGCGGAATTCGGGGATTGGGTTGGGATAAAAGGACTGGTTTTTCGATCAATCGCGGTGATCTGCTCAGTCCATCCGCCTTCGGCCACGGTGGGTTCACGGGCAATGTGCTTTGGATTGATCCCGACTTGGATTTGTTTTTCATCTTCTTGAGCAACCGAGTTCATCCGAACGGAAAAGGGCTAGTCAATCCTCTGGCGGGAAAGATTCTCAATGTGGTGGCCGCTTCGCTGAACGATGCAAAGCCAGCGAGTACGCCGATGCGCACGCCAGTCCTTACGGGGCTGGATCTCCTGGAACGAAACGGTTTTCGCGAACTCGCCGGCCAGCGTGTTGGCCTTATAACCAATCACACGGGCCGCAATCTGGCAGGCCAGAGCGCTGTGAAGCTGATTCAAGGCGCGCCAAATGTGAAGCTCAAGGTACTGTTCAGCCCCGAGCATGGTTTCGAGGGCAAGCTGGATATCGATAAGGTGTCAGATAGCGAAGACAAAGGAACCGGCACCAAAATCGTTAGCTTATACGGCGAGACCCGTCGACCAACTGCGGAGATGTTAGCCGATCTTGATGTGGTCGTCTTTGACATCCAAGATATCGGCACTCGGTTTTACACTTACATTTCGACGATGGGCGAAGCCATGATTGCGGCAGCGGCCCATCAACGCAAATTTGTTGTGCTCGATCGTCCGAATCCGATCAATGGCGTCGATATAGTCGGGCCTATGTTGGATCCCAAATCCGAATCGTTTGTCGGTTTTCATCGATTGCCGGTACGACACGGGATGACGATTGGCGAACTGGCGCGGCTGTTCAAACAGGAATTGAAATTGGACTTGGACCTGCAAGTGATCGCATGCGAAGGATGGCAGCGAGCGGACTATTGGGATGCGACCGGTTTGACTTGGGTGAATCCGTCGCCCAACATGCGAAGTCTTACCGAAGCCCTCCTGTATCCTGGCGTCGGACTGATCGAAACAACGAACGTCTCTGTCGGACGCGGAACGGATACTCCGTTTGAAGTCGTCGGAGCGCCTTGGATGGATGGTCGCGAATTGGCGAAGTCGTTGAACCAATTGCAAATGCCGGGAGTGACGTTTGTGCCGATTGAATTCACGCCAACTGCGACCAAATATCCTGGCGAATTGTGCAAAGGCGTCAACATTATTATTACGGATCGAAAAGCGATCGAGCCCGTGAGAGTCGGATTGAATTTGGCCGCAACGTTGCGTCGCCTGTATCCGGTGGCTTGGGAGACCAAGAGCCTCAATCGGTTGCTAAGCAATCAAGCGACATTGAAACTGCTGCTCGATGGCAAAGGGGGCGAAGAACTCGATCCGGCGATTCGCGATGGAGTCAGTGACTTCTTGAGAATCCGTGAAGCACAGCTGCTGTACCGATAATCGGTTCAATACTACACGCATTAATGTGTTTTACGTGGTAATTAGCCGTTGGGCGCTAGCCCCGGTTTCCTAGTTCTCGACGAAAGTCGAGACCGCGGCTTACGCACGGAAAAGGATCGGAAGCGAATAGTAATTAACAACAAAATGAGGCAAATGACATGCGAACGACCAACCGGAATCACGCGAATGAAAGTCAACCCCGAACCGTCTTGCGTCGTACTTTCGTCAAAGGGATCGCGTCCACCCTCGTTTTCCCCGCGAGATCTCTATTTGCGAAGAACTCGGTTGATGCTCGACCGATCAAATTCGGACTGATCGCCGATCTCCATCAGGACCTTGTTTATGACGCCCAAGGGCGATTGGACAGTTTTCTGCAGTCCGCAAAGGAACAGTCGGTGGACGCTTTGGTGCAGTTAGGAGATTTTGCGACGCCGATCGCGAAGAATCGCAAAGTCATCGAGACGTTCAACTCGGCTCATTCGATGCCATTGCATGTCATTGGAAATCACGATACCGATGGTGGATTAAAGTCCGCTCAAGTTGTCGATGTTTGGGGGATGAAAAATCGATTCTATTCTGTCGATGTGCGTGGCCTCAAGGTGATTGTGCTCGATGGTAATGATCGACCATTGGATCACGGAGCTGGCTATCCAGCCCATATCGGGAGCGATCAATTGGAGTGGTTGGCTGGAGAACTCAAGCACCCCGGGCCTATGATTGTTTTCTGTCATCAACCTCTAGCTGGACCTGCTTGCGTCGATAATGCGAAAGCCGTTCAGCGCCTGCTATCAGCTAATGCAGAACGTGTCCTGGTAGCCATTAATGGCCACACACACATTGATGAATTGCTTGAGATTGACGGAGTCCACTATTGGCACGTCAACTCAGCGGCATACTATTGGGTGGGAAGTAAGTACAAACACGAAAGTTACTCACCGGAGATTCACGCAAAGTTCCCTTCTCAGAGCAGCACATGCCCTTATCAGGACGCGCTGTTCGGTTTCTTGGAAGTGGAGCTTGGTACGGGTCGTATAACGATAACTGGGCGAAAATCGGATTGGGTAGGCGCCAGTCCAGCCGAACTGGGACTGGCGAAAGCAACGGGATTAGAGCCCGATAACCAGATCGTGCCACAAATTCGATCTCAGGGTTGGAAGCGTTGAGCCGAAACACGCCGTCCCAATCGAACCTCGCAAACATTGGGCCTTGCGCCCAGCGTTCGCAACATGCTTGGTGTGCTAGAAGACATATCCCCATAAATCTCCTCGCCCCCAACGAGCTTGTCTCGTTGGAGCCCAAGGTTCGTCGCTAGAAAACCTACCTCGATGACGTCGTTTCTTATTAGTGGAGCTACACCACGAAATACACGAAACACACGAAAAGAAAACAGGATGATGGGTAGAAGGCATCGACGGACGATAAAGGGGTCAGGTCTCTTTTGGCGAATACTGCTGAAATCGGTCGATAGCAAAAGGCAGCTCTAGTAGATGGTGAGTATCCTCTGTGAATAAGCGACTCTTTCGATTCAGAATCTCCACGCTTCTCATGGTTACGACTTTGGTTGCTGCTGGACTTGGGTGGTATGTCAATCGCGTAATGCGACAGCCCGACTACAAGATCATGGAGGCAGGAGGCTCGCTCGCGATGGCGCCGACGATCACGCGCGAATACCTTGCGGTCGACGTACATGCCTACCGGCGTGTGAAGCCCGCAAGGTGGGAGGTCGTCGTCTTAGATCCTCAGGAGCAGCCAACAGGAGCATACATTGCCAAGATACTACGTGTGATCGGATTGCCAGGTGAGACCGTTTCCATTTCGGGCGGGAAGATTATCGTTGATGGACAACCCTTGACTCCTCCGCAGCACCTTCAGCAATTAACGTTTTCCTCCGACGTTGCGGATGGGCAAACGAGACCACACCCCTATACTGTGCCGGAGGGGCACTACTACCTTCTTGGCGACAATCCGGCGGAAGCAAACGATAGCCGAATGCTAGGCGCGTTTCCCGAGGCTGAAATTCGTGGTCGAGTTTCTGGTAACAGGTGATGTTCCCGCCTCACTTTATGCATTATCGCCGTTCGTCGCAGCACCCTAGTGGGTCACATCTGCCGGATGTGACCTTGAACTGAAAAACAGTTTTGACGCTACGGCAAATCGATGGATCGAATGTCTTGTCGGCCTGCATTGTTGACTAGCAAGACAGCTTGATTGTCGCTGAGTCTATCCAACTGGACGACATCCTTCAGGTCCTTGAGGGTTTCAAAGGGAAGTCCAGCGGTGCTTTTAATTGGCGAATCGATTGCCTTGGTCGCATCGATATCCCCTTTGCTCAATTTCAGTTTCATCACGCCGCGGGCTGAGTTGGCCATCAGCAAGTAATCTTGGTTGCCCTTCTTGTAAACGATCATGTCCAGCGGCTGGTTCATGTTGCCAAGTTCGGCGATCGTTTTTCCCTTGGTCTTGGCTCCGTCCTTGAGATCTTCGACAGGAATTGAAACCAAGGGTGTGCATGTGTACGCGGCCAATACGGTGTCTTCGTAAGTTGTGAAGGTTCGAACAGGCGAAGCCGTCTCGACTTTGCCGTGTGCACCGTGATACATCTCTACGCTCGTGGCTTGCCCGCTACCGTCGAATGGGTACTTGAGGACTCGAAGCTTGGACGCGAACTCTTCGTTGGAGAGACCAGCCACTACCACTTTGCCATCCTTGTACTGCATGTCGGTAATCGCGCTCAATCGAGGATTGCGTCGACCTTCTTGGGAAGCGGGAGCGTTGGCGATGGCTGCCTTGCTGAACTTGACTTTCTTTAGACTGAGTTCGGTCAGAGCACCCTTGGAATCCGCTTTGAAAATGACGGGTGCAGCATCTGGACCACGTCCACGTGAAACCGACAGGTACAAATTTCCGCTCAACGGATTGACGGCCAAATCATTGATAACGGTATCTGCAGCATCCGAGCCCATCATCGCAGCGATCTTTTGATTAACCCCTTCTATGTTGACCGTTTTTTCACCAGCAACAGCTTTGTCGTCACCGGTGTCGATGGCGTAAATAGCTGCCGATAGAGTGTCACCGACGAGCAGAACGCCATGTGGGGCGAAAGCCAAAGGGCCAGCATGCTTCATATCTGGAGTTCCTTCTTTTAAGCCGTTATCCGCCTGGAGCAACGCCGAAGGCATGGCTGCGCAGAGCGTTAAAGTCAAAATCAATTTCTTTCGCAACATATTTCAGCTCCAATGATCGAGAGAATGCAATTTGCCGAACACAAACGAATTGTCCAGCCAGGGTTTCTCGAGTCACCAATCAAATTATGGCTCGAAAACCGACCACGCATTATCCCAGCCCCGGCCAGCAATGCAACTCGATCCCCATAATTAGGCCAGCGGGAGCGTGAAAACTACCAATCATAACCCGAAACGTGAGTGAGGGACCTGCGAATTTGCCCCTCGCTTACGCTTCGAGTTGGGATAATGCAGCCTGCCGCTCGCCTTACCGTAGGGGCATTGCGAAACGAAGCCAAGTCAACGTACCATGGGGTTTTGTTTTTGCTTGCCATTCCTCCCACTGCAACTCTCGCTATGTCAAATCGTCCTCCCTTTTGTTTTGCATCCCACTTGTTTTGCTCGTTACCATTCTTCCTGCTGGCGGCTTCGCAGACGTTGCTTGGACAATCGGAAGACGAGTCCAGGGGATTGCCTTTGGTTTTTAGCGAGGATTTTGAGAAGGGACGCGATCGGTGGGAAACAACCGATGACGCTTCCTGGTACCTACACGAGGAAGCAGGCAAGAAGTCATTTGGTCTCAACAAACGAGTCAGCGACTACCAACCCAAAGTTCGAAGCCCGCACAATATCGCTCTGATCAAGGAGGTTCAACTATCCGACTTCGTTTTGATCTTCAAAGTTCGCAGCACGAAGGACACGGGAAATCACCGCGACTGCTGTGCGTTCTTTTGTCATCAAGATCGCGAGCATTTCTACTACGTGCATCTCGGCGCCAAACCTGATCCTGCAAGCGGGCAAATCATGATCGTAAACGCTGAGCCTCGTCGCCCACTGACGGACAACAAAGCGGAAGTGCCATGGGATGACAAATGGCATACGGTAAAAGTCATACGCGACAGTACCGCGGGATCGATCGAGGTTTACTTCGACGACATGAAAAAGCCGCATCTCGTCGCGACCGACAAAACCTTCAGCAAAGGCCGTATCGGATTTGGTTCGTTTGACGACATGAATGATTTCGACGATGTTCGATTGTTTGGCAAGTAGCCATCGGCGACTTCCGCCAATGTGATTTACTCTCCTCCTTTGTTCCCATCAAGGACTCTCCCATGAAGTGGTTTTTGGCACTTGCATTATGTGTTTTCGGTTCTAGTGTTTTCGCTCAAGATAAGGCACCCGCCAAGGCAAAGGGGAAAGAGACGCCTGCTGCTAAGCAACCGCCTGAGAGACCTACTCCAACCTTTGCGGACATCGCCTATGGCAAGGACTCGGAACGCCAAAAGTTTGATTTTTGGCAGGCCAAGTCTGACAAGCCAACACCTGTTGTGCTTTTGATCCACGGTGGCGGTTGGATGAATGGGGACAAAACGAGCTATGGAAATCGCCCGATCCAGACTTTGTTGGACGCAGGAATTTCGGTTGCCGCCATCAACTATCGATTCATTCCGCAGGCGATGGAGCAAAAGGTCGAGCCACCGGTGAAGGCATGTGTTGAAGATGCAGCACGGGCGCTTCAGTCGATTCGCGCCAAAGCGACTGAGTGGAATATCGATCCGACGCGGATCGGCGCGACTGGCGGGTCGGCTGGCGCATGTACATCCCTTTGGTTGGCATTGCACAATGACCTGGCCGATCCCAAGAGCGAGGACCCGATCGCTCGGCAGTCGACGCGTCTGCAATTTGCTGCCGTCACAGGTGCGCAAACTTCTCTCGATGCCCAACAGCTTCGAGTCTGGATTTCCAATTCAATTTATGGAGGACATGCATTTGGATTCGCAACCAAAGGTCGCAGTCGCGCTGACGAATTTGAGTTGCTGATTCAGAACAGAGAAAAAGTACTTCCCTGGATCAAGGAGTATTCTCCTATTGAACTCGTCTCCAAGGATGACCCAATGTTGTTTCTTGAATATCCAAATCAGAAAACCGAGCCTGTGTTTGGTGGCAAAGAGCCAGATCCGACACACTCAGCCATCTATGGCATCGAGTTCGCGAAGCGATGCAAGGAAATAGGCGTGGACTGCCGCGTTTCATATCCTGGTCAACAAGATCCTGAATTTCGGAGCTCGATTGATTTTTTGGTTAAGAAGTTAAGAAACTAACGATTGGCGAGTCGATTTAGTCGTTTAACGGTCAGCCGTAGGCGTACCGCGTTCTTTTGGCAGTACGCCTTCGGCTGACTGTTAAACGAAGTTCACCGGACGGCTTGCGCCGTTCCGCTATAGGCTACTTGGCATTCGTTTTGTTTTGTTCTTTTAACCAAGCGAGTGATTGTTCCTGCCACGCGTCCCACATGGGGCCTCGATATCCATTTAAGCCATGGCCTCCAGTGGGAAGCTCAAGGTACTTTGCTGTTACCTTGTTCGCTTGAAGAGCAGCAAACAAGGCTTGGCTGTTTTCAGGTGGAACGGGTTTATCATCCAGAGCATGTGCGAGGAACATTGGCGGAGTTTTGGAGGTTACCTGCAACTCATTGGAGTACAGCTTGACGAGATCAGCCGAAGGCTCCTTGCCAAGCAAATTGGTTTTCGTGCCTTGATGGGTTTTGTCGCCGAGAAACGTTACCACAGGGTAGACCAAGATGGCGAAATCTGGACGGCAACCGGTTTGATCGATCACGTTGGCTGCGGACGGTTTTCCGTCATCAAAGTGGGTAGCTGCAGTCGAAGCGAGATGCCCGCCTGCGGAAAACCCCATGATGCCGATTTTTTCAGGCGATACGTCCCAAGCTTTCGCGTTGGCTCGAACGGTTCGGATGGCTCGTTGAGCATCCAAAAGTGGCACTGCATGACGTCCTTTGGGTAGTCGATATTCGAGGACGACGCCCGTGATTCCGTGCTTGTTTAACCATGCCCCAATTCCATGTCCCTCGGGCTCAACGACGAGACCGCCATAGCCTCCGCCTGGGCAAATCACGATTGCAGTGTGGCTGCTATTGCCGGCGGGCCGATGCACGGTTATCCATGCGTTTGCATTCTCTGCGGCTCCGTCGCCCACAGGGGCGGGGCCATCCCACAGTGCTATACGTTCTGGAGTTTTTGTCTCTTTCGATTTCGGAGTTTCGTCTGCGAAACTAGCCGGCATACATATTAGAAGATGAAAAAGGCAAGTGAGTTGTGGTTTCATGTGAAGTCCAATTGGTTTAAGTTCGAAATGATCCAGGCCTAGCACGCAAACTAGATCGTGAAGGAGGAGCTCGTCTCTCCCCAGCGTGCACAGGTATCAATGAGCAAGTTTTTGTCGATGGGTTTCGTCAATCGAAAATCGCAACCCGCTTCAAGGCATTTCGCTTCATCGAGTTCCATCGCATGGGCTGTTACGGCCAAGATAGGAATTCGACATCCTTTTTGTCTCAAGATGCGCGTTGCTTCGTAACCATCCATGACGGGCATCTGCATGTCCATCAATATGACATCAAAGTCTCGGACGTTAGTCATTTCGCCGTCGATTGTTCCCTCCTGCGTAATTCGCTCAACTGCCATTCTCCCGTTTTCGAGGATTTCTACCGTTGCGCCAGCTTTGCGAAGATGGAATGAGATCAACCGTTGATTGTCCGGACCGTCTTCGACTAGCAGAATTCGATAGCCTGCAAGGGCATTCGCGTACGCAGAGGGTGCTGTTGGAACGATATGCTTTTCGTGATTTGCATCCAATCTTAGCGTTGAATGGAAACTAGGCAAAACAGCACCAGAATCGTCTGGAGCCAAGCTTCCTACGGCGACACTTGCCGTAAAAATGCAGCCGCCGCCATCCGAATTGGTGGCCGTGATGGTTCCACCAAGAATTTCAGCCAATCGTTTGCTGATTCTCAATCCAAGCCCTGTACCACCAAATTTTCGTGTCATGGACGTGTCGGCTTGTTCGAACGAACGAAACAAGTTTGCAAACTGATCTTCCCTAAGACCGATGCCAGTGTCGATGACGTCAAAGAAGATTTGATCTGGTTGGCTTGCATCCATGCGAACTAAGATCGTCACGCCGCCGATTTCCGTGAATTTGATCGCGTTGCCCACCAAATTGACCAAGATCTGGCGGAGTCGAGTCGGGTCCGTTTGAATCGTTTGTGGAACACTCGTATCGAACTCCGTTTTCAGCGTGAGCGCTTTTGCATTGGATTTGACCATCATCAATTCGACGATTTCCTGAACGAGTTGAATTGGGGCAACTTTGATTTGCTCCGCCGTCATCTTGTTCGCTTCGATTTTGGAAATGTCCAAGATGTCGTTGATGATCGAAAGCAAGTGTTCTCCATTTCGTCGGATCGTTTCGATGCATTCAATGGCTGGCTTTGGGTCCGTCCTGCTTTCCAGTTGCTCGGCCAGGATGTCTGCGTACCCAAGTATGGCTGTCATCGGAGTCCGGATTTCATGGCTCATGTTTGCAAGGAACTCACTCTTGCTGCGATTCGCCGACTCAGCTTGCGATTGAGCATCCTTTAGGGAGGTGATATCTGTGCTGATCGCGAAGTAGCCTCGCAACTTTCCATTGGTGTCAAAAAGTGAAGCGATGGTCGTGTCAATCCAATACAAATCCCCGTTCTTCTTGCGATTGCAAATCTCGTCATGCGAGTAACCAATGTCAGCCACAGACTTATACATTTCAGTCCAAGTGGATGGTGAATGGACCCCTGAGTTTAGAATGCGATGGTTTTGTCCGATCAACTCATCTCGCGTGTAGCCACTAATCCGGCAGAAAGCATCATTGACATGAATGATCGTTCCTACACAATCCGTTTCCGCAACAATCGCGTGCTGGTCAACAATTTTGCGATACACATCAAGATTTTCCGTTGCTGTACGAAGGTTTTCCTCTGCAATGGTGCGTGCCTTGAGGTCACTCGTCAACTTGATGTTGAGTGCTTGAGTCTGCTGCGTTTTGCGTCGAACTTGCTGACGCAGGGTTACGACCCAGGCTGCACTCAAGCTCGTGACCGCGGCTGAAATACCGATCACCGAAATGAGCAACCAGGGCAATTGCGTACCAAGTTTGATATCGCTTAAATGGACATGGAGTGCATTGGATCCGATATTGAATCCAACCAACGACTTTTGTTGAATCCAAATGCCGAAGGCCCGGACTTTTGTGCCCTTTGCCACGTCGCTGAGCATTTCGCTTTCTAAGAAAACCGGAAGGAGATAATTTTGCGACTGCAGGAAAAAACCATGCTGACCTCGAACCTCAAATGGGCCAAAATAAGTCCCCTCCGTTTGTACCAATTGACCGCTAAAGTCGCCCGCCACAAGCTCTTCCAATGAATAAAATATAGCAGTGGTGTTGATGGCAAAAGTTCTCTCAGACGGTACCACTTCTGCCATTCTGAGAATTGGAGGCGTAACACTGGTGTCCAAGGTTCCTGTCACTTCGTACGAGAGGTCGAGAGGCAATTTGCCGGCCTTGTTCAGTTCAATAAAAAGCTGATGAGAGCTATCCTGCAACAGGAGCATGGATGGTGATAGTTGATAGGTCATGACACCTTGGGTTCGGAAGTAACTTGAATTGGATGCGACAATGGACTCCGCAGTAAGTTCCGAAATGGGCCTCAGGGGGATCACGAATGGCTCGCTTGGTTTCTCTTGTTCTTCGATATCGTTTGAAGAACGGAGCCAAATCTGAAATCCGCTCCATCGTTGAAATTCGTCAAACCTCGCTCCAACAACCCCGCGCAAGCGAAGTCGCTTGCCCAACATGCCTCGCAGTTCGCTTGCTTCAATTTTGCCACCATTGATCAGAGCACGAAAACGACCGCTCGTTTGCGAGCGTAATTCCAAGCAAGCCTGTGAACCCTCGTTATTGATTCCGATAAACTGACCTTCGATTTCCACCAATTGGCTGTCGTCCAAGGCCGACTGAAGTCTCTCGAAATCCACCACCTTGGCACGAGGGAGATCGATTCCATTGTCGGAGGGCTGATAGGTGCAGTTCGTTGGGAAGCGGTATTCGTTTAGTTTTCCTTGGATTCGAATTCGATCGCCTGGCTTGAGCGACAGATTTCGGGGGTTACCGGCATAATAACCATCGCGTCCATCGCTAACAAACAGAATCGGCCAATCCGGTTCGTAGCACATGACGACGCATTCGAGATCAACCGGGAATCCCTTCGCCAAGTCCTCCGTCTTGATTTGATGAATCTGCTCGATGGACGTCAGGATCGGCAGATCTTGGGCGAAAACAACGAACGCGGAGAAGGGGAAGACGGTCAGAAATAATAGAATTGTGGGCAGGAATAATGGTGCGCATGGCCTACTCGAAGGCCAAATGGAGAGTTGTCGGATGTTCATTGGGCGGAAAAGTGTCGACACCTAGAAGCCAAAAGGTCTATCATGCGTGAAAATATTGCATTGCATGCAAAGTGTACCATTTTCACTGGCAGAACGAGTTCCCGCATGTGATTTTGGTTCAAACATATGCAAATGGAACCCGAGGAAGAAAGTTGTTTCGTAAGATTGCCACCTCTTGAAACGTCCAGGTAGAGGCATCGTCGAAGCCGGTATCGCCGTTTGTGCTGGCTCGTGCATTTTACCTCGCTACCTAAATGACTATGGAACGAAGCTCTCCCCTGCGCATTCTTGTGGCCGAAGATGACGTGAAAACCGCGCATTTAATTGAAACCTATCTGCGAAACGAATCGTTCGATTCTGTTTTAGCTTTCGACGGACCAAGCGCGATCGCTAATTTTTCAAGCTGCGCACCTAGCCTTGTGATCTTAGACGTAATGGTTCCAAAGCTGGATGGATTCCGCGTTTGCGAGGAAATTCGCAAAACATCAAAAGTTCCTATTCTGTTCCTAACGGCGCGCGACGACGAATCGGATCGCGTTCTAGGCTTTGATTTGGGAGCGGACGACTACGTCGTAAAACCGTTCAGCCCAAGAGAATTGATCGCTCGGGTCAAAGCACTCCTCCGTCGATCCCAGGATCAAGACGCAACGAAAACGTCAACGGCGCCTTCTGGCTCGATGGTTGGTGAAACGAGGCTGCGTCACGATGCGGACAAACGGCGGTTTTCTTTAGGCGGCGAATATTTGTCGTTGACTCCTGCCGAATTTACTTTGCTCCAATGTCTGATTGCACATCCGGGCAAAGTTTTTCGACGCGACGAACTCCTTGACAAACTATATCCCAATGGAGAGCTGGTCATCGATCGCGTGATTGACGTCCACATTGGCAAACTGCGGCAGAAGATCGGCGACGACCCAAACGCACCCACTTTCATTCATACGGTGCGAGGGATTGGATATCGTTTTTCAGATGTGTCCGAAGAATGCTAGCGCCGACACGGCTCATAACCAAACTTTTGCTTGTGAATTCAATCTCAATTAGCATCGTTGTCTTTGCAATTGGGTTTGGATTTCACGGACTTGCGGGGTTCTTGGTCGCATCCGCATTCAGCTTGTGGTTTTACTTTCGGTTGATTTCTCCAATCCACCAATTGACTAGCTCTGCACAATTGATTTCGGGTGGCGATTACAGCTTGCGCGTTTCTGCGGCTGCTTGCGGGGAGATCGCGACGTTGGCGAAAACCTTTAATGCGATGGCGGATGGGCTTGAGCGAGGAGAAAGGCTGAGGAAGAACTTTATTGCAGATATAGCTCATGAGTTGCGAACGCCCCTCACCAACATACAAGGCTACATGGAGGGATTGCGAGACAGTGTCATTTCTCCGGACACGTCCGTTTTCATCTCTGTCCATGAGGAAACCATTCGTTTAGTGCAAATTGTAGAAGAGCTTTTGCAACTCGAGCGTTCCGAGGCCGCCAAAGCGAACTTGAAGGTCGCATCATTTGATCTCAACGAACTCATTGTAGACACGCATAAACGGTTCAAGCCGCGATTGGATGGGAAATCGCTATCAGCAAGTTTGCAATCCCCTCAGCAAGTTATCGCTACAGCTGATAAGTCTCGCATTGCCCAGGTCTTAACCAATCTCTTTGAGAATGCGTTTCGGTATACCCCGCCAAGCGGTAGTATCGAAGCGACGCTAACGGTTGCGAAACCTTGGATTCGATTTTCGCTAGTGAATGAAACTGATGAGCAGAAGATCGACTCCAGTATTTCGCTCTTCGAACGCTTTCAGCGAGGTGAGACATCACGGTCAAGGTTATATGGAGGCACTGGCCTGGGACTATCGATCGTCAAAGAGTTGATTCAAGCACACGGAGGAAACGTGGGGCATTCATTCGGTGATGGGAAAGCCGAGTTTTGGTTTGAATTGCCAATTCGCACGAACTTTACCGAAACGTTACTCAATCGTTAATCGATTGAAACAGGGCAGAGGTATCCTTCGATTAGGCCGTGATTGTGGATCGCTGCCACCCTGTTGCGTTTCGTTTTCTTGAGGAACTTAAGATGTCCGTTTCACTTAGCGCGATCCGTTTGGTTGCATGTTTGAACCTATCTTCCTTGGTGTTGCTGTTGCTTCTTCCACTTGCAGGGCTGCACGCGGACGATAATCCCTCGGACAGTAGCGTCACCGCAAAGCGTCCTTCAATCACCCCTAAGAAAACAAACAAGGCGGCTAAGTCAGAGGCGAGATCAATTGAACTTTTCGATGCAATGGATCAGGGCTTGTTGAATGTGAACTTCATCGGAAAGGATGCAACGGAAGCCAATCTGATCTTCAAAAACAATGGACCAGATCCGCTAAACATCATCCTTCCCAAAACCTTCGGAGCGGTACCTGTTCTGGCGCAGGGACTGGGAGGAGTTGGCGGTGGTGGGCTAGGCGGTGGTGGGCTGGGAGGAGGCGGACTAGGCGGTGCCGGCGGCGGAGGGCAAGGAGTTGGAGGCGGATTCGGCGGTGGTGGTGGTGGACTCGGCGGCGGTGGGCTTGGCGGCGGTGGGCTTGGCGGTGGTGGAGGAGGGGGAGGGGGATTTGGTGGCGGCGGCGGGCTGTTTCGAGTGGAACCCGATAGGCCTCGCAAAATGACTGTTGCAACTGTCTGCCTCAATCACGGAAAGGCCGACCCGAACCCACGAATGAAGTACAAACTGGTACGACTCGCAGACGTCAACGACTCGCCTGTCGTCGAAGGAATTTGCCTTGGCTTAGCGACGGGGAAGGTAAGCCAAAAAGTCGCTCAAGCAGCGGCTTGGCATTTTGCAAATGGACTTACTTGGGACGAACTCGTTCATAAGCCGCGCGTCATATCGGAGTACACCGGCATTGAACTGTTCTTTTCAAGATTGGAAGTACAAGCAGCGATGCGTCTAGTCGCGTTGGCTTCAGCTGAAGCGGAAAGCCTCGCTCAATCGAATTCAAGGTACGAGTCGTACTCTATTGATCCATAGTTCGATTGATCCATTGTTCGAAGTAAATGCTCGAAACTCTCTTTCGTGTGCGTTCCTCGTTGGATAGCACGTCCTCGCTTCTGATTCAACAAATGGGATATCGAATATGTTAACATCACTCCTTCGCAAAACGCGAGTCTTCACTTTTTTGACCTTGATAGGTTACTTTCATTGGAACCAACTTTGTGCCCAAAGTCCAACCGATAATCCTATTACGAATTCCAATTCGAATTTGGGAGCAATCGGCGCCACCAATGATCGGTCTGAAGCCGCCAATTTATTGGCAGAGGACGAAGGGCTTCGCAAAGTTGCAGCGCAGCAGTTGGAGTCGCAAGTCAAGAGTGAGCTGCGGACAGCTCGCGAAAGTCGAGACCCAACTGCCAGCAAATTTGCACTAAAGGCTTGGCAGGACCAGATACGCAGGGCGACGGAATTGAACTCAGCAGACAGGTCGAGGCTTGATGCAAGTATTGCCTCGGCAATTCAGTCCGCTGCTCGCGCGGAAGCGAATCTAAAAGAGCAGCAAGCTAGAAAGGAAGCCGTTCAATCAAGTCAAGCGGCGTCCAAACGACTGATTGCAGAATCCGAGCGTCGCAGCGCGACCGTGCAACAATTGGTGGAGCGATACAATTCTCTTATGGCTCAACAACTTTTTTCGGCGGCCAACATCGAGATTGCACCGCAGATTACGGCAATCGACCGCGACACAATAATGGACAAAGTGGTGAACATCGAATCCAACATGGCTTCGAACGAACAGTTGATTCGAAATGTTGTGAGCCAACGCAATCGAGCGTTCGTCGATTCTCTTTACTTAAACGAGCAAGCCTTAGTGCCTTTCGTCGATGAGCCTCCTGTTGTTTATCCTCCAGCCGATGTTTGGCAAGCACTTAGCGCACGCCGAATCGAGCGTTATGGATCGATCGATTTAGCTGGGGGAAAGGAGTCTGAGCGAAGAATCTATCGGGCACTGAACGAGCGCGGCGATGTGAGTTTCAATGCGCAGCCTCTGTCGGCCGTCATGAAGCATTTCAGAGATCAGTACAACATCCCAATTGTAATCGACGACAAGGCACTAGAGGCCGAGAACATAACGCCCGAGGAGCCCATCACGTTAGAGCTTCCAACGGTTTCTTTCCGGTCTGCCCTCAAATTGATTTTGGAGCCATTGCAGTTGACTTACGTCATCGAAGATGAAGTGATGCGAGTTACGAGCAAGAAAACGTCCGCGAACGTCGTAAGGGTATACCCTGTTGGGGACCTTGTTGTTCCGATCACGTCAGCCGGTGGTGGTTTTGGTGGCCAAGGAGGTGGATTAGGCGGAGGCGGACTGGGTGGTGGTGGCTTTGGAGGAGGATTAGGAGGCGGAGGAGGAGGGTTAGGAGGGGGCGGTTTTGGTGGTGCACAAGGAGGTGGCGGTGGCGGGCTTTTTTGAATCAGGTCACACTCGTCCCTGTCGTCGATCTGTGATCCAACGAGCTCCGAAGCGGCCTTAAACTAATTAAGAGTCACAAGGCCACCGACATAAAGCGAATCTACCCCTGACCTCGAAAGGCTGTTCGAACCGAGAAATTTTGGAGTGTATTTTCAATCTTTGAGCGTTGTTGTTAAATTAGCGGAGTGCGGCGTTTTGTCGTGGCAAATATCTCGGCTCAGCCGTGGTCTACTCTATTCTGCCTCAACTCAGCCAGATAGACTCGGTATTCACTCCCAACTCAACTTGGGAGAGTTTATTGTATCGGGAACGTGAGACGCCATTGCGGAAAGGTCTGCGGCATGCGGACGAGGAGGCGTTCTGTGAGTAGCGAAAAACCGAACGAACCGCAGGACAAGCCTGCGGGATTTGTTGCATGGACGCCTTTTCGAGGCCCTCTTTAGTGCATGTTCTAGAGCTTGCTTAATTCCGTCAGCCGATCCCCGGCTTGTTTTGACAGTGTGTGGCCTTCGTGGTTGTTGACGACAAATTCGTAGAACTTCTTTGCCACATCGACGGCCTTCTTTTTCTTGTCCCCCTTCTGATCGACGATGAGGACTTCGCTGCATCGGCCGGCTTCGTATGCCGCTCGGGCTTGCCAGTTTTTGATGTCGTTGGGAGCCTGTGTGCCACCATATCCGAACATGACTTTCTGGAATTCGGAAATGGCCTTAGCGAATTCGCGATCGGCAAAGAACACTTCGCCCATCATGAATCGCGATCTCGCACCGATTTCATTGCGTTGCTCTTCGGCCAATTCGCTGTAGAGTTGGATCGCTTCGGTGGTCTTCTTTTGATTCTGTCTCGCGTAAGCTAGCTCGTACTTTGCCGTTGGCAAGAATGGAGAGTTGGGGGCTTTTGTCTTAAGTGTGCCGAGCCAATTCTCAACTTCGGTCCATTTCTTAAGCTCTCGCGCTGCTTGAGCCCCGTGCAAGTAGACCATGGCTTTGACTTGCTCGCTCACGCTAGATTGATCCGCCACTGCATCCATGCTGCGTCGAGTGATTTCGTATTGCGGCCAAGCCTCAGCATATTTTTCTTGTTTGAGAAAACACTCTGCGATCATGAACGATGAGTCGACCAACAGGTTGCCTTTGGGGAACTCTCGAGTCTGTTTCCGGAACTGCTCAATTGCAGAATCGTATTCCTTCTGTTGAAAGAAAGCCCAACCGAGTTTGTACAACGACTTTTCTTGAAGGTTGGCGTCAACGCTGCGAGTCGCGGCTACCGTGTATGCTTTGATGGCTCGATCGAATTTGGAGTTGTCATATTCTGCTTGACCAACATGAAAATAAGCCTCGGCTGCAAGCGGGCTCTCAGGAAATTTTGTTGCCATCGTCTGGAAGACTTGGTTGGCTTGTTCGATCTTCCCTTGGGACTTCATCGCCCAAGCGAGCTCATAATATGCCTTGTCCAACAAAGCAAAATTCTTGTGTGAATCAATCAATGTCTGAAAAGCGTCAATCGCTGCCTCATATTGTTCGGAGGCACTGTAAGCCAATCCGAGTTCATAGATCGCCTTGGGCTTTTGGTCTGGTGGCAGCTTGGCTTTGAGCAACTGGTTTAGAACTTGGACGGAATCCTTGGGCTTTCCGAGTTGACGCAAACAGATGGCTTTGGCAACGCGGGCTTCAATTCCGACGCTGTCCTCTCGGGTGTCCATCGCGATGGGCTCAAGCAGCTTCAGAGCTGGTTCGAATTGCTCACGCTGAATGAGGATAAACGCTTTGCCGTACGCTGCATAATCTAGCAGCGATTTGTCTTTGGAGGTTACGAGAACGGACTCATAAGAGACTAGTGCTCGATCAAAATCGTTCATGGCAGCCGAAAGCTGTCCCAAACGGAATTCGACTTGGGGCTTGAACCTTGATGTCGGAAATTCCTTCAGGATTTTTTGCAACGTATTTTTGGCGTCTTCTTTTTTGCCGCCTGCGTTTTGAGCTTCAGCCAGGATCACAAGCACTTCATCTGCCTGCCCCCATTTGGCGCTGGCTTCATTCGACTGTTTTAGGGCATCGATCGCTTGATCGAACTTTTCGAGCTTGAGAAGACTCGCGCCATGGAGAAAGAGAGATTCGGCACGAGCCATCGGCTCTTGTTTTTCTTTCATCGCTTTGCTGGTCAGCTCAAGCGCTTTCTCGTACTGGCCGCTCAGGTATCTAGCAGCCGCGAGTCGCGTCTCCCAAGAGGATCGCATTGGATTCTTGGGTTCAGAAGTGATCAACTGTTCGAACGCAGTGGCGG
The DNA here is from genome assembly GCA_031424235.1 of Pirellula sp. GTDB lineage: Bacteria > Planctomycetota > Planctomycetia > Pirellulales > Pirellulaceae > JBKCUI01. The sequence goes on from JANPHB010000186.1 coordinate 44,961, forward strand.
CCGATTCGTGTTGGCCGAGCTGCAAGGTCGACTCGGCTCGGATGTAGGCTACGTCGGAAGCGAGTGGATCATTTGGAAAACGGGTAGCAAAGGCTTCGCTCCAACGCTGAGCGTCGGCTTGGGCACCGATTTGGAGGGCCGCAAATGCCGCGTTGTAGGTGGCGCGAGGTGCAATTGCGTCCTCCGCGTTTTCGACGGCAATCTGCTCGTATAGTTTTCTCGCTTCAGCCTTTCCGTCTGCAGTGGAAGATAATCCGTCGGCTAGGTCCATCTTCAAGAGAGCAGCCGAGGGGGATTTACTACCCCATTCGAGAACATTCCGTGCGATGGGGATCGCGTCGCCGGGCTTTCCCTGAATGATCAAGATCTGGCTCATCCAATGAGCAGCCTCCGCGGCACGATCGTCTTTCCCGGCAAGCAATCCCTCGAAGGCTTTCAAGGCTTCAGGGAATTTTTTGTCCCTCATCAACGTTTGGCCAGCGGCCAACGATGAGTTCTGTGAGAACTGAGACTTGGGGAAAAGGGTCGCAAGCTTTTGGTATACGTCGGAAGATTCTTTGAACTTGCCAAGTTTTGCCAAAGCAAATCCGTAACGATAGAGAGCATAGTCAGCGTTGTTGCTCTTTTCGAAATCCTTGGCGCCGACTACGTCCTTCAAGAGCTGTACAGCTTGTTCGGCTTGGTCGTCCTTGAGCGCAATTTCGGCCGCCCGAAGCCGAACTTCCTTCGACATCGCATGATTTGGATATTTAGCAAGGAACGAATCGTAGTTTTCCTTGGCAAGCTTTGATTGTTGTTGTTCATCAAAGGTAAGTGCCAATCCGAACAGAGCGTCGGGGCGTACTGTCGACGATTCCATCGAACGATTTTGGAGCAGCTGGCTGTAGAGCGAGATGGCTTTGTCCAAATTGCCTAAGCGTGCTTCTGCCTCGCCGGCGTAAAACATGGCTTTGTCCGCAAAGCTTCCGTCGGGGTACTTTTCGATGAGAGAAGCAAGGACCTTAGCGGATTCACTCAGCGATTGCTTGCGCGCGTTTCCTTCGGCAAGCATCCCTTGTTGGTAAAGGCTCCAACCGAGGTTTACAAGCGATTCTTCGCGTTGCTTTAACTCTGTGTCCTGAAGCGAAAGCTTGAATTGTTCGATTGCGGCTGGAAAGTCCGCTTTTTCCTGTTGTAGGTAGCAAACCCCGAGGAAATGGCGTGCACTGGAGGCCAACGAATCGGTGGGGTATTCCTTAAGCAGTTTGGTCCACTGCTCGATCGCGAGCGGGAAGGCGCCATTGTTTTGCGCATTGGCCGCATCTGCGAAAATTTCCCTGGCTTTTTCCTGGCGTTTTTCTTTGTCCGAGAGCTGAGCGACGTCGGGTTCTTTGGATTTGGCGGTTGGCTGGGCGGCGGGTTTGCTTTGAGGGCTTTTGGCCGGCGTACCTTGCTGTCCGAATGCGGTTTGGAGCCCAACAGCCGGGGAAACAAGCATGCTGGTAGCAAGGCAGGCTGCAAAGAGTCGTCTGGCGGCATCTCGGTTTTTCATAGTATTCCCAGTCCTGACGCTAAAAAGTGCCATAATCGATATCCAAATGCTAACAAAGGTCCCCAAACGGTGTTGGCCGAACCGTGCCTGTAGTTTACCGTAGTAGTCTCCATTCGGAAAGTTTTACCAGAAGCGTGAATGGTTTTCGCTTGGCTAGCAACGTCTACCAGGCAAACCTCTCCTGACCGCTACATCTTAAAACTTCGTCGGCGAAAACGTCTTTGCCATACCTCCATTAAGTCTTCCTTTTCTTCCGCTCTCAACGACCTCAATGCAAATCCTAGTAACCGGCGGTAACGGGTTTATTGGCTCCCATCTGGCAGAAAAACTGCTGAGTTCTGGCCACCAAGTCACGGTCGTTGATGACTTGAGCACGGGCCAGCGAGGCAATTTGGACCGAGTCATCAAACACCCCCAATTGAAGTTGATTCATGCCGATCTTGGTGACCCCTCACTGATTCGTGAAGTTTGCGAAGGTGTCGATGTGGTGTACCACCTCGCAGCGGCTGTTGGCGTGGCATTGATTGCGAAGCACCCGATACAGACTATTCACAGAAATATCTATCCAACGCAGCTCTTGCTGGAGGAGCTTCGCCGGATTCATTTGACCGGCAGGTCGGTATCGATGTTTCTCGCCAGCACCAGCGAAGTATACGGGAAGAATCCCAAGAGCATTTGGTGCGAAAACGACGACTTGGTTTTTGGTGCGACCACCAAACCGCGTTGGAGTTATGGAGCCAGCAAAGCCATCGATGAATTTCTCGCGCTTGCCTGTGTGCGAGAGTGTCAGATGAAGATCGTCATTGGACGCTTTTTTAACGTTTCAGGTCCGCGGCAGTCGGGGGCCTACGGCATGGTTTTGCCGCGATTCGTCGAAGCGGCAATGGCAGGGAAAGCCCTGACGGTACACGATGATGGATTGCAGGAACGATGCTTCGCTCACGTGTCCGACGTTGTGAATGCCGTCACGACTCTCATGAAAACAGAAAGCAGCTATGGCCGCATCTACAACATCGGGGCGGATCAGCCGATTTCGATTCTCGAGATGGCCAAGCGAGTCGTTGCGATTGTCAATCCTGACGCAACGATTCAATTTCAGTCGTACTCGCAAGCATACGACGATGATTTCGAGGACATTCGACGACGCGTACCCGATCTCACTCGCATCCGAGAAGCCATCGGTTATGCTCCCGCATGTTCCTTGGATGACATCATTCGCGACGTCTGGGCGGAAATGTCTAAGCCGGCCGTCTAAATCGCTGAAAAGTGGCATAGGCTTCCAGCCTGTGAAAACGTTCAGACACAGGCTAGAAGACCACTGCTTTCAACATGTCCTATTCGACTTCACACAAGCAATTGTTACTCGGGAGGGTGAAGCCACCGATCTAAACATGTTTTCTACGAGTTTACCTTAGCAATTCATTGCTCGGGAGGGTGAGGCTCCTGCCGAACCTTTGCACTGCTGGCTCGGCAGGAGCCTCGCCCTCCCACGCTTTCATAAGGGATCTGGCAAAGCAAAGATGTTGAAAGTAGCCTGAGAATCGTCTAAGAGCATTCTTCGGCGAGCTGCGTCAACGCGTTAAGGTATTCGAGTGGCAACTGGTGCTCTTGGGCGCCCGTTCGAATCGCATTCCAGTAGCTTGCACTAGGGTACGCGGCCTCTTTCGTGAACGCTTGGCCAATGTAAACGACGCTTGGCAATACTTCACCGTTTTGAGTTGTTACATGAACCAGTTCCCTTCGGTAGCAGTTTTCAGATACGCCTTCAAATAGATCGAGTTGCATCATCGCATGTTGACTGCATTGATAGGCTACGCCATGGACTATTGCTCCAGGCTTCGGGAGAATGGTCGCGAACACATCGTTTCCGTCGAGAACTCTTCGAAAAGCAAATTGATAGTGATCGAGTCTAGCAACTTGCGACGGCGGGATTGAACCGGTTCGGCGAAGCATTTGTTGCATCGACAAATTGCTTCCGTATGCGAAATACCAATTGTCCCGTTCTGAAGTGTATTGAATCATTCGAGATTTCGCCGTAAGTTTGGATATGTGATTTGAATTCCGGAATATTTCACCGCTTGGGAGCGACTCCCCTCTATGATAACGGACGCTTACGTTTCAAAGGTTATGTTTGGTCGACGATCGGCCCAAGGATAGGTAATGTTCATTCGGGTTGGTTTTGAAATCGCGTTTACCTTTCCGGAGCCAACTTCGCTCGTGTTGATGCTCAGCCTGCATCCTTCGTTAGACTCGCAGGTGCGTGTTGCTGAGTCGCTCCGGGTCGAACCCAACGTCCCCATGTCTTCGTATTTGGATACTTACGGCAATCGATGTAGCCGCGTATTCGTGGCTTCGGGACGCTCTACGTTCTTGAACGATGCGATTGTCGAGGTGGACGGCAAGCCAGACGAATTGGGATGGGGAGCAATTCAGCACAAACCTCAAGATCTTCCAAATGAAGTTTTAATGTTTCTACTCGCTAGTCGCTACTGTGAAGTTGATGGCGAATTGCGAGAGATCGCTTGGACGCTTTTCGGACAGCAGCCCGCAGGTTGGAGTTTGGTGCAAGCGATCTGCAACTTTGTTCATGCACATATTCGATTTGACTATATGCAAGCCAAAGCGACTCGGACTGCGATGGAAGCGTACAGGGAAAAGACAGGCGTTTGCCGAGACTACATGCATTTGGCAATTACTTTTTGCCGGTGCCTCAACATTCCAGCCAGGTATTGCACTGGCTATCTAGGAGACATCGGTGTTGCCGCAGCTCCTTATCCTATGGACTTTAGCGCATGGTTTGAAGTCTATCTTGGCGGCCGTTGGTATCCCGTCGATGCAAGGAACAACACGCCGAGGATCGGGCGTGTGCTGGTTGCCAGAGGCCGAGACGCGGCTGACGTTGCGATAACAACAACCTTTGGAGTCAATCGATTGGAATCTTTTCTTATTCGAACCGACGAAGTTCTATAAGATGGCTCGAACCGGGCAAAATAGAGAAGTTGCTTTCTATCGCTGGCCTGCTGGAACACCAAAGATTCTCAGCTTTCCAACCACACAGCGTTGTCGAGACTGGGTATAGTACGAATACAAATGTCTTTTGTTCGTATTAACCGTTCTCGCGAAATGTTAAGGAGATCCTACTTTGGGTGACAAGATCACGCTTCGATCCCTGTTTTTTGTGATGATCGTATGCGCCATTCTCCTTATGGTTGTACGACTGGCGGTTCTCAATCAGGGGCAAAACATTTGGGCCGGGGTCGCTGTCATGGTACTTGTTCCCGTTGTTACCTTTGGCTTGTTTGGGCTGGCGTTTGCAATGCTCCTTCCTTTTGGAATCATTGCAGCTATGACTCGCGAGTCGGTTGCCCCAGGCACGAGTCCCTTTGCTGAGGACAGATTGCCGGACAAACAAATCGACGTCTTGGATCCAGAGCGAGCGAACTAGCGGGCGAGAGGAAACTTAGTTGTGAACCTACCAACGCCCTGGACTTAAGGTTGCACTCGCAAAAACACGAAAGCAAGCCAGCATGGTTGTGAACCACGTTCATACTGAATCCGAGCCGATGATCGAGTTGCGGCGGATACATCGTTTTTTTGGTAGTACCAAAGCGGTCAATGACATCTCGTTTGAAGTTTATCGCGGTCAAGTATTTGGGTTTATTGGCCCCAATGGCGCTGGCAAGACGACAAGCATGCGAATCTTGTCGACACTGGAACTACCAAGTTACGGCGATGCCTTTGTCGATGGTTTTTCTGTGATCAACGATCCGGATTTGGTTCGTCGACGTTTGGGCTTCATGCCCGATGGCTTTTCGATGTACCAAAACATGAATTGCGTCGAGTACTTGGACTTTTTCGCGAGATCCTACGGGCTCTTGGGGAAGGACCGAATCGCGGCACTTCGGCGGACGCTGAGTTTCACCGGGCTCGATAAGATCGCCGCGAAACCTATCACCGGTCTATCCAAGGGGATGCGTCAACGTCTTTGTCTTGGTCGAGCCATGATTCACTCGCCATCTGTTTTAATTCTCGACGAACCTGCAAACGGCTTGGACCCTCGGGCGCGTATTGAACTCAGACAAATGATCCAGCAACTAGCGGTTGAGGGCACCTCGATCTTGGTCTCGTCGCACATTCTGACGGAACTAGCTGAGATGTGCGATCAAGTGGGGATCATTGAACGGGGACGACTCTTGGCCGTGGGAAGTGTTGCCGAAATTCGACGAAACATACAAGGTGCTCTTCGGGTGGAGATCACGGCTGTCGACAGAGGGGAGCAGCTGCAGCAGTGGCTTAGTGTCCGTCCCGGTGTTTCTCGGATCAAGCGAACGGAGAATTCATTTTCTTTGGACCTCGAGGGTGGTCCGGCTGAGCAAGCGATTTTGCTGAAGGACATCGTGCAAGCCGAATTCTCAATATTAGAATATGCAGCGCATCGCGAAACACTTGAGGATGTGTTTATGAAAATTACCACGGGGGCTGTCCAGTGACAACCGTTTCCAATGAAGCCAACGACGGTATCCGTTTGGTACCACCTATTTTGGTTGGGAAGGGACAGAATGAGCATGCGTCTGTCATTCAACAACTGGTCGAGGGAGAAACCGCCTGGGACAAGCGGCTGATCGCGGCTAGCGACTGGATCAATCCGATTCTGGTGAAAGAGACTCGGCAAGCACTCAAGAGCAAGCAGTTTTCATGGACGTTGATGCTGGTGACGCTCGTTATTCTCGCTTGGTCGATTTTGGGTATCGTCGGGATGATTCCGAGTATCTATTACAACTCCAACGGCTCTGCCTTGCTGATCGGGTATGTCATCATCTTGATCGTGCCCGCATTGATTGTGATTCCTCAAGCAACTTTTCGTTCGATGGCATCCGAGCTTGAGGATGGAACGTTTGAAACGCTTTCCCTTTCAACGCTTTCGCCTCGCCAGATCCTGTTCGGCAAGCTAAGCGTATCGGCCTTGCAATTGGTGGTTTACCTGTCGGTGATTTCGCCATGTATCGCCTTGACGTATTTATTGCGAGGTGTGACGTTAGAGGTCATCGCGATGACCATCTTGATCATTTCAACGGTAAGCTTGGGTTTGTCGGTAGTCGCGATTTCGGTAGCATCGTTTTCTCGAACTCGAATTCAGCAAGTGTTTTTCTCCATCGTATTGTTGGGGGGACAGGTCATTGGGGCCTTTTGGACGGGTGGGACTTTGATCAGCCTCGTGACCTCGGGTGGCTGGGGGCTGCAAGGTTGGATTGGATTTGTTCTCTTCTTTTTGGGTATGATGTTGTACGCATGGTTGCTTCTGCGTTGCGGTGCTTGCGCCATTGGCGTTAGCAGCGACAATCGATCGACTCCGATTCGAGTCCCGATTCTAGTGATCGGATTGCTCCTGGCCATGATGGAAGGGTTCATGCTTGCGACATACGGAACACTAAACTTCATGGCTGAGATGGTTGCGGTCTCTGCGGTTTTCCTATTCATGCATTGGGGCATCGCTGGCAGCATCATGATGGGTGAAAGAGGTACCATTCCAGTCCGAGCGAGGCGTACATTGCCGAGTACCTTGCTGGGGCGAATCTTTTTGACTTGGCTCAATCCGGGCGCAGGCCCGGGCTATATTTTTGTGATGTTGAGTTTCATTGGCTCGGTGGTCTCATTGGTGATTGGTCCGTGGATACTGTTGGACCCCAACTTAACCAATTTTCAAATTCCGCTGCTGGTGTACATTCTCGCGTTGACTTGCTATTTGGCGCTCTATCTTGGACTTGTGCGACTGATTTGCATGGCATTTTTGAGGAGGGTTCTGATTGGCCGTTTGGTGATCTCGTTCGCATTCACGTTGGTCTTGGTCGTGACTTCGGTGGTGCTGACATGCTCGCTGAGTTTAGCCGCCAGCGACTATCAGTCGCTTGACTTTGATTGGTATTGCTTTCCTAATTTGTTCTGGACACTGTCGGAGCTATTCCCATCGCGCAGTAGCAATTGGAACTCGCCAGAAGAAGCAATAGCGGTCCTTGCATTGTTTCTTTCTGCGTCTTTGGTAGCGACAATCAACGTCTTATTAACGGCAAAAGATGTCGTTTTGCTAAGGATCGAAACGCCGGAAAGAGTGGTAAAGGAACGCGCAAAGAATCGAACAAATGCATCTGATGCCGAGTGCGAGACCGAACATGAAGAAATCCTAGGAAAAGATGATTCGTTTAATGTAAGGATGAAGGCTATGGCAGAAAGAGAGGTCGAGTCATCGAAACGTTCGTTCAAGATCGATCTCGATTACTCACCAGAGAGTCTTCAAGTTCTCGACAAAATTTTCCCCATCTATTACCCGAAGGGTTTTCTCTTTAAGTCATCTATCAATAACCATGCTGCATATGTGGGAGAGGTAGTTCGGCGGCAACTGGGCGGCAAATGGCATGAAGAAACCGATGGCTCCGGAGCAAGTCTGCGCGGCATTGGAGAAATAGCTACGATCAGTCCGTTCATTTGGGTTCACCATCGAATGGAATCAGTTCAATCAAAGAAAAATTCGGATTTCATCCACGAAGCGTATGCCGAATTGTTGAATGCAATAGGGCGCTCTGCGGAGGTACCGAAAATAATAGCAGAGTCTGAATAAGGACTTAGAGAGCATCGTGGCGGAGTTTATGCAATCAGATAAGGCAATCAAGGAGCATGGGGGAGATGCGATGATGTTAGGGCTGGTGGCCATTCCAACACAGCTAATCCGCTGCAATTTGATCGCTACCGATCATTACCCGGCAGATGCTCAAGCTTTTCTCAAGGCTTTGTACCTCTTAGCAAAAGAAGTCGCGATGACAGGCGGATTCTTCCGATTCAGAAAAGGGATAAACAAGCACAAGCAATTTTCGCTAAATCTCATCGCAACATCCCTCGAATTTTTGGAACCCTAATGTCGAATCGAAACCCTATATTGTTCGAAAACTTCGTTCGCGACTTGATAGGGAGTCTGAAAGAAGCTGGTATTGTCAAAGTTCGTCAAGTTGACGATAGCTTGCTGATCACCATGGAAGGCGGTGAGATGCGAGTGAATCTTAATTCTATTTACGAAACCTATGAGAGCCATACCGCCGAATCGCGACCGATTCAGATGGCTGGCTTCGTCTCGATGATTGCACGTGGAGTTCATGGCAATAGCAAATTGGATTTGAACTTCGAAAAAGTATTGCGGATGCTGAAACCCAAGATCTACCCTCGCTGGACATGGGTGAGCCAACAACTTGAAGGCTTACCAGCGGATGGCGTTTTGGATTCCATGCCACATCGGCTGATCGGCGAACATCTGCTATTGACGCTAGCGATGGATTACCCGGATTCAATTCAGTCGGTCAATAAAGAAGATCTAAAACAGTGGGAGTTGAGTTTTGATACGGCACTACAGATAGGCCTAGAAAATCTAAAGAATAAGACTTCGTTGGTCGGATTCCAGCCCGACAATGGTCTCCCCGGCTTTGGCAGCCATTCGACAATGGACAATTTTGATAGTTCTCGGTTCCTACTCGACTTCCCGTATGAAGGGTACCACATTGGTTTGCCCAGGTGGGCCTTCGTGCTTGGACGTGACATCTGTTTTTTGGCTCAAGCTGACCAAGAAGAGCATCTTTGCACCTCGATCGAAATGGCATTTTCAGTAGCGAAAAAGGATCCCAAACCCCTTCCGCCATTTCCGATAACTTTTGATGGTCACAATTGGAAGACGTGGATACCAACCAAGGGAAGCAAACCAGAGAGATTGCTTGCCAAGGCGCAGCACGAGTACTTGATGTCGACCTACGAAAATCAAACCGCTCTGCTGAAGTATTCCGCTGTTCGGCGCAAGGACTTTGCATTGGTTCAAGCATTGCAACGTGACGAGCAATCGATCATCAAAATTGTTCCAAAAACATACACCTACTGGAACGAGAAAACCATAAATCTTTTGCCTACGGCCGATTCGGTAATTTTCCCCGAGCGAGATTACTTGACCGTTCCATTTGAGCACTTGATCTCGAAATTTCCTGAATTCATTTCGCCTGCGGAGTCTCTGTATCCAGCTCGCTGGCGAACCAATGGTATCCCGACAAAATCTCAACTAAAATCACTTCCTGGGTGCCATGTTGGTTCGAAGTAACGATTTGCCATAAAACGCTTTTAGCTCGCTTAGAATCCAAGAATGTTACCAAGGGATCGAATCCTTGCGAGTGACGGCGTGTTAGAATCTGTCCATCACTGGACCCAATCCTTAAAAATTCGTTTTCTCCTAGAGAGACTCCATGCAATCCTCGGCCACGGCCATCGACGTCAGCGATTTATCGAAAACATACCGCGAAGGACTGGTTTTTCGCAAAGTCCACAACGCTTTGAGTCATGTTTCCCTGTCGGTCAAACGGGGGGAAGTCTTCGGATTGTTGGGGCCGAATGGCGCCGGCAAAACGACTCTCATCAAGGTATTGCTCGGGATACTGCACCCTAACCAGGGCTCTGCGACAGTCCTTGACTTGCCTGCGGGCAGCAAATCCGCTCGACGCAAAATAGGTTATCTTCCCGAAAACTTGGTGTTCCCTCGCCATCACACCGGTCGAAGCGCATTGTACTTTTATGGCCGCTTGAGCGAAATGAACGACTCTCAAATCCAGGCCCGCGAAAGCGAACTTTGGAAAATCGTCGGACTAAAAGGTCGAGAGCATGAACCTGTGCGTCGTTACTCCAAAGGGATGCGCCAACGACTCGGCTTGGCACAAGCCATGTTGCACGATCCGGACCTGATGGTCTTTGACGAACCGACCGACGGCCTTGACCCGATGGGCCGGCAGGAGATTCGTAACGTGCTGGATCAGTTGAAGGAGCGTGGCAAAACCGTTTTCCTAAACAGCCATATCCTCCAAGAAGTCGAACTCGTTTGCGATCGAGTCGCAATCATGGCGACCGGAAAACTGCGAGGGATAGGAACGATTGATGAGTTGATCGAAAGCCATCCACACGCTAGTAAGTCAACGGTTACCGTCGAAGCGATCGGGACCATGGCTCAGATCCAGGAAGCGACCCGAGACTGTCCTGTTCGAGATTTCTCTGTCGTTGTGGATGGAGTGGAGGACGCAACGTCCGTCCAGCGATTTGTTGTGGATGCGACCGACCAAGCCAACGTCGACAAGGTGATAGATCGACTCCGTGACAATTCGATCAGCATCTATCGCATGCAACGATACCGCGCGAGCCTCGAACAAGTCTTTATGAGCATCGTCGGCGCCGCCAACTTGTCCCATTCCAACACTCCAAATTTGTTCAAGTAATATCAATGAAACCTTATTTTGCTGTCCTTTACGACAGTTTTCAAGAATCTGTACGTTCCAAGGTTCTTTGGATATTGCTCGCTGCCTGGACCTTGATCTTGGCCGCGTTGTTTCCTTTGTCGTTTTCGAGGGGAGAAAGCTATGCATTCACCTTTGCCGACATTGAAAATCCAAGACTCGTTTTGGACAATCTTGCCAACGCGTCGGCAGGCAAAGGCACGCGAGCGCAGAAGGCTGTCTTCGCCAAGCTGAATGAGGAGTTCAAGAGTATTCTCGTTCAGAGACAAGCCAACAAGAGACGCATTTTCACGGGGCTTCTAACCGATGCTTTCAACAAGCTTTTGACCGACAAAGAACTTTACGACAAAGAGGCTTGGCCGACTGCCGATAGACGCAAGGAACTGAAGCCGCTTATCGATAACGATAGCCGATCGGCTGCCGAGTTGGAACAACTCAATCGCGGCCTGATCAATCTTGCGTTTCCAGGATCCATTCGAGCGGCGACAGGGCAGGCCACATGGATCACGTACGCTGGAATCAAATTGGGTGGAGCCATCCCGCTATCGGAACGGCTACTGAAAGGGGTTATCGAGTCCGCGTTCATTCCGCTAGTCATGCGCTTTGGGCTCGGTATCGGAGCCATGATTGTTGCGATCATTATTACGAGTTCGATGATCCCGGATATGTTTCAAACGGGTTCCTTGCATTTGCTGCTGAGCAAGCCTTTATCGCGAAACTTGCTTTTCTTGACGAAGTTTTTGGGAGGCTGCATCTTTGTTGCGTTCAATATCATCTATCTGCTGGTTGGGTTGTATCTCTATGCCGGTCTCAGGCTCGATATTTGGAACACTGGTATCCTTGGGTGCATACCCATTTTTATCTTCACGTTCATGATTTTTTATTCGGTTTCCGCCCTTGTCGGTTTGATTTGGAAGAACCCGATCATTTGCGTGGTTATTACTGCCCTGTTCGCCGGTATATGCGTTTGTGTCGGTTTGATCCACTTTTACTTTGACCTGTTCTTGCATGTTGTGCCACAGACCCAACGCATCTACGCCGTGAATGACACGGTTCTGCTTACGACGCAACAAGGTCGAGTTCAAATATGGGATGATCAATCCAAGGCTTGGAAGTCGGCGTACGGTGATGTTGATGGCCAAAAGGTCATGGGCCTTGTATGGCTTGAGAACGAAAAGGCCATTTACTTTGCAAGGCCGCGATTCAATCCGTTCGGAATGGGCGGCAATCAAAACGCTAAGCTCGAATTCGCGAGAACTCCAGACTTGGCTGACCCGAGCGACAAGACTTTTTCATCCAAAATTTGGGAAGACAGTCGCATGGACAGTGGGCCTGAGTTGCCGTCTGATCCATTGCAAATGTTTCGGTGGAAGGATTCTTTGGCAATTTTAAGCGAAAGCGGTGTGTTTCGATTCAATCCAGCGGGAGCAACCCAAGCGGAAGAGCGAAAGTCCGCCTTAAGCGGGCTTTCTTGGTTGGGAAACATGGGCGCCATGCCCGCGTTGCCTGGCGAAGCGTTCGTCCAAATGACCGACAAGAATTGGAAACTTTCGAAACCGTTCGATGTCTCCGCTTCACCGTCGTTCCAGTATTTGCTTACTTACTCAAATGGGAAAGTCTGTCGTTGGAAATCGGATGGGGACAAACTCATTCAGGAAACAGAAATCGAACTTGACTTGCCAGCGGAAACGGTGGCCACCATCGGCACGAGCGACAAGAACTGCATCGTATGTCCAAACGGGATGAAACCGATCTTAATCGACGTGGAAACCATGCAGATCCGAAGAAAACTGGATGAGATGGGAGAGCTCACGGTCAAGCAGATTGTTGCGGACAACAGCGGTAATATGGTTCTATTATCGACCGAGGGTGCGATTTGGAGATACGAACAGCAGGCCGACAAGGCCACCAAGCCATCGCTCGTAGGGCAAGGGAATGCACATGCTGTTTCTTTTGCCTCGGACGGACAACTTTGGGTCGCTCACTCGTTTAAGAAGGCAGACCTTTGGGATTTGGCCGAGAACACCTCCAAACGCTCTCTACGTCCCACCTCGAGCCTGGCTGAATTGATTTTTACTTATGGAATCAATCCGTTTTACGAAGTGAATCCAAAGCCGGCTGCGGTTTACGACACCATATCGTATGTGCTTGAAAACCCAAAGAACAAGACCTTAGCCGTAAACCGTGCGGACTTGGAGGCAGCGACGATTAAGACTGATCCTTGGAAACCGATTTGGACCAACTCGTTGTTCATTGCTGTCCTGTTGACGATTAGCTGTTGGTATTTGTCGCGTCAGGACTTGTGAACCAGACGGATGTCTCGAATGCCGAATGACAAGCCGAAAGAATTTTCGTGGCAAGACCGACGCAGAAGCTTTGTGTATGCCTTTCGAGGCGTAAAGCATGTTTTGCGAACGCAGCATAATGCTTGGCTGCATGCCGTCGCAACGATTGTCATTTCGTCTATGGGGTTGGCTTTTCGTATTACAAAGACGGAATGGTGTTGCTTGATTTTATGCCTCACGGTCGTCTGGACAGCAGAGGCATTGAACACCGCGGTGGAGTTGCTGACCGACTTGGTCTCTCCGGAATTCCATCCGCTGGCAGGCCAATGTAAGGACGTGGCGGCGGGAGCGGTTCTCATTGCCGCCGTGGGGGCTTTTCTCGTCGGTTCAATCGTCTTCGGCCCGTATCTCATGAATCTGGTAATTCAATAATTTTGGTACTCCTCATCTTGCTATTCCAAGCAATTCGAAAAGGCATTTCCAGCGACATAGCGGACCCCAATCCGACAAATGAAAAGGTATTCGAATTGAGACTCGCATTATTGAGCAACTATTCTGCTTTGTCTGGTTCAGCATAGAGTAGCCAGTACGTCACAGGGATCACGAACAGGGTAAACAGCGTTGACGCAATCAGTCCAAAAATCAGCGACCAACCTAGGCCGGAAAAAATCGGATCGAGCGTAATCGGTATTGCAGAAAGCAAAGCTGCTCCAGCAGTCAGCAAAATTGGACGCAATCGTACGACGCGGCTTTCAAGGATTGCGTCAAACAGCGGCCTTCCTCTAGCGACCGATTGCTGCATAAAGTCGACGAGAATAATGGAATCACGCGTTACGATCCCTGATAAAGCAATCATTCCGATCATGGCAGTGGCGGTAAAATAGACTGGGTCCGCGTAGCCTCCGACCGTTTGACTCGCCATCGCATTGAGCAAATAGAATCCCGGCATCACACCTAGAGCCGTCAGAGGAATGGCAAGCATCACGACGATCGGAACCAAGAACGAACCCATTTGAGCGACCAAGATGATATAGATCATGAGCATGGCTGCTGCGAATGCCAGTCCTAGATCTCGAAACACATCCAGGGTAATCTTCCATTCGCCTTCTCCAGCGAATGTCACTTCCATCCCTTGTCCAACTCGCCAATCGATTCCACTACCATTGGACAGAAAGGACCGGTAAGCTAATGAACGAGGCTCTGAGTCCTCAACAAAGTCTTGGCCGTTTGGCAATTGGTCGCTCAAAATGTCGATGACACAGTCTGCCGGCGGACGCCCCACGCATTCGGCGAAGACATACGCTACTCGCTTTAGATTTTTGTGATAGATCGTTTGGCTTACGGTCTCTGTGCGCCAGTTTCCTATTTCCCTCAGTTGTACCAATTGGCCACGAGCATTCTTGAAACTCAATTGCGATAGGTCTTCTTGACTCGAACGTAACTCTCGCGGCAATCGAAACGTCATTTTTAACGGATTGCGCTCTCCTTCGATGCGGAGCACATTCTCACGGTCACCTGTCAACGCGATTTGAATCGTGTTTGCGATATCTGTTACTGAGATACCGGACAATGCAGCTTTCTCTTGGTCGGGTTCGAAAACCAACCTTGGAACGGAAGCCTCTCGGATGTCGTCGACTTCAGCCACACCCGGCTCGCGACGCATTCGGTCTGCGACGGTCGCGGCTGAGTTTAAGACATCGCGATAATCGCTTTTGTCCGAGCCATAAACTTCCGCAACCAATGAAGCCAATACGGGTGGCCCTGGTGGCAACTCGACGATCTGAATCTTGGCATTCTCGGATTTCGCGAGATTTTCGAGTTCGTCGCGTAATCGCAGTCCGATCCCATGACTTTGCTGGGCTCGATTCTTCTTGCCGACAAAATTGGCACGCACCTCGGCTTGAAACGGCCGGCTTCGCAAGTAATAGTGCCGAACCATTCCGTTGAAATCGATTGGCCCCGAAGCCCCAACCGTGCTCACGTAATTGATCACCTCGGGTTGAGACGCCAGTACTGATTCGATGCGACGAACGACTGCATCGGTCCGTTCAAGCGTCGTTCCTTCCTCCATGTCCAGCAAGAAGAGGATCTCGTTCTTGTTGTCGAATGGAAGCATTTTTAGAGGAACCATCCGCAAAGCACCTAAGCTCATGGCGGCCGCAGTTAGTCCTCCCATAAACAACAGAAACACGACTGCACGTAATCGTGTCTTGAGGAGTGGTAACATCAATGGTCGAAAAAATCGATACAGCAATGATTGTTGAACCACAGCGGGATCGTAGGCTTCTTCATGTACGGGTTCTGAGTCGACTGCGTTATCAGCGATCGCGGAAGCTTCCTCAGATTTGGGAATTAGGTTCGTTCCCCAAGTCAAAATGTGGTACGACAACCAAGGGGTAATCGTAAACGCGACCAACATCGACATCACCATCGCAACAGGGACGTTCAATGCCATCGGTGACATGTAGGGCCCCATCATCCCTGTGATGAAGAACATGGGCAAAAAGCTGACGATGACAGCAAGTGTTGCACTAATCAGCGGAGGACGAATTTCGGCGACCGCATCGAGAACAATCCTGCGAGTCGCTTTCTTGCGATGCTCAAAATGCCGTGCGATATTCTCGACATCCACGATGGGGTCATCGACTAACAAGCCAAGAGCCAGAATCAAAGCAAAGAGCGTAACGCGATTGATGGTGTAGCCAAATAATAGGTTCACAGCCAACGTCAGCCCGAACACAACTGGAACCGCAATGGAAACGATTAAAGCTTCACGCCAGCCGAGACCGAAGGTCAAAAGCAGGATCACAATCACGATCGCCACGCCGAGTGCTTCGATCAGCTCATTCACTTTCTCGTTCGCAACGATTCCATTGTTTCGGGTAACGATTAGTTCAACGTCATCGGGCAGGATTTCTTCGCGCAGCCGATTTGCTTCTTGGATCACTGCATTAGCTACTTGCACTGCATTGGCTCCCTTCTGTTTCGAAATCGCGATGGTCACGGCCGGGATTGATTCGTCGACTGTTGAATGCCCTACTAACGCCTTATGCTCGCCATGCTTTGATCCAACGAGCCAGCCGGGAGTCGATTCATGCTTTTCGAATGAGCTTGCAGATCCCCAGCCATGACGAACATAATCGGTAACTTCGTCGGGACCATCGGAGACGTTTGCAACATCCTTCAAGAATACTGGTCGGTCATCGAATACTCCTACGACCAAGTTTCCGACATCTGCAGCCGATTTCATATGAGGTTGTACGACAACTTGGAATTCTTTGTCCAAACGACCAAATGTGCTCGCGGGGCTTGCAACGTTCGACATGGCGACCGCATTTTTAACCTCTGAAATCCCCATCTTGTGCGCAAGCAATCGATCTGGCTCAAGCTCGACCGAGATCGTGCGAGCTTGGCCTCCGACTAAAAAAGCGCGACTCACTTTGGGAACAACCGCTAGTCGCTCTACCAACTCCTCACCGATACGGCGAAGGGCGAAGCTATTGCTTTCCGCTCCCGTCACTGCGAACGTCACGACAGGCACGTCATCGATTTCGACCGGTTTCATCACCCATCCCGATACTCCGAGCGGAATCGCTTGGGCGTTTTCGTTCAGTTTCTTGAAAAGCTTGACTAGACTTCGCTCTCTATCTTGCCCGACATAGAATCGGACTGTAATGATCGCGGAATCATCGCGAGACATGCTGTAAACATACTCAACTCCGTCAATTTGGTAGAGCATGCGTTCCAGTGGAGACGCAACCAGCTGTTCGACTTCAGCCGCAGTGTGACCTGGAAAATTGACATACACGTCAGCAAGTGGCACCACAATCTGAGGATCTTCCTCGCGCGGCGTGATCCACAATGCGGCGAAACCAACAATCAATGACAAGATGATCAGAATGATCGACAGGTGCGACTCGAGAAAGATTCGCACAATGTTGGTTAGGAAGTCGTTCGGTTCGTGCGCTAAGTGTTTGTTCGAAGAAGTTTCAGTTGCCAGCTTCTTATTCACGGTGAAACTCCTGTTGAAACCAATGCTGGAACTAAGACCTGTTCTCCAGCTTTCAGTCCAGTCAGAATCTCCACTTGATCCTTGAAATCTCTACCAACCTGAACGGAACGGCGGGCTAGACCACCTTCGGTTAGCACTTGCACAAACGTCAGTTGGCCTACACGTTGAATCGTCTCCACCGGAATCAATAAGAGCTGTTCATCTTCTAGCGGCAGCATCAGCCGGCCAAACATGCCACTGTAGACTCCTGGCGGACAAGGCCCTGTTACTTTGACTTCAAAAGAGCGGCTGGAAACATCGAATCCTGTAAAGCCGTCATTACCTTGCATTGAGTAGAGCTTGAGTTGCGACGTGTCTTGAGCCGTTGAACTTGCGTTTTGGCCTGGGTTTTGTTGGCCCACGAACATGCTTTCGATATCGTTTGAGATCGGCCTGCA
>JANPHB010000187.1:0-63677 GCA_031424235.1 Pirellula sp.
AACCACGAAACATCAACGCTGCGGGCGCTTGTTTTGCGAACTGCCCTACGATTTTTGCTATCATTGCCAGTCTCCTCGTGCGATGGAAAGGTTACCCTTTTCATCATACGCACCGATGGAATGACGGCTTTACAGGATTCAATGTCAACAGTTGTTCGGTTTTCGACTTGTCTAACCAGACCATGACACTGGATTGTTGCTCTGGATAATAGACCATCACTCGATTTTGATGGAATTCACTTGGTCGCAATTCAAGCTTGCCCCAAGGCGTGAGTAAATCGAAAATAGCTACGCCATTTTCAAAGAACTCGACTGCGTCGGAACGAATCCTCCATCTCAAAAACCGAATGCTTTGAGTCAAGAAGAACATGGGGCCGATCGACTGCGACAGGATGATGACAATCTTCCAGCCTGTCGAAAAAAATTTTGCAATTCTATCTCCCGACAAAGCCCATACCAACCCAGCCGAAATGTAGAGTTGCATCACGCCTGCAAAAAAAATACAGAAGTAGGAGAAAAACACCGCCCATTTGACGGAAGGGCTTTCGGACGAACTCCCCAAAAGTATCCGCTTGCCACTCGTTTCTAACATTCGTTTGCGTCGATGTGAGATGAAGACTGTTACGGCGACGATGGCAACTGACTGAATGGCCGCCACCAACACTACGGTATTTAAGACCGCTTTTGGCAATCCGCGAAGGAACGGAGTTACAATCGCAAGAACGACCGCGACGGCAACGCACACCCAAAACAATTCCGCGATCGAAAATTGCTGCGGGTTTAACGATTGTTCCGCAGATGCGTCATTCGCACCAATGGCGTCTTGAGTCGGCCTGTCGATTTCGGGATGCGACACAATTTACTCCAGTTCCTCAAGCCCAGCAAATTCCTCTCGCAACCTTTGAAGCACCCGCGCTCGAGCTTTGTACACTGCCCAACGGGACATGTTCAGCTCCTTTGCAACTTCATCTGGCGAGCAATCATCGACGACCATACGCCAAAACGCATGCCACGTATTCGATTCAAAGCTACTTCTCATGATGGATAAAATGCGTCGCAGTACGACTTGCTTGTCTCGATTTTCGTCCTCCGTACCGTCTTCGTTTTCTGAACCGGAACGCAATGGGTCGTTTGGCGTCGCCTGCTCTGGCTTAGCTCGCATCGCTTCGAGAATCGCTAGATTGACAGTTCCACCGCGAACCATCGGTTTGCCAAGGCGTTCTCGCACCAAGTCGGCCGCTTTGTTGCGAGTAATCGTTCTGAGCCAACCTCGAAAGGTTGCACCCGGGCGGTCTGCCCGATATTGGCCAAGTCGAGTGGAAATGGCCAAAAAAGTATCCTGCGTTACGTCGGCAGCATCCTGCGGTTTCAATCCCGTTTTTCTCGCCCAACTATAAACCAACGGGCCATAAAGCTGAACGACCCGATGCCATGCCAGTGGTTCTCCCTCGCAGGCTCGCAGAAGCAAGGAATTCGACGTAGAAGCAGAATTGGGCGATTGAATCGACGACATGATGGAATGATGATACTCTGCTTCGGGTCTGTGTGTCCAATGGTTCCGATAAACATGGTAGAGCAATCTATTCTGGAGCAATCCAATTCGAATTTTCCATGGGAAAGTGCATTTGATGATCGCGGAACAACAAAAATGCTTGGACGCAGCGATGTTAGCCGATTTGCTGGCTGGGCGAATGCCTACACATCGGTTCGCCCAAGCCGTCGAACATATCGAATCCTGCGAACGCTGTATGCGCGCAGCCGAAGACCACTCGCACCACTTCAAATTAACATGTTCGATTGACACTTCCGATTCATCGTCAGAACTGAAGTTTGAGGGGGAACCCGAATGCTCGGCAGTCGTTGGCAATCTGCTCGTCCAACCAACCAACGCGACGTGGGGCAAGTCGAACTCGAGCATGGGTACCTCGCTTCCTAGAGAGACTTTGGGCCCCTATCGATTGATTGGCTCGCTTGGTTTAGGTGGGATGGGGACGGTCTATTTGGCGGAACATCAACGGCTCAAACGCCAAGTTGCATTGAAGTTGTTACCTCGAGACAAACTGGCTCGCACCGGATGGCTCGATCGGTTCAATCGCGAAATGACGGCCATCGCCGCTCTCGAACATCCGCATGTCGTTCGCGCTTTAGATGCAGGGGACGAAGATCAGTGGCATTATTTGGTCATGGAATACTTGGATGGATTGGACCTGAATCGCGTTGCCAAGCGTATTCCAGATATCTCTGTCGGAACAGCTTGCGAAATCATTCGGCAAGCGGCGCTTGGTTTAGGGGCGATTCACAACGAAGCAATGATCCATCGCGACATCAAGCCTTCTAATATTTTTTTAACTCGCGCGGGTGTGGTGAAGCTTTTGGACCTCGGCTTGGTCCTAGATGGCGAGTCACCGCTTTTGGCCGACGAAAGATTAACTACCGTCGGGCATCTGATGGGAACGCTGCCCTTCATGGCGCGCGAGCAACTCAACGATGCGAGAAGCGTTGATTGGCGAACCGATATCTATAGCCTTGGAGCAACGCTTTACAAGTTGCTCAGCGGAAGACCTCCTTACGGCTCGTCCGAAAACTTAGCTAGTACCATTCAAGCCATTAGCACAACGGAAGCGGTCTCCATCGCATCACGCCGCAGTGACTTGCCGGCCGAATTGGTTGCCATCGTAGATCGGATGCTCAGTTCGGACATTGCGAAACGACCTCAGTCGGCAAACGATGTCGCAAAACTGCTTGAGCCATTTTGCGATGCTGCAGGTCCCAAAGAGTTAATCCGTTCCGCCATCCAATGCACAGTCGAGAACGAAGTCACTGAAACGAATGTCTCGCCTCTTATATTACCTGTAGCCAACAAGCCTCCTCGCTACCGCTGGCCGATGTTGATCGCAGCCTCATTAATCCCCTTCGCGTTTGTCGCAGGTATCCTTGCGACGATTGTGACCGACAATGGCACGCTCGTAATCGAAACCGACGAGCCGAACGCAAGTTTGAAGATCGTCCACGCGGATAAAGTCATCGATCGCTTGGAAGTCGTTCAAAGTCAGCCATCAACTTTGACACTTCGCAGCGGAAAATATGTCGTCGAAGTGACTGGAGTCGATTCGGATCGCTTGGAAGTCAAAAACAATCAAGTGGTCATGTCGCGAGGCGAACGTCAGGTCGTGAAGATTACACGCAAAGACCCCGTCTCGCTTGCTGAATCGGTTAAACAAACCACGGAGAACTTAAGACCGACCTTGACCGGATTGGCCGTTCCAGCCAAGACCTTTCAAGATAAGTCTTTGGAGGAATGGACCGGAATCCTGATGCGAGAGCGGAGCGGCGAGTCGTTGGCTCAAGCTATGGAAGCCGTAAGTAGTTTGGTCGATACGCCGAACGAAAAGGCATCTGCGGCCAAGCAGTTTCTGCAAGCAAGTCGACGCCTCGGTGGCGATTCAACCGTGGAACGCAGTCCGACCATGCGAAGTACGACAAGCTATCCAGGAGGCGGCGGCGCTAGTTCAAATAGTGGTGGTGGCGGCAGAGGTGGAAGAGGTCCACAACCTGCAGGCGGCCGTGGTGGTGGCGCCCAACCGGGCAGCACGACCGTTCTCATTCCCGAGCTCCCCGAGCCCTATACGCCTACGGAGTTTCTGATGAGTGCCTTAGAAAAGCACTTTCCAAAACTTTACTCTGGGGCGCCCGAAAGTGGCTTAGAAGCCATTGCAGAGGAATTCGAAAATGGCACGCCCCAGAGTAAGACGGCCTGTTTATGCCTTTTAAGCCCTTTCGTTGCTTACAAGCGAGGTGCCAAGGAACAATTGCTTTTCGATGAGATGAACAACCGCAAAGAAAGTCAGAGCCTTTTGCAACGGTTGGACGGATTCATAGCATCGACCCTGAATGACGTTTGGATGCAGACGACAACACGGGAGAAGGGCTACAGACTCAGAATCACAATCAACAAATCGTTAGGGCGGAACCTAAAGCAGGATGAGCAGTTGGTAACCTGGGCGAAAGGAAAGCTTGAGCTCGCCAAGAAGAGAGTCGCAGGTGAGTCTAACATTCTAGATGCCTTAAGCGTAGTCGCAAGCTACCGCGTGCTTGAGGCAACGGACCTAGACCTGTCTTCCCTAATGATTGGATTGCTTCCGGCAACAAATGGAGTGAAGGCAAGCGAACTCGATTCAGCAATTGAGGAACTCTGCCGAAGAGATCCGGTCGCTTGCGCTCAAACGTTTGAGGCATACTTGAAAAGCTCGACTTCTCCGCTGTTTTATGACAACCCAGATGCTAGAGCAAAAATATTGCTGTCGAACTATGCACTTCATCACGCTCGTCCCATCGATGCCATTCTTGGTATAATCAATCGCGGCTACACCTCCAAACATTTTACGGTCTTTTTCCAAAGACTTCTGGTTCGGCTGGTCCTTGAAACCGATCTCGCAAATGATCCCGAGGCCGACTCAAAGCTAGCCTACGCAGCGCATGCATTTTCGATTGTCGAAATTCCTGACGATAGTGTGCAAAAGGTTTTTTCTACGTTTTTAGAGAGGCTTTCCATCGGGGATACTTCTTTAGACGGATTTCCAGTAACAGAATCTTGGCCATCCGAGGAGGCCAAGAAATTCGACGAAAACGCACGCAAAAATTCATGGACCCGAAGCAGACTAAATCTTCATTTTGCGGAGCTCACTCCAAAGTATCCAGCCGTCTCAATGCCAGCCATCGCGAAGGAATGGAGAACAGGCAATAAGAAGAAAATCCCTATTTTTTTCGACTTCCTTAGTGCCATTACCCGTCTAACAGCGGAGGACAAGCGAAGTTATGCAATCATCGGCAAAGAGCAGCCAAACCTAATTCGCTTTCTGCAGTCGGATGCCGGCAATCAAGCGATCTTGGAACTTGCTTCGGCATGTGACGAACTCATAGGGAAAATGCTAGAGGCAAGCGATACTGGAGAACATGAAGTACCAGGCTTTCCAGCCTATTCCCAATTTCAGTCCATGATCGGCTTTCGGATCGCCATTCACAAATACCTCAATCAAGAACCGAAGGAAAACAAAACGATTGCGAATGCACTCCGCTACATTGTCTCGAAGGGCCTAGAGATTCATCATTGCGCAATTGCCGAAGCGATTGCCGAGCTGGATGGCTATGCCTATTTCACTAACGATTGGCTCCTAAGATTCGCTCAATCCTACGGTGGAGACCTTGATGCCGGTCAAGCAAGATTTGTGAACGGAGTTATTGCGTCTAGACCAGCGGAGGCTCGTTTGTTTTTCGTGAACTACCTCGAAAAATTATCCCAAAGCAACGATGGCAATGAGTTGTATGACCGTTTCGAAGTATGGGTAAGGTACTTCGAGTTGCGGAAACAAACCGGCGTAGCTGGTGTTTGGGATTCGATCGTACAGAATCTGTTAGAGTCTCCGGACTGCCGAGAGCGGACGCTAGCTGCGGTCAAGAAAATTGCAGCAATGAGTAGGCTAATCAATGGCATCGAAAGAAAGCGATTACCTGGCGATTCGCTCCCCACTCAAATGCGGTCTGTCTATGAGTTTCCACCGAATGCTGGGCAATTTGGTAGGGCCTTGGAGTCATTGCTGATGCAAAAGTGAAAGTGATTTGTTTGGCTAACGCTCGGAGCGACGATTGGGACAATCGTGCGACACTCTTTGCGCCTCTTAGCACACGGTGTGTATTCTACCGGTTAATTAGCCGGTGGGCGTTCGCCAAATGGCACTCACTTTGTAATTTGCGCAAGCAAATTATTACTGGGCCGCGGGTGCTAGCCGCGTTATGGTCTCAATGGCAAATACGGTTGTCGGGGCTAGCGCCCGCGGCTCAATTCGTCGAAAGTGAGTGCAATTGGGCGTTAGCCCCGGTTTCCAAGATCGCTCGACATTCGTCGAGAACCGCGGCTAATTTGTTTATTTGCCCCAAAGACTTGTGACGACCTGCTTAGTTCGATTGGCTAACCATTGCGTATCGGTGGCGGACCCATTTGGGTGCTAGTGTTGCCCTCAGTGATGCTTGCCTCACGGGCTGTTCGGATAACGAGACTGGAGAGTCTAGACCAGTGAACGGGGCCGCGTTTTCCTTCATCAGTGCAATCCGAGTGATGGTTCCTTCTGCTGAGACATCGCTCACGATTCCGCCTACGGTCAAATTCTCGCCTCGCTCGGCCGTGTAGATCGCCGAGGCAGCTCGGACGCTCAACGGTGGCTTCGATTCGTCGATCATCAGTTCCGTCTTCAGCTTGGTTGCAAAAGCTGCGTTGTAAAAATCGTTTGGGAGCCGAGCGTAAATGAAATTGTCCATTTTGCTGACGCGCACCGAAGCGTCGCCGTCGAAACGCACTACGTTTTCTACAATCGCAAACGGATCCTTGCCCAAGTTCTTTCCCAACGCGGGTAACGCTTCGAAGGTAGTGTTGTAAAAAAATGGAATGGGCTGCCCGCTGGCAACGTAACCTGGCGTACTTTGCGTTCGATTTGAGGCCGCAGACAGGAGCACGGCGAGCGGCTTGCCTTTTTCGGATAGAATCGACGCCTGCTTGCTCGCAAATCGCTCTTTCCAACGCAGCACTTCTTTGGTGGCTATCTGGTAGTTGCGAACCGATTTTTCGACTTCAGGGACGCGTTTAGCCGCTTTTGCTATGGCGTCATCAAATGCGTTGTTCCATTCGTCACCAGCCACTCGGTGCGAGTACCGACCAAGTGCCGCTGCGTACTCAGCCACGCGACTACTTAACTCATTGGCAGCTAGTTCTTGGGTATCGCGCTCGATCAGTTTTACGACCGCATCTTGCAAGCCTGATTTCAGTTTCGAAAGTGAATCTGACCAAGCCGTATCCGCTGCGTTGGCGCCCGATTCCCCCGAATTGGATTCGAACGAGGCACCGCTCTGCATGTCCTTTCTTTTCAGTTGTAAAAGGGCGATGGCCCTTTGCAAACGAGCTTGTATTGCAAAGCCTTGTTTCATGATCTCATGAACAAAATCGATGCTGGCCAATGTCTTATCGCTCCATTTGACTTGGCCCGCTTGAACCCCACCCACTGCTGTGGAGCAGTCCACCAGAAACCGATCGACTTCGATTGCCACGGCCGAAGCATTCTTATCAACGGCTTGATTGACGAGCTGACGTCGATGAGCACCTGCGACTTGAGCTAGTTTGCTTGAAGCTTCGATGAGCTCGCTAAAGGGGCCACGCTCCGTAGCGTTTAGGATACCGGCTACCGCTTCGTATTCATCGTATGCGACGTCGAGCGTCGCTTGTGCTTCTAGGGGATCTTTGGATGCCTTGCCTTGCACTTCCTCGATCTTCTTAAGTCGTTTCTGCAAATTCTTCTGGAGCCAAGCGATGGCCTTTACCCGGAACGGTTGTGATTGCGGCATCGATGCAAATGCGTTGAAGGCCTCGATGCGCTCAAGCTCATGAAACTCGTAGCGCATGCGAAGCTCCGCACCGGCTGGCTCTCCCAGATCGAGCAATCGCTCGGCCGTTCGAAGGAGTCGCTTAACGTGCACGCTTTGCTTGCCAACCGTATCGGCCTTGGGCCCACCCTTTTTCATTTGCGCATAAAGGTTTGTGCACGCTTCATCGTCTTTGCCGGCCAGCTCAAACAGCGACTTGGCCTCGTCCATAAAGCCATAGACTGCGATGGGAGGTTTCGGGTCGGAAATACTTGGATCCGCGGCGATTGCCGAAGAACTAAATAGGGCCAAAACTAAGAGAGTTGGGAATACAGAACTGGAAGGGATCAATCGCATGATTTACTTTATGTATTAGGGCTTTTCGATGATAGCCTTGATGGCCCCGCTGGGTAAAGCGCTTTTGCCATCCACTCGCAACATTTGGGATTGGTTGATTTCCGCGAAGAGTTCCGTTTCCTGAATGGATAGGAATTTGATCGAAGCGGGTGATTCGGAATCGCTTTGCCAGAGTCCGAGCTCCCGATTGCTTTGAGCAAAGAGTTGTCCTGTAACGGTAGCACCGACGAGTTCCTTTACCGAGTTGGCAGCCGTTGTTCCTTGAAAGAGGAAGGATTGTGGCTGATCAGAGGATTCGTCGCGATAGGAGCGGATTTGTACCACATTGGCACGCCCAGCTCCCATACTCAGCAAGCGAACCGAGCAGGATGGTATATCGATCCCGTCATCCAAGGCGATCTGGACAGAACCAGTAGGTGCGATCTTCGCGACCGTTTCTTTTACTGCCGCAGTTGTTTTGGATTGAACTTGCTCGACCATCTTGTTCATTTCCTCTTTAGAACAGCCCACCAAGACGGGAATTGCCAGCGCAAGAAGAGAAAGGTGGAGGAAGCAAAGATTTAGCCACTTTGGATTTCGCATCGTGATCCTAAAGCTAGAGGAGGAAAGGCTACGAAAAGAGTGTTGCAAAATGGTGCGAAAAAAGCAAGCAAATGACAGAAAAACCTAGATATCCTAGGTCGCCTATCCGTTAAATCCGCATCAGGGGCGAATTGCCTTCACTCGCGGATGCTATTGCAAACTCCATCCGTTTTGCTTAATATGCAACCTTTAGGTTGCGTGTCGATCAGCACGCAATCCTCATATTTTCAGCAGTTACTGACGTAAAGGACAATTGATGATGGGTGATACCAAGATGGTGAGTCATAGCAATACGGACCAAATCAGGAAGCAGATCGAGTTGAAGGCAAGCCAGGAACGCGTTTGGGCTGCACTAACCGACTATCGAAAATTTGGCGAGTGGTTCCGCGTGGATCTTGAAGTCCCATTTGTTGTTGGCAACAAAGCCTATGGCCGGATGACTTTTCCAGGTTTCGAACATTTTAGGCTGGAAGTGGTTGTGATCGCGATTGAGCCAATGACGCGATTTGCTTACACCTGGCATCCCTACGCTGTTGATCCCAAGGTCGACTATTCCAACGAGACACCAACCAAGGTAGAGTTCACATTGGAGACCATTGATGGAGGGACGCTGTTGACAGTTGTCGAATCTGGATTCGATGCGGTCCCTGAGTGGAGACGCAGCGAAGCGTTTCGTATGAACGAAGGGGGCTGGAAGTCCCAAATGAAGAACATCGAGGTATACCTTGAAAACAAACAATCAGACATGGAATCAGTTTGCTAAAAATGCATCGCTATTTGCCGCACTGGGTGACGAGACACGCTTGTCGCTGCTGCTCCAATTGGGCGAAGGCAATCTCGCCTCAATCACTCAATTGTCAGAAGGTCGACCACAAACGCGTCAAGCGATCCGCAAACATTTGCAAATTCTAGAGGATGCCTATCTAGTACGAGGAGTGCGTCGCGGTCGTGAAAACCTTTTCCAGGTAGAACCAAAAACAATCGAAGCCGCTTCGCAGTCGTTAGAAGCGATCGCGAAACAATGGGGCGATGCGTTAGCTAGGTTAAAAGCATTCGTCGAGCAGTAGCTGACTGCAGCCTTAGAGGGATGGAGTTTTATGAGGTCGTCACCGGACATCTTGGGGCATGTTGATTTAGTCTTTTGACCGTCAGTCGAAGGCGTACTGCCAAAAGAATGAGGTACGCCTACGGCTGACTGTTAAACGAAGTCCCTTCACCGGACGGCTTGCGCCGTTCCGCTTGCAAAGTGATCGAGGTCTGACCTAAGGCTGACAATGTTGCCTTGCAAGACTTTAAAGCCAAATCCAGGATGTCAGCGAACGCTTTTGGTCCAAATCGGTGTAGACCACAGCTCGTGCGGTTTTCGTTTTGCCGCCATCGATCACACTCAACATCAGTTCGACGTTCGTACCAGCTACGACTTGCGATTTCGCGGACTCGATCGATTTTAATGTCAGTCCAGAGTTTGTTTTCGATTGTTCAGCGACAGCGAAATCAGCGGCATCTGCGACGTCCTTTGAAACGGTGCTAACGGACGAATAGCCGCCGGGAAGCGGGGAATTGTTGCAACCGGCCGCTAGCAAGATTCCTCCTATCAAAACTACGATATGCGCTCGAGCGAACATCTTTGTACCCTCTTTTGCTTTTTCTGGTTAAAGGAACTTCATTTGGAATACATTAGCGGCAGGGCGCGAGCCCTCCGGTTTCTCGGCTTCTACTGGCCACTCACCGGACGGCTTGCGCCGCTCCGCTAACAATGTGAGTGTCAATTGGCTAACGCCCAATGGCTAATGGACAGATAACACGCCAGGCGATGTGCTCCATTAGGATGACGCGTCTGGAACCGTTTTATTAGTCCAAGTTCAAAAATACTCCGAAGAGATCCCGAAACGCAGGCAAAACCGTAGCTTCGGCTTATCCCTTACAGCTTAAACCTAACACCTTATTTGGCTAGCCGACTACCAAAAAGTCGCTATACTCTTGGGTTTTCCAACATTTGAAGAACTGGCCCAAAACCGGCCAGCACTTTTGGCTTGCTCATCCATGAATAACAGTTCCCTCGGGGCTTCGAATCCCGTCCCATCTTCCGCCGCCTCCGATCTTCTCAGCGAGCGCGTGCTCGTTCTCGACTTCGGGGCTCAGTATGCTCAACTCATCGCTCGGCGCGTTCGCGATCAAAACGTCTACTGCGAATTGATTCGGCACGACGTTTCCGCAGAAGTCATCATGGCTCGCAAGCCTTCGGCAATCATTCTATCGGGCGGTCCTGCCAGCGTTTACGAGGCCAACTCGCCGAAATGCGATCCGAGAATTTTCTCGCTTGGGATCCCGATTCTCGGCATTTGCTACGGAATGCAACTCGCATCTCAAGCGCTCGGCGGCGCGGTTGAAAAGTGCCCAGCACGCGAGTTCGGCCGCTCGCGACTTGAAATCGCCTCGATGGAAAAACTCTTCGCTGGCTTCCCCCACGAAATCGATGTCTGGATGAGTCACGGTGATCAAGTGCACGCGCTGCCAGACGACTTCGAGACGCTCGCCTCCACCTCGACCTGCCCGTTCGCCGCCGTCAAACACAAAACGTTGCCAATATACGGTTTGCAGTTCCACCCCGAAGTCTCACACACGGCCCTTGGTGGAACCCTGATCCACAATTTCCTTTACAACATCGCCAACTGCGAAGGCAAATGGCACTTGAGCGATTTCGCCCAACGCTCGATCGAACAGATTCGAAGCGTCGTCGGTAAAGATCGCGTTATTTGCGGTCTGTCCGGTGGCGTCGACTCAGCCGTTACTGCCGCACTGATTTACAAGGCCATTGGCCCACAGCTCACTTGCATTTTGATCGACAATGGCTTGCTTCGTAAGGACGAGCAGGCTGCCGTCATCTCCGAGTTCACCAACCATTTCAAAGCCGACTTGCGAGTCGTCGATGCGAGTAGCCGGTTCCTCACCGCGCTTGCTGGCATTCGCGACCCTCAAGAAAAACGACGTCGCATCGGACACGCGTTCATCGATAGCTTTAAGGAGGAAGCCGAAAAGATCAATGGCGCCAAGTTCCTCGCACAAGGCACTCTGTATCCAGACGTGATCGAAAGCGGTGCAGCCGCGGATGGCCCCTCGGCAACGATCAAGCTGCACCACAATGTCGGTGGCCTTCCTGAAGAACTAGGCTTCGAATTGATCGAGCCGCTGCGGGATTTGTTCAAGGACGAAGTTCGCAAGCTTGGTGTCGAACTTGGGTTGCCTGAGCACCTCGTTTGGCGACATCCATTTCCAGGGCCGGGGTTGGCCGTTCGTTGCCTCGGTGACATCACGAAAGAAAAACTCGACGTCCTACGCGAAGCTGACGCGATTGTCGTTGGCGAAATCAAAAATGCAAACCTGTATCGTCAAACGTCCCAAGCGTTTGCCGTGCTACTTGAATCGCAAAGCGTTGGCGTCATGGGGGACGCGAGGACTTACGAAAATGCAGTCGCGGTCCGCTGCGTGAACACAGACGATTTTATGACGGCGGATTGGAGCCATCTGCCGTACGATTTGCTCGCACGGATTTCGACACGAATCATCAATGAAGTGCGCGGCGTGAATCGAGTTTGCTATGACATTAGCTCCAAACCACCAGCCACCATTGAATGGGAATAGTAATAAGTCATGAGTCGTTCTTACATTTATCAAATCGAAAATCTGACCAAGCGTCACGGCCAAAAAGAAGTCCTTAAGGATATCTTTCTCGCCTTTTACCCAGGGGCCAAGATCGGCGTTCTCGGCTCAAACGGGGCCGGTAAAAGCACGCTGCTTCGGATCATGGCTGGAACAGATAAGAACTTCGACGGGACCGCGAGGCTGGCCAACGGGTTTACAGCTGGCTACCTATCGCAGGAGCCGCAACTCAATCCGGACAAAGACGTTCAAGGAAACGTCGAGGAAGCGGTCGCGCCACGCCGCGCGGTTTTGGATCGATTCAACGAAATTTCGAACTTGCTCGGCGAAGTCACCGATGACAAGAAGATGGAAAAGCTTTGCGATGAAATGGCCAAGCTTCAAGACATTATCGATGCCCAGAATCTATGGGACCTTGATCGGCAAGTCGAAATGTCGATGGCGGTAATGAACTTGCCACCTGGCGACGCAAGCGTTTCCAAGCTCTCCGGTGGCGAACTCCGCCGCGTGGCTTTGTGCAAACTGTTGATTCAACAACCCGACTTGCTATTGCTCGACGAACCAACGAATCACCTTGACGCCGAAGCGGTCAACTGGCTCGAACAGCACCTTGCCCAGTACGCGGGCACGGTTGTGGCTGTCACTCACGATCGTTATTTCCTCGACAATGTGGCCCAGTGGATTTTGGAATTGGACCGCGGCTCCGGCTATCCATTCGAAGGAAACTACACCTCGTGGCTTGAGCAAAAGCAGAAACGCTTGGTCATCGAACAAAAGGCTGCACAAGCGAGACAAAAGACACTCGACAAAGAGCTTGAGTGGATTCGTATGTCACCACGGGCTCGTCAAGCCAAGAACAAGGCTCGTATCAGTTCGTACGAACAACTCGCTGCACAGCAGTTCGAGGAAAAGCCAGATGAACTTGAGTTCCAAATTCCTCCAGGCAAACACCTCGGCGAAGTTGTCGTGCACGCTGAGGGGCTCACGAAGTCCTACAACGATCGTGTCCTCGTCGAGAATCTTTCGTTCCGGTTGCCTGCGGGTGGTATCGTCGGAGTCATCGGCCCCAACGGTGCCGGTAAGACGACATTGTTCCGAATGATCACCGGCCAAGACAAACCGGATGCGGGTACGCTCCGAATCGGTGAGACGGTCGAACTGGGCTACGTGGATCAATCTCGCGATTCGCTAACCGATACCAACACCATCTACCAAGAGATTTCAGGCGGCCACGACTGGATCGATTTGGGGGGCAAGAAGCTCAACTCGCGATCGTACGTGTCGAAGTTCAATTTCAAAGGTACGGATCAAGAAAAGAAGGTCGGCAATCTTTCCGGTGGAGAGCGAAACCGAGTTCACTTGGCCAAGCTCTTGCGACGTGGCTGCAACGTTCTGCTGCTTGACGAACCGACGAACGACTTGGACATCGACACGCTGCGAGCACTCGAGGAAGCAATCCTCGGCTTCGTTGGCTGCGTGGTTGTGATCTCCCACGATAGATGGTTCCTCGACAGGATCGCGACACACATTTTGGCCTTCGAAGGAGACGGCTACGCTCACTGGTGCGAGGGCAACTTCGAGACCTATGAGACTCAGCGTAAAGAACGACTGGGCAAGCAAGCTGACGAACCGCATCGGTTCCGGTACAAAAAACTTGCAACCTAGATTCGATCGGCGTACAACACTCCGTTCGTTAGCGGAACGGCGCAAGCCGTCCGGTGGACGGGCTTCGTTTGACGGTCAGCCGTAGGCGTACCGCTTTAAACTCGTCCCAAGGCTCCGCCTGGGAACGCAATGCATCGGAGACTCCTGCCTCCTGAGTCACAGCTCGATGTCAAAACGCGAGGCGGAGCCTCGAAAGCGGTGCGTTCCAAGGCAGAGCCCTAGAACGAGGGCAATCGCGGCTAACGCCGTGAGGAACCCGAACTGCACTATCGCTTAATCGATGGCGATGAGGTTTAATGGATGGGATGCCGACAATCCCACGCGGCCTTCATTCAGACCGATCTGCCTTAGCTAACGCAAAGCAACCAATTCCGTGAACCAACGCGCAAAATCCGCTGCTCGAAACGTCCTGTTTGTGCAGTTGCCCATCCCGCCAGCCGGCCCGGCCCCGATCCACGGAAATGTCCCGCTGGCCGCAGGTTATTTAATATTGCACGCACGCACGCGAGGACTCGATCAGCATTTTCAGTTTGAAATACTCCCTCCCAAGATCTGCAACTATCACTCGGATATCGGCCTAGTCGAAGAGATCTTGGCTCGAGAACCTGGCATCGTCGGTTTTTCATGTTACCTCTGGAACATCGACCGAACTCTTTGGATCGCGTCTCATCTCAAGCGTTTGCGGCCAGAAATCATCATCGTGCTGGGCGGTCCCGAAATCACCAACGATAACGCTTGGGTGTTTGCTTCAGGGGTCATTGACTATGCTGCCGTCGGCGAAGGTGAGCAGACCTTTAGCGATCTACTCGAAGCGATGTTGGTGGGCCAGGAAGGTCAAAAGCTGATTCCCGGGCTCTGGCGAGCGACTAATCCACAAGTGCCTCTCTTTCGAAAGCCAATCGCAAACTTGGACGATGTATCGTCTCCCTATCTACAAGGCATCTTGAACGCGGCCGATGAACGCATGCTGTTGTTGGAGACGATTCGAGGCTGTGTTTTCAAATGCAAGTTCTGTTACTATCCAAAGAGCTATGACTCTCTCTACTTTGTCAGCGAAGAAAAGATCGTTGCCAATCTGAAGCACGCACGCGAGGCAGGGGTGACCGAAGTGATCTTGCTCGATCCGACCTTGAATCAACGCAAGGACTTCGACGGATTTCTAAGGTTGTTGGCGCGAGAAAATCACAATCAGCAGTTTACTTACTTCGGCGAACTGAGAGCCGAAGGGATCAAGCCGGAAACAGCCAAACTGCTCCGCGAAGCCAACTTCACCGAGGTCGAAATCGGATTGCAGTCGATCGATCCAGCCACCCAAGACTTGATGGATCGACGAAACAATCTCAAGGCGTTTGAACGAGGCGTATCCGCCTTGATGGACGCAGGGATCCGAGTCAAGGTGGATTTGATTATCGGGTTGCCAGGTGACACGGTGGCCTCTGTGCGAAGGGGGTTTGAATATCTCGCTTCCAACAAGTTATTCACGTCGACACAAGTCTTTAACCTCGCGATCTTGCCCGGGACTGCGTTCCGATCCGAGGCCGAGCAATTGGGGCTAAGGTTCCAGCCTAGGCCACCCTACTATGTGCTGGAAACTCCTACGCTTCAGTCCAGCGATCTCTATGAATTGATGGCGGATGCACAGGAAGTGTTTGACACCGAATGGGATCCGTTCTCGGATCCAAAATTGCATTTTGATGAATCGTCGGATGTCGTCGAATGCGTGAAAATGAACTTGGATGTTGGATTGCAACCGCTGCCGCCTGCTGGAAAACGGGCCCAGGCGCTCACGCTATGGTTTCAAGCGGAAGAGTTTGATCGTCACGTCGATACGATCAAGCAAACGATTACTCAAGTGCTAAAGGATTGTCCGCACTCATCGATGCAAGTTATCTTGGAGCCCTCCGGTGATCCAACCAACGTGACCAGCCAATGTGTCGAGCAGTTGCTGGCAACTTGTTATGAGCATCCAAATTACTTGGACCGCTACTACAGCTTGAACCCACAGGGTCTCTTGGGCTCCAAACGAGTGTTGGTTGTCGTCGATGATGAGGTCTTGGATGACCTGGATTCGGACTGGGCGGACGCAATCGAGGAAACTGCAACACTCGTAGGCAAAGGGTAACGAGCGGGCCTGTTGATTTTGTCGTTTAGGCGAGCGGCAGAATGAAAACTACCTTAGCACGACGCGCAAGCTAGTGAATTGGATATGTAGTTACACTAGCTTGCGCGTCGTGCTAGGCACTTTGGAACCCGCCGCTCGTCTTAACATTCTGCCGAAGGCGTACTACCCGAGCCAGTATTCAAAGAACCGATAAAGCTGTTCATTGGATTCTTCCGTGGGAGTGTGAGACGGTCGATTGGTCATTGCCACGCGATCTTCCACGCCCAACAGTGCGTTGACGCTCTTGGCATGGTTCAACACGGCCCATCGTGAGGGCGGATCCTCCTCGCCACCAGAAACGAGAAATGGACGCGGAGCCATTAGACAGTGCAATTCGTGAAGGTTATGCCCGGATTCTATCAACGTCTTGTAAGCACCAGTTCGCGGGCTATCCTCGCGAACCAAGCCCGGCTTTCGTATCACGCGCGGATCGAGACCCAGATACCATGGTTCTTGGTAGTTGATGCTCTCTCGTTTTTCGTCAAACACAATTCCGGGATCCGACCAAGCGGCACAAGCGTACTTTCCCCAAAGGCATGACCCAAACATGGCCCACTTGCCACCGTATGAATGCCCAACAATTCCGATTCGTTTCGAATCAACCTGTGGCATGTTAGCTAGTGCGTTCCATGCGTTGGCTGAAACGTAGCCGAGATAAGAAAGTGGCTGGCATTCGGCCCCCTCACTCAAGACAGGTTTGCGTGCATCGCCACCGGGCGAACCGATTGCGAGAGCAACAAACCCGCGCCGAGCCAACTGCCAAGCGAAATCGCGAAGCGGATTTTTGCTTATACCGATACTGGTTTCCGCGTCATAGTACGGGACAAACACGGCAGGAAAAGGTCCCGGCCCCATGGGAACCAAAACATATCCATCGCAAAAGCGCTCAGGCGCAATTTGGACGCGGACCCGTCGCTGTTGGATATTTTCGCGATCGCGAGTTTCAAGCACTTCGACCACAGGCTTTTCAATCAATGCTGGCCACGGTCCCATGATACGAGTCCAATCGGCCAGTATTTCGCTTCGTCTGCGTTTCCAATCCTCAGCTGATTTGGCCTGGCTACCATCGTGAAAGAGCAATGGAGATCGAAGTGATGCCAATGGCTGCTCATACTCGGCAGGGACCTTGGTGAAAGGTGCTTTGCGTCCCTCTTGCGCAATGGAAAACTTGCCCGTCGCCAAAAGAGAACCGGCGCAAACTCGACCGAGGAATCTTCGTCTGTTATCTCCGTACTTCATCGCAATGCTCCAGTCTTAGGTGGCAGGCGGGTCAAATATACTAGCACGACGCGCAAGCTAGTGAATCACTCTCGTTTCAGGACTCGGCTTTGGAACGCGCTGCTTTCGAGGCTGAGGCTCTCGTTTTTGTAACTCAGGAGGCGGGAGCCTCCGATGCATTGCGTTCCCAGGCGGAGCCAGGGAACGGTTCATTCACTAGCTTGCGCGTCGTGCTATGGTAGCCTTCATGCTACCGCTCGCCTTCTTGGAAAACGACCGGCGCGCAAAAAAATCCGCGAAGGTTATTGTCGGCCCGACATTTCCTTCGCGGATTCTAAATACTATAGCGAAACGGCTCTGACTAGGCGGAGGTTTCACCGAGGATATAGTGAACGAACTTGTTAATTTCCAAGCCGTTGGTTTTTGCGTATTGGCCAACGCTTTGCTTGTCGTCCTTAACGAATGGCTGCTCAAGCAGTACGCGTTCGGCGAAGAATTGCTTCAAGCGGCCTTCGACCATTTTGTCGACGATCGCTTCTGGCTTGCCTTCTTTGATGGCGATATCGCGAAGAGCAATGCGTTCGGCATCAACGATGGCTGGATCGAGTTCGCTCGCGGACAAGGCAGCTGGACGCATGGCAGCGATGTGCATCGCAATGTCCTTGGCGGCAGTGTCGTTGGAACCTTTGAGCGAGAGCAGGACGCCGGCAACGGTGGTTGCATTGTGGCTGTATCCACCGCTTGCTCCGTCGATCCGAACCATGCGTCCAAGATCAAATCGTTCGCGAATACGATTGAACAGCTCGTCGCGTTGCTCTCCAACGGTCATTCCGGGCTTCGATGGCGAAGGTTGCTTTAGCAACTCGTCGTGTGACTTTGCATCGCTCTTAGCGAGGGCTTCTGCGAAGTCGTTTGCCAACTGGATGAATTCGGCGTGACCAGCTACTGGGGCGCTTTCGCACTTCAGCTCGACCATGGCTCCAGCGCTCTTGTCGCTGCCGGAGAACAAGCCAAATCGACCGAAGGCTGTTTCGCGGTCAGCTCGCTTTTCGCCAAGCTTGATCCCTTTTTCTCGCAAAATCGCGATCGCCTTTTCTTCATCGCCACCGCCTTCGACCAGCGCAGCTTTGCAATCCATGAGGGGCAAACCAGTTCGTTCGCGCAGTGCTTTGACTGCTGCAGCAGAGATTTCTGCCATTTCTAAAACTCTCCTAAAACTATTGTCAACTGGGAATATGTTAGATGGATGCACGGCATTCCGTGCGGTGATTCCCGAAACCGTTCGTCGAGAATCACTTGATAGACCTGTGCTTAAGCACCAGTCATGTCTTCTGCTTTGGCAACCATTTCGCTGGTTGGGTCAGGAACATTGCCCATGGTCTTGAGCAATTCTGGGTTCTCTGCTTTTCCAGCAAGAACCGCGTCTGCCAACTGCTTCATGATCAAATCGATCGAGCGGATACCGTCATCGTTGCCTGGAATTGGCAAATCGATTTGAGTTGGATCGCAGTCGGTATCGATCAAAGCAACGGTGGTGATGCCCAACGACTTGGCTTCGCGAACCGCGTTCTTTTCTTTCTTTGGGTCGACGATGACCAAGCATTCTGGCAATCGGTTCAAGGTTCGAAGACCGTTCAAATTACGGTAGATCTTGCGATACTCACGGTTCAACGAAGATTGCATCTTCTTGGAGTATTCGTTGATCTTCTCGCTGTTCATGATGGCTTCGAGTTCTTCCAGCCGAACCATTCGATCGCGAACGGTACGGAAGTTGGTCAAAGCACCACCCAACCAGCGTTCGCTGACGAAGGGCATTCCGCAGCGGGAAGCTTCTCGTTGGATAACTTCGGAAGCTTGTCGTTTGGTTCCGACGAACAACACGAGCGAGCCACCGTTAGCTACTTGGTTCAAGTACTTTTTGGCTCGTAACATACCGCGGAGGGTCTCGCGAATGTCGATGATGTGAATTAGGTTTTTGCGACCATAGATGTAAGGTTCCATCTTGGGGTTCCATCGGCTGACACGGTGTCCGAAGTGTGCACCGGCTTCGATGAGTTTTTGTACGATCTCGTTGGCCATGAGTTCTCCTTCATTAATAGGCGTCCAAAGCAATGCTAACAATCGACTGGCCATCGATCATGCACAGGAAACAAGGCGGCAAAATAAGCCGGGGCTTGTAGTCCTTCTGCTTGTTTAAGAACGCGGAATCCCTGGTTGCTAGTCGGCAAGCGTGACCGCTACGGCCACAAAATCCGGTCGAAAGCGACTTTGGGACCGGAAAGGGTACCGGCAAAGGGTGTTTGCCGTCAACCGAAAACCTGAATTTAGCAGGTTTTGAAGGGGCATTTTCAAGAAGACTTGCCCAAAACGGGGTATTTGGTGTAGATTACGCAGATGTTGAGGAGGATAGCCGAATGGTTAGGAACCTGATTCGAAATCAGGCGCCGGGAAACCGGTTGAGGGTTCGAATCCCTTGTCCTCCGCTTAATTTCCCGATTGGGATTCTTCGAGATTGCAACGTTGATCGTCGATAAAGAGCGGCATACACTGGGAAATCTCAAGCGACGGCAAAGTTTACAGGCTGGACGGTTCAGACGACTCCCACCCAACAGGATCGCAGCTTGAAGTACAGCACCTAGCGTCCATTGCCGAATTACGCCACGAAGCTTGTCGGGATAGTAAAGCGGAGTGTCCCCACGCAGCCTCGGAGCTACTTTTCGCTAAGTCCTAGGTTTGGACGTTTAAC
This sequence comes from Pirellula sp., assembly GCA_031424235.1. GTDB lineage: Bacteria > Planctomycetota > Planctomycetia > Pirellulales > Pirellulaceae > JBKCUI01. Next base: position 19,797 of record JANPHB010000187.1, read on the forward strand.
ATCGATCGCATCTGGGACAGAGCCTCGAACAAGTTTCTCAGCAAGAAATGCGATTCCATGTTTCCGTTCAAGATCGTATTCTTCCTGGTAAATTGGCATCCACGAATAGAGTACAACTCGCATCTTTCGATTGATCCGAATCTCGTGACGAACATAGATCAACCAAGCCACAAACCTACACCCAGGCCCAAGCGGCTTAAGGTATTCGTTTGCAATTACTGTCGCCACATCGCCAAGCCAATCACCCGTTGCGATGACCTGTTCGGCAATCTGGCGAAGCCAAAGAATCGGCCAAGCCGTCCTCTCATCCCGTAGCCCAATCTCTATCTCTGGCCAAGTGGACGGCAACTGCGTCACCAATTCCGCGTACCGGAAATCCTCTGCACCCATGGATGAATGCGTCGCAGGAAACGATGTGGAAAGATTTTGAATCCGCGGTGATCAAAGCCCGAGTCAATCGACGATGGCAGCCGAGCGCCTATATCGGATCGTTTGGGGAATTGTCGAGCAACGCCTTGAGTGCCTATCTTCATCGCTGGTCACGGCAGCGCGACTGACTGTAGCGAGAAGCCGAACGATCCACCGGAAGCCGGTGGGATTTGCAATCCCGCTTTTCTCGACCATGTCGAAAGGAAGAAACCAAGATTCGATGGCACATTTCGAATTCAAGCCAATCCAATTAAATTACGATTGGATTTTGAATTGTTGTGAGCTTTCGGAGACATGATGGGCAAAGTTTTTTGGATTCGCCGATACCTTACGGTATTTTTTGTTGCGAGCTGCTTGATTGGTGGATCTCAACTGCTTCGCGGCCATACGGTTGGTTACTCAACGATGCACGGCCTAATTTGGGGCGCTATTTCCTCTACGGTATTTATCGCTACTCGCATGTTCTACGCCCGTCGCGGTTTCGCATGTGCGATGTGCCAAGATACTCCTGATTTTCTCGTGGAAAAACCAATCACCAAATAGACGCGGGAACGAATGCGTAAAATATTGTGGTCCCTGTTCGCTTGGATTGCGGTATCGGGATTCTGGCTGACGCTCACATATGGTTTTCACCCGACTTTTTCGCTTGCAGTGATCGTCACATCGAGCTTAGTGAGTGTTTATGCCGTTGCGACCTATGTCAATCATTTGGTGCTTATGCCAAGGCTTTGGTCTCAAGGCATGGGCTGGAGTTATATAATATCGATAGTCGCAGTCATGGCCTCGCTCACAGCCGTTGGTTTGGCGATGATTCGACTAGCTTATCTGGTTACACTGGGGCCAGACCCTGACCCTTACGGTCTTTACAAGCACTATGCGATCGACTTATTTGGGATGATGGTCCATTTCGGGGCAGCCGCTTTGATCGGTCGTTTTATGCAGGGGCGTTGAATAGAGTCGCGTGCCTCTAAAACCTTTCTCGATCCTTCCATCGCTTGCCGTTCAGAATGAGTTTGGGCAACGATTTTCTCAACAAGTCCATTTGCGCCAACGTTAGTTTACTTTCATCAAGAGTCAGATACTGGAGTTTGCGGCATGAGGTAATACTAGCGATAGTTTCGTCACTCAGTGGAAGACCAGGAAGATTCAAATGCGTTAGGTGAGGGCAGAGGTGCACAACCCTCAGTCCCGCGTCAGTGACACTTGTCTTCTCTATATTCAGCAAAGTGATCTGCGAGGTTCCAGGCGTTCGATCGGAAGCCAACAGAACCAGCTCTTCTAAGTCATGATCGGAAAAGCTCGTACGCGAAATATCACAGGATATGCCTGTTCCTTCGACGGTGCTGATGTAGGCATTGCCTCCATCGATTACTTCCTCGAGCCTTGTCCTTAGTACAAGATTCGCCGCATGCCCCAAATTGGTTGCACGGATTTCATTGCCAATGATCGCGAAGAAACAAGCTGCAATGATCATGAGGATCAGATAGCAATTGATTCCGAGTCGAAAACGCCACTCCTTGGCGATGACACGCTGACGCTGTAGCTCTACAGCAACGGTACCATAGGCTAAAGAAATACATGAAACCAAAAACACCAAAGGCAACTTGAAGCTTACGCCGAACAGCAGCGAGACTATGAACATGGCAAAAGCGTTGAGACCTATGACGGTTCCAATACCTATGCAGACTCTAATCCATCGAACGCAGGGCTTTCCATCCTCAATAGCAACCCATAGTAACGGCGTTTCGGCCTTGTTGTTCATTGGTTGTGAGGTACTTTTGTTCGAGAGCCCAGTGTTTCTAAACGTGTTGGCCTAGCCGCTCTGCGAGTCGCTTGAGTGTTTGGCTTGCGTCACCTTCTGCGAGTTTGGCGTGGATCAAATGCAATTGCGACTTATCCGCCCAAGCTTCTTTGAGTGCCGCGTCGAACTCCAATTCGTCTCGAACGAGATACCCGCGTCCGCCGCCGTAGACGTCAGGTAATTTTGAGTAGTTCCAAACCGCGATCTCGTTGTACTTCCAAGTGCCCTCCTGTAGAAACCTTTCAGTACCATAGCCATGGTTGTCGAGCACAATGATGATCGGCGAAAAGCCGAGCCGGATCAAGGATGACATTTCTTGGCCGGTCATCTGAAACGCTCCGTCGCCGACAATGACCAAGACGCGGTCATCTGGCTTGGCAACACATGCACCAAGAGCCGCTGGCACAGAGAACCCCATCGAGGTGTAGTAAGCTGGCGACAAGAAGTCGGTTCGCTCGTGAATAACCAGCTCAGAGGAGGCGAACAGAGAATCGCCGATATCCGCGATGACAATCGTTTGCGCGTCGATTTGGTCGTTAATACGGGAGATCATGCGACTAATCTCGAGTGTTCGGCCGGCCTCGGGCTGAAAGTTGCCTGGATGCTTCTGACGAAGAATATCGGGAATCTCGCGATGTGCGGGTTTGGCTTTTGCCTGGATCAGGCGGTCCAGGAAATCGGCGAGTGGTACGTTTGGATAATGGTGATAGGAAATTTGCAATTGCTCACTCGTCGCATAGATGCAGTTTTTGACTTCGAGTTGGGCAGTGTAGATCCCCAAATTGATGTCTGTCATGAAGGCACCCAGGAGTAGCACGCAATCGCTATCTTCGACGTATTGGGTGACTTCTTCGCGTCCCATGGCCCCTTCGTAGAGTCCGACATAGAGCGGATGCGTTTCGTCAACGACGCTCTTGCCGAGGATTGTGGCTGCAATCGGAATTTTGCCTTGCTCGGCCAAAGTCATGAGTTGATCTTGCAATCCAAACCGATGGATTTCGACCCCAGCAATGATGACGGGTTTTTTGGCTTGGTTGATGCGATCGACGGCTTCTCGAACCGCTTCATCGAGTGCGAGCGAGTCGAATTGGGTATTGGGTCTACGAAAGGCGTGGGCAATAGGCGGGATGACATCGACCATATCGCGAGGTAGCTCGATGTAGACAGGGCGCTTAAAGCGATAGCAGGCATCCAGTACCCGATCGATCTCGCTGAAGGCGGTGACTGGATCAACAAGTTCAGTGGAAGCGATGCAGAGCTTTTCGAAAACTTCGAGTTGGGTACTGAAGTCTCGGACTTTGTGGTGAAGCAATGGATTGTTAACCCGTTCGTTCAAACCGGGCGAGCCGCTCAACAAGACCACTGGAGACTTTTCGGCAAATGCGCCAGCAACGCTGTTGCAAACGGACAGTCCACCGACACAGTAGGTAACGCACAACGCTCCCATACCGCGGATTCTGGCATAAGCGTCTGCAGCAAACCCGGCGCAATCCTCGCGGGTGCAGCCGACCACATTGATCGGGCTCTTTTCGAGCATGCTGTAGAAGTTCAGGATGTAGTCGCCAGGGATTCCAAAGCAGTCTCGGATGCCATAATCCTGAAGCCGATTGATGAGATACTGCCCGATGGAAACATCCAGTTGACTTGGTCGCTGGCTGATGGTGCTGCGATGATCCGTTTTTTTGCCGATGGAGCTAAGCGCGTTGCTCATTTGATTTCCGTTTTGGTGAAAAAGCGCCGGGGACTTTGAACGGGCGATTACGTCATTGTATGCAGCAACTCAAGCTTGGGGCATCTCACAGCCCCGACAACCGATACAAACCCTTGATTTTCCGGCGTTCGATCGAGTTTGGAAGCATCGCAAATCCCCTGACATCGAATACGTAAACTACGATTTTGCAGCTTTTTGCTTCCAAATCCGTTTCCAAACACGAATGGTCCGCCCCTGGACCTATCCGCTTCCATGTCGAACAAAGTCCAACCACAGCCTATCTCCGAAAACCCTGTCCAATCGATTCCCGTCGTTCGCAATCCTTCGAACAAGCAATCCGAGCTAGCCGAAATCCGAGCTCAATTCGCTAAGGAATCCGAGTTGAATGTAGCGGCTTTGCAACCCGTCACCATCGACGATTTGCGTTCCTACCGAGATAGCGAGTCCAAGGTCGCCGACTATCTAGAGGAAGTCCTGGCAAGTTCAGTGCTCGTTGAACCGCCCGCAACGACTCGCATTTGGGGGCTGGACTACCACGCGATTGATATGGCGCAAACCCTCGATCATTTAGAGAAGGTTATGGTCGCTCGCTACCCAAGCTATGTGGTAACCGCGAACTTGAACTACGCCATGCTGTGCGCCAACAATCCACGTCTGGCCGCGTTCACACAAAAATCGGCGTTGACACTTTGCGACGGTATGCCGATCCTTTGGCGAAGCAAACTCAATGCAACGAAACTTCCGGAGCGTGTTGCGGGAGCGGATTTGATTTATCGATTGACAGAGCGTTGCGCCAACAAGAATCTACGGGTCTATTTCTACGGCGCCTCAGAAGGGATCGCCGAGAAGGCAGCAGCAACACTTAAGAAACTATATCCCAAGCTCATCGTTGCAGGAGTCCAATGCCCACCCTTTCGAGCGTGCAGCTCGGAAGAGATTCGAGGGCAAATCGCTCGCATCAAACAGGCGAAGCCCGACTTGCTCTTGGTAGCCCTCGGACAACCAAAGGGAGAATATTGGATCGAGGACCATTTGGAGGACTTGGCGGTGCCGTTGACCATCCAGCTCGGAGCCTCATTTGATTTCGTCGCAGGGAATTCCATTCGCGCGCCACGATATTTGCAGATTCTCGGTTTGGAATGGCTGCATCGTACGTTCAAAGACCCAGTTCGTTTGGCTCCTCGCTATTTATCAAATCTCGTTTTCTTGGCCAAAGCCATTCGGCGAGAATTGATCGAAAAACTATCCTAAGCGCGTGCCTAAAGCTATGCAAGCATCGATAGCAGCGGACAGCGTCCCCACACATCCTGAGTGTTTCCTGGGTTTTCCAGGTGCTGAGATAATAGGAATTTCAAGCGGAGTAGGTTATCTTAAGGGTCTAGTAGATCACTAAACTCTTCCTCCCCATCAAGAATTGTCTTGGCTTCGTGCTGAAAACAACTTGATCGCAGTTGCTCTTTGGAGCTCGCATGCCCCCCCTTTCTACACAACCCTTATTCTTCGGAATCATTTGGTTTCTTGCGGTCACATCCGGAGACCTGAGTGAGGCACGGGCAGACTTCGTTCTTTATCGATTACCAGGGACCAGATTGGACGTGATACTCGAAGGAAAAACGAAGGTGCTAGCCAACCGCCTAGTGGAGTTCACACATCCAGCATTCGGTTCTATCGCACTGAATTTGGACGATGCGACCATTGTAAAAGCGCCGACTCGCCAAGAAGAATTCAAAAGGTTGCTAAACAAAGCGAATAAATCGAAAGCAATTGAAGACTATCTTGAGGCAGCCAGCCAAGCTATCAAACGTGGTCTACTCAAAGAGTTTTACGATTGCTGTAGTCTGGCGTACAAGCTCGATCCGGAAAATGCAACGGTCAAGCGATTGATCGAAGCGAGAAAGCGAATCAAGCAACCGTTAGGCGATTCGTCTGAGGTAGAGAAGAACCTTCGCGAGGCAACCAACTTGCCGAAATTAAAAGTGGAGGTAAGTTCGCATTACGTGCTATTGCACGACACAAGCGACGTCAAAACAAATCGCAAAACCCGTGCGCAGACACGCCTCGAATTGCTTGAGTTGGTCTTCGAATCCTACTTTATGAAGTTTGCGTTGGACGGTGTTGTACTGGAACCGCCCAAGGAACACATGATGGTTTTGCTCTTTGCGGAGGAGGCTACGTTTCACCGCTACGCTTCGCTGCTTTCGCCTGAGCTCCAGATGGCAGCTGGGTTTTGGTCACCTAAAGATAATATTAGCGTATTCTATGACCAGGGAACCACCAAATCGATGAAGGCATTGGCCGCACTGGCAAAGGACCTTCAGAAATCAAAACTGAAACTTCGGGGATCTGCAGTCTCCCAAGAGATCGCACATCTTGCCAACACTTTTGAGCTCTTGACCAAAGTTGCTCGAGAGGAATCCGACATAGAAGTTGTTTCGCATGAAGCTACTCACCAGCTTGCGGGAAACTCCGGTCTCTTGTCGCGAGGCAAAATCGGCGCTCGATGGGCACATGAGGGCTTGGCCAGCTACTTTGAAACACCAGCCGGAGCAGGATGGGGTGGCATTGGTGCCGTCAATGAAAGCCGGCTTACTGACTACCGAATTGTTTCCAGGGACCCTAAGCGAAGCCGAATCGAACTTGTGATCTCAGATCAGTTGTTTTATCGAGCAAGGGATCAGGGAGAAGCGGTCGAAGCCTACGGTCAAGCTTGGGGACTGACCTATTTTCTCATGGAGACCCGTTTCAACAAACTCATCGCATACTACGAGCGATGTTCCCAATTTGAGAATGAACTTTCACCTGACAAGCGTATACGCGTATTCATCGAAGTCTTCGGGGACTTGCGATCTCTCGAACGAGAATACAACCTGTTTATGTCGACGCTAAAGACAGACGTCGACCGAATTCGCGAGTCGCGATAACGAGTGTAAAACGATTGTCCCAATCGTTTTCCTGCGACATTGATTCGTCCAACGCAAAAAGATGGCAGAAAAATCGAACGCAGAAAGATGTGCCGCAATTATTTTTCTACGTTCGATCTTTCTGCCAATTTTCGTTTCGCTATCGCAGAAAACAGATCTAGCCTCAAACATTTGGTAAGGCTCTAACACCAATTCTACGTTTGCGCAAGTCAAGTTCAGATGCGAAATCATCAAACGGCGTCGCTTCCCCCTCACCTTGTCCGGGGTTCGCGTTGATGTAATTAATCACAATCAGAACATCCAGCGCTTCAATACTCCGATTTCCATCCACATCATAATACGGAATTGGTGACAATCCTGAACCATCTAGCGATCTCGCTTCGTTTCGATTGATCTCATTGATTACGACCAAGACGTCCAACGCTGATATCAGGTTGTCGTTGTTGACGTCGAAGCGATTGGTTTGGTTTTGCCACGGCGATATGGAAGAAGCTAGAGTGAAGTCGACGTGTGTGTAAGGAGTCCCAACAACAACGGAAGTGGAACGCAGGCCAGTGCTAGGCGTAACAAGTTCATAGCTAGTTGACGGAGGCGTCAATTCAACTTGATAGGTTCCAGATAGGATTCCTGGCAACGTATAGCTACCGTTGGCCGCAGTGGTTGTTTGCGTTGCCGGGCCAATCACCAAGTTGTCGAGTTTGATCTTCGAATTGTTGATCCCGCGAGCGATGACATAGGCAATGTTGCCGACATCCGAAGTCACTTGCATGGTGACTTTGCCACCGTTGTTCAACGACACTGACTGAAATCGACGGATCACTTTTCCGTTGGAGTCGTAGGCATCCAGTCTTGCAATCGTATTGACGTTCCCTGCAACAGCGTCGATCGACACGCTCGTTGTCGGCTGAGGCAAGACCACTTTCAACTGGAGTGAGTCTCCTCGGAAGCTATCTACGTAGGCAAGTTGTGCACCAGAAAAAGGTCGAAAGACCTTTGTGCCAGTAGTAGCCGCAGCGTCCGAAAAGACTCCAATCGTTCCGTCCGCATCGACTCCGATCGCTGAGATCAAGATTCCATTTTGATTCGTGGCAATCGTTCCGTCTTGAAAAGAATCCGGCTCAATCTTGGTTTGCAGCACGATAGGCAGACGTGCGTTGTCGACCAATCGAACCCGGGCGCCGGCGATTGCTAATTCGGTAGATTGCCATTTGCCATCTCGATTTTGGTCATTCCAAGCGAAACCTTGGATACCGGGCACAGCGGTCGCGTCGCGTGTTTGCCCCAGCGTTGCTGAAAAGATATTGCTCGTGATGCCAAGCGAAGCTTCAACGGCTCGAATCTCAAGTGTTCCGGTTGTGCCCGTCGGTATGGGGATGCTCAGATTCAAGTCGACTTGGTATTCATTTGGGTTAGTGAGCGTTTGCCAATTCCCGTTGTTCAAGCGGTACTCGATCCGGCCAACTCGATTGATGGTGATATCATTTTGCAGCCCAGCGCTATTGATGTTAGGGAGCGTTTGAACGGTCGCTCGGCCGGTGAAGCTGTATTGGGTGCCGGCTGCGTTTAGCTGGCCAAGTCCTTCGAGTTTAAGCGGCACATCGAGAACATCGAAAATACCATCGCCGTCGGAATCAACCCAACCGATTTGCGCAAGCGTGGAATCGGGGGATGTGACATTTTGGAAGGCGCGATCGAGAGCTCCACTGCTAGACATGATGCTGTCCGCTTGAACGAATCCTGGGTTCGGATTCAAGTCGATCGCGTTTTTATTCTGTGCGTTATAGTAGCCTCGGCTCTTGAAGTAGTCTGAGCCGCCAATGTATTCATCTCGAGCCCAAAACATGTGCCCTGTTTCGTGAGCAAAAATCGAGGCTGGGCGAGTTGAGAGAACGACTTCAAACAAACCGCCTGCAAAAGCGAAAGAGCGATCGAACGAGCCACCGGATGGAAAACTGCCATCCGCGTCGTTTTGCGAATTGACGACGAAAATCGTAAACGACCAATCCGTATTCAGTTTCAACCGCTGCGAGTTATTAAAGGTTCGTATGTTGGATTCCAGACTTGAGCCTTGCGACACCCCGGCGCCAACCAAAAACTGAGACACCCAATCAACATACGCGTTGGAAATGCGAGAGATAGGCTCGTAGGGTGTTGGGGCCGGTGTGTCGACGTAGGTCGTATCGATCACAAAATCGAGAGTGTGTACTGTGCTCTTCGTAGCGAGCAATTGCTTCCACCAGTTGAGTCCGGTTTGGATATTGCCCAAAACGGTAGCTTTTTGCTGCGGAGTCCAATCCTCCGTACTGGCATCGATTTGCCCATTGCTTTCCAAAAAAACAGGAGTCACGGCAATTCGGCCGAGCATATATTCAGCGGTATCGTCCGGCGCGGCTCCAAAGGGCAGTCCAGCAAATAGGTTTCGAGATTCAAGCGATTCCAGCGTCAATCGACGCTTGCTTTGCGGTCGCTTCTTCGAGGAAAAGGCGGCGTTTTTCAAGCGATCAACGAGCCTACGGAACATTTTGAAGCCTATTCAGCAACACGGAAAACAGGTCCTGCCAAGTCGTACGCAATATAAGTCTACTTGGCTAAGGCTCGAAAACTCAATACGGACAGCTTTTTCGATACTACACCGAGCTTCGAAGTTCCAATTTTGACGACATTTTCGATTCGGCTGGCATTGCTGGAGTGCGTCAGCCTTCTGGATCGTCTAGCAGTTGCTTAAGCCGATCCCGAAGTTCCGGCGAAAACAGCTCCAACCAGGTTTCGTCGATCATTCCAATCGAAATCATGTCTCGTACATGCACTCGATCTTTATCTCGATTGGACGTCAGTTTCATCCGAACCAACGCCTCTAATTTTAAGGTGCGAGCGTCTTCCATCAATGCGTATTCATCGATTTGCGGAACCGCTTCTGGGTCTTCGGCTCGAACTTTTTCGCCAACAAAAACAACATGAACCGCATCGCGAGCCTTGGCATTGGGGCCGTCGAGAAACTTAGAAACACCCGCCGCCAGCCGGAAGATGAATCCGACTGATTCCAACGCAGCAATGGCAAGGGGAAGCTCACTGCGATTTAGAATAATGTCGACATCGCGAGTGTTGCGTACAACGGATTCGTCCACTTGGGAAACCCAATGCTGCACGGCGTTTCCTCCGATGACTGCATATGGAACAGATCCGACTGTCCTAGACGAACAAAATGCGTCGCCGTTTGTCGGCTGGCTATCCATTTTTGTTACAAGGAATTCGGAACGACAAAGTCGTAAATGAGTTCGCCTGTGGAATCACAACCAAACTTGCGACCTGGAAAATACTGCCAAAACGATTGCGTTCGTAGACAAGCTCTAGGTTGGTTTCGATACAATTGTTGGTGGCCAAGCTCTGTACATTGACCGAATCAGCACATCAAGGAATACAGGCGGAATCATCATGGAACAAAATAGGTTCAACGTCTATTCGATGTTAGCGCGGTCGTTGTTCATTTTTAGTTCAACGTCGTTGATTTTCTTCTCGATGGTCCATTTTGCATTTTCGCAATCGTACCCTAACTTCGAAACCGTTGATGAACTTTTCGACTGGTATCGGGTATGTATGGATGGTGTTGAAAAGAACTACTCAACCGTTGGTCATGCAAAGATTTATGGCACTGGAAGTACTGGTTCTGTTGTTTACGACTGGTTCAATGTTGGGCTGGAACAAAAAGGCAGTGCACGGAACGCATATTATTCCGAGGTTAGGAGAACGTTTGCGGGCGGAGCAGCAGGCGGCGTTTGGGAAAAGTACTTAACTCGTGGTGAAGAAACTTACTATTCGATGGGGCCTTTTTCAAATCCTCTTGGGCTGCTGCCTAAGCCAAAAATAGGTCCAGATGGAAAGCCAATGATTGAAGTTTCAAGACACATGGTTGTTCCCAACATGTATATGCTTGCAATCGTTAGTAATTCCGCCTATACCGCTCTTCATGCAGAAAAGCCCTTTCTTCTAAGCGAAATCGAAGGATTACGAGTACTCGAGGGAAAAATTGAGGACGGAATTGCAAAAGGGTTCCTCTTTCACAACCAGTGGGGACTGGAGATTGAGTTTCGCAAAGAGTTCGGGTGGATGCCGACGCGAGCAAAAGGTTATTTCCGGGACCAGGACAAGAAAGGCGCTGTGGATCGATCCCACTTCTCAACATTGCATTACGAGATTGAGTCTGAATGGGTACGCGTTAGCGACGATGATCACCATTTCGTACCGAAAAAAATTGTTAATCGCGTCGTGAGAATAAACCCTGTGTCGAAAAACTCTCAGACGATGGAGGTGTCCTCCGTCTGGATTCTGGGCAAGATAAGTGCTGAGCAGTTTAATGACGAGTCTGTCAATGCGGAACGAGACTCGAAAGGGCCGCTAAATGAACTGAAGCAGGAGTTGTTCCAAATGGAGAAGTCCAAGACGAACTCTGCACCTAAATAAACTTGTCTATGAACCGAGGATCGAGTGGTATGTCGCTGACCTCAATATCTGAGATCAAATCGGAGAACAATGCCGACTTGGAGTTCATCAAGTCGATGCCGACTTGCGCCCAGGCATGTTGCAGCTTCGACGTCTCCGTCCGGCCTTTCATTCTCGAATCCGCTTCCAGGTCCAAGGCATTCGCGATACGCAGGTACTCAGGATGAGGCTTGTCCATCGAGATCGCGTAAACGAGCGAGGCCAGTGAGAAACATAGCTGGTCAAAGATTCCTCCCTCGTCTCCCAAAAGAAAACTTTGATCGATAAAGCTCTTTTGATAGCGAGCGATGATCAACAGAATGCGACGACCAAGGATTCGGTTCCGATGCAACGCTTTGCGAATTAGCCGTTCTTTCTCAGGAAAGAGATCTTTGACTCCTGCCAACGAGCCGGTCCAGGGATTGAATGACCCCAGGACCGTCCTCGCGATGAACCATCCGAATTTGGCTTTGGCTGCGAGACCGAACTTGCCGCTTACTTCAGCCATTCCGATGGGCTCAAGGAACTTCGCACGGATCCCGCGGGTCATGGCGTTCGGTGCTCCGATGTCGGCAAGCACGGGGTTGGGACCTTCGTATACCGTTGCGATGGTAAACTCGTGCATGTTCTCACCGATGTAGTTCTCGATGAGTGGACCTGCGTTTGCAATTGCGGCTTCGCCCCCTTCGCGAACGGCATGCCTTCGCTCGTCCAAGTGCACGGACCGGCCACCTTGGATTTGATAAACGTTGATGGCGGTTTGAAGCAGTGCCTTGGTCGCATAAACCTTTGCGATCATTCCCATCGTTTCATCGCGGACACCGTTTGCGCCCAATCGAAAGCAGACATCGCCGAGCACGCGGCTCGCAAGGGCATGGCATGTCGCACGGCCTATCCAAGTTTGGATGCGTGGCGAATCGCCGATCGGCTTGCCAAAAGTGCTGCGAAACGCCGTCCAGCCACCGGGCTTGTTTTTGCGAGTCAGCTCGCTTGCTGCTTCGGATTGGCTTGGGTCCAAAATGATTTGGGCGAGTAGCTTAAAGATTTTGGCCGCGCTGTTCACGCAGATACCGCCGCGCCCTTTCGCTAGTGAACTAAAGGCTTGAGCAAGTCCCTTGCCGGGCGGTCCAAGCAGCTTGTCGGCCGAGACTTCGTAGTTCGTCATTCGAAAGCGAGCGTTCCATAGATAGTCGAACGCAGTCAGTCGATTCCGGATCATTCGGAAGTTGGGCGTATCGGATTTGGGGACTTCAAAAATGACCATGCCTGAGTCGCGACCTTTGGCGAGCCCTTCACCCTCGATTTTCAAGACGAGAATACAGATGCCTCCGTAGATAACATTGGTAATCGGCCATTTGACGCCACTGATCAGGTATTTGTCCCCTTCCCGTTTTGCCGTCAACGCTAGTTTGCTTGGGTCTGCTCCGACTCCGGGCTCGGTCAACGCAAAGGAACCGAGCAATTCTCCGCGTGCCATCCGCGGCAAGTAGTACGTCTTTTGGGCTTCCGTGCCGAAGTCGAGGATCGGCGTGACTGGGCCTAAGAAATTGTGTACTTCGAACATGACCGCCAGGTCCGGATGGACAAAGGTCAACGCGCGAAGCAATGGCCCGAGGTCGCCGAGCTTAGCCCCGCTTCCTTCGTACTGCTTCGGAATAGCCAACCCGAAAAACCCCAAGGCTGCTAAACCTGAAATGGTTTCGTCATGAAACAACATCTTCGCGTGATCGAGCAGTGTCCTGGCCTTTTTGCGTTTGATCAAAAACTCGATGCAAGCGGCCATCGTGTTTGCAACTTCAGGCGATGGGCTGAAGCGTCCCCGGTCGAACTCAACGGCTTTGGCCGTGCCGAAAAGGGACGTAATGGTAGGCGGCTCGCCGGAAAACTGCTTTTCGGCGGATCGGTCGGCGTCGTCCAACGTTGCCAGCGACGCCACCTCGTCCGCCGTTCGGCCGGCTTGCTTAAGGATCAACGAGATTGCGTCTACGTTTCCGCTTGTGCGGCCTTCGTTATCATTCTGCTTGCCTTGGTTGTCGCTGAGCATTGCTGCTACCTATGGATTGAGTTTTGGCTTGAGAGGTTCGAATCGCGGAGCTGTTTCAATTGTAGCTCATCTAGTGGCTGTGTGACGTTCGTTTAACAGTCAGCCGTAGGCGTACAGGGGACTCTGCCTTACCAGTACGCCAAATAGCAATCACTTTGTTAGCGGAACGGCACAAGCCGTCCGGTGAGTCGCCAGTAAATGCCGCGAAACCGGAGGGCTCGCGCCCTGCCTCTACAAGAAACAAACGAAAGTGCCATTGAGCGTACGCCTTCGGCTGACTGTTAAACGAGGTGGCCAAAGTACAAAACTAGCCATTCTTCGAGTGTTTTGCCTTCGTGCGATGGAAAGACAATCGAATCCCATGTACTTTATTGAGAATCCTCTGGACACTTCGCCGTTCTTTTTGAAATCAATCACATGCATCGATATACGTGGTCCATTGCCGCTTGTTCATTCCTCGTCGCATCTCCTGCTTTTTCCCAGGAAAAGTCCGTTCCCGTTTTTGCGAATGGGGAAGCACAAATCGTCCCTGGGTTTAAGGACGCAAAAGATTGGATTCGCCATGATCTTTGGGTCGAAACCGAATTCGATTCGGATAGCGATGGAAAACTGGATCGAGTGCATGTCGACGTTACCCGACCCAAGCAGACCGAGACCGAGGGATTGAAGCTACCGGTCGTCTACGAATCCAGTCCGTATTTTGCAGGAACAGGTTCGAACGACAAGAAACACTTCTGGAACCCCAAGCATGAGTTAGGCGCCGTACCGCCGAAACACGAGACACCACCGCCGGTCAAGGCAAAGGGCAAACGACCGATCATTTCGGACTCGCAGATCAAAAAGTGGGTCCCGCGCGGATACGTTGTCGTTCACTCCTCGTCGCCAGGGACTGGGCTCTCGCAAGGTTGCCCAACAGTCGGCGGCGATAACGAATCGCTGGCTCCCAAAGCAGTGATCGATTGGCTTTGTGGTCGCGCTAAGGGATTTACAGAAGTCGATGGCGAAGAAGCGGTCAAAGCGTTCTGGTCCACCGGCAAAGTTGGCATGACGGGGACCTCTTACAATGGAACGATTCCACTGGCCGCAGCAACCACCGGCGTGAAAGGGCTTGAGGCTATCATCCCGATCGCCCCCAACACATCCTACTATCATTACTACCGATCAAACGGACTGGTTCGTCACCCCGGTGGCTATATGGGAGAAGATATCGATGTCCTATACGATTTTATCCATAGCGGCAACGAACCTCGTCGTGAGCATTGCGATTGTGAAGTCCGCGACAAGGAGATGGCAAATGGTCAAGATCGCGTAACGGGTGACTACAACGATTTCTGGGCAGGACGAGATTACCTCAATGACATGGGGCCGATGCATGCAGCTCTACTGATGTCGCATGGTTTCAACGATTGGAATGTTGTGCCTGAGCACAGTGTTCGTATTTACGAAGCGGCCAAGGCAAAAGGGATTCCTGTTCAATTTTACTGTCATCAAGGGGGCCACGGCGGTGAGCCGCCCATGAACTTAATGAACCGATGGTTTACCAAGTACTTGCACGGCGTTGACAACGGAGTTGAGAAAGATCCTCGTTCATGGATCGTTCGCGAATCCGCAAAACCCAATCAACCGACGGCCTACCCAGACTATCCTAATCCCGAGGCCAAGCCTGTGACGCTGCACCTGACAAAGGGGGGCACTACACATGGCGGATTGACAACTACCGAGTCGACGGAGCCCCAACGCGAGACGCTTGTCGACAATTCTGCGATGTTTGGAAAAGACTTGGCACAAGCAGCTTCTTCAAAGCACCGACTGCTATTTGAAACGCCTAAACTCAAAGAAGCATTGCATATCTCCGGCTTCGCAAAAATCAAGATCCGCTTGGCCTCGAGCAAGCCAGCAGCAAACCTGAGCGTCTGGCTGGTTTCGTTGCCATGGACCGATACCCCGAATGATTTCGCCAACGCCAAGATCAATGACAATTTGATCACAAGAGGTTGGGCCGACCCTCAAAACCATCGCTCTGAGTCGTCAAGCGAACCACTGATTCCCAACCAATTTTATGACTTGAGTTTTTCGCTCCAACCAGACGATCAAATCATCCCCGCCGGCGAAAGCATCGGTTTGATGATCTTCTCGAGCGACCCAGAGTTCACTCTGCTCCCTCCTCCAGGAACGGAATTGACGGTCGAGCTTCAAGGGACAGAATTGGTGTTGCCAATCGTCGGCGGCCAAGCGGCTTATGAGAAAGCGACTGCGAAGTAATTTCGACGTCACTTTTGGAATCAAAAAATAGTGAACGGAGCTAACCGAACGGGTGCACGCCTGTCCTGCGACTATTCACACTGAGCCGCGGGCGCTAGCCGCGATACGGTTCCCTGGTAGACACGGTAATCGCGGCTAGCTAGCGCCCGCGGCTCAAATGGAGCAACATGAATAAGCCCGGTTAGCTTCGAAAGCGTTGACTGCTGAAGTACTTACTTCGCAGCATCGAGCTCAAGTGAATACAGGAAATCTAATCGGACTTTTCCCATAAATTTAGAGTCTGCGATATCGATCACATCATCTCCGATGTAGTCGGTTTTGGAGCCGAGATGAGAAGCGTTTGCATGGCAGCTCATGCAATTCGATTGCACGCCGAACTTGTAAGTCCCTGCAAGATCGTCGAAGTGACCTTCGAGATAGGGATTGTAGGCGAAAATCGGTTCATTTTTGGACGTACGCATGCTGTAAGCCAACGTCGCGGCATAGTGCGCTGGTGCTCCCATCTCGAATAGCAACTGTGGTCTGGTGTCCGCAATTTGTTTGGACGAGGGAGCAGGCGGGTTGGTTGCGTCTGGTGCCCACCAAAACGATTGCCAAGTCCATTTGACAGTCTCACGTGAAGCAACATGCATTGCAACGACCACATGAATGTGACCGTCAGCTTGCTTGAAGTGGATGAAGTCATTCAGGCTATAGGTAGTAGCTGGGCTTCGCACATCGTTGCCATGACAGACCGAGCCGTCGCCAGTGCTCTTGTTCCTTTTGTTTAGATCGACCCACACGAACGTATCCCATTGTTCTGGAGCAAATTCTCGTGCCGTCGCAGGCGGACCTGGCCAAACGCTCAACTTGAAAAACTTGTCGCCCGCCCGATCGGTGACTTTCACTGTGTTCACTTTGATTGCAATCGCCGCGTTCGGAAAATCGGGGACATTGGCTATCTTGCCCTCAACGATCAACGAGTTCAGCGTTGCCAGCGAATGGAGTTTGTTGGTAAGGATATGTTCAGCAGCAGTTGGATTAAATTTGATCAGCCCTGCTCGATCGGCTCGATCGGCCAATTTCTTTTTTGTCGTGCCCCTTTGCGATTGCCGAAGGGGCTTAGGAGTCAGGGCTCGCGTCTTAGGAACTCGAGTCCCGTCCGTAACCATTTGTTCCTTCTCTTGCCAAGTTTCGAAAATACGCAGTTCTTGGCCTTCGTACTTTTCTCCGCTTAAGGTATTCATTCCAGCCCAAAGGCCCCATGCATGTTGTGCCATCTTGGTCGTATCATCGGATGCAATCCATTGATTGATCGTTGATTCCGAAGCAGGGAACTCAAAATCAGGAATGCCCACCTTGGCGGGGAATTTCACCGAGGGAAACTGCGCCATTGCGGGTTCGAGCAGCAAACAAACATAGAATCCGGTTGTAAAGCAAATCCCTAGCAACTTACAAGAAACCATGTTCAAAACTTTCTTAGAACTGCATTTTCTTATTACGCGACAGCGACGGCACGCGAAAAAATGGAATAACCCGCTCTGATCATTTAAACCCTCGCATATCCAAGATGCAATAAGAGGACGCCAAAATGCAAAGCGACAAAAGATTTCTTTCATGGTCAATTTTTGTTTATCTTGAGTTGCCGAGCGCTTTTGCCTCTTTGCTCCTCGGCCACTGGCGCTCACGAACGATTTCGAAACACCACAATCGTTCCAGCGATTAGTTTACCGAAGCGTTGTTTGTCTCGCGAGAAGATGATCCGTGCAGCGGCTGGAATCGAACCCAAGAGCAATGGGTTGGTTTCTAGCAAGCTTCGGGCTTTTCTGAGCTCGATATGTTCGAATTATCTTGACTTTCCTGTGAGCTGGGAGGCGAATATGGACTTTCGGGCATGAAAGACTCAATGGGATTGATTGCGAGCGGAACGATTCGAATCAGGAACTGCGTTGACAGTCAGTGGCCACAGACGATAGTATGGAGTAGTCCGACAGTCGCTATAATGGCGATTCCTGCCCCATAAGTTGGCTGAGTTTAGCAGATTCCAACTTCCGTTTATGCTGTCATTGCGATTTCGATGGAAACACACACCAATGATTCTTTGCAAAAAAGCGATCTCTAACCTGCTTGTACTGCTGATCGCATTTGGACTGTGTGCAAATTCTTCTGAAGGCCGCACCTACGATGACTTGAAGGTTGAGCAGGACGCTCAAGCTCGATTCTTCGAGGCAAAAGTCCGGCCACTTTTAGTCGATAGTTGCGTGCGATGTCATGGAGATGAAAAGCAGGAGGGTGGACTAAGGCTAGATAGCCAAGAGGCATTCAGCAGAGGGGGAGAGAGCGGTTCCGTGATTGACACAGCGTCGATCGAAAATAGCCTTTTTCTGTCTGCCATCCGGTACAAAGATTTAGAAATGCCGCCATCGGGCCAGCTCTCGGAGGAGAAGATCCAAATCCTCGAACAGTGGGTCGCCGAGGGCAGCTACTGGCCAGCCAAAACCGAGTCTCTATCGGCCAAACGAAAAGGTGAAAAAGGCTTTACGGATGAGGACCGATCGTACTGGTTCTTTCAGCCTATGTCGAAGCACCAAACCAATGCGAATAGCTCTATAAGCGATCGACTAGATGCCTTCGTTGAGGCAGGGCTGTCGTCTCACCAGCTCACCTTTGCCGAACCAGCAAGTCCGCTTGCGCTCGTCCGACGAACGTACCTCGATCTTGTTGGAGTGGCACCGACCTCCGCTGAAGTAGCGACGTTTCTCGCGGAGCCAGCAGAGACCGCTTATGCCAATTTGGTGGATCGGTTGCTCGACGATCCTCGGTATGGCGAACGTTGGGGCCGCTTCTGGTTGGACCTTGTTCGCTTTGCCGAATCCGATGGTTACAAGCAAGACGATTTCCGCCCGACCGCATATCGTTATCGCGATTATGTGATTCGATCCTTTAACGAAGACAAACCCTATCGAGACTTCGTGCGTGAGCAACTCGCAGGAGATGAGATCGATCCGGATTCCTTGGAGTGCCGAGACGCGAGCGGATATTTGCGACTTTGGATCTACGAATACAATCAGCGCGATGTAACTGGCCAATGGACTGCGATCCTCAACGACTTAACCGATGTGACCGGTGAAGCGTTTATGGGGTTGGGCTACGGATGTGCCCGCTGCCATGACCACAAGTTCGATCCGATTTTGCAAAAAGACTACTTTCGCCTGCAGGCCTATTTTTCAGGCTTGATCCCGCGAGAGGATTTGCCCGCCGCAACGCAGGAGCAAGTCGAACGAAATGAAGCGGATGTTGCGTCCTGGGAAGAAGCTGCGAAGCCATTCTTGGACACGATTGAGTCGATAGAGGCTCCGATCCGCGAGAAAACGATTCTGTCCGCAGTTAGCAAATTCCCGCCAGATGTGCGGCCCGCTCTTCTGAAATCCGTCCAAGAACGCAATACGCGTGAAAAGCAACTCGCCCATTTGGCATATCTCCAACAGCTTCGTGATGTCAAGGAAATCAAATGGGAAAAGGTACTCAAAGGCGAACAGCAAAAGGAATGGGTTCTCGCCAAAGAATACCTTAAACAACTGCCTGCACCTAAGCCTAAAACGTTACCCGTTTCCTTAACGGCCACCGACGCTGGGACTGAGCCAGCTGAAGTCTACATTCCAGGCAAACCGGGCCTAGGCCCGATCGCTCCGGGCGTTCCATCGATCATCAATCCGGAAGCGATGCCTGTGCAGCCGATGGCGGATTACAACTCGAGCGGCCGACGATTGGCACTGGCCAATTGGATGGTGGATCGCGAAAACCAATTGACATGGCGAGTGATCGTCAATCGCGTTTGGCAGCAGCATTTTGGGCAAGGGATCGTGCCAAACGCTAGCGACTTTGGTCGACTGACCGAAACTCCAACCCATCCGGAGCTACTTGATTTTTTGGCGAGCAACTTCGCTGAAAACGATGGCCGCATGAAATCCTTGCATCGCTGGATTTTGAATAGCCGCACTTATCGACAGTCGGCATACCCTGCGTCAACCACCGCTGCGATTCAAATCGATCCGAACAACAAATGGCTGTGGCGTTTTTCCCCTCGTCGATTGGATGCCGAGCAACTTCGGGATTCAATGTTAACGGTAGCTGGTGAGTTGCGGCCGATCCATGGTGGAGTTTCCGAGGAACCCAACAAGCCCGTTCGATCGATTTTTGTTCGATCGATGCGGAATTCACAAGATCGATTCTTGGCTCTGTTTGATGCACCAGACGGAAGTTCGTCGACCGCAAAACGCAACGCAACGACGACCCCGCTCCAATCCTTGATGATGATGAATTCGGATTGGGTGAACACGCGAGCGGAGAACATGGCCAAACAAATCATCAGCAAGAAATCGACTCCAGAGGCATGCATTCAAGAGGCCTTCGAGCGAGTGTTCTTGAAGTCGCCTTCCCCTACGGATATCGAGTCTGCGAAAGCGTATATTGGGGTGGCTGAAAACGCGAATGCACCAGGCTGGGACAAATTGTTTGTGGATTATTGCCACGTCCTGATCAATTCCAATTCGTTCCTGCACATGGAATAATAGGCGAACCAATGAAGGCTTTTCATTCCAATCCTCGCGGCTCCGGCTACCTAAACCGTCGCGACATGTTGCAACAAGCGGGTGCGGGATTCGGTTCGCTCGCATTGGCTTCGCTGATGCAGCAAGTGGTTGGGGCAGCGGATGCTGTCGACGGCTTTCAAAAGGGACCCCACCATACTCCGACCGCCAAGAGCGTGATCTTCTTGTTCATGGAGGGCGGGCCAAGCCATATCGATTTGTTTGACCCGAAGCCTGAGCTTGAGAAGCTCGCCGGGAAGCCGTTGCCTGAAAGTTTTGGTCCGATCATCACACCGATGGGTGAATACGATGCGCCGTTGATGCCGAGCAAACGCAAATGGGCACAACACGGCGAAAGCGGACTTTGGGTTTCGGATTGGCTTCCTCACACAGCCGAACATGCCGATGACCTGGCTGTCATTCGTTCATGCTGGGCCAATGGCCTGAATCATTCCAACGGCGTATGCCAAATGAATTCCGGTTCGATTCTAGGTGGCAGACCGTCGCTCGGGAGTTGGGTCAATTATGGCTTAGGAACTGCCAATGAAAACTTGCCCGCCTTCGTGGTGATCGAGGATGGCGATGGGCACGTGATCAATGGCCCTCGCAATTGGTCTGCAGGCTTCATGCCCGCGAGCCATCAAGGGATCGCTCTCAACGGCAGTAAGTCACCGATCGACTTCTTGAAAACGCCAGATAAAGTCGGTGCCGATCGTCAAGCGGCGAAGCTAAGATTGCTCAACGAACTGAATCGCCAGCATCAAGTCGAACGGTCAAGCGATAGTGAATTAGAGGCACGCATCAATTCCTATGAACTTGCGTTTCGTATGCAGGCCCAGGCGCCCGAGGCAGTTGATTTGTCTCAAGAAACCGAGCGAACTCAAGCCATGTATGGTATCGACGACAAGGAGACCGCTTCGTTTGGCAAGAATTGTTTGTTGGCTCGTCGATTGGTAGAGCGTGGAGTTCGATTTGTTCAACTCTATCATGGCGCTGGTAGCAAATGGGATTCACACTCGGCCATTGAAAAGAACCACGGCAAGATGTGTTTGACGAGCGACAAGCCTGTGGCTGGTCTACTGAAAGATCTTAAAGGACGCGGTTTGCTTGATAGCACTCTGGTGGTTTGGGGAGGTGAGTTCGGTCGGACTCCGATGAGCGAAAAGGGAGACGGGCGAGACCACAATGCGTACGGCTTTACGATGTGGATGGCAGGGGGCGGAGTCCGCGGGGGCCAGACTATCGGCAAGACGGACGACATCGGTTTGCACGCCATTGAGGATCGATTGCACGTGCACGATCTTCACGCAACGATTCTGCATATGCTCGGAGTCGATCACTGGAAGCTGGTTTATGCACATCAAGGCAGACCCGAGCGAGCAACCCAGAACGAAGGGAACGTCTGCAAGAAGTTGCTCAAAAATGCGTAAGTAAGGAAGAGCCAGGTTCCTTAAGAACCTTCGGGAGAGCGAGGCTCCTGCCGAGCTTTCGACACCATGGTTCTCCAAAATATCTAGCACGACGCGCAAGCTAGTGAATCCATTACCCAATTCACTAGCTTGCGCGTCGTGCTAAGGTAGTTTTCATTTTGCCGATCGCCTTACAGCATCGATAGTATCTTTTCTATTCACCGCTCCAACCGTTCCTCACCAAAATCGCGTGAAATGACACAAGCACAGTCCAAACACGATGACTTTATCCATGGCCTACCAAAGGCCGAGCTTCACTTGCACATTGAAGGCTCGTTGGAACCTGAAATGATGTGCCAACTCGCAAAACGCAACAAAGTTGCATTGCCGTTCGAAAGCGTTGAAGCCGTTCGGTCCGCGTACAGCTTTTCGAATCTCCAAGAGTTTTTGGACCTTTACTATCAAGGAGCTAGTGTTCTGCTCACCGAAGAAGACTTCTTCGATTTGACCAAAGCCTATTTCTCTCGCATTCATTCAGACCAAGTTCGTCACGCCGAAATCTTCTTCGACCCACAAACGCATACGGAGCGCGGGTTGCCCTTTCAGGTCGCAATTGAGGGGATATTGGCAGGGATGAAGGCCGCGGAAACGGAGTATGGGATTAGCTCCAAGCTCATTATGTCCTTCTTGCGGCATCTCGATGAGGCGTCTGCGTTCGCGACGCTGAGAATGGCAGAGCCGTGGTTAGATAAGATCGTGGCAGTAGGACTAGATTCTTCGGAAGTTGGTCATCCCCCTGAGAAGTTTGCACGGGTCTTTCAGGAGTCAGCAAAACATGGGCTGCTCAAAGTTGCGCACGCTGGAGAAGAAGGCCCACCACAGTATATCTATGAAGCATTGGATATTCTATCTGTTCATCGTATCGACCACGGCAATCGTTCGATGGAAGATCCTCACTTAATTACTCGACTGGTTAGGTCTGGAATGACCTTGACCGTCTGTCCTCTTTCCAATCTAAAACTGTGCGTCGTGGATGACATGCGCCGACACCCTATCGGCCAAATGCTCAAACACGGCTTGCGGGCCACCATCAACTCAGATGACCCAGCCTACTTCGGTGGCTATATGAATGAAAACTACAGAGCAATTGCCAACGCAGGTGTCGTCGATCGTAATGGCTTGATCGAGTTGGCTCGCAATAGTTTTCTGGGCTCATTTCTTTCGCTTGACGAGGTGCAAATGCATCTCGATACAATTGATGCTTACGTGGCGACATGCGGACTTGCTTAGCCTGAGGTTGACAAGTTGATTGGCACTCGTTCCCTGGCTCCGCATGCGAACGCAATGCAACGGAGACTCCTGCCTCCTGAGTTAGCAAATCCATGGCGAAAGGGAATTGTCGGCATCTACATCCAGGAAGCTGAACTGACTTGGCACATGAGCCTCAATTAATCGCTGGACCAGAAGTAAGCGATTTGTGCAGCGCAGCAACAATTGAGGACAATTGTGCGACACTGTTTCGCCCTGCGGGCCTCTTGGAACGCGAGATAAGGTCCGTCCGAGCAGTAGCATTGTTACTTTTGCCGAAACCGTCTTTGCTTAACCTGCGGATTCCACTCATTCTCGAAATCTGCGTTCGAGTAAGACGCGAAGACACTATCCGTGCATTGATTCCCTGCCAACTGAACTCGCTCTCCTTCGCCACTGCCGCTGACGGCTCGACTGTTGATGTAGTTAATGACTTGAAGTACATCCAGAGGAGAAAGGCTATTGTCCCCATCGACATCTAAGAAGCTAAACTGCGATGGGGTAGCAGGGTTGAAGTCCGGCAGCTTAGCACTTTCGGATGTGCCAGCCTTGCTGTTGATCTGGTTGATGATCGTTAGCACGTCCAATGGGTCGACCGAATCATCACCATTGACGTCAAAATTGTTGATCAGGTTTTGCCATGGGCTATCGTTTTGCAGCTCTAGCTTGGCATCACTGCTTCCATATCCATGCACAAGTTTTCCATTGTCTAAACGACTCTGCGTGTATTTCCATCCGCGATCGATCATGAGCACATCGTCCTTGTCCGCGACTACCTTCAAGGTCTTCAATGCATTGAGACCACGGACGCTATTCAAGCTGAGACGCAACTCTTGCCCCGCATTACCGGTCAAGTCCACTTCACCCACTCCCGCTATTAACCCCAAAAACAAGTTCGTGTCGATAACCGAGGTCGGGATCGTGTAACGAACTGGTTTGTCCTCGCCAGCAAACCCCAATGTTCCAGCCAAATTCGTGCTCGGTCGGAATACCTCGTAGATAGAGTTGTTCCCTGTGCCCCTGAACGTCACTTTATCCACTTTGTCGGCCGAAGCGCTAAACAGGATTCGGCTTTCGCTGCGAACCGTGAGTTTGCCGCTAATAACGAGCAACTCATGCGCACCAACATCCGGAGCGAGAAGTGTTAAAACTCGATTTGTGTCACCATCAAGCACTTGGACGGCATAGTCCTCAACTTCGCCATCCAAGGCTGGACCATTCGGACCAAGTCCACCTGCTGAACTGATCCGAAAGCGAGCATATGTTGTGCCCGCAGTCGCACCGACCGGAATCGCGAAGGACAGGAGGTTAGCGCCAGCGTTCAAAGGCGATGAAACTAGGATTTGTTCACCAGCATCATTCCAATCGCCATCTCGGTTGAAGTCGATCCAGGCATCTAACTTGCCAGTCGCGCTAGCCGTCGCCTTTAGGCTCGAAATGTTCGAAACGGTTCGACTTGCGATGATGGGAATGCCAAAAGCAATTCCATCTTCATCGCCAACCCCATTCGTATCGTCCCCGTTCGCATTGAGAGTTGGCAAACCGTTCGGCTCAGCATCAATCGACCCGCCCAATTTGAGGCCAGTTAATTTATGTCTCGCCCCATCCTGCTGTAGCAACGTTGGATAACTGCTGACAAATCCGGATTGCGCCGAATTCGGGGCATCCCCGAAGTCCGATTGCGATACATCAATATACGCCCAAACCAAAGGGTCAGAATCGACATTGATGCCGCCTTGCGCGTCGGTCACACTGTTCGCTTTGACTGCAAGCCTAACTTGCCCTTCGATTTGAGCTTGTAGCCTCACATTGAACTTGCCTCCGCTAAGATCAACCAGCTCTGATGCGGTTGCATTCAAGAGCACAAGGTCGTCGAGTCCAAAACCAGTGACTGGCTTGGTGTACTCAATCGTTGCCACGAACGATCGGTTACCCGTGATCGCTGGCTCGGCTGTAGTCAACGTCGGTTTGAACGTCGGAGCAATCGCGGTGATCGTAAAGGTAACGGTCGATTGGCCGTTGTCCTTGTCCGTGGCAGTGATCGTAACGGACTGATTGACGGTAGCCACAGTCGGCACATAGGACCAACTCCATGTACCGTCCGCATTCTTAACAACGCCACCCAAGGAAGCACTCAAGGCGACTAGGTCAACCGAAACATCTCGCCATGTTCCATTATTTTGGAAGGTAGTCAATATATTGCCGGTGACAGTCGTCAAGCTTTGCGTCAAAACGGGAGCTACATTCTTGATTGAGACATTCGTCGTTGCTACCGCACTCACCAAGGGACTCGAACCATTGTCTTTGACTCTCAGTCCGATCGAACGCGAACCAGGACCGTCATTAAAAACGACACTCGGTGACTGCACAGTCGAATCGACTTGGAACGTTACGCCATCAAAATCGAAATCCCATTCGTAGGACAATGTCTGTCCAACGTCCGAGTCTTGACCGCTTCCGCTGAGTGTTAACACTACGCCTTCGGTGGCGGAATAAGGCCCACCTGTGAAAGCGACAGGCTGATGGTTATCAACGAATGTCCAAGCGATCGAATCAGACTCCACATTGAGTCCCCCTTGCGAGTCCGTGGCACTATTTGCTTTGACGGCAAGCCTCACCAATCCCTCGCTTTGGGCTTGCAACGTCACATTGAATTTACCGCTGCCCAAATCAACCAGTCCGGAAGCCGTTGCATTCAATAAGATCAGGTCATCGATCGCGAAACCAGATACCGATTTCGCAAAATCAATCGTGGCGACAAAGGAACGATTGCTTGTGATAGATGGTTCCGCACTGCTCAGGATCGGTTTAAACGTTGGTGCATTGGCCGTGATGGTAAACGAGTTACTCGATTGGTCATTGTCCTTGTCCCTGGCCGTGATTGTCACGGTCTGATTGGATACCGCCACTGTTGGAACGTACGACCAAGTCCATGTGCCGTCCGCATTCTGGACCACTTCCCCCAAAGAAGCATTCATGGTGACGAGATCAACAGATACGTCCTTCCATGTTCCGTTATTTCGGAAAGTTGTCGAAACGTTTCCTGTGATTGTCGTGAGACTCTCCGTCAAAACGGGTGCGACATTTTTGATGGGAACCGTGGTTGTTACCACCGAACTAGTCAAAGGAAGAGGACTATTGTCTTTGACTCTCAATCCGACTGTTCGCGAACCGGGACCATCATTAAAGAGAACACTCGGCGACTGCGATGTTGAATCGACTTGGAACGCTACGCCATCATAGTCAAGATCCCATTCGAACGACAAAGTCTGACCGGCGTCAGAATCTTGACCGCTTCCGACAAGAGTCAATGCCACACCTTCTGTTGCGGAATATGGGCCACCGGTGAAAGCCACAGGCTGATGATTGTCAACGTATGTCCAAGCCAAATTCTCAGACTCGACGTTGATGCCCCCTTGGGCGTCCGACACGCTGTTCGCCTTGACTCCAAGCTTAACCAAACCTTCGCTTTGAGCCTGAAGCGTTACGCTGAACTTACCGCCACCTAGATCGACTAGCCCAGATGCAGTTGCATTCATGAGACTCAGGTCGTCGAGCCCGAAACCCGTTACCGTTTTAGTAAAATCAATTGTGGCCACAAAAGATCGGTTGCCCGTGATCGAAGGCTCCGCCGTGCTCAATACCGGTTTGAACGTGGGGGCTATCGCGGTTAGCGTAAACGAGATACTCGATTTGCCGTTGTCCTTGTCCTCCGCCGTGATCGTAACGGTCTGATTCGATACGGCCACCGTTGGGGTATACGACCAACTCCATGTACCATCCGCGTTCTTAATGACGCTTCCCAAAGAAGCGTTCAAGGAAACCAAATCATCTGGTACATCCCGCCATGTGCCACTGTTTCGGAGCGTTGCCAAAACGTTACCAGAAACGACCGACGCATTCTGTGTCAAGACTGGCGCCACGTTTGCAGTGGAGACCGTAGTGGTAACGACAGAGCTATACAAGGGAACAGTACCGTTGTCTTTGACTCGCAGCGCTATGGTTCGTGTGCTCGGACCATCGTTAAACAAGACACTTGGCGACTTCGATGTCGAATCAACTTGGAAGTTCGCACCATCGAAATCAAAATCCCATTCATAGGACAGTGTCTGGCCCGCATCTGGATCTTGACCGCTTCCGTTGAGTGTCAACGAAACGCCTTCCGTGGCCGAATAGGGTCCGCCAGTGAAGGCGACCGGCCGATGGATATCTGGTAGTTTGGTCTCTTCTTCGCCATTGCCAACGTTGTCTTTTGCGATCGTTACGAAATCGTACGTCGATGTCGCATTGATGATATACTCGGCGTCGATCAGCTTGGTGTTCTGCAACCAAGGCTTGTAGCGACCGCTATTTTCAGAAACATAAACATCATAGACAAAAAGCCCCGCACCTACGTCTCCGTCGGAGCCTGCCCATTTGACTCGCAATCGTGATTCCGTAGGAATAGACTCGGTCGAAGCAATGGTAGAGGTCGGTCTGGTTGCATCTAGAGTGTTAAAGATCTCGGGGGTATCGAGTGGCACGTTACCATCGAAGATAATGCGTGCACTGGCGGTTATTTTTGCGCCCGTGATGGCGGATTTTTTGGCTCGAATCGAATACGAAACAAAGCCATCTCCTTGCGGCGGCAGCAAGTTCAAGGGCAGGAATCCATCGTCTGGATTGGTGGTGTCAGCCCCCGTTGATGGAGAAATGCTCGAAAACGTCCACGATATTTCCCTAGTCGCGGCATCGATCCTCGCGAAGACTCGCACAATGATTCCAATTTCGGAACGAAGGTCCAGATCGAAGTTCAACGTTTGTCGTCCCGTAGGCACCTTGAATTCGTGTCCGCCAAATCCGAAGTCACCGAATTGGAATGAATTGGGATCGAGATCGCTGTCCAACACTTGTACGATACGCACCACTTGAGCGGCAGTCGTCGCGTTCTTCGGGTCATTCTCGTAACGAATGGTGTACGGCAATCTCTCCGCCGCGGAAACCCATTTCTCGGGGCCATATCCAACTGGCCCGATAATGTCGTTAGGATCCCGTGCCCGAACATCCCGAGTAAAGTTGTTCTTCAGAGTAATCGCAATCACACCACGCGAACGAATCTCGTTGTTAAACAGCCGACCAACGCGTGTCTCCATGTCTGGCGTGACCAAATCATAGTGAACCACAAAAGCCGTATTCTCACTGGACAAATAACGGAATTGACCATCGCTTCCCAATGTGAAACCTAGCGGCGCGTCCCCGATCATTTCAACTCGATAGGGAACACCTGTCAGTTCAGGCAACACCGACTCAAGTGCATTTCCAGCTAGTACCTCGTTGATCTTGCCAGGCTTTGTGATCGCCGGTGCGGTTACTTTGGCAATGCCGCTTGGGACTCTTGGAGCCAATGTTATCGCGGTTGTGGCGGGACCGGGTTCGAGTGGAATCGTCAACTGACTATGCTGGTTGGCAACGAGGGTGACGCGTAGGCCATCCGGAGCCTTCACCGAACCGCCACTGATCGTCACCGCATAACTGGCGGCGGGCAATTTCGGAATCACAAACGAACCGTCAGCAAGGATCGCACTCGAATATCGGTTCGTTCCTCCCACCTCAGACAACGTCAGAACCAAGCCCTTGTAGCTTGTCGCAAGGCTATTCGCTGTAACAGCCCCCGCAATCGAAGTTTGTCTCGTGGCAACAAATCGATCGAAGACTTCTTGTAGGAGATAGCGAGACGCACTAGGGATATCGATGGATGTCTGGCCTGTCCGTTGCAGTCCCTCCATGAGCGATTGACGCAACGCGCCACCCGTACTGCCACGCGCTGCCTTAAACGCTTGGATCGCATCGATCGCTTCTGCATCGCTTAAGTACGATAGATCCAATTGGCTCAGGTCATAGTCCCAAACATAGTTTGCGGTGGAGTCATTGTAAAAGTACTCCGCAACATAATTGATGTCGATCAGCGGGCTGGTGGCTTCTACCTTGACCGGCCTCACGTAAAAAGACGCGCTGGTGAATTCGCCTGACAAAAGTATGTCCTTAGGACCATCGGATTCTGTGAATCCCAAAAACTCGGTGCTGAAAATGGTTTTGTCTGCGTTCGCGTCTTCAAGCGTCGACGCAAACGGATCTGTGGCTGAGAAATGGATCAACGGAACGGGAATATCATTCAAAGTATTATTACGCCAAGCGACCGTAACCGGTATGGTCGCAGGGACGCGTTCGCCTCGACGTCGATTGAATGTGTCGGGACGAGTCAAGCTAATCGGCTGAAGATTCAACGTTGCGAAAACAACTTCCAGTGAGTTCGGCACTTCGACGGTCGCGCTAGTTGAGCCCTTAGTAAGCCGAACGGAATACATTCCTGTTGCAAGTGCTCGAAGATCAAATGTCGCATACAGTCGTGTATCGCTAACTCGAGTGTAACGCGTCGTATTGGATATCCGCCCCGCGGAGTCAACGAGCGTAGCAGTCACGGACCGGTCGAATTTGGCTCCCTCAATCAAAATCGTTCGGTCGCCAGCGGTACCGCCTTGACCGTAGGACGTGTCAAACACCGTGAACTGAACCGTTCTAGCCAAAATCGAGAAATTGCTGGAGCCATTCGTGACTTCGTTGCCGAAAGCCAGAATATAGTACGTGCCAGCTTGGGTCGATGAGATCACAATCCGCTGATCGGTTTGAAACGGCTTCAATGCACTGAACTGGGCAAGGCTGCGACGGGGTACCGCATTGAAGCTGGCGTACAGCTCCGTAGAACCATCTGTGTTGGCGGAATCAAACTCGATCACCAATGTTTCACCCGCCGCGACATCTACGCGATAGTAGACTGCTTGGTTGGTTGCGAGTGTTCCGGATTTTGCTACCCCCAAGGTCAGAGCGGATGCGTCGGTTGCAAATGCATCTAAGCTCGCCTTCAGATTGTTCGTTTCGTTGTCCTCAACCAGATTGTTGCGAATGTCCGAACGGATGATGACTTTGTAATTGCCCGGCAAAACGCCCGGTAGTGGCGCGGTCAAGCTGGCCGTATACGACGTGTTGGCTGGCACATCGTTAGCTCGGAAAACGCGGCCAAAATAACCGTCGTCAATATCCCATGTAGCATCGGTTGAAATATAAATCGCATCGTACCAACCTCCGCGTGCAAGATTTTGGCCGATGTTGGAAATCGTATAAGAGATCGATGCCGATTGACCAATTTCCCCGTTGGCGGGGATCGTAATATTGCCTACCACAAGATCTGCGGGCGGCGTGTGAACGATCGAAATAGGTTGGAGCGATATTCCAACATTGTTCCCTTCCAAATCGCGTTCATAAACCCGGTTCGTCGCGTCGGTGGCCACAATCACGTAGTACGTACCACCCAGCCCTACAGGAAGCGTCAGAGTCGAATTGGCAGAATAGTTTAGGCCGCCTGCGAGATTGTTGGTGTGGTCGAGATATCCGATCGAAATATCGGTCCCTGGGTCAAAGATCTGATCGAGCGAAAGATAAACACTGTCGGCCCAGGAAGCAGTCGCTGTCCCACCACCGGCATTCTCCGTGGTCCAACTCAGTCCCAATGCTCGCCCCGAGAACGCTTGCGCCGGAGCCGTGATGCTAGCGACTCTTAAGTCTGCGGTCGGGCTCAGCACAATGTTGGTCACCGTGCTGCTAACCGTTTTGTTGTTGCCTTCGCCAACTCCCTCAAGCACCGAATCCGAGGAATCGGTTTGGACAATCGTAAAGAAGGTGCCGGTAAGATCGATATCTATCGGCC
Organism: Pirellula sp.; assembly: GCA_031424235.1. Classification (GTDB taxonomy): domain Bacteria; phylum Planctomycetota; class Planctomycetia; order Pirellulales; family Pirellulaceae; genus JBKCUI01. The sequence continues at coordinate 50,467 of JANPHB010000187.1, forward strand.
AGTTGATGGTGCGGCTGTAAGAGCCATTCACATTCAATGTGTTGTAGTGCGTGAAGCTACCGACAAAAATATCTGAGCCATCAATCGAACCATCCGTCGAGAGCCAAACCGAATCAGCCCAAGCGAACGAAGTTGTCGGTGCAACACCAGTATTCTTTACCGTCCAACTGATCGGAAATGTTCCTCCGGAATTCGCGGTTGGCGGAACCGTCAACGCAGTCACTTGCAAATCAGACAACTGACCATCCGTCGTCGTTGTCGTCACAGTAAAGTCGGAGGAGATCAACGAGTTGTTGTTTTCGTTCAATTCGGCTACGCCACCGACAGCATCGGTGACCAAAAAGAGTCGATACAGGCCCTCGGGGGTATTCGATGGTATTGTCAAATTCTCACTGCGTCGGAAGTAGGTTCGGCCAGCCGCGAGATCGGTCGGGCTCGTGTAGTTCCCGACGATCACATCGTCACCGTTCCCGACAATCAAATCCGAAGAGAGAACAACACGATCTGTCCATGACCTACCGAAGGTTGGTCCAATTCCTTGATTCGCGACCTCGAAATCAAATGCGACCGAACTGCCGGGTGCGATGGACCGATTGTTGATCCGGGGGGAGAAGGAACGAACGACGAGATCCGGCCGATCATCCTCGACGAAGATCGGGAGCGATGAGATGTTATTGTCGTTGTTGAGTTCGTAGACCTGATCGCCGCTGTCGGACTGAACAAGTATAAAGTTCGATCCGAATCGGTCGGTCGGCAACTGCAAATTCGTTGTGACGTTTTCTACTTGGTTGGGAACCAATACACCATTTCTTTGCCTTGATCCAAGCAATCGATCTGACGCATCGATTTTGTCATCTGCCGACAGATAATATGCGTCGGTCCAACTGCTTTGCGGAGTTGGATTCCCGCCACGGTTGGTAACGTTGTAGTTGATCGTGAGTTGACGACCGGCTTTAGCTGCCGTCGAAGAGCTCACGGAGGAAGCAACCAAATCGGGCGGATTGATCACGATGCGAGTTGAATTCGAAGCGGCAAGGATGTTATTTACATCGTCGTATTCCAAAACGTTATTCGCGCTGTCCGCCGACACGATCACATAAAAGTCTCCTTGCAATCGATCGTCGAGGACAAAGCTGTAGCTTAGATTCTCCGACTGTTCGCCTTGAAGAATGCCATTTCGGTTCCTGCGTCCCAATAATAGGTCCGTTTGCAAATCCAGGTTTTTGTCCGTCGACAAATAAATGGAATCTTGCCAAAAGCTTTCACGTGTTGCCGTAACGGAAGTGTTGGTGACTCTGTACGACACAACGAGCGGTTGCCCAGCGGACGCGGTTGGAACAGGGGTAATCGTATCCACGGCAAGATCGGGGCGAGGCCGCAATACAATTCGCATGGGGAATTCGGTCGCCCGGTCATTATTCCCCTCGAAATCATGTTCGTAAACCAATTTCGAAGCGTCGGTACGAACGATTAAGTACGCAGTGTCGCTCGTAATGTTCGAGGGCAGGAGGGCGCTCAAGTTGGAAACGGCATACTCGGCACCACCGGCAGCCAGGACTCCATCGTGAGTGACCGTCTTAAGCAACGTATCCGCATTATCCAAGTCGGTGCCGTTGAGTGACAAGTACACTTGATCTACCCATGGGCTAACACGTGTTGGGCCAGGTCCTTGATTGCGAACTGTCCAATTGACGATGATTGGTTCTCCCTCAAAGGCATCGCTTGGGCCTGTGACTCGAGTCACAATGAGATCAGGCGGCGGCGTCAATGTGATCGTCGTCGTTGCACTTGCTCTGGTGTTGTCGTCCTCACCAGCCGTTTCCTCGACTCGATTCGAGGCATCCGTTACAACAATGAATTTCCTGTCTCCTATGACATTTTGCGGCAAAGTTATCGTTAAGGAATTGCGATAGTTCTCGTTGGCGTTGAGGTAACTTGGATTTTGTACTTGCCCGAGATCGAGGTCGTCATTGCTAAGAATGCCATCGGTCGACAGATAGAGGCGATCCACCCAACCGCTGGAGCTAGTCGATGCGTTGCCGATGTTTCGGACAATCCACTCGACCGTCGCAGGCTGCCCAGTGAACAAGTTGCTGGTCAGTGAAGTAACCGAATCCACGACTAAGTTCGGTGATGGGCGAGCATCGATAGTGATCACAGCATCATCGATCGAGGAGTTATTCCCCTCGTTATTGAACTCTTGGATAGCATTGCCAATGTCGGTCGCGACAACAAATCGGTACACTCCAGCCAGTCCTGCTGGTATCTGAATGGTTTGGGTTCGCTGAATAGAACCGTCAGGCAGAATGGTAGTGGATACAGGGAAACTCGAAAGAGCAATGTCGCCCCCAATGACTCCATCGTCGGACAGGTACACGCGATCACTCCATGAGCCAACTGCTGGCGCGGTGCCTTGGTTTTTCACAACCCAAGTCACATCGGTCGACTGACCGGCCACCACAAGTGTCCTAGCCGTGATGCTTTCGACGATCAAATCAGGAAGCGGAGGCAAGTTGACGGTGACTGGAGTTGCAGTGACATTGTTCGTTTCGTCCAATTCGAACTGTTCGTTTGCGAAATCGGTTTGCACCAAAATTTGATAGACGCCGAGTGCAATACTGACATCCAAAGATAGCGTTACGGAAGTAGTCTGCGAATAAGTTGCACCAGCGGCCAGTGGCAGCTTAGAATCCGCGCTGACCGTTGCGAGAATGCGATCGCTCGCATCAATCTTGTCATCGACCGACAAATAGACTCGATCGCGAATCGATTTGGTAAGTGCTGCGTTACCCGAATTCAAAACCGACCAAGTCACATCAAAGGGTACTGAGAGTTGCAAGCTTGGCGGAACGTTGATGCTGGCGACGGATAGGGCAGGATAGTCAGCAACGGTAGAAGCAAAGGAAGATATCGTGGTGTTATTGGTTTCGGCGGTACCAGCGATATTGTCTTCAGTGATGTTGTTTGCCGAATCCACCTTGACGGTAATATCGAAGTTGCCTGTTCCGGGTGATCCGTCAGGGAGAACGAAGGTCGTGTTTCTCGTGACGCTCGCTTTGGAAGCGATGTTATTCCCTGAAAATGGTATGGCTGTGTCGATAATCACTTGATTGGTTGCGCGATTGACAACCTTAACCGAAGTCGACCAGTTTCCGGCGATCGAGACCGGCCCGTCGTTCTTTTCAGTCCAGCCCAGCGTCAACGTTTGGCCCGAGCGAGCAGACAGGGGTGGCGAAATCGAATCGACGATCAGATCGGAAAACTGAGGTTGGTCATCGTTGAGGATAGTGCTGGTGGCAGAAGCAACCGAGATGGTGGCAAGATTGGAGGGGCTGGAAAGGGTAACCGCAAACGTTTCGTCTTGTTCGAAGTCGGTATCCGCTCTAACACTCACGGTTATCGCTTTTGTTGATTCGAGAGCCGCGAAGGTAACTGTTCCGCTTGGGAATGTTGCACCTGTAAAGTCCGCAGCGTTGGCGGGATTGGTTCCCACACCAGCAACGCTCCATTGGACGGTACCGGGCGAGCTAAGGTCGCCAAAACGAGTGACGTTGTAGGTATAAGTGACCGAGCCGGAGTTGCCTTCGAGTTTGCTAAAGCTGTCGGCCGCAGCAGCGATGGACAAGGCAGTCTCGGCGGCTCCGCTATTGACCAACGTAATTACGTAGTTGCCCGTGTTGGTCGTGAAACTCGAATGAGGACGAACGCGGATCTTGTACGGTTGACCGGTGGTAAGGTTACCGCTTTGCATGGTCACGATCAAGCCGTTGGCATCATTTTCCAGGACTTTCAAGACCGTATTGCTTGAGTCCAAAAGTTCGACACGCACACGTTGCAATTGAGGGGCGATAGCAGCGGTAACACCCGTCGCACCTGGGTTCACTTGGATCATGACCGGCAAGTTTTGAGTGGCGGTGAACGTCCATTCATCGGGAAGTAGGCTTGTTTTCTGAGAGTCGTCAATAGCACCGGGGGTCGGAGTCGAAAAGGCAAGAGGCCCTCCATCGGGAACGATAAACGCGAGCGGCCCACCGGTCGATGGAACAACAACAACGGCGCCATTAACCAGCGCCCCAGTAGCGATCTGAGCAGCTCGAACAAAAAGTTTCTGGCCATTCAAATCCAGCTTAGATCCGGTCGGGATAACAAGTGTATTGACATACAGAGCTTCACCAGGAGCGCCGACACTATTCACATCAACATTAGTCAAACGCACGTATGTATTGTTTGCCAACTCAATTTTGCCGTACGCGAAGTTGTCGCTAGAGAACCCAGTGGAACTCGGCCCACGATCAGCACTCATGATTTCCACAAGTTGCGGGTTTGAAGACGTCCCGGAACCATTGAGCAAAACACGACCTTGAGGAAGGAAGTTCGCCGCCACGCGAGTCTTACCAAGCAAGCTGCCAGCAACCGCTAGCGTGCTGCTATAAGAAACATTCAAAGAAGCCGAATCCGCTGAAGTTTCTCCCACCCGGATCGATTGCGGAATTGTCAGAGCCGATCCATATTTAACATCAATCGATCGATAATTTGTGAGTACAAGACCAATTCCCCCGCCTCCAACGATTTTCGTTGTCCCATCGTTGAATAAAATTGTAACATTGGACCCGACATTAAAGTTTAGAAGACTAGGCTCAATTGACGAATTGGTCGCTGTGAATCGACCATTAACTGTGATGCTGGTATTCTCGCTCCAGTTTCCGCTCTTGTTAAATGTCGTGTCTATTGCGGTTACGCCCCCCTGATTGCTCACGATCAATTGCGAGAACGTACTATTCATTTGCCAAAGCGTAAGATTCGAACCAACGCTAAAATTCGCGGAACCGCTCACCGTCAAAGCTGAATTTGACGCCACCCAAGCTTTCACTCCCGCAAGCACATTTAGGGTTGTGGTCGTAGAGACTGTGAAATTGCCATTGAAGATGTATTTCAAATTTACAGTTGTTTCGGTACCAATGGCTCGCAGATCCAGTGTGCCAGACGCCAACGTACCTGTGTTAATGTAGATGTCTTGAAAGCGGGCGTTGTCACTACCACCTCCGGCAGCGGAAAGAAATGGAATGACCGTGTGTGGAATGTAAAGAGTTGTGTCAAACTTGTTCCCTGCCCAATCACCAGCATTGAATACGATGTTGTTGCCAAGTAGCATTTGACTCACTGAAAAGGTTGAACCTGAGGCAATGAGTCGCCCACCATCATTAACCCTGATATAAGTATTCTCGCTCCAGTTCCCGCTTTTGTTGAATGACGTGCCAGTTGCGGTTACAACCCCCAGATTGCTCACGATCAGTTGTGACGATGCACTACTCGTTTGCCAAAGTGTAAGACTAGAACCAACGCCAAAATTCGCTGAACCACTCACCGTCAAAGCCGAATTCGTCGCCACCCAAGCTTTCACTCCCGCAAGCACATTTAACGTTGCACCGGCTGGGATTGTGAAATTGCCATTGAAGATGTATTTCAAATTTGCAGTTGTCTCGGTACCAATGGCACGGAGAGCCAGTGTGCCAGACGCCAAAGCACCTGTGCTAATGTAGATGTCTTGAAAGCGGGCGTTGTCACTCCCCCCTCCGGCAGCGGAAAGAAATGGAATGACCGTGTGCGGAATGAAAAGAGTTGTGTCAAACTTGTTCCCTGACCAATCCCCAGCGTTGAATACGACGTTGTTGCCAAGCAGCATTTGGCTCACTGAAAAGGTTGAACCTGAGGCAATGAGTCGCCCACCATCATTAACCCTGATATAAGTATTCTCGCTCCAGTTCCCGCTTTTGTTGAATGTCGTGCCAGTTGCGGTTACAACCCCTTGATTGCTCACAATCAGTTGTGACGATGCACTGCTCGTTTGCCAAAGCGTTAGACTAGAACCAACTCCAAAACTCGCAGAACCACTCACCGTCAAAGCCGAATTCGTCGCCACCCAAGCTTTCACTCCCGCAAGCACATTTAACGTTGTGCTTGTAGGGACTGTGAAATTGCCATTGAATACGTAGTTCAGATTGGCTGTTGTCTCGGTACCAATAGCACGAAGATCCAGTGTGCCAGACGCCAACGTACCTGTGCTAATGTAGATGTCTTGAAAGCGGGCGTTGTCACTACCACCTCCGGCCGCGGAAAGAAATGGAATGACCGTGTGCGGAATGTAAAGAGTTGTGTCAAACTTGTTCCCTGACCAATCCCCAGCGTTGAATACGACGTTGTTGCCAAGTAGCATTTGGCTCACTGAAAAGGTTGAACCTGAGGCAATGAGTCGCCCACCATCATTAACCCTGATATAGGTATTCTCGCTCCAGTTGCCACTTTTGTTGAATGTCGTGCCAGTTGCGGTTACAACCCCTTGATTGCTCACGATCAATTGCGACGATGTACTGTTCGTTTGCCATAGCGTAAGACTCGAACCAACGCCAAAATTCGCGGAGCCCGTCACCGTCAAAGCTGAATTTGTCGGCACCCAAGCCTTCACTCCCGTAAGCACATTTAACGTTGCACCAGTCGGGACAGCGAAATTGCCATTGAATACGTAGTTCAGATTGGCTGTTGTCTCGGTACCAATGGCACGAAGATCCAGTGTGCCAGACGCCAAAGCACCTGTGTTAATGTAGATGTCTTGAAAGCGGGCATTGTCACTACCACCCCCGGCGGCGGAAAGAAATGGAATGACTGTGTACGGAATATAAATTGTTAAGTCAAACTTTGAACCGGAAGCAATGAGTCGCCCACCATCATTAACCCTGAAAAAGGTGTTCTCGCTCCAGTTTCCGCTCTTGTTAAATGTCGTGTCTGTTGCGGTTACAACCCCTTGATTGTTCACGATCAATTGCGATGACGTACTGTTCGTTTGCCAAAGCGTTAGACTAGAACCAGAACCAAAATTCGCAGAACCACTCACCGTCAAAGCCGAATTCGTCGCCACCCAAGCTTTCACTCCCGCAAGCACATTTAGGGTTGTGGTCGTAGGGACTGTGAAATTGCCATTGAAGATGTATTTCAAATTTACAGTTGTCTCGGTACCAATGGCACGAAGATCCAGTGTGCCAGACGCCAAAGCACCTGTGTTAATGTAGATGTCTTGAAAGCGGGCATTGTCACTACCACCTCCGGCCGCGGAAAGAAATGGAATGACCGTGTGCGGAACGAAAAGAGTTGTGTCAAACTTGTTCCCTGCCCAATCCCCAGCGTTGAATACGACGTTGTTGCCAAGTAGCATTTGGCTCACTGAAAAGGTTGAACCTGAGGCAATGAGTCGCCCGCCACCATTAACGTTGATATAGGTGTTTTCGCTCCAATTGCCGCTCTTATTGAATGTCGCTCCAGTCGCGGTAACAACCCCTTGATTGCTAACAATCAATTGTGACGAGGTACTGTTAGTTTGATTCAGAACTAGACTTGAACCTACACCAAAGTTTGCTGCGCCTGCAATCGTAAGAGCGCTGTTTGTTGCAACAAGAACTGTGGCATTGTTCGCAACATTTAACGTAGCCCCGTTCGCGATCGTCAAATTTCCGAAAGTCGCGCCAACGGTGACATTAGCTGTCCCAACCGCAAGCGCGCCGCTATTTAGGGTGCCACCTGATATATTGAAGCTACCGCCAAGTTGCGAGATCGTGGTCGCACTAAACGTGCCTCCGGCGAGAACAAAGTTTTCGCTAATCGACAAACTCTTGAGCGAACGGGTTCCTGTATTGAATGTGATGGTGGGCGCACCTGCCAAATCTGGGATGACAACATCATCGTTGTCTGCAGGTACTTGATTGCCTACCCAGTTGGTGTTCACATTCCAATTTCCGCCTGCCGCATTTCCCCAGACGATGGTGGCGAGAAGCGCGCGTTCTTCGAGTTGTTCAACCCGAAACGATCGGCGAGTGCTCAATCGTTTTGCGTTATGTGACTTGCGACTTCTCTTGAGCCGAAGAAGCATTTGCCAGAGAACAGAACGTTTTGAATGGGGCATGGTACGGTAAGGTGAGATAAAGGTAGAGTACAAAGTCTTGCCAGTCTAAACCATGACGACCTGGCGTACAATTCAACCAGATGATGCAAGTCGCCGCATTCGGGGGGTAACTACCGAAGAGGCTATGCCTGTGGTTGGGTGCGAAGTCGGAACATCTCCAAACCGACGAATCCGTAGGTGGCAAAAGTGCCAGTAAGGTAGGCGTCTGCGATTGCCGACGATATGACGCCGGTCATCAACGAAGCCAAACCGATGACCGTGGCTGTGCAGCAATGGGTTGTCAAAATCCGTAGTGACGTGTCTAAGTCACCTCGGACAACAGCGGATTTCGCCGCGATTGCCTCTTGGTCGACCGGCTTTTCAGGCGTATTCGACGACGTTACTGAAGGCGTGGTATTTTTTGACGCTTCCAAATCGTCGATCAGCTGTTTCCATTGGGATTCGAATTGAGACGATACTTGTTTTTTGTAGGTTGAGAGTCGCTTCTTTTTAAGTTTAATAGCCAACATTTTCTTTTTCCTTCGATTGGGCAACGGGCGGTCTAAGGGCGACTCAACTCGTTTGGTCGGCCTCCAATACAAGAGGTTTTCATCCAGAAATTCCTGTCAAAATTCTGCGGCCATCGAAGTTCACCGCCGCCTGGGACCAGGGTTACTTGAATCCGAATACCGCGTTTGTCTTGCGTACGAACTTCGAAAACGCGGTTTCGCCGTTGTGGAGGAACAAGCGATTCCCGTTGTGTACGATGAAGTTCAACTGGAATGTGGATTCCGTGCCGATCTTGTTGTGAACGGCTTGGTTGTCGTGGAGTTCAAGGCCAAATCGGCATTGCACCCTGTCGATCATGCACAGACATTATCGCATCTGCGGCTGACGGGACTGAGCGTTGGGCTGCTCATCAATTTCCATGAGGTCAAGTTGGTAGACGGCGTTCATCGAATCGTTAACAACTATCGTGAGTAGGCCTAGCACTCGCAAATCTGAAACGCAGAGGCGCGGAGAGCGCAGAGATTTTAACATGCGTATTCCTCTGCGCTCTCTGCGTCTCTGCGTTTATAAAAAATAGAAATCTAAGATGGGCCGATTAGGCCTGCTGCTTCTAATTGCATCTTCTTGGTGATCCTTGATTTTGCCAAAAGCACGACGTTCTCGGAAATACCGAGTTCTTTTGCAACCAATTCTGCTGATCTTCCGTCCAACACGTGGGCTTGAAAGGCTCGCCAATGAGTTGGATTTACATCTTGCCGTACAATTTCAACCACTCGCCGAAGCACTTCCTTATCATGCTCTGCGTCCCAACGTTGAGCAGCCAAGCTGGCTGGGTCCGAGAGTTCGTCTAACAACTCTTCAATGTTGGGAGAGTCCCCCATCGGCTTGGGCTGCGACTTGAGTTTGCGGGAGGCGTTACGCAATTGATTGACCGCAACTTGCCTTAACCAAGCACGAAACGACCCGGTGCGTTTTCGCTGGAAATCAGGCAACTCGCGGAGCAGCAACATGGCTATTTCTTGAGCAATATCATCTGCTTGGTCGAGCAGTTGAGGATAGCGGCGAACTTGCTGATCGATGAACGGCCTGTAAATGCTAAGCAAACGATTCCAATCCTCTTCTTGATTGCGAGAGGCGATTCGTTCTAATAAGCTTACCGATGTGTCGAGCATATGGGGAGTTACGATTGTTTATTGAGCTTCGATCTGATCCAGGTCCACAAAGAAATCCTGAACCTTGCACTCGAAGCCTGGAAGTACGTCTTCACCAGTGATCAAGTCTTCTTCGCCCACCATCCCATGTTCATAAGTCTTCGTGTTTGAGATTTGGACTGCCGACATTGTGGGAGATGTCCTTTTCTTTTGAATGAATCGGACCGATCGAAATTCCTTGGGCTCTTTTATTCTACACAGATAGTCATTCGGGGTAAGCACTTTTGCACGGTCTCTGAGTGAATTCAAACTTTCGCGGAGCAGCGCATGCTGCCCGGTTACGAAGTGCTAGAAAACGCTGGGATTTCTAGCGAGACACCGTACGGCTCGCGCCGTTACGCTAACAAAGTAATTACCATTGGGCGATAGCCCCGGTTTTCCAATTACTCGACATTCGGCGATAACCGGGGCTATCGCCCAACGGCTAAAGGCTATTAAAAACACATGCGGATTTGCTTAGTAGGTCAAGCTGGAGCTGAGATAAAAATTAGTCCCTGGCTGAAAGACGCTGAGCCCACTCGGTGTTCGAAAGTCGAAGTGCTCGCGATATTGTCGATCGAAAATATTCTCGACACCCGTGGAGATGGCGAAGCGATCGTTGATAGCGGGCCGAAAGACCGAACGAAAATCCCATGTCGAAAATCCTGCCGTCGTGGATTCCAATAGGCTGGTTGCAACGCGTTTCTGCGCATTGACAATGCGGTTCGATAACTCGAGACTCCATCGCATCTTTGGCGATGTATCATGGATTCGTATGCCTAACCGTGTATCGAGCGGCGGAATATTTGGTAACGCCTCGGAACTCGAACCCGTCACTCCACTAGCAGCACCACGCACTTGCGTCGGGTCTTTTTGACTCGCGTTCCCCTGCGATCCGTTGGTCGTTGCAAAGTGCCCGTTCCGTGTTCGATCGATGCCGTCAACGAATCGCAAATTCGCAAACGGAGTGAACGGTGATTTCGGAAACAGCTCCGTAAACGCTTCGGCACCAGTTAGCGTGGCCAAGTCGGTATTGACATACCGCAAACTCACTTGCCGAGTATCCGCGTTCGGAGGAAAGAAAGTCGTTTGCGTGTTCTCAAAAGTGATATAGTCAAATGCCCAAGCGTGATAGCCTCGAATCCCAGCGTTCATCCTATCCGCTCGGTATTCGTACCCTAGATCGAACTGCAAAAGTTTTTCCTGTTTGAGCGTCGGGTCTCCAGTCACATTGTTTAGACCATTTTGCAATAGCAACATAAACGGCTGTGCTGCATACAACTCCGTCAGCGTCGGAGCCCGCTCTGCATAGCCCAGGCTCATCGTCCCGGTTCCTTCCTCGCTCAGTGTTTGCTTGAGGGACATGAAGCCGCTGAGCAAGTTGAAATCGCGATCGTATCGGTTGGTGCCAACTACTTCCGCGTAAGTCGTCGGGTTAAAATCGAGGCCAACGGCTGCCAGTTTTCCAGGATTGTCGGTAATGTCGGAGGCAGCGTAGTCAACTCGTCCGCCCAATTTCACGATCGTTCGATCGCCAACTTCCTCTTCGTATTCAGCAAAGAGTCCAGGATTGACAATGTACGATTTCGGGATTGGCGAATTGCGATTGGTTAGAAAGAATTGAGGAAACGTGAGCGTTGCACTGTTCGAAATCTCGTTTAGCTCCTGCTTGACGAATCGCAGATCGTGGCCGACCGAAAACTTGACCGAATCGATGTCGCTTCCACCGTACACGAACGCTTGTCGGTATCCAGTCGACATCGAATCCACGTCGGTGAAGCCCTCGTATGCAATAACATCGAACACGGGAAAGAACTGTCGCTTTCGAAGGTTTTGCGCGTTGCCTTCAAAACGAGTTCGGTTGTACCAGACGTCAGTTTGAATGCGGTCAAAGACCCCATCGCCCTTGCGAGTATGTGTAACTTCGTAACCATCCGTGACCAGGAAGTCGATGTCGAAAACATATCCTGGAAAGACGAGATCCGTTTGATCGAGTCGCAGCACGTTGACTTCTAAGGAATCGTTCTCCCAGTCCCTGCCCATGGCCAGCGTCATTTCCTGGGAACGATAACTCGACGGAACGCGATTGTTATTGCCATCGACGTAGTCATCTCCGGATCGATTTGAGTAGTTGAAACGGCTACCCCAATTCGACGAACCCAACAGGACGCTTTGTTGACCAAAGAATTGGTTGCCGTTGGCTCGGTACTCGAGGTCCGTACCGCCATGAGATTCAGGGCCATTGCCATATCTTGGTGAAGAAAGGAGTTGAACATCAGTGAATGCAAATCCAGGTCCGAGTAGCGATGTGTAAGGACCAGGCGTGATTGTCGTTGATTCCACTTGCCGTGAGTCGAACTTGCTCAACATCGTATCCAAATCTGCGCGGGCAGGGACCCAGTGCGAACCCGAGGCTGCTAATGAACCCACGCGTGAACCACGCACGCGGGGATCGTGTATGACTGGCGTCTTGGATTGAACCCCCACGCTGAGAGCCGAAGGAGACTTCCTGAGCAAATCACCGAGGTCAGCGGACGCTTGCGGCAACGCTTCTGCACCGGCCACCCGATCGCGTGTTCCGAAGTAAGAAGACCGAACTCCTGTCGATCGCGCGTTTGCTCCAGAGCCCGAAGTCAACGATAGTCTGGCGACATCGACCATCGGATTTCGATTTTGCTCAGCAACGGTGATCCGAGGCTCCAGCATGGGAGTCTGTTGGAGCATCGACGCAGTGACGACCTCGGGAAGATCGGCGTGGGCGTCAGCTTTTTCGTTGATGAGATCTGCGATGCCATCGCTGGAAAGAAGTCTTTGCTCCGAGTCGGTCAAATGGAAATAGACGCCGCCTGGAATGGTCGTGTCCTGGGTTAACCCATTTGTGGCCCAAGCCGCGAAAAGCAGAACACAAACCAGTAGCGAACATTTCCGAGAGTTGAATGCACTGGTTTGATAGCGTTGCATTCTTGGAAACTGTCTAGGAGCGTTGCGGATGAATAGCGTATCAGGTTTATCGGAATAACCATTACAAATTGACAGAAAAACCGGTAGGACGGTTAGGTCTTGCCTGAACTGCCTGGCTTCACAAGTTCACTGAAGGCTCACCCAATGTGACACAGCACTCTGAAGGATTTTTTTCCTCCCCCCTCGCCCGTTTCGGGGAGGGGGGCGGGGGGATGCGAATTTTGGCTAGTCACTTTTGCCGACATTGACTTTCAATATTTTTCGTTTTGTCCGGCTCGGGCTTGTCCCGAATGGCGTTTAGTTAGCAAGTAGTGGAATCTCGTGAGAGTTCCTGCAGTGCCTCAAGCTCCAGGAAGTTTTACAACTTCCGCTACGAGGACAGGCTTAATTCAACGCCATTCGGGCTTGTCCCGAATGGACACCGCTTTGGTGTTCTAATGGGCCGCGTGATGAAAATGACACCTCCGGATTCGTCGCACCGCCAAGGGCGGTGCGACGAATCCGGAGGCATGCGATCGGGCGACGGGAATTTAGAACACCAAAGCGGTGTCCATTCGGGACAAGCCCGAATGGCGTTGAATTAAGCCTGTCCTCGTAGCGGAAGTTGTAAAAATTCCTGG
>JANPHB010000188.1:0-28293 GCA_031424235.1 Pirellula sp.
TTTTTCTATCTCGCGACTTGTTGCGTCAAATAATCCTTGAGGGGAATGCCCAAGGGATTTCGGTTGTAATGCTGGGACCATGTAATCATGGAATCCCCAATGGCGCAAAACAATCCTTTGGCATATTCGGAAACACAAGAATGTACTTTAATGATCGCTCCGCGAACTTTCGCCGGCTTACATCCGTAGCCGCGATGGGATTCCTATTGTGGACTTTAAGCTCTTCGACGTTTTTGAACGCAACCGCTACTTTCGTTGAGAAAAAGCTGAATGCCGTGAAGGAGATTAAGGATCGAACCGCTGAGCAATTGAATTTAGCCGCCTACCACATCATGCGTTAGTCAATTTCCGCATTTGGTTTCTTTCGATTCTTTAACTTTCTCATAAATCGAGGGCGCTCATGTCTATTGCACGGCGAATCAATTGTGAAGTCAATGGCGGGAGTGATTTGACTCGAGACCGATCGTTTTTCGGAATCACAGCTACCCAGTTCTTGGGCGCGTTCAACGATAATTTTTACAAGCAGCTAATGCTCCTACTGGCTATTCCCGTTGTACCTGGAACTCTAGACCAGCAACAAGTTGCGACAATTGTCTTTGCTTTGCCGTTTGTCTTGTTCTCTGGAATCGCGGGCCATTTGTCAGATAAGTACAGCAAGCGCCGCGTAATCGTTTTGGCGAAAGCAGCCGAGATTGGCATTATGGGATTGGGGTTGATTGGGTTTTTGATGTACGGGGCAACTGGCTATCGCGGATTGTTAGCGGTCCTGTTCCTGATGGGAATTCATAGTGCTTTTTTTGGCCCCAGCAAATATGGAATACTGCCAGAACTCTTCCGAGACAAAGACTTACCCAGGGCGAATGGTATCGTCCTAATGACAACGTTTCTCGCCATCATTTTTGGCACCGTTTCGGCTGGATTTCTTGGGGACCTGCTTGTCGCCCCAGGGCAACCGCTCGTCGATTCCGCTCCGCAGATGTGGATCGGTTCCGTGATTTGCATTGGAATCGCCGTCACTGGGACTTGGACTTCGCTTTGGATTCGGCCAGTCCCTCCAGCGCATCCAAGCCTAGTCTTAAAACCTGATTCATGGTCAGTATCGCGTGCCACGATGAAACTGCTGATTGAGGATCGTCCCTTGGTTGGTGCCGTTCTCGCAACAAGTGTTTTCTGGTTGGTTTCAGGAATTGCCATGCAAGCGGTCAACAACTTCGGCAGGACACAGCTCAATTGCAGCATGCTCGAAACAAGCATCATGACGGCATGCATTGGCATTGGAATCGCGATCGGCTCAGTTCTCGCGGGCAGATTTTCTCGTGGAACGGCTGACACAAGAGTAGTCCGCTGGGGTATCTGCGGTATCTTCTCATCACTAGTCTTGATGGCAGTATCTTTGCCTTCGACAAAGTCGGGTGGTTCGCAGCACTTTCTTGGATATCATGGCTCTCTGCCTGTTTTGGTAATGCTCGGAATAGCGGCGGGCCTCTTTGCTATTCCGTTGCAAGTTTTCCTGCAATCTCGACCACCAGAAAACCAAAAGGGCCGGATGATTGCTGCGATGAATCTTGCAAACTACGTTGCCATACTTATGTCAGGAATAACGTATGGTTTACTGGATGCACTTGTCACGACGCTCGGATGGCCTCGCAGTTCCATTTTTGGATTCATGTCGTTGTTCATACTCCCATTGTTACTCTGGTACAAACCTAACTTTTCATTGTCAAAGCCATCTTTCGACAATAAGTCACTAGAGCCTAAAATCGGCTCACGCATATGTGAAAGATCCTTACCCATCCATTATCAAACGACTGAAGGTCTTGAACATGACTGTGCTACTTTCAATTCGTTAGGGTTTGTTGGGGAAATGATCTAACTCGAAATTGCAGCTGGAAAATCGCAGGCAGGCTCCTCGCAAAGCAAGCGAGTGGCATGTCCGGAATGTTTCGATAATCTACAGAGTAAAACAATTGGCGACCAAGTCTCACAAACCAAGGTGATTTCGCCACCACATCACATCAACCGGGAACAAATACAAGAGAAATAGGACGAGATCATACTTATGCATATCCCTAGGCAGTTATTCGCCACTTCTTGGAGGCGATGGCTAACAATTGCTCTTTTGGCAATTACGGCGGTGATTTACGCGATTGCAACTTACATCGGGTCATTGGAGGCAATTTGACCGGCTGGATACTCTCTAGCCCCGTCGTAGCAATCAACCTGCAGTTTTTCTCGTCCTGCGGGCTTGAATGGGAATCGTGGCAAGCCTGAGCGGTGAGTTCCGTTCACTTCGCAGCCTAAGCAGCTTCATCCGGTCTCAACCCGACGATTCGCTCTACTGACCGAAGCATGTTTTGCTGTTTCGCGACTCGTTGCTGTTACAAGTTCGTGAGGGGCTGGCGGAATGGATTTCGGTTGTACTGTTGGGTACATGCGGTAACGGAGTCCCTATCGTTCAAATCCCACCCTTTTACTTTCTTCAGGAACTTAAAAATGTTCTTTAACGAATGCAGTACGATCTTCCGCCGTGTTACATCGGTCGCCGCGATTGGATTCCTATTGTGGACGTTGAGCTCGTCGACGTTTCTGAACGCGAGTTCCACCTTCGTTGAGAAGAAGCTGAATTCTGTGAAGGAGTTTCGGGATCGAACCGCTGAGCATTTGGAATCTGTGACCCAGCACCTACTGCGATGGCACGCGATGTAACCAGACAAGCTTTTACACCAGAACGATCAAGGAGTGCAAAAGCATTTTTCTTAAATTGCGCAGATGATTTTTGTCCAATTCGGCTCGTGTAGAACGGGCATTTCTTTGTTTTTCAGTTTCAAACCAGATTGAAGGGAACCAACGCATTATGATGAAGCGCTTTCAAACTTTTTTTTGCACTCTTGCATTTCTAGGGCTCCAGCTTTGGGCATGCTGCCAGGCGGATCTCGTCATTTTCGGGGATAGTTTGTCCGACGAAGGGAACTTTTACGTTGCTACAGGCGGTGCTTTCCCTCCAACTCCGCTTTACTTTAATGGTCGATTTTCAAACGGTCCTGTTTGGACCGAGCGATTGGCCACGGCACTAGATGAACCGACGGCGCTTCCTAGTTTGATGGGCGGAACCAACTACGCGTTCAATGGCGCTCGAGCTGCTGGTGCTTCACCGTATGGAACTCCAGATTTAGTAGCTCAGGTCGACACGTATCTTCTTGCCAATGGCGGCGAAGTCAATCCAGACGACGTTTTTGTTTTGTGGGCCGGCGCCAACGATATTTTCTTTGGCGCTGCATCAGGTGAAGTCAACTTCGTCCCTCAAGCAGTTCATGCGATCTCGGGGGCGATTCGAGACCTTTACGACGCAGGCGCCAGGAACATTGTCGTTCTCGATTTGCCGTCTCTTGGACAAACACCATTCTTCAATACGGACGCTGAATCGTCATCCGCTTTCAACTCTTTGACGAACACTTTCAATTCACTTCTTGCCACTGAGCTGCAAAGCCTTCGCGGCAAGCTACGTCGCATTCGCATAGCCGACGTCAAGATCAGCCGACTCTTTCAAGCGGCAACTCGTACTCCAAGACTCTTCGGACTGCGAAATGTCGTTGATTCCGCAACGCTCTTTGACCCTGTTTCTGGATTGGGATATTCACTTGCCCCAAATGTTGACCCCAGTCGTTATCTCTTTTGGGACAGTATCCACCCGACGGCTCAGGGGCACAAGATCATCGCCGCATACGCCTTCCTCGATATCAAACTACATTGTCGGCGCCGATGAGTTACTCTCGATTTTCCTTACATGGCCAGTCCTATCGAGCCCAGCAATCCACTAGAATTGTGGAAATCCAAGTACCCACAATCCTGATTAAGACAGAGGGGAGTCGATTCTGGTAGAGCTCGGTCTCTCATTTTGGTTCTTTGCGTCGGGTTCATTATTCTCTGCTTCATCGTTTTCGATGAAGCAACATTTGCAGAAGAGCCGGAGTTCGTCAAACGCATCACTGATTCCGAATTCGCTGCAGTAGGATATCGAAGAATTTCCTTACCGGCAGTCAATGACGGACTCCTACTTTCAGGAGTTCCGAGATTTGATTTGGCCCGCAAGATCGAATAAGCGAAGCGACACCCGTCCAAGTCGATTGACACAAAACCTATGCCTAACAGGATTTGACATGAAATTCACGCTTCGAAATCTGTTCGAAACCCTAATCGTTTTGACTTTGCTTCATGCTAATAAAGCGAACGAGACTGGAATCAAAACGTTCAGGAAACCGTCCTGCTCAGAATGCTCGGAATGGTTGAGGTTTACCATTGCTTTACTTGTGGTCGTGAGTTTCAGGGCCTCTTTTCTGAGAGCTCAGGGGTTAAGTGACTCCTTCCCGGTTTTGCAGAATCCAATTCACTGCGTCGTTCTTCCGGACAAGTCAAACGGATTTCAAAGCGGAACGCCAGTCTTAAAATTTAGTCCCAATGTTGAGATGCTAGCAAGCTACACCTCCGCCCCTTTGGGAACTGTCCAAGACTAACAGAACTTCCCACATTTCGGGCCTCACAATCATCAATGTCAAATCAGGAGTTTTGCAACATGGAATTCCAGAAGGATGGGACGGGTTTACCTTTTGCCCAGACAACAAGCATTATTTGACGTGGAACTCAGATTCCGTTTCGAAGTGGAACTTCTCTCAGCCGAAACCCGTAGTGAATCTCGAACTTACCGATGTCCAAACAATTAAGTTCGTGCGCAATGGTAATTGGTTTGTCACGGAAACATCCAAAAGGCCCAGGACCTGGGATGCAAGAGTCCCTATTCCAATGTCTTTTCCCACCACTGTAACGGGGGGGACGGGTGCCAGGCATCCAGGTGTTCGTCGCAGAAGGGCGGTGGGCGGCTGTCACGCCTTCACGGTATTCAGCCCGGCCAGTAGCTTCATCAGTGCTTGCGGGTCCACCGGCTTGACCATGTGGTGATCGAACCCCGCCTCCTGCGACTTCCGCCGGTCGTTGTCCTGTCCCCAGCCCGTCACGGCGATGAGGATCATTTTCTTGTCCCAAGCCTGAGCCTTCATCTGGCGACACGCTTCGTAGCCGTTCAGCTTCGGCAGACCGATGTCGCACAGCACAACATGGGGCCGGAACTTCCCTGCCGCCGCCACAGCCTCTTCGCCGTCGTAGGCCGTGTGGATATCGTTGCCCATCATCTTCAGGAGCATCGCCAAGCTCTCGGCGGCGTCCCGGTTGTCGTCCACCACCAGGATGCGGAGGTCGGAGGTCGGCTGCACCTTGTCGCTGTCGTCGCTCGCCTGGCTCGGGTAGGTTTGCTCCACGACAATCGGCAGGCGGACGACGAACTCGCTACCCTGGCCCGGCCCGCCGCTCTTGGCTTCGACGCTTCCGCCGTGCATCTCGACCAACCGCTTCACCAGACACAAGCCGATGCCCAGCCCGCCCTGCGACCGGGACAACGCCACTTCGACCTGCGAGAACATCTCGAAGAGGGTCGGCAGCTTGTCGGCGGGGATGCCGATGCCCGTGTCCGTCACCGACATCACCACGTCGCTGCCTTGCAACTCGGCACGCAGGTCGATCCGACCGCCCCGCTCCGTGTACTTGGCGGCGTTGTTGAGCAAGTTCAGGAACACCTGCGCCAAACGAGTCAGATCGGCGTCCACGATCACGTGGACGGGCGGCAGCGTCACCGTCAGTTTGTGGCCCATTTCCTCGATCAGCGGGCGGCTCGTCTCGACGGCCCCCTGTACGATTTTCGCCAATTGGATTTGCTCCCGCTTGAGTTCGATCTTGCCCTGATTGATGCGGCTGATGTCCATCAGGTCGTCGATCAGCCGGGTCATCGCCTGCGTCTGCCGGTCGATGATATCCCTCGCCCAGTGCAACTCCGGGATGTCCGGTCCCTTCATGCGCAGGACTTCAACGGCGTTCCGCACCGGGGCCAGCGGGTTGCGGAGCTCGTGGGCCAGCGTCGCCAAGAACTCGTCCTTGCGGCGGTCGGCCTCTTTCAATGCCGCCTCGGCCTCCTTGTGCCCGGTGATGTCAGCGCGGATAACCACATACTGGCGCGGTTTTCCCTCCTCGTTGAGGAACGGCACGATGGTGGTGGCCACCCAGTAGAAGAAGCCGTCCTTGGCGCGGTTCTTGATTTCCCCCTGCCACACAAGGCCTTGCGAGATCGTCGTCCACAGGTCGCGGATGAATTCCTTCGGGTGATAGCCGGAGTTGATGATGCGGTGGTCCTGTCCCAGCAATTCTTCTCGCGAATACTTCGAGATCGCACAGAACTTGTCGTTCACGAACGTGATCCGGCCCCGCGCATCGGTGATGGCCACGATGGCGTGCACGTCGAGTGCGGTCCGCAATTGGGTGACCTCCTTGAACGAAGCGTGAAGCGCCGCGTTGGCCCGCTCCAGTTCCGCCGTCCGATCGGCGACTTTCCGCTCCAGCTCGTCGGTGTGCCGTTTCTGTTGCAGGGCATAGCGGATTGATCGTTCTAAGACTGCGGCGTCGATCTTTCCTTTTACCAGGTAGTCGGACGCTCCAGCGTCCAGCGCTTTGAGCAACAGGTCGCGATCTCCATGTCCCGTAAGAAGTATCATCGGGGCCTTGCACCCAAGGCGCAAACCCTCGCGCAACAACGTGAGTCCGTCGCCCTTGCCCAGCCGATAATCGACCAGAAAGACATCGTGCTCGCCACGCGTGATCGCATCCAGGCCGGCGTCGAAGTCAGAGACCCACTCTAGGGCAATCTTGTTCTCAGGGGCGTCTTCCAGCAACTCGCGCGTCAGGTAGTAGTCGTCCGGGTCGTCCTCGATCAGGAGCACCCGGACTGTGCCGTTATCCATTCTCGCCTCCATTCCCATCGCCGGGCAATTCCACAATCTCCAGCCAATATTTGCCGACCGTCTTGATGACCTCGGCCATCCCGGCGAACGTCACCGGCTTGGTGATATAAGACTCAGCTCCCAGGTTGTAGGTCCGGTAGATGTCTTCCTCAGCCTTCGAGGTCGTCAAGACGACGGTGCGGATGCACTTGAGATTCGGATCGGCCTTAATCTCCTTGAGCGCCTCGCGACCGTCCTTCTTCGGCATGTTCAAATCGAGCAGGACCAGCCCCGGACGCGGCGACGTGGCTGGGTCGCTGTACTTGCCCCGACGTTGCAGGTAGTCCATCAACTCCACGCCGTCTTCGACGAAGCGCAAGTCGTTCGCCAGCCGGCTTTCATCAAACGCCTCCTTGGTCATAAGACGGTCGTCGGCGTCATCGTCCGCCATCAGGATGGTGATCGGCTTGCTAGATTTTTCCATGATGCTTTTCCTCTTTTGATTGTTGAACGGGGAGTGTCACCAGAAACGTGGCCCCTTGGTCCGGGGCGCTCTTTGCCGTGATCGAGCCGCCGTGCCGCTCGACGATCTTGTGGCAGATGGCGAGACCCACGCCCGTGCCCTCGTACTCCTGTCGGCTGTGTAGCCGCTGAAAGACTTCGAAGATACGGTCGAGATAGACCTCATCGAAACCGATGCCGTTGTCGGACACGGCGATCTCGTAGCGTAGGTCCGTCCGTCCATTGCCGGAAGCGCCGTTCAGGAGCCGGGCCTCGACCCGGACGAGGGGTGGCTCGCAGGGCTTGTGGAACTTCAGCGCGTTTGCGATGAGATTCTGTAACAACTGTCGCATTTGTGACGGGTCGGCGTCGACAGTGGGAAGTGACCCCACTTCCACCCGCCCGCCAGACTGCTGCAGGCGGCCCTCAAGGTCGGAGACCACTTCCCGCGCCGTCGCAGCGAGATCGACCGGCACGAACGGCTGGGCCTTGGTCGACACGCGCGAGAAGGTCAGCAGGGCGTCGATGAGGTTCCGCATCCGGGCGGCCGACGCCTGCATGCGCTCCACGTACTCGCGTCCCTGCTCTCCCAAGCCATCGGCGTATTTGGCCTGGAGCCGATCGCCGAACGCCTGGATTTTTCGCAAGGGCTCCTGGAGGTCGTGGGATGCGACCGACGCGAACTGCTCCAGTTCCCGGTTACTGCGTCCCAGAGCTTCCATGGAGGCGGCCAGCTCCGCAGTCCTTTCTCGCACCCGATTTTCCAACGTGTCATGGGCCTCTTGCAACTGCTCGGCTTGCTCGGCAACGGCGCGCTCACCCTTGACGACAGCATTGCCAACCACCCCGCTCGTCACCACGGCTAGGACCACGCCCACGATTAACAAGATCAAGGCGAAGCTCACGATCGTCTGCGCATCTTGCTGGGCCGCATCCCTGCGGGCGTTGTACGTCTCCTCGGCTTCGGCCTGCATTTCATCGTCCAACAACTTCTCCAAGCTGGTGCGCAGGACGTACAAGTTTTTCGAGTCCTCCAGATTCGCTAGGCGGTTTTCGGAGTCCAGCAAAAGGCTCTGGCCGAATTTCTGGAGCTCCTGCCACAAGGAGGCGAAGCGTGACGCCATGTCCCGCTGACGGTCGGTCGTCGACAGGCGTTCGTATTCTTTTAACTGCCGTCCCACTTGGGCGGCTTCAGTGACCGCATCCTGCCGAGCTTGCGGCTCACCCGTCTGGAGAAAAGCCCGCACGTTCAGAGCGTAGCCAAGAGTGTTGATCTCCAACTGCCGTGCCCCAGCACTGAGGTTGCGAGCGTTCGCCATCTGGCCCACCTGTCCTTCGATGGACCGGACCCGGACGATGATCGCCACGCTCGACAGCACCAGCAGGGCCGTCAGCGCCCCGAAGCCCAGCCATAACTTCACCGAGGTCGTCATGGCTTTGGGCGTACCCTCCCACTTGAATTTGCGTACATCATCTTTTCCAACGGCGGTTTTTCCTTCACCGCGCTGGGCGGGAGCGTTCTCGCGTGACCATGTGCAGTTGCTGATGGTGATCGGATCGGCGGCATGTTCCGTGTCATCGCCTCGTCCGCCGCGATCTTTGATAGCCGCTCGGTCTGGGTGGCGATGGTGGCTGGCAGATCGAGCACTCTCGCTACTTCCACTTGAACGGGAGGTCGCGTTGGAGGCGCGCTTTCTAAGGCGGTTGCGGCTCTACTGCAGCCAAGGGAACAAATCTCTAGTCTTCCAGAAGATGTTAGAAAGATTGTTCGGATTATCTTCACGGGGTGTTTGAGTGACCTTACGTTACGGAACCGGTCCGGGCCTACCTTGCGGCAAATTTGTCTCGCAAAGACTTGATTCTGTCGTGGTCCGCTTTAACGCGAACGTATTGTCTGGAGAGCACGTCATGAACTACATTTGCAAACACAGAGGGCATTGCGTCCTCGTACGCACCCTTGATCGCGTCCTCACCTCGTTCCGCCTCCGAGAGTATAGCATGCGCATCGCCACCGCTAATCATCCCTCGAAGGTCTATCCAAGCACGATGCATTGCAGCAATATAGGAACCTTGCACCTCCGTTTTTTCGCCGTTCCAAGCAATGAATTCCTGCAACTCCTCCGAGTTGCTTTTTCGTTGGCGGGCTAGGTCGAGGAACAAGGCCGCGATCGTCTTATCTTTGATCTCCTCAGATGCTTCGGTGAAGCCCTCGTCAGAGTCAATGTTAATGCGGAGCAAGTCGTGTAGCTTGGCGAGAGTAACACTGTCCAGTTCAATTTTTGTTTCCATACTTAAGCGCCAGGGAGAAAATGTTCATTAGAAATAGCGCACATCAAAGGGTGATGGATGGCCGCTGTTGCACGAAGCAAATGCCGTGCCACGAGTCATCAAGGCACTACTGCAGTATGAGATCGACGTATCGCTAGTTAGGTTGGGACAGTTGATAGGCGAACGCCAAGCTAAAATCGCTTGCGCTCTCTCAAGTCAATCTATAGATCGAATTTCCCAATTGATCGATCGTCTGGAGATCGAGTGTGATTTTCAAAGAAAAACGAGTATCCACTTGGCCACTGACCGGAAATCTGCCAAGCTGCTTGCCAATGAAGCACGCGCCAGACGGTCAATGCCCAAGTAAATTTGAGGTTATTAGACGATTGAGGTTTTTAGTAACCGTTGTCATCGACCAAATCTCGAAGCGGTACTTTGGCAAGCGTTGCACCGTTGGGAAATTGAAGCGTTGCGGTTTCACCGTCGACAGAGACAAGAATTGCTCGCTGGCCTCGCACATAGCGTAACTTTGAAGAAATGGCGTTCAAATCGTCAAGTAGATTGAGAGGGGGGTAGCAAAAATGAACCCAGATGAGCCCATTGCAGGATGGGTAAATAGACTAAAATAAATCGTCTGTTTTGTGAGCGCGGCTCGCAAATAACCGCAAGACCAGAACGTTGTTCTGGTTGATTTCCGACTTTCTGAGACTTGAGGGACATCATGGCAAAGCTATTTGGATGTGTAGTATTAGCATGCGTTTTCGCTTTTGGCAGTCATCTGAGTGATGCGAAGGCGGGTGATTGTTGTCCCAAACCTGTTTGCTGTGTCCCACCGCCACCACCACCAGTTGAAGTTTCGTGGTGCGTTGAGGATCCATGCACCTGCTGCAAATACACCGTATCGGCTTGCTTACCTGCTTGTTGCAAATGTGAGACGCCTTGCCTAGTTGGTTGGCATCCAGGGGTATTAGGTCGCAAGGTATTGACCTTCAAATTCGCGTGCGGCGAATGCGTTGAAGTAGTGATTACCAAACACGGCAAGACAATTGTGCGAACTTAACATTCGGCGATTTCGTTGAGCACTAGCAAGACGAAAAGGTGTGGGTAAAGGTTAGCGGCGCTAGCCTAAGAAACCGGGGCTAGTAGCGCCCAACGGCTAATTTGACCCAAATAGAGAAATCATGATCACCATTCGCAAAGCAAGCGACCGAGGACACGCAGATCACGGTTGGCTAAACTCTTACCACACTTTTTCCTTCGCCAGTTACCAAGATCCAAGGCACATGGGTTTTCGTTCATTACGTGTGATGAATGAAGATCGCGTTGCCGCTGGTCAAGGCTTCGGAACTCATGCTCACCGCGACATGGAGATTGTCTCGTATGTTCTCGATGGTGAACTGGAACACAAAGATTCCATGGGCAACGGCGAAGTCTTGCGTCCAGGAGAATTTCAACGCATCACTGCAGGAACCGGCATAACCCACAGTGAGTTCAACCCGTCGTCTGGGAAACCGACGCATTTCTATCAAATTTGGTTGCTACCCGAACGCAAGGGAATCGAGCCAAGCTACGAACAGAAGAATTTCGAGCCCGCTGAGTTAAGAAATGAACTGCGATTGGTAGCATCACCCGATGGTCGCAATGGCTCCCTTTCCATTCATCAAGACGCACAGATCTTCTTGTCGCGACTCGATGAGGGAGCCACGGTCGAATTTGCAATTACTGCAAAACGTTTTGCATGGCTGCAAGTCCTTCGAGGAAAAATCACAGTAGACGGTCAATCGATGGCTGCAGGTGACGGTGCTGCCATTCAAGACGAGTCGCAATTAAGCTTGGTCGCCATGGGCGAAGCCGAGGTCATGCTGTTTGATCTCGCTTAGCATCGTACTCGCAGCTTCTGCGACTTCCCGACTGGTCGCATGTGTTATTTGTTCTTGTCTGTAGTCGTCAATTGGATCGCTTGGTTGATCAGTTTCTCTGCCTCGCCAAATTGGCCTTGTTGAACGAGCGGTCCTACTCGCTGCATCAGTTTTTGGATCGGCAAAATATCTTTTCCACTGCGAGCCATGGATTCCGCCGCTTTCTGCAATCGTTGAATCTTTTCGACAAACTGAGGTGGCGGTCCTTGTGGGCGACGCACAACTTCTGGACGCAATCCGGGATTCGCCAATTGCTCGCGAGCGAGAGCATAACGTTTCCGAACAAAAGCCTTCATCGAAGCGACAATACCTTCGTAGTTGCGATCCTCGGGATTGGTAATTCGTTGGTGTGGGAATGGGTCGGTTTTGAGGTCGTTCTTGATCAAGGCGTGCTTGGCGTCCATTTTCGCACAAAGTTTTTCGGGTTCAAAATAGGTTTCGAGAATCGTAAGTGCTTCAGCGCGGTATCGCGCCAGCAATTTGGGATCTACGATGATCCGTTCTAGCAAGGGATTCGGAGCTGGCCCTGCGGCGGGCCACGCGGCGTTCCATTCGTCGAGAACCCGAATGTGTCCAAACGCTACTTCGCAAAAACCAACATCCAGATCCCAGGGCAGGTATCGCCAGCGGTCGTGAACCCCGTCGTGATACAGATAGTAGTTGTGGGGATTCCAACCCGTAAGTTGATCAAAGGCACCTGAGAGGAGCATGACCGCAGTCACTCGCAAAAAGTCATCCGATTCGATCACCGAGTCGAACTTTGTCGCGAACTCGTCCGCTTTCGATTGATTGATCCATCGGATCAGGTCCACGAGTTGCTGCTGCGATTTTTTGGCAGACTGGGTCTCGGGTTCAAACGTCCGAGCGTAAGCTGACGGATCGTCGCCGAGGAATTGGAGATTGCATCCAGGGCCGCCTTCATCGACTCGAAACAACGGTCCCTTGAGGTCGGGGAGATAGTTAGCGATGAACGACTCATCAATGCGTTCCACATTGACGTATACCCCTTGGTATTCACCGTTCACGTGGAGCTTGGCGTAGTTGCACCGATGGGTTGGAATTCCTTGTTCACGCAAGATCTCAGTGATGATCGGCTCGCTAAATAGGCTGCCGAATTGAACGCCGTTGTCGAACGACACCCGACGAAGACCGAGAAATCGTTGTTCTTTATCGTACTCATTAAATTTAATCAGATAGCTGCGTTTGTGCTGTTGGTTTGGTCCGGATGAACTATTGCCTTTAAACCGAACGGCAACGTTGTCGACATTAATGTTCTTCCATTGAAACGCCCCCTTCACCGAGATCCGTTCCGGCAGCGCAGCGTGCATGCGTCGCAGTTCTTGCGGGGCGATGCTAAGGTGAACAGACTGGACCTCGTCGTCGCGGTAGAATTCTTCAATGGAGTTAAGAGATGTGTCTGGCGACTGCGTTTGTCCAACTTGAAGCGTCGACAACGACATGAAGATTGCCAACACCGCAATCCTTTCGCATTGAGATCTACAGTACGGCGTTGACACGTTGAGCATCTTTCGGTGAGTGTTCCGGCTTCGAACGATTCTGGGCAATTATCCCAGTTTTGACACTTGCGTAGTACGGTTCGAAGGCCAAGGAGTTGCTTGCAAAACCTTTGAATAGCAATAACAATCCATCATATCGCGGAAATCGTCAGAACGAACGTACGAAAGGTTGAATCGTGCCTAAATCGCCGATAGAGATGAAAGCAGCGATGATCGCTGGACTTCCCGAAAAGACGGGGAAGTCACTGGAACAATGGCTCAAGATTGTTCGTGCCAGCAAACTAGCAAAGCACAAAGAAATCGTTACCTTACTCAAGGTTGAGCACGAGGTTACGCATGGTTTTGCCAACATGATTGCACTGCAATTTCTTGAATCGGACAGCCAAACTGCGACAGATACGTCAGCATTGATAGACGCTCAGTACAGCGGTGCAAAGCTGGAGTTGCGACCAGTGTACGAAGCGATTCTAGCTGCCGTCCAAAAGTTGGGTACCGATGTGGAAGTCGCCCCGAAGAAGCAATATGTTAGCCTACGTCGCAACAAGCAGTTTGCTATTGTCCAACCATCAACAAGCACACGGATCGATATAGGAATCAACCTGAAAGGTGCCGAGCCAACGAGTCGACTTGAAGCGGCTGGAAGCTTTAATGCAATGGTTTCGCATCGCGTTCGAATTGGCAAAGCATCCGAAGTAAACAAGGAGCTGATCGGCTGGCTCAAGCAAGCATATGAGGCATCTTAATGAAATCGAGTAGACTGGTATACTACGACGCGAGAAGTTGAACGACACATTACGCATGCACACTGACGGGGGACGTTGATATCGGTCTTCAAGCGGACCAGTCCGAGGTGACAAAAGCTCCTCTGCCCGTTATCGAAGTAACGGATCTCGAGGCCACTCTCGCTGCGGTCATAGCAACTGGTGCGGCCGTCACCAAACCGATCTTTGGCTTCCCTGGCGGCCGACGCTTCCATTTTCTCGACCCAAGCGGCAATGAATTGGCTGCGATGCAGGTAGACGCCCCCCAGCCACTTCCCTAAAGGAGGCCATCTCGCTTTTGAACCCTACAAAAACGCTTGGGAGAAATTGGGAGGGCGAGGCTCCTGCCGAGCCATTTACGTATCAAGCTCGGCAGGAGCCTCGCACTCCCGTTGAAATTGCAAGCAATTCCAAAAAGAAAGCGAGTCGGCCTCAAAGGCTTAAGGGGGCGAGTAATTGTGAGTGGCGTTAGCCCAATGGCACTACCTCCGATTGTGTTTTTATAGCGGCGGGGCGCGAGCCCTCTGGTTTCGCGGTATTGACTGGTCACTCACCGGACGGCTTGCGCCGTTCCGCTAACAAAGTGAGTGCCATTTGGCATTAGCCGCGGTTCTCGATGAATGTCGAGCTCTAGAAAACCGGGGCTAACGCCCGACGAAGGATTTGCCGACTAAACAACTAGCGATGCGCTTACTGCCAAAATTCATAGCATCGCATCAAAGAAATCGCTAAAATCTCGGGTTCGAGCGAAATCCGAGAATTATCCCCCGAAAGCAAAGTCGTTTTCATGCCTCCCGTTGTTCTGCCGACCATTTGTGCGTTGGATTGCCCTGACGCATGCTCATTGCACATTACGGTTGAAGGGGATCGAGTAACGCACCTCGCCGGCAATCCATCGCATCCGGTCACAAAGGGATTTGCTTGTGCCAAGATGGCTCGCTACCCGCAACGCCAACAGCAAGACGATCGGCTGTTGTTGCCGCAGAAAAGAGTCGGCAAAAAAGGAGAAGGTCGTTTCGAAGCGATTTCATGGGAAACAGCGCTCGATGAAATCGCCGATCGAGTTCGCGCCATTGTTGACGAACACGGTCCGCAATCGATTTTGCCGTATGGCTATGGCGGCACGATGGGAGTCATCGAGGGGACATCACCGTTCGCGTTCTTTCGCAGACTTGGGGCCCTAGAACTCGACCAGACGATTTGTGCCGCAACGGGCGGAACAGCTTGGGAGGTCAACTATGGACCAAACAAGCTAGGTACCGATCCCGAAGACCTCATCCATTCCAAATACATCGTGCTGTGGGGCATCAATGCCCTCCGAAGCAACTCGCACATCGCCCCCATCCTCAAAGAGGCCAAGCGAAATGGTTGCCACATTCTCCACATCGACCCTTATCGCAACGAGACTTCACGCTTTGCCGACGAGCATTGGCAAATCAAAGTAGGAACAGACGCTGCGTTGGCTCTGGCCATCGGCAACGAGATTTTTCGAAACAACTGGCAAGACACTAGCTACCTGAGCGAGTTTGCACATGGGCTCGACGACTACCGTGAAGCGTGTTCGGAGTGGTCCTTGGAACGTGCAGCTGAGTATTGCGATGTTCCGTTGGATGCACTGCGAGAAATGGTTCGGAAGTTTGCGACCAGCGAAGCTTCTTACATCAAGGTCGGTTATGGCATGACTCGTAACGAAGGAGGTGGCAACGCCTTGCGAGCCATCACGCTGTTACCTGCCTTGATTGGAGCTTGGAAGAAGCAAGGCGGCGGTGGTGGTCTCTCAACGAGTGGTGCCTTTGGTCTCAATACTCAACGAGTCTCGGGTAGCCATCTGATCAAGCCGGGAGTGCGGCACGTCAACATGACCTTGCTTGCATCGGAGCTAGATCCGCAAAAGTCGACCATTCGAGGGCTATTTGTTTTCAACAGCAACCCAGCAGCGGTCGCTCCGGATTCGTCACGAGTTCGGCAGGGCCTCGGCAATGAGAATCTATTCACGGTTGTGCTCGAACATTTCCAAACGGACACAGCCGATTACGCGGACTATCTGCTCCCAGCAACCACTTTTCTGGAACACACGGATGTGTATACGTCGTATGGCCACTACCATCTCCAGTACTCCGAGCCGGTTGTCGCAGCACGTGGTCAGGCCAAGTCGAATCGATGGATCTTTGCAGAGCTAGCTCGCCGATTAGGTTTCGAAGATGAGTGTTTGTACTGGACTCCCAAGCAGATAGCGGAGGAGTTGTTGACGTCATCGAACCCACGACTGGCGGGCATTACTCCCGAGCGATTGATGAAAGAAAAGAGTGTTAAGTTGCAATTGCCGACGCCTTTCTTGCCCTATTCCGACGGAAGCAATTTTTCGGATCGCAAGATTCGCTTTTCGCCGGCGCCAAAACAATTGGACTTTGAAGTGCAGCCAAGCGAGGAGTATCCGTTTAGGCTCATCTCGCCACCAGGTCCATTTATTATTAACACTTCGATGGGCAATGTCCCAAGCGTGATCAAGATGGCCGGTGGTGAGCCTCAAATCATCATTCATCCAACGGATGCAGCGGCGCTTGGTATCGCCGATGGCGATCGGGTTAATGTCACCAGCGTCAATGGCAGCATCCTCCGCAAAGCGATCGTAAGCGAGGACGGCAAACCCGGTGTCGCAATCGCGTTGGGGCAATGGTGGCCGAAGCTCGCACCGGACCGCAAGAGTCTGAACGATATTACCAGTGAACGACTGACCGATCTCGGCGGCGGCAGTACCTTCGGAAATCCAGTGGTGCGAGTGACCAAGGCTGACTAAAGTAGCAGGCACATTCCATGTGCCGTCAGCCAACCTTGGAACCATATGGTATTTCCTCCCCTTCTCCTCCCGAGGAGGAGAAGGGGAGTTAGAATATTAGTCGCTCGCGATGCTCCGCGAGAATCCATAAACTATGCTCAACCACTTAAGTCCAATCCTAATCTACGGTCTTGTTGGTGGATTCTCGTTTTTGATCTGTGCGACGCTTTTCACCGCCGTCATGAAAACGCGGCGACCAGAGAACAAAACGTTTGCTAAGGTTTGGGTGATCGTCGGTGGTTGGTGGATTATCAATAGTCTGCTTGGTGTTGCCTGCATAGTTGGTCCGAGCGGCCTCATTGTGCTTTTTTGTTTCGCGAGCTTGTTGGCTTTGAAAGAATTCCTCGATGTACAAAAGCTAACCTTCGTCGGTCCTTTGGATAAGCTTTCGTTGTCGGCTCTTGTTTTGGCGCACTACATCTTCATCTTCATGGAATGGAAGAATTTCTTTTTGTTCATCGTCCCGGTTATGACTTACATTTATCTCCCATTCATTATGCTTGCGAGGCGAAAGATCGATGGCTTGATTCAGAATTTGTGGGCGACACAAAGCGGTTTGATGCTGTGTGTGTACTCGTTGAGTTTCGCCCCAGGCCTGCTGTTTCTCAATATACACCCAAACGAAGTTCGACGCATCGATCCCGTGGTTGCGTTCCTGTTCTTGTTTTTGGTAACGGAGCTAAATGATGTTTTTCAATTCATTTCGGGCAAACTGTTTGGCAGACGGAAACTGGTGGTCGAGATTAGCCCAAACAAAACAGTCGCGGGATTTGTTGGCGGGCTCATTATGACCTCGTTTTTGTCATTGATTTTGGCTCCCGTCATGCTGGATTTGAATGTATGGCAATCGCTTTTGGTCGGTTTCTGCATTGCCTTGAGCGGGGTGTCCGGTGACTTAATGTTTTCATCGATCAAACGCACGGTAGGAGTCAAGGACTTTAGTCGATTGATTCCCGGGCACGGAGGTGTATTGGATCGGCTTGACAGTATCGTTTTTACGGCGCCGACGTTGTACTGTTTGATGTACCTCTTCCTTCATGTAGCGAGTAACTAGAGTGGCTATTGAAAGTCGGAGGCCGATCAAGGCTCGTTCGATCGGTTCGATTCAACGGTTTGCGAAATGGCTTGCGAAGACGTCGGTAACGCCGAATCAAATTTCGGTATGCAGTGTCGTCTTCTCGCTTTTGGTGCCGCTTGCGTTTTGGTTCTTTGCATCGGAAACGTGGGCCGCCAGCATCTTTGCGCTGCTTGGAATCCAGCTTCGGTTGATGTGCAATCTGCTGGACGGGATGGTCGCGATCGAGGGGGCCAAGAAGAGTCTGCTGGGTGACATCTACAACGAATTTCCAGATCGGATTGCCGACACGGCAATCTTGACGGGAGTTGCGTTGATCGCTCCGTCTGATCCAACGTTGTTGGTCTTGGCCATTACCGCATCGTTCCTGGCTGTGATGACGGCTTATACGCGTGTTCTCGGTGCGGCGGTTGGTACCAAGCATTATTTCTCGGGGCCGATGGCCAAGCAGCATCGCATGGCGATTCTCTCCGGCACCGTCGTCGTTCTTCCCTTATTGAGCGGCTATGTTGAGCCTAGCAGTGTGATGAAGATTGCGCTGTCGATCATTTGTGTCGGCTGCGTCGCAACAGTGATTCGGAGATTGCGGCAAGTCTCACGCGAGTTACTTTCGAAAGTCGTTTGAATCCCGCAGGCTTGTCCTGCGGATCGTTAGGTTTTCCGCTACGCCCTGAACGCCTCCCTCGTTCGCTGGGCCGCCGGATTTGTCTTCGGCAAATCCGGCGGCCCAGCGACAGTCGCGAAGAGACGGTTTAGTAGCGAAAAACCTAAACTTCCACTGGGTAAACCAGTGGGATTCTTTGGGCAATGCGACAGAACCCCCATACAGCGAACGAATCGTGTGTTAGAAAAGTAACACGCGTCCCTTGACGCCACAAACTGCGAAGTACTGATGCTTATCGCGTTTCTTTGGTGATTGACCGGGCTGGATTGAGAGTTTAGTATCGTGTCCCATGTCAAAATGCTGTTTGTTTACGTTTTCCAGCCCTGAGGAATCCTTCCATGTCATTTCGTAAGTCGCGAGCCCTTTTGGGATTGCTCGCTTCCCTTAGCAGTTTTGTCGCCATCGAGCCCAAGGTCTTTGCGGAATACCCTCCTAATACGTTAACGAGACCCGAGTCGCTCAGTGGCTGGAAACTCCTTTTTGATGGCAAATCGACAGAGGGCTGGCGCAACTACAAAAAAGACGCTGTTTCCGACGGATGGAAAGTGGTTGATGGGGTGCTGACGAGGGACGGCAAAGGAGCAGGTGATATCGTCACCAAAAACAAGTTCCAGTACTTCGAGCTTATGTTGGAATACAACATCTCCGAAGGTGGCAACAGCGGGTTGATGTTTCACGTAACCGAAGACAATCCAAATCCATGGCAAAGCGGACCTGAAATCCAGATTCAAGACAATGTCGGTGGGCACGATCCGCAAAAATCGGGATGGCTCTATCAAATGTACAAACCGGTTGCTCCACCTTGGGTGAAGGAAGTTGGCACCCTAGACGCGACGCGACCTGCCGGACAATGGAATCAACTGTATGTTCGCATCGCGGAAAATCAATGCGAAGTCTCCATGAATGGAGCGCTCTACTATCAATTCAAACTGGGCGACAAGAAATGGCAAGAGCTTGTAGCGAATAGCAAGTTCGCTGCGTTCCCTGGCTTTGGTGCAGCCGGCGAAGGGCACATCTGTTTGCAGGACCACGGGAACTTGGTTTCCTTCCGTAATATCAAGATTCGGGAGCTTCCCAAGGATCGCGAAGTCGCTCAACCGATCGATGGAAAACTCTCGATCAAGAGCACTCCAGCTTTTCCAAAATTGAAGTGGTTTGGCTGGGAAGCCATGGATGAGAATGGCACCGCCAACAAGCCTCTGCGAATTTTAGAACTAACCTACGCCAAAGGAGACTCGAATCGACTCTTCGCCATCGATCAGCGAGGCTGGATATTCTCCTTCGAAAACAAGCCAGACGTTGAGGAGTCGACATTGGTCCTTGATATTCAAAAGAAGGTCAACCGATGGTTCGATCCAGGTGCCAACGAACAAGGCCTACTCGGTTTAGCATTGCATCCAAAGTTCAAAGAGAATGGCGAGCTGTTTGTTTATTACACCAAGCGAGAGAACAACCATTCCATCATTTCTCGATTCCGTATGATGAAGGGAACGTCAGGGAAAGCCGCCCCAGACTCAGAGGAAATTTTGTTGGATGTTGAGCAACCTTATCAGAACCACAATGGCGGATCGATCGAGTTTGGACCGGATGGCTTTTTGTATGTTGGCTTTGGTGACGGTGGATCGAGGAATGATCCAAAGGCAACAGGACAAGATCGAACTCAACTTCTCGGCTCCATTGTTCGAATTGACGTCAACAGCAAAGCGAACGGCCTCGCTTATGGGATTCCGTCCGACAATCCATTTGTCTCTGTCAAGGGAGCACGACCTGAGATCTTTGCTCATGGGCTTCGAAATCCTTGGCGAATTGCGTTCGACAGCAAAACGGGGCGCTTTTGGTGCGGTGATGTCGGCCAAGAATTGCTCGAAGAAGTGAACGTTATTACCAAGGGTGGCAATTATGGTTGGAGCTCACGAGAAGGAACACACCCCTTTGGAAACCGACCGAACGTGGAAGGTGTCTCTGCCCCGATCGATCCTGTTTGGGAGTATGACCATACCGCAGGCAAGTCGATCACGGGGGGCCGGGTTTATAACTCAGACCGTATGCCTGAGCTCAAGGGAAAGTATATTTACGCTGACTACGTGAGCGGAAGTATCTGGGCGTTAACTTATGATGCAGCCACAGGCAAGGCTACTCGAAACGAACAAGTGATCGAGAAGGGGATTCCCGTTCTTGCGTTTGGTGAAGACCAAAATGGCGAGATCTACTTCATGAAGGATACAGCTCGTGGGGATAGTATCCAACGTTTTGTGAAGAGCGAATAGCGACTTGTGCCGACGCTGACCTCAGTTCTAAAGACGGCACGTTCTTGGTTACTACCAAGTTGGAGACTTCTGCTCCTCTTGGTCTGGGCAGTATGGTGGGGTGGCATTTTCTTTTACGCCGTCGTTGTGGTCCCAATTGGAACAGACGCCATTGGGACAGTTGAGCAAGGCTTTTTGACTCAACAAGTTACTCGAATGCACAACGGACTATCGATCGTTTTTTTGTTGTGCTTGCTAGTTGAGGCGATTCGACTTAGAAGTGTCGTTGTCGGAATGATCGTTGCGACATTGGCGTTGAACTTGGTTCTGATGTTCGTGTGGCATTCGCATTTGACGGCTGCCATGGATTTCGAGAAGCGAGCCGTTCCCGCTACGTTTTACAAACAACACGCTGTTTATCTTTGGTTGTTTGCAGCGCAGTGGCTTCAGGGAATGCTAGTGCCGGTCTTGGTTTTGCGAGCCGACAATGCCAAGTCCAGTTTGACCTTCGGGAGGGCGAGGCTCCTGCCGAGCTAGCCACGTTACGGTTCGGCAGGAGCCTCACCCTCCCAAGCAATGAATTGCCAAGCAGGAGCCTGGGATCGAGCGTACGAGTGTTTATATTGACAGGCTGGAAGCCTATCCCACACTCAGCTATCATCGGGGTGCAAAGGATCGTCTGGGTCGAAGAAGAAATCGCCTAGCCCCATGGGCAGCGTGTTGCCACCGACGGCTTTTTGTTTTCGTTTTGCCGCTGCGGATAAATCCAACGCTTCGTCTCCCAAGCATGCTTGCAAGGCTTCTCGCCATGCTTTGTCCTTGGCAATTGGATGGGTCGACTTTTGAGCCAGTCGCTTCAACGCGTATCGCAAAACATTGATGCCATCTCGAGCTGAAAAATCGAGTTTCAAGGAATGTGCGTGTTGCAGGAAATCTACCGTCATCGCAAGTACGTCGGCTTCTGCAAATGGCAAGTGGTACTTGAGTATCTCGAGCTCGTCCTTTCGATTCGGGAATCCGACTTGGAGGGTTGGCTGCAAACGACTTAGAATATAGTCAGGTATTTCGTAGGTGGAATCGTCCTGATTCATCGTGACCGCGCATCGAAAATCGCGGTGCGCTGCGATGGTAATTCCGGCAACGATGGATTCGACGTATCGGCGTTGGTCGAGCAGGGGCGCGAGCGAGGCCCAGGATTTTTCGTTCATTCGATTCCCTTCATCGAGAACACAAACAGCACCGCGGATCATCGCGGTAACCAAAGGCGAGGCGTGGTAGGAGATCTTTCCATTGCTCGCCAGCACAGGAGTGACGAGCAAATCCTCGGGCCGTGTGTCCGCGGTGCACTGGTAAATGTACAGTTCCTGTTCTCTAGCTGCTGCGGCAGCCATGGCCAATGCCGTTTTTCCAACACCTGGCACTCCCACGAGTCGCGGGGCTAGGGGCAAATCGCGTTCGTCAACTGTCAGCCAGCAGGCGGCAAGCTGACGCAATGGTTCTTCCTGCCCAATCCACTTTGCAGTGTTCGAAACAGGATTGCCAAGGGTTAGCGTTACTCCCTCGATGGTAACCGTTTCGCTCATTAGGATCTTTCTAGATAGGAATTCGTTTTGGGGATGTGATGTACTTCTCGACCGCGGACATTTTAACAGGATTGGGCAGCAATCACTAATGCGGATTGTTCAGGATGGTCATTTTTTGGGTGCAGGTCGACATGGTCTGCGTTTGGCGTACTTTGCATCGTACGCCTAATGGCACTCGCTTTCGATCATGTTTTTGTAGCGGCAGGGCGCGAGCCCTCCGGTTTCGCGGCATTTAATGGTTGCTCACCGGACGGCTTGCGCCGTTCCGCTAACAAAGTGAGTGCCATTGACCGTACGCCTACGGCTGACCGTTAAACGACTTGAGCAACTAAATGTGCATTTTGTGTTAAGTTATGCCGGTTTTAACGCTTCTGCGTATTTCTTTTTTGATTTCCGTTTGACATTTGCGAAATCGTTCAAGTTGATTCTTCATTGCAGGCCGCGGTCTGGATAAATTGATTCTGTTAACGATTTCTAGATTCTCACCCAGTTAAGAGCGGTCATGTCGCAATTGCCAATGCCGATGGAAAGTGAAGTGGAGCTGCTGATGCGCAATGCTCAACTTCGCGACGAACTTGAACCCTATTTGGATGAAGCGGTCGATCTCGTTTCAATTCGACACATGTCCTTGGTCGAAGAGAATGAGTTTCTCGCCTCCATCCTCGCTTGGGAGCGTGCTCCCACCCTGCCAATCAGTCAGTGGTTCGAACCGGAACTAAAGTTACCGAAACCGGAAACCCTTACCGACTCGGAATTGTCTTCCCTGCTTTGGCAAACCATTCAGCAACTCTACAATCAACGGATCGTCCTTGCACTGACGGATCACTTGAGCGACCGGCAGTTGTACTGTTTGATCGTCCGGGACATTCTGCCTGCTTACGAAAAGCGTATCGCGGAGCAACGCAATTTCCTTCATTGGCATTGCCTGCAGGACAATGACATGGAAGGATGGCTCAAGTATTATGCGACGGACATCGAGCGAGACCAATGGCGCGAGGAGAACGGGGTCGAGCCGCCAGCGCAGCAAGCACCTCCCTATCCTCGCAAAATGCCACGCAAACCAAGCAACATGAACTAATGCAAGAACTCAGACGCGTTACGGTCCAGCGAAACTTCACCGAGCAAACTCCGGGCAGTGTCCTATATCGATGTGGCAACACGGTCGTCCTTTGCACTGCAAGTCTGGAGAAAAAAGTTCCGGAGTGGATGGCAGGTCGAGGCAAAGGCTGGATCACTGCCGAGTACAACATGTTGCCCGGAAGCACTTCTCCTCGCAAAGCCCGAGAGCGAGCAGGCAAAGTCGATGGTCGCACAACTGAGATTCAGCGTTTGATCGGAAGATCGTTTCGCGCGGTGGCCGATCTCGACAAGCTTGGCGAGCGATCTTTGACGATCGATTGCGATGTTTTGCAAGCGGACGGTGGAACTCGCACCGCTGCCATTACCGGTGGCTTCATTGCGTTGGTCGATGCCGTAAATTCGGTGTTTCGCGGTGTGCCGGCGAACGAGTATCCCATTCGAGGCAGCGTGGCTGCAGTGAGCGTGGGTATTGTCGATGGCGAACCGACCTTAGACTTGGATTATGCTCGCGACGTTCGAGCGGATGTCGACATGAACGTGGTCATGACAGGAGAAGGCAAGTTCATCGAGATCCAAGGGACGGGTGAAGAAGCGACGTTTGACGATGACCAACTGGCATCTCTTTTGAAGTTGGCAAAGCAAGGAATCCGTAACTTGTCGGAAATACAACGACAATCACTCGGCGCCGATTGGCCTTGGTAGTTCGCGGTTAGAACGGCTATTGTTGTAGCCTGGTTGTAGGGGACGTGTTTCTTCGTAGGTCTCTACTTCATTTCCCCACGACACCCAACCCTTTGCCGGCTCGCGAGCAAAAATCTCCAGGTACGGACCGGGACTGCATCGCTCGATGAGCTCATACGTTTCGGCCGGTTTGCGTGAATGCTCTCGCTTTCGGGTCGAGATGACATTCACTTGACGTCGTCCTGGATCGAGTGTTCGCATGCTTCCCTTCAATCCGAACAAGATGAGTTCGGTAACATTGCGAAAATAGAAGCCGACGCCTCGGCCGTCTGGGCCACCATCCTTTCGAACTTTGTACCAAACGAGGTTCGTCTTGTACTTAAAGCCCCACGCCTCCATTAACTCTAGTCCCTCCTTGAGAAGAGCATTGGGGCACCACATATATAGGTGGCATGCTTTGGCGGCGTGGGCCGCGACCGGCATGCGTTTTAGATCGGCGAGTTGCATTGTTTCGTAGCGGTTCAAGCGTCGGTGCTCAGGAGCCATTTTGCCGGTCCTGTTTTCAAACCGCCATGGCGGGTCGATCAAGATGGTAGAAAATCTCTGGCCAGCTAGGCCCTCAAGCTCGCTTCCAAATTCGATTGCATCCGCGCCGAATCGTGTCTTGTTTTCCTGGACTGGCGAGGTCGCTTCGTTTTCGTCGTTCATAAAAAGCTTCATATCTAGAGTCGCGATCTGATTCGTTCGGTAATCATAGCGGCGTTACTTGAACGAACAAGAAAGGAATGGAACTAGAAATGAACGCTCGCTTTGTACACGCCCCGATGGGCTTGTCCCATCGGACGTCAAGGCTCGCGGCTAGAAACAACAGAATCAGTCGTTTTCCGCATCCCCTCCCCTCCAAACCCAACGCCAAAAGCGTTGGGTTTGGAGAGGAGAGGATGCGGGCGTACCGGAATGGGATCCGTTCTAGCCGCGAACCTTAGGCTCCGACGAGACGAGCTCGTCGGGGGCCTGTGAAAAATATAATCCAAGAAAGCGAGACGGCCTCGACGGGGTCGGGGATGAGGGTGTGACGCGATTGTCCAGAGATAAAACTCTCACCCCCCCGGCCCCCTCTCCCTTTATCAAGGGCGAGGGGGAGATGGAATCTCGTGATGTCATCCGTTGCTGATGGCTCCGACTCAGCCAATTACCGTGAGATTATGGCATTCAAGCCAAGTGGGTGGCTCGCAGCGGTCTGCCAATTGCCGGATGACTTGTTCTGGCACCCGTTTTTCTCGTCCTTTGTTTTGGCTGAGTATCGTTTCGAACGCAGGTTCCAAATAAACAATCTCGATGCGAGCGTCGTAGTCGGCGAATAGGTCCAACCATCGAGCTCGTGTTTGACGCATCGTGTTGGTCGCGTTGAAAGCAAAGGAAACTCGGTCCCGAAGAAGTTCACGGCAGCGTTCTCGGGCTACTTGTGCGACGGTGCCTTGATTGTCCGTCGGCTCCACACCAAGCTCCTCTCGCAATTGGTCGAGTGAAACGATGG
The DNA here is from genome assembly GCA_031424235.1 of Pirellula sp. Classification (GTDB taxonomy): domain Bacteria; phylum Planctomycetota; class Planctomycetia; order Pirellulales; family Pirellulaceae; genus JBKCUI01. The sequence goes on from JANPHB010000188.1 coordinate 25,487, forward strand.
GAAGCTGCGGGCGATGCTTAGCAAGCCAGCTGTCCTTGCCGCTTCCTGGCAAACCAGCCATCAGCGTCACCGTACAGCGATGGTCTTCGTGAGGGACATAATGCAAGTCCGGCGTTCGTTGACGAAAATAGACAAATCGTGCGTGCTCCGATTGGAATGGATAAGGAGCCGAAAAACAGCCTACTTCTTCCGCCAGAAGTTTCCAGTAATGCAAATTCTCTTCGGGGCGGCTCATCGATTCGGTATCCCGACCGCGTGTGTCTGAGATCGCAAACAGATACAAGAGTCGGTTGCTAACCAGCCATGAATGTCGAACGATTTCGTAAGTGGGCGATTCACGTTCGCTCAGAAACACGGGGCGACCATGGCAACGAACCATCCTCGCAATCTCTTCTCGCGTTGCTAGCTCACAACCAAGTTGGCGCAGTACGCTCCGAGCCACATGCTCACCTTTGACGGCGTGTTTGGGAGACGAAACCCTACCGGTTTCCTGATCCACTTCGGTTGTCATGGGTTTCGCAACGTCATGAAACAACGCGGTGAATGTAAGCACGCATTGTTCGTTTGGCGTTAGCGTTGTCCATTCGTCTAACAGTGGCAGCTGCTCAAGGACTCGCTGGGTATGCGTCCACACATCTCCTTCTGCATGCCACTGTGCATCTTGAACGCATTGTGCCATGGCAGTGCACCACGATTGAGTTTCAGCCCAACGAATGAGTTCCTCGACGGACGCGTTTTTGAGTATGCCCCATTTCATGACCAGATATCCACACCTTCCGCCAATTGATTGGCGACCATGGTTTGCGATTGCCAATGCGTACTCAGCTTGACCCGCTCGACAAACTCAGGGCGAACGATTTTGGCTCGGCCTGTTACGACTCCATTCGCTTCGGTGCGCAGGTACAGTCCCTCCATCAGATTGTCTTGACGATGGGTGGTCGGATTATCAAATTGACTGTTAAAAAGCGATGGACCGATTTGTGCCGCTAACTCCTTTCGCGAAAGTGAACCTTTGCAAAGGACCGGCACCGTCTCGATGCCGCTGTTTGCCAGAATGGAGAGTCGCTGTTCGAGGTCCAAGAAGACTTCTCGTTTCTTGTCGTAGATATCAAACTCGTAAAAGTAGTGTGATAAACTTCGGTAGAGAATGGAATGGCGGGCGTACACCCATTCACCGAAGAGTATGAACTGGTCGCTGAGTCGCTCCTCCAATGTGTTGCGTTTGACGGTCACCCATTGCTTGAACAGATCATATTGTTGGTGCATACCTTCGGTAATAAGATGGCCTCGACATTGCATCACCAATTCACCTTGTTCGGAGAAATGGACCCCGACATTCGTGCCGTCTACTTTTTCCTCAACGATAAGGGACGGGTTTAAGATAAAGCGATTCGACTCAGCCTCGTTCATGTGTTTGTCGTCGTCTGTCCCTTTGGAGCCGAATAAATGGGGCGTCCGCGGGTATTTTGTGAAGTTGTCGTGTGAGGCGCCCATGATGCATTTCCGAGCCAAAATGACGATTCGTTGTGGAGTCCCACAGACATTTTCAAGCGAAAAAAGGTTCGCGCCGTTTCATCCACAAGGAAAGCGTGAATTCCATTTTATCGCGAACTATACTGTAAGCATTGGTTCTTTTCGAGCCATTTATCAATTCATATGCCCCGGCGGTTTGAGGAGCGAGCCAACACATGGTTCCTGCGGTCTCCATCAACAGATTGCTCAGAATTGCCAAATCTGAACGTTCGTACTCCAAATCCGGGCCGCTTCGGGGCTCCTTACATTTGTTGTCCTGCTCATGAGTCAAACCATTTCCACGCCGAACCAAGAGTTCATCATCCGCGACACGCATCGTGGCTTGTGGCTCGAGGACGGCAAGCTCACTAAGACGCTCGAAGCGGGACGCTATCGAATCCCCAGTCGGGGCTTTTGGTCACGAAATAACCCGGTGGTCGAATGCCTGCTCGTCGATATTCGATCGCGAGAAATCACGATCAAAGGGCAGGAGATTCTGACGTCGGACAAGGTTGCGATTCGTGTCAATATCTTGGCTCAGTATGCGGTCATTGATCCAGCCAAGGCGATGACGATCGTTGAGAATTATGAAGAGCGGCTTTATAGCGACATTCAACTTGCAGCCAGGCGGAGTCTCGCATCCATGGCTTTGGATGAAATCCTGACCAACCGCACCCGGCTCAGCGAAGAGATTTTGGCAGACGTCAAAGAGTCGGCGTTTACCTTTGGAGTCGCCATTCAACGCGCGGACGTCAAAGACTTGATCTTCCCTGGAAACCTACAAGAGATCATGAATCGCGTTTTGGCTGCTGAGCGAAACAGCCAAGCCCAATTGGTCGAGGCCAAGACACGAGCGGAAGTCGAAGCGATTCAAGCCAAGAGTCGCGCTGAATCGATGCGCAGCGACGCCGAAGCCCAAGCGGCTACAGACTCAGCCAAGGCCGCGAGTGAAGCGATTGTGTTTGCGGAACGGCTTAAACAAGCGCAAGCCTACAGCAAGTTTCCAGCTTTACTTAAGATCGCAGAGTTGGAAGCACTTCGCGAACTAGGAAACGCCTCCAATGCACAACTGCACATCACAATGCCTTCGAATCCAGAACCGAGAAGGCGTTCTTTTTGGAACTGGTTGCGGCGACGGTAGTTTCTAAATCGAAACCTATGCGATTTTCGGGGGGGTGAGGGGTAGAATCGTCAGTCACAAAACTCCGGTGCAGTGATTTGTTTAGCAATTATAAGCAATGCACGGCATTGCGACCGAAACTAAAAATTCCAATCAAAACAGATCGCAAAACCCC
>JANPHB010000189.1:0-37518 GCA_031424235.1 Pirellula sp.
AACAAAGGAAATTCCCCGAGTCCAACATCCTTACTTGGATCGTTTCTTTCTCGTGTTTACATCAACTCGGGTGCAAACAACGTAAAGCAAAACTCCAAAAGCTGCGCCATTGATTGTGGCGTGTTGTCCCGACCGGACACCACTTTGGTGTTCTAATAAGCCGCGTGACAAGAATGACACCTCCGGATTCGTCGCATCGCCAAGGGCGTTGTGACGAATCCGGAGGCATGCGATCGGGCGACGTGAATCTAGAACTCCAAAGCTGCGGACGGTGGGGCAAGCCCCAGCCGTCCTGAGATGCTTCACAGCGTTACCTAAAAAGGGTGAGGGGGCAAAGTCAAAAAGATGTTTGTATGGCTAACGCTAAGCGAAACGGTGCATGCCGTCCGGTGAATCACCAGTAAATGCCGCGAAACCGGAGGGCTCGCGCCCTGCCGCTACAAAAACGCAGGCGAAGGAGGCTTTCCTAGAACTTGTGGCCGCGTCGTGGCCCGTTTGCGCATTGAGTTAGAATCTCGGGTCCATCCTCACGCATCAAGACCGTATGCTCGAACTGGGCTGAGAGTTTGCCGTCTCGCGTTCGCACCGTCCAATTGTCCTTGGTATCGAGTTTGGTAAACCGTGTACCTGCGTTGATCATCGGCTCAACGGTAAAGCACATGCCTGGAAGCAATCGCTCTTGTTTGCTTTTTCGGTCTGGGACGTGGGGAATGTTTGGATACTGATGAAACCGACGTCCTAGTCCGTGTCCAACGTATTCTCGAACCACGGAGAATCCGCGGGCGGTTGCTTCCTCCACGACATTGTCCCCAATGACACTGACCGGGCAGCCTGGTTCCAGGGCAGCAATCGCTCGATGCATTGCGTCAAATGCGCATTGGGTGACTTTGCGTCCCTCGTCCGTGACATTGCCGATTAAGAACGTTTCCGATTGATCTCCGTGCCAACCATCGACGATGGAGGTAATGTCAACGTTGACGATGTCACCATCCTTCAGCACATATTCACACGGAATTCCATGGCAGATAACTTCGTTGACGCTGGTGCAGCAGCTCTTGGTATAACCCAAGTAACCAAGCGTTGCCGGAATGTGTTTGTGTTGGTGCGTGTAGTCGGTAACGAGTCGGTCGATCTCGTCGGTTGAAATCCCAGCCACAATGTACTGGCGTAGATAGTCCATGAGCTGGGCGTTAAACTGACCTGCTTGACGCATCCCGTCTCGCTGAGTCTCAGTCAACTGTAGCTTGCGTAAATTCTGAAGCATGCCAACCTCGAACCGTCGCCTCTGTATAAGTGAATGAAAAATAGGAACTTCGACTGAATCAAAGCAGCAAACCAGTGTAACTGCTGGTCATGAAATCTTCAATTGAATCAGCCTGTGAACATCTGACTGATGGACTTGTTGGAGTGGATGCGTCGGATCGCTTCGGCCAACAGTGGTGCAACGCTGAGCACATGGATGTTTGGCAAGCGTTTTTCCTCGGGTAGCGGAATCGTATCGGTAATCACAAGGCTATTGATCGGCGCTTTGCGTAGATTTTCGATTGCATTGTCGCAAAGAACCCCGTGGGTTGCGGCCAAGTGAATTTCCTTTGCGCCGGCCTTATGAACCAATTGGGCGGCACCGCAAATCGAACCAGCCGTACTGATCATGTCGTCAAACATGAGGCAGATTTTGCCTTCCACAGGACCGCCGATAATGTGCTTTTGCTGGGTTTTGAGAGCGCTGTCCCGTTGTTTGTCGATAATCGCGATCTTCCCACCAAGTCGTTTCGCATGCCCAATCGCTCGCTTGATACTTCCCTCATCAGGGCTAACAACCACAATTTCCGCGGGTTCCAACATCCTGCTTTGGAAGTAGGAGGTAAAGACGGGTGCCGCGTACAAGTGATCGACAGGAACGTCAAAGAAGCCTTGAATCTGGGGCGCGTGTAAGTCCATTGCCAAAACGCGATCTGCTCCGGCGCGTGTGATCACGTTCGCGACCAATTTGGCCGTGATGGGAGTTCGCCCCTCGTCCTTTCGGTCTTGCCGAGCGTAGCCGTAGTAAGGCATTACGGCGGTGATTCTCGCAGCGCTAGCTCGTTTGCAGGAGTCGATCATGATCAACAGCTCCATCAAATTATCATTGACGGGAGGGCAGGTTGGCTGGATCAAGTAAACATCGCGGCCGCGCACGTCATCTTCGACTTTGCAGTTGTTTTCTCCGTCCGGAAACTTGTTCAGAGTGATGGAGCCCAAATCCAAATGCAGGAAAGCGCAAATGTCTTTTGCCAATTGAGGATTGGCGCGGCCACTGAAAATCTTTAGCTCGCGCATTGGTAACCCATCTCTCGCATTTTCGACTCAACCATAGCTAGTTCATCGATTGTATTTATACTCAGGGACTCGCAGGCTTTTAACACAGGGCGAGCATCGACCTTGCGACCGTTTTTCAACAGTAGTTCCGGGCAATCTGTCAAATAATACTCGGATTGCGAGTTGTTGTTCTGCAAATTGTCCAGAGCCCACAGAAGACTTGGCCGGTCGAACAGGTACGTGCTCATATTGACCTCGCCGATCTGCAACTGCTCAAGTGAAGCGTCTTTGTGCTCGACAATACGCAAGAAATGATGCTGGGAATCTCGGACAATTCTGCCCAAACCATAAGGATTATCCTTGATCAGAGTCCCAAGCAGGCAACCGAAGCCACCCTCATTAAACTCCTCGATCAACTCGCGGACCGAACTGGCCTGAATCATCGGTGAGTCCCCTGCGACAACGAGGACCGACTTGTCCCCTTTTTCCAGTTGAGACTTGCACATTTGAACGGCATGCCCCGTCCCGAGTTGCTCGGTTTGGAGGGCAAAATCGACCCCTCGCCCCGCCAGTTCCTGCTTGACCAATTCAGCACGGTAGCCGACAACGACTATGATTTGTCTGATTCCGGCAGACTGCAGGGCGTCCAAAACCCAATGGATCATGGCGCGGCCCAAGACGGGAAACAGAACCTTGGGAAGCTCGCTTTTCATCCGAGTCCCCTTTCCCGCTGCCAGGACGACAGCTGTAGTTTCAGTCATTAACGGCTCCAAATAGTCATCGACACCAACGTGAACATCGCCAAATTTGACATTGCTGGGCAAGTTCGGTCATATTCCACACATCTTGCCAAAGATCCGTCAAGCTATCCAGGGCGCCCAGGCTTGGAACGCCCAACATTGACGAATTTAGCAAATTTCGTTATCTTTCTCCGTCCTGACCGGAACGCCAGACCGGAATGATTGAACACCTGAACTCATCCCTCGACGATAAGAAAGAACTTGCAATGGCCGGAACCGAACGACAACGAGAACTTCGCAAACGACGTCACCGCACCAAGAAGTTGGCGAACCTTCACAAGAAATGTGAAAAGGCAAACAAGACCGAAAAGGCCGCAATCGTTCACAAACTCCGTCGTTTGAGCCCAGGGGCTGAACAACTTATTCAAGCTTGGAAGCTTGCGTAGTTATGGATTGGGGGCAGGCGTTCAAAATCGCGAACACAGTTGCCCTGGTCGCATGGATTCTACTTATTTTCCTCCCTAGGGCATCCTGGCTAATCCTCACTTTGCGGCGGGGATTAATCGGTTGTATTTGTTTGATCTACACGGCCGTCATCTTTCGGTTTATCTCGGAAGTAGACGGCGGTGGATTTTCTACACTTGCCGAAGTAAAAGCCCTCTTCGGCTCGGATGCGGTCGTGTTTGCTGGCTGGTTGCACTATCTCGCATTTGATCTCTTTGTGGGCCTTTGGATTGCCGAGCAGTCCGATCTGAAGAAGATACACCGTGTCTTTCAGGCGCCAATCTTGGCCGCCACTTTCGTACTGGGGCCGTTCGGCTTGCTGCTCTATTTTATATCCGATGGCTGTTTGACGCTCATTCGACGGGTTTGCGACAAAGCTCCATCGGAAATTCGCTAAGCAGATAACCGTGTAAATTACGGGTTCATTAGCTGGCGGGCGATAGCCTCGTCATTACGCAAATCTTTTTGACTTAGCTCCCCTCGCCCCTCTTAGGTAACGCTGTGAAGCATTTCAGGACGGCTGGGGCTTGCCCCACCAGGCGGAGCCAGGGGACGAGTTCGAAAGTGCAAAAAAACCATCGGTTCAACCGATTGAGGTTCAGCTCAATCCGGTTAATCGGAATCTTCCGAACGCGATTTTGCTTTCGTGAACTCTAAACCTGATTATTGCTAATGATTTAAGGCCTCAAAGTTTGACGGACCCTAAAAGTGTCCTATCTTTCAATCGGCGAGACAAACATGCCTCGCTTGCTGCCCAATCAGCAAAGTGCCCAGTGATCGTTTGACGTCATGGCGATGAATTCAGATGGATTGCGTGGGAGTTTATTTTGTTCACCTAGTTCGGCAGCAGCCGAAAATACCTGTCGGAGGGTATACCCATGAAAAATTTCGCCATGAAACTAAAGCGCTTTTTGAAGAGTGAAGATGGACCAACCGCTGTTGAATACGCGGTTATGCTCTCGCTCATTATTGTCGTTTGCTTGACAGCCGTCACAAGCATCGGCAAGAATGCAAGCAGCACGTTCACCAACGTTGCCAATCAACTTGGAACATCAAGCTAAATCGCTTGGCTGAGTTGAACCAAAAATACAAAAACCCACCGGGCAACCGATGGGTTTTTTCGTTTTAAAGTAGCAGGCACATTCCATGTGCCGTCCGCTGGGGCTGAGTTGTTGCCCACAATTCCCCTGGGTTTTCGTACTCGTACTCGAGGGCCAGGACAATCGAGTACGAGTACGAGTACGAGTACCATTTCATTGAGTACGAGTACCATTTCATTGAGTACGAGTACGACGGAAGGCGGAAAGATATGGGTAATCACAAGCGGCGTTAGCCGCGGTTCTCGACGCATGTCGAGAACATTAGGAAACCGGGGCTGGCTAGCGTCCACCGGCTAATCGACCCTAGGCACATGGCGTTTTACTAACATCCTAGCTCAGTTCAAGCACCTCGGGCTGAAAGAGACAAACATAGATTGCAGCTCCAACCACGGAGAACAAAAGCAAGCCCGCGATTGTCAACAATCCGCCTCCGACTAGCCAAACGAAGCGCCCCGTGTTTGTGCCGCGACGTGGCCTTACGCTCATCAGATAATTGACGAGAAACTGCGAACCGAAAGCTCCGATGGCACAAGGATAAAAGAACACAAAGCCGATCCCTTGGATGGCTAGTCCGCTCACACCACCTACTGCAAATCCAAGCAGAGTCGTTCCTGTAATGACGCTAGAAAGCAACCCAAGCGCGATCGTGACCAAGGTGAGCGTTGCTCTCGGCCAACCTTCATCGCATGAATAGATTCTGGAAATGGGCGGTATCAGAAGACCTGACGTCAATGCGGCGAGCAAGAAAAACGCGTTATTCGAAAACGCATAGAAAACCAGTCCGATCAAAACCGAAACCACACAACAGCCTACCCAAGTCGATGTGCGTATTTCCTCTTTAGACAAAGCAAGTCGACCAAATTTGTTCGTTCGCAAAACAAGATTGAATAACGGGCTGGCAACCCATGTCATGACTACAAACACAACGTACAACACCAGGATGGGTGTAATCCACGGTGACAGGCCCGGGTTGTTCCTCGCAATTGATTTTAGTATTTGGTATCCGAAGTAGGCACCGAGGATTACGCCCCACTGCATCTTGTCTCGCAGTTTCATCATCCAAAGGAACCAGTTCAGCATCCATCGATAAAGGAAAAAGTGGGCCTTCATGGCCTCCACAATCCCTTGCCGTGCAAACTCCAAACTCGGTTGCAATCGCAATGCCTCGCGAAAATGATTCAAGGCCTGGTCTGGTTTGTTCTGCTCAAGAAGCGACCAACCCAAGTTCGCGTGGGAATACGCATCCTCTGGCGATCGCTGCAACGCTGCGCTCAAGGCCGCGTTGGCCTCGATGTTGCGTCCAAGTTTCACCAAGGCCTCCGCACGCGAATTGATGCATCCAATGTGTTCTGGATCGTTGGCAAGTCCCTGTTCTGCTGCCTCCAGGCTTTCCTTCCAACGGCCTTTCTTGTTTTCGATGATCGCAAGAAACGAATGGAAATCGGCATCGCCAGGTGACAAAGCAATCGCAAAGCGAATGGCAGATTCCGCTTCCTTGACGTCATTTCGAGCAAACTGCACGAATGACATCGCGTAAAACGGATATGGCTCGTCTGGCGAAAGAGTGATTCCAATGCGAGCGGATTCAATCGCATCCAAATACTTTTTTTGTTTCGTCAAAACCAAGGCCAAAAGGGAATGGGCAATCCCATTGTTCGGCTCTTCCGCCAACGCAAGTCGGAGTTCTTTTTCGGCTAGGTCGAGACGGTCTTGATGGTAAAGAATTTCTCCGCGTTTTAGATGGACATTCATAACTTGAGGTACTTAATGACATCGTCATAGATGCCACCTTGGTTTGAGTATACGGCGTAGTTTCTCGCGGTCGAAAACCATTCTCTTGTTGTGGGATGCAGCGACTTGATTGCCGCCATGAGATCCTTGGTCGTCAAAGGTTTTGGTATTCCCTCTTTGAGCGCGATTCGCAGCTTCTCTTCGATGGCCATATCGACGATCGCTTTGAGGTCCGCGCCGGAAAAATCAGGAGATTTGCTTGCCAGTTGAGCGACATCGATGGATTCCTGCGGCTTGCCTTTCAATTGAATTTGAAGTATCGACTCGCGTCCAGTCGCATCGGGTGGCGGTACAAATAGAACGCGATCGAATCGGCCGGGACGTCGAAACGCGGGATCGACATGCCAAGGGGCGTTTGTCGCCGCCAAGACGAGAACTCCTTCGTTCGATTTTTCAACACCATCCATCTCGGACAAAAACTGATTGATGACATGTCGCCCTGCGCCGCCGGTCATGTCGCTTCGTCGACCGCCTAACGCGTCTACCTCATCGAAAAACAAGACACATGGTTTGTTGAACCGCGCTTGCGCGAAAAGCTCAGCAAGATTCCGTTCGCTTTGACCAGTCCACATATCGAGAACATCGCTGATGCCGACGGACATAAATCCAGCACCCAATTCACCAGCCGTTGCCCGAGCAATATAAGTCTTTCCGCACCCAGGCGGACCGTACATCAAGATACCGCCACCGATTTTCTTGCCATAAGCGGCATACATTTCCGGGTGCTTGAGCGGATAAAGAATCTTCAGACGAATCTCCTCCTTGAGCGACTCCATCCCGCCCACATCGTCGAACTTGATGGCGGGACGTTCAAGCTCAAAGCTTGTCTTGCTCGAAGAACAGTCGGCTGATTCGCGGGAACGTCCCTCAATCACATCGCTGTCCTCGTAGCCCGGGCCGATCCCGAGTTGCTCGCTCAAGTCGGCGTCGGTCACGGAAGCGTCGGATTCGATGGCCTGCTTGTAGCGTGCAACCGCATCTTGTACTTTGCCCTCACGGAGCAGAAGCTTCGCATACAGCACCATGGCTCGAGCTGGAGCGTCCTGGCCACGGCAGAGATCTTCGACGATTACCATCGCTTGCGAATCTTTGGAAAGCCGCATAAAGGCAGCAGCCAATCCCAGCTTGGTATCGATGTTATTGGGCTCGAACGTCAACGCTTCTCGAAATTGAGCTACGGCTTCGTTGGTATGCCCAAGTCCCAAAAGAGTCTGCGCAAAATGAAGCCGAAGGGGTACGTTGTCGGGCGAAAAATTGAGGGCGTCTTTCAGCCCTCGCAATGCGTCATCTGCAGCAGTCATGCCTAATCACTTGTTTGAAATCGTTCGAGGAGCTTCCCAAATCACAAGATCGAGGGAATGAGAATACGAACAATGAGCAAGTTTCTCAAGACTCAGCCGCTTGAAAATGCGAGAAGTGAACGCAGAAAGCTAGATAGGTGCTTTCCGACCCGTTTAGACGCTGACACAAGGATTAGCAGGGCTCTTGATTGCCAATCGCTATATTCTGCGGTGCAGGCATGTAGAACCATCTATTCGTTTCAGTCACTATAACCCAGAAAGTTTCGGCAAAATGCCAATTCATCCCTGGCGAAGTCGATAGTCGCATCAGCCGCACGGCGTTGGCCATTGTTCTCGTTTCGGCAACGCTGTGAAGCATTTTGTAGCGAAACTCGTCAAGAGTTTCGGTCGTTTAGGCGATGCCGCCGAAAGTCTTGACGACTTTCGCTACACAAAAAACAGGAGTAAATTGAGATGGGGCCATCCGGGCTTCGACATAGCATATTAAAGCCCCTATTGGCATTTTTATTTTTGCTTGGTGCCGCTAACGCGAGTTCCGTCAAGCTTTTGCATAGCGAAATCGAAGCTTTTGAAAAGCGAATCGAACTGATCGAGGGTTCTCAATCGGCAATTGACCTTAGCTCGTACGAGATCTCCGATGATAACACTTCTGGGCGCATCTTATCTGCCCTTCTGTCCGCTGCTGAACGGGGAGTGGCGGTACGTGTCATGGTCGACGGACATATCGGCAACAATCGCATGCCGAAGCTGCTCATGCAGTATCTGATTGAACGAGGTATCGCGATTCGGGAGCGGCCGCTCGACGTGCGCTATCAAGTGGAATTGGGGAGGCCGCGCCTGCATGACAAGCTCTTGATCGTTGATCGCACGCGAATGATCACCGGAAGTCGAAATCAAGTGGAAGTTCACTTTGGACTAGGTTCGAAGAAGCGTCTTGACCGGGATGTCTACGTCGACGGCCGCCCGGCTTGCCAGGCTGCTGACTACTTCGAGCAGCGATGGAACGACCCAAAAAGTGGACAACCCGATCTCGTTCGAACCGAAGCTGCGAAGATGTTGAAGCGGCAAATCCATCCTGAATGGAATGCGATGCCGAGGGAGCAAGCGTTTGAGGAAATAGGCGATTGGCTTGCGAATCAACCCTGTGGAGTAATGCCAGCGCAGGACCTTTGCGGATCGTCGATTCACTATGATGCGTCGGAGATAGACGATTGCAATTTACGATTCCTACATGATTTTGTTTGCGAATCAAAAAACGCCAGCGGTGCTATTTCGCCGGTCATACTCTCCTTGATTCGTCAAGCTCGCCGTTCGGTTGAAATCGAATCTCCGTATTTGGCCATTTCGAAAGAATTGAAATCGATTTTACTTGACGCCGCCCATCGCGGAGTTCAAATTCGCATCTTAACCAACTCGCTTCAAGCGACGGATCAACCTCCCGTCCATGCAGGCTTTGCGAACGAGCGCCGTTGGATGCTAAAAGCTGGAATCAAGATCCATGAGCTTCAGGGGCCGAACATGTTGCATGCAAAATCGATGGTCATTGACGGTCGCATCGCAATGGTGGGAAGCTACAACTTTGACATGCTGTCCGAGAAGCGAAATTCGGAGGTGGCGTTGGTGGTTACGGACTGTCATTTCGCAAATCAAGTTTCATCGTCCATCGCAGCGCATCGATCCCAAGCGACTGAAGTTCATCGCGGCAATTTGTTTCGATACGAAGCGAAACAAAGCAACGTAACCAAGGAAGAGCTTCATCGGTTTCAGCGTCTGCGAATCGTTGCGCCGCTTATTGAACGGTACTTGTGAGTCCGTCTATGGTCCTCCGTGCAAATGGTCCGAGATGCAATGCCAGGCCCCTTAAAAACAGTCGGGAGAGCGAGGCTCCTGCCGAGCTTTCGACGCTACGGATCGGCAGGAGCCTCACCCTCCCTAGTAACGAACTGGTTGGGTAAACTGATTGAAAACACGGAGTCTGTCTGCGGTAGCATTGACTGCTAGCGATCCGCGAGAAGTTTCAATATTATCGAATCAAATCCAACGCCTTCAGCACCGCCCGAGGAACCGTCATGCATCGTTTTTTTGTCTACACGAATCTGACCAAGCCTGGGTTGCATGTTTGGCGCGAGGGAACTTCGATAAAATCGTCTTTGCATCCAGTGCCAGGCTCGGTCGGTCCTGGATGGGTGGAATTTCACTGTCGTTTGAACGCTTCTATCGATCAGCCAGTTCGATTCATGCTATTTTCGTTTCAAGCCGACGGATCGCCCGGGGAGTTTGAAGACAATGCTTTCCAACGCGAGCTGCCGCGATTGGCTTCGAATGAATTCCCGAAGGAAGTGTGGTTTTGCAACGGCAGCTCCCGCGTGTGCTGAATGACCCACGCTTGAAGATGCAGTCGAATTTACGAGTCCACTTAATCTCGAAAACGCGATTTCGACCTGCTGAGATGCTAATTTGGGACCCTGTGACAGGAGCCAGACGTCGGGTTCAACAAACCGGCCTTGATGATCTCGGCCCAGTCTTCGATTTGAGCTTGGCGGCACACGAACAGTCCTTCTTCCATTTCAAGTTCATCGGGTTGAATGACGGACATTTTACATCTTTCGAAGCCGATGTTGCCAATCGATTTTGGGTTGCCGAAGATGGCGATGAAATCTGGCTTCATAGCAGCGTGGCGGCTATCGCTCGTGAGGTGCCGAAGACATGCACGCTCACGCTGAACTACCTGCAGTCCTTCTCGAGCCCGGCAGTATTGCATGTTTGGGCATTGAATGGCGAATACCAGACCGACGTGGTTGGTGTTGTGGGACCAGATGGTTGGAGCCAGTTCAAAACGGCGATCTATTCTCAGTTGGGCTATGGCTGTTTAGTACGCAACCCTGGCTATCACGACGAGTGGGAAGATGCCGAAGCCAAACGCATAGGCATCAAGGTGACTCAGGATACCGAGTATTGGACACTCGAAGGGGATAGCGAACTTTTCGATGCACCTCCGAAAGCAAACCGACAGTTAAAGTTGTCGATTGCCAATACATTGCTCAGTGATTTGCAAGGGGCCTTATTTGCCCATGTTTGGGTTAACCGAGCACGCGGTCCACTAGCGACGAACGTTCCCATCGATGCCAACGGAGATATCGTTCTCGATGTCTATCCCAAAGTTACCATGTCCATCAAGTTCTATGACACCAAGGGTCATTGGGAACAGAATCGCCATACCATTACGCTAGATGCAGACAGTCCTCCGCTTCAACGATTTGTGGTAATGGAACGCCCACCCTTGCTGCTCTCGAAGCCGCCGACGGATTTGATCATGGATCCGCCGTTTCAAATACGTCGGCCTGGAGCTTATGCCGAAGCGGGTGAGATGCGGTTTGTTCTTCATACACCGCACGCGGCCAATGTGGAGATTATCGGCGAATGGACTGATTGGCTAAGTCGTCCGATCCAAATGCACATTACCCGCGACGGGACCTATTGGTGGTGTTCAATCAAGATTGCAGATATTCTGGCCGGACTAACAGATGGCGGCACGGACTACCATGGGGTGAAATATCAGTTTTTATTCAATCAAGTCCAACGATTGCAGGACCCTGCGGCCGGTTGGGTTGAGAATTCCAGTACGAGTTCGGCTTCACGACTCGTCAATCATGACCGTTTCGATTGGCAGAATCAACGATGGGTTCGTCCAACGCCGGACTACCTGATCATTTACCAACTGCATCCAAGTCGCTTTACGAATCGGTATCAGGACGAGCCACCGCTGCGGAGAATTGCCAAGGAAGTTGCTGACAACGCAGGGTACTTTCGCGAGCTTGGCGTAACAGCCATTCAGCTGTTGCCTATCAACGAAGTGAGCAGCACAAACTCATGGGGTTATGATCCGGCTTATTTTTATGCGGTTGAAAACAACTATTGCAGTCCCGATGGCCCGGACGATTTGAAGCACTTGGTGCACACATGTCATGAACATGGACTGGCCGTGGTGCTGGATGTCGTGTTCAATCACGCTGGTGGGGACAACATCCTTTGGGAAGTTGCTCGGAACAGTTTCTTTGATGGCGATACACAGTGGGGAGCATTGGTCAACTTCGATCATCCTCAGTGCCTTCATTTTTTTGCGCAGAATCTCGTTTATCTCGCGAACGAATTCCGAATCGATGCCTTTCGATTGGACCATACAGCGACGATCGTCCATTCGGCGGCGTGGGATAATTGGAGCGGCTCAGTTCGAGTGCTCGGATCCGGTGGAGGTTGGGAATTCTTGCAAGGGCTGAGGCAGGCGGTTCAGAGTCAAGTTGGCCGCAATTGTCTTTTGATGGCCGAGCACTTGCCAAACGAGTGGAGTTTGACCAATGAAGGTGGCCCGATGGATTCGCAATGGGGTGATGACTTTCATGACCGCTTGGTCGACGCGAGCCGACGATCGTTTGGCATGTCTCGCTTGGCCGACGCGATGCAGTTGAGTCAGACGGCTTCTGATGATTGGTACAAGATTGTGCAATACCCAGAAAGCCATGATGAAGTCGGGAACGTGCCGGACCGCATTGCCAATGTTGCAGGATTTGGGCAAGGATGGCGGATGACTAAGGTTGCGGCGGCGGCAACTTTGTTGTCACGAGGATTGCCGCTTTACTTCATGGGTGCAGAGTCAGGAGAACATCGTCAATTCGCATTCGGCAAGGCGGATACGTTGGACTTGAATGAGTATCTCGCGAACCCAGATCGTGGTCGCATTCGAGCGTGGTGGCGTGAGCTTGGTCGGCTAAGGCAAGACGCATGCATCAAAGGCCCATCGCCGATTCGAGTGACTTATACGAGCGATCAGATTATCGCCTTCACGCGTGGGCAGCGCGATGACTTTGTCGTGGTGCTCAACTTCGGTGGCTGGTCTGGAACGATTGGAATGAGTGAGCTGAACGTAGCATTTGGCGAATACAGCGAGTTATGGAATTCCACTTGGCCGGCCTTTGCCATTCAAGCAGAGCAAGAAGGGGAGCACACAAACGGTGGCCGCGATGCACGGCTCCTGCGTGATGATTGGATCAACGTGCCAGATTACGGCGTGGTTGTTTTGCAGCGTAGGTAGTTCGTTTTTTCGATAGTAAATCCGGTTACGGATTACTCACGCCAATCATATCCAGCATGATGTTGACATTTGTGTCCTCGCCCAAGCCCCTTATCATCGCTTTCGAAGCGGCGGGCGGCTTCTTGGGATCATAGTACTTCGGACGGAGCTCGTTGAGACTCTTGCTAGCGGCGTCGTTGGTCACATAGTAAGTCGCTTTGGCTAACTGGCCGAAGTCGCTGTCGGCTGCCTTGAAAATCGTTTGCAATTTGTCGAACACTCCGTTGACTTGCTCATTAGCATCGCTCGACGAATGCCTTAGCCCGCCTGTGTAGACCCAATTGCCGCGATTGACGCGAACCACTCGACTGTAAACGGGCGAAGCAGTCATGTCGGGCGGCGTGAGAAACTCAATGGCCGGCGCGTCCACTTTGGCAGGTGGCGCGTGCGCAATCAGTTCGATCTCAATCGGCAAATCGGATCTCCACTCGACAAACACCAGTGGCAATTGGTCATGTCCAAACACTTTATCGAACTCTTTTCGAACTTGCTGGGCAGAATCCATCGGCGTCAAAAAACACTTGGCTTGTAGCGAGTCTTTGATATCGCAACCCAACCATTCGAGAGTTTTCTTTAGACTACCAATCGTCCTTTCAGCCGCTTCAGCGGTCGAACCACCCTTTTCGGCTTGCCCAGAAAGGTAGACTCGTGGACCCGTTGGACAGATCTTGGCCATTCCTGGACTGGCATCCAACTGTTGAACAAATACAGCATCAACGGGGTAATCGTACAACGCCACCGCATCCACTCCGACCGCAGCACCGTCAGGCAATGATCCAACCACGATCGCAATCGGCACCTTTTTCCAATTTGACTGAAAACTCTTCGCTACAACACCAGGTATCAACGTCGCAATTCTCTCGTTAGCCGCAACAAAGTTAAGCTTGAGCAGCGGTCGCCTCGCGTGATCGGAGCCATGATTCGACACATTCAGAAAGCAGAAATTAAGTTGATGGAGAGCCTGCTCAATCAAAACAGTTTCATCAAGCTTGTTACCGGCAAGCGGGTCAGAGTAGCACTGTGGCGTAAATAGATGCGGCAAATTAACAGCGACGGCGGCCTTGGTATCTTGCTCTTCGTTGTGTTGGTATTGAACGATCGATCTGCCAACGCCGAACTGATCGCCCACCAAATTTGCACGATTGCCGACTCGGTGAATCTCAATCATCTTTTCGCTGTGAACTTCTCGCCCTGCTTCATCTGTCAATCGTAGGACGATTTGTTTCGATGTTGTTTCGATAACTTCCCCGGTCGATGGATACGCAAACATTCCATCCAAACTAAAGGTAATCCAACCCGGTTGTTCACGAAGTGGGATGCTCTGAATCTGCTTGGGTGGAGTCACCGTGTTATCGAACACATGCACATGCTGGTTGGCAGCGTCCACAACCCAAATTTCGCCTTCATCGGGAGTTAGTCCAATTCCGTGGCTGGGGCAACCGTGACGCTTGACGACTCCCGGTTTGAATCCCTCGACTTCAACTCGATGAATCCTCTGGCCCGTTGTTAGATCACCAATCTCAAAACCCAGCAGATCATTGACACAAACATAGGCTCGGGTGCGAAACGCATTGACGGTGAAAGGTCGAATGGCTCCTCCGAATGGCCCCACTTGTCCGACGAGTTTGTGTTGGCTTGTATCGGCCACAAAAAGATTCGGTGACTTTAAGCCACCCATGTACATTCGCATTCCATCGAGTGAGACAACTGTATTATGAGCACCATTGTTGGTTTTGATTTCCGCAATGGTCGCTCCTGTCATCGCATCGATCACATTCCAAGTGTCATTTTCGAACGAGGGCACATATAAAATCTTGCCATCAGGGGAAAGCGACATCCGGTCACAACCCTTGGCGGGAGCGACCTCCCACAGTGTTTCTTCCGATGCCAAATCGACGCAGTACAGTTTTTCGGGAGTCGTAAAATAGAGTCGGTTGGTAATCGCGCTGGCGCATACGCCTTTGATGTTGCGTGGTTTTTCCAACTTACTGGCTGGTGTTTGAATGCGTTTGACAAACTTGTGGTCGTTGTCGATATCAAAGACCAAGATGCCTGCTCCACCAAACTCGAGGTAGTCACGAATGCCTGGCGTAACGACGTAAAGATATCTTTATGTCGGTAGCCCAATTCCTGCGTTTTGAGCAAGGGAGACTGATTGCAAAAAGATCAAGCTGATCAAGACCGAACGGATCAACCACATTTACTTTGCCTTTAGTTTGTCTGCGAGTTTTTGGAAGCAGGCATTATCACCCGCATACGAGGCACTGCACAAGACAGCAGGGGCAGTGTACTTTGATCCTGACTTTTCGTGCTTTTTGCGTTTCTTTCGGCCAATGTGATTTCCGTTGATGCGTTTTCCGTAGGATGGTGGGATTGCGATTCGCGGTTCTAGGCCACAATTAACCATTTCTTAACAATCCCCTCCTAGTGATTTTCGGGGTTTCTGGAACAATTCCCAGCAATGAATGCTATCCAACCCTCGGAGACCATAATGACAGCTCGTTTTTCCTTCCCAGTCTTTATCGCCGCCACCCTTTTTGGCCTCGTTTCCTTTGGAAATGCTTGGGCTGACGGGAAAGTGGACCCAAATCTGCCCAAATACAAGCCTGCCCCAGGCCTATCCGGCCAGATCAAGTCAGTCGGCTCCGACTCAATGAATAGTTTAATGACTCAATGGACAGAGAAGTTCAAGGAGTACTACAAGGGGGTTAGGACTGAAGTTGAAGGACAAGGTTCTTCGAAAGCGATGCCGGCTCTGATCGAGGGAGCAGCTAGTTTCGGCCCCATGAGCCGCGATGCTAAGGCCAACGAAATTGCCGACTTCGAAAAGAAGTATGGTTACAAGCCGGTTCTTTTGCCAACTTCGATCGATTTGTTAGCGGTTTATGTGAATCGCGACAATCCCCTGCAAAGCCTAAGCATGGAGCAAGTCGACGCGATATTTTCGAGCACGCGCAAGTTGGGTAGCGAATCGATCGACAACTGGGGGCAAGTTGCACTCAAAGGTGACTATGAAAAAGAAGCCATCGCTTTGTTTGGTCGCAATGCAGCATCCGGCACTTACGGCTTTTTCAAGGAAAAGGCTATGGGCAATGGTGACTTCCGAGACAAAGTCAACGAGCAACCAGGCAGTACAGCAGTGATCGCATCCGTTGGTGAAAATCGATTTGCAATGGGATACAGCGGTATCGGTTATAAGACCGAAGCCGTAAAAGCTCTGGCGCTAGCTCCGAAGAAGGGTGAGCCAGCTATCGAGCCAACCGAAGAAAACGCTTACAATGGCAAGTATCCGTTGGGACGTTATCTGTTCCTGGCGGTAAACTACAAGCCGACGAGTAAGCTTGAGCCGCTTCGCAAGGAGTTCATCAAGTTTATTTTCAGCAAGGAAGGCCAAGAGATCGCTGTCAAGGATGGGTATTTTCCTGTGGACGCAAAGACTGCGGCCAAAGCATTGAAGATGGTTGGCATCGATCCTTGATCGGTATCAATCGCAGTCAGGCTTTGCCACCGATGACTCCCTACTCGTGACAAAGCACTTGTGAATAATTCGCAAAGACAGACGAACCGACACCGCCGAGATCGCAATTCATCTTGGTGGGTTAGGGTTTCAGATCGCGTTGCAAAACAAGTGATCACCGTTGGTGGTGTTGGAACCATCTTGGTCGTCATGCTTGTCGTTCTCGTTTTGCTTGGAAATGTTCTTCCCCTTTTTCAAAGCAACTCGGTTACTTCGATCGGTTCGATAGCCGTTGGTCCGGATTTTTCGGAAGGTGCTGGCTCTGAAAAAACGGCGATTGACGCAGCGGGGACAAGGCCGATAGCGGCTGGTGTGGATGAGTATGGCGAACTGCTCTGGGTGTTACATCGCGGCGACTACTTGACGGTTCACTCCATCACGACTGGTAAGCAGCTCAGTTCTCATCCAGCATCGGGCGAGACTCTTGGCAATATCGAATGTTGTGCCGTTGCCGATAACGACGCAAGTATGGTGGCCGGCTACTCAAATGGATCGATCCGCCCGATTACCGTCACCATTCAAGTCGAGTTCATTCCGCTCGCCGATGTGCCAGCCGAAATCGCAACTGAAATCAAATCTGACGTCGTCTCGTTCGAAGGCATTTTGTATCGGGCGATGGCGAGCGGTTTGGTTCGCAAGCAAGCTGTAAGCGAAGTGAAGTTTCACCCGGCGGTTCCACTCTTCAAGAAACCGGTCACGTGCGTCGACTGGCGCAATCCGCAGGCCGCTTCTAGTTTCGACGAGTCGCAATCTTGGACTTGGGGGGCAACTGATGGCCATTCGATTGCTTTGGGAACGATCAACAATAAAGTCAACAGTTTCTCAGGGGCTATCACTCAGGAAACAGCCATTTGGACGCATGTTCCCATTGAGGCATCGGAGCAATCACCTTCGGTCCTTGCACTCATGATTGGTTCTCGATCTGAGCAGATTCAAACGCTCGATGCCAAAGGCAAAGTGGTTGCGTGGTCACTTTCGGGCGAGAAAAATTTGATTTCTGGTTTGTCGCACACTTCGCTGGCTGGGTCCGAGAGCAAAGCAACAGTCGGTGTGCCATTGCTTGGTCGCTCGACCTTTATGATCGGTAGTCAAGCGGGGTACATTGAAAGCGTTGCCACGACCGCCACTGCCAGCGGTCAGGAGTTATTATCGATTCATCAGTTTGGAGGCAAGGATGGTGCCATTGCTGATTTGGCGGCTTCACCCGAAAGCCGGATCGTGGCAGCCCAATTCCAAAGTGGCAAAGGGGCAGCGTACTATGTGCCGACGAATCGCCAATTGATTTCCTGGGATGCAAAAATGGACGGGAGCGACGGCTTTCGGCCTCGTATTTTCTTTTCTGCGAATGCAGCTTGTGTCGGACTTGTAAACGAAACGCATGTCGACCTGTGGCGACTGAGTGTTCCATTCCCTGAAGCGTCGTTAAGCTCATTCTTCAATCGCACTTGGTACGAGGGTTATGGATCGCCGCAACATATTTGGCAGAGCAGTACGGGGACTGTCGAGGGAGAATACAAGTTCGGTTTTTGGCCTTTGATTTTTGGGACGCTTAAGGCAACTTTCTTTTCGATGTTGATCGGCGCTCCGATCGCTTTGATGGCGGCAATTTTTGGTAGCGAGTTCATGAGCAGCCGGTGGCGTAGCCGAGTGAAACCGGTAATTGAGTTGATGGCGAGCGTGCCCAGTGTTGTCTTGGGGTTTGTCGGGGCATTGGTCCTGGCACCGATCCTGCGTGACAATTTGATGTGGGTATTGCTTTCGGTCGTTTCGATTCTGTTTTTGTTTCTCTTGGCATCGCATGTTTGGCTTGTCATTCCAGGAGCGATCGCGATTCGAATGCGGCATTTTCGACTCCCCATTTTGTTTTTGCTGATCCCGCTTGGGATGCTTTTTGCCAACAGCCTAGCTCGTCCCGTTGAATCGGTTTTGTTTCGAGGTAACTTGATCCAGTGGCTTTCCAACAATGATGGCTCAGGTTGGTCAGGTTGGTTTTGCCTGGCGGTTCTGCCTGTTTCGTTGCTTGTAGCTTGGTTGTTTTCTGGACCGCTTAGCCCATTCATCCAGACGCTTTCGAAGCAGATGAGTCCGATGCGATTTTCGCTTGTCAATCTCGGACTGTTTGGTTGCGGAACGCTAGGTGTGCTTCTGATTTCGGCGATGGCTGCCTGGGGTTTTTCGCTCGTTGGCATGGATCCGCGAGGCTCGGTGCTTGGCCCATATCAAGAGCGCAATGCGTTGTTGGTTGGGGGCATTTTAGGCTTTGCGATCATTCCGTTGATTTACACCATTTCTGAGGATGCTTTGCAGTCAGTGCCTCAGCATTTGCGAAGTGCATCGTTGGGATGTGGAGCAACGACTTGGCAGACCACGATTCGAGTTGTCGTTCCGACGGCCATGAGCGGCCTCTTTAGCGCGATGATGATCGGTTTTGGTCGTGCGGTGGGTGAGACGATGGTGGTATTAATGGCCGCGGGCAATACGCCGGTGATGGACATCAACCCGATGAACGGCTACCGAACGTTGTCCGCGACTCTGGCTACTGAATTGCCCGAAGCGGCTCGTGGCTCAACGCACTTTCACGCTTTGTTTTTGGCCGCGTTTCTGTTGTTTTGTTTTACGCTCTTTGCGAATACCATTGCGGAAGTGGTTCGATTGCGATTCCGAAAGCGAGCGTATCAGCTATGAAAAAGCATGCACGCGCTAAATCGACGGGCCAGAGTCTGATCGCACAAGGGGAGCCGATGGTATGGCTCACCGGTGGGATGTTCGCGATCGCTTGCTCCATGATTTTCGCTTTGTTGGCGTTGATTCTGGTCAAGGGACTTGCAACTCATTGGCAGCGTCCCTTTGCAATCTATCCGTTGCTCAGCGGCGAGTTCGAAGCGGGCGAACTGCAGTATCAGCAGCCATTCAATATCAGCCGCCAATCGCTTGGTCAGCTTGACGAAAAAAGCCGAGCCAAAGCCGAAGAGGTTTTGGCTGGCCGCGATCAAGCGGAATCGACGCAGCTGTATCTGCGAACCGGCAACTACGATGTGAGCAACCGGCACTTTGCGTTTGTGCCGACCGTCACGATGAGCAGCAGTCCCACAGAATTGGAAAACGGGCAATCGTTCCGTCCTGACGACATTTGGCTATTGGAACGCCGCGAATGGGGTGTGCTTTATGGGTTTCCATGTCGGCTAGAACAAACATTTACACCCCAGTCGGATGGGAGCTACGCAAGCCTAAGAGTTCTATTGGATAACCTTTCAGGTTTGACCGAGGGCGCAGAAAATTCCGCAACTTGGTCGCCGGAATTCGCGAGCGAGTTAGATGCCTCTTTGGCCGCTGCAAGCGGTGACCTGAGAAGCGCATGGGAAAAGGGACTGGTGGGAGGCAAGTCTTCCACCGAGACCATGCACACTACGACGGACGCGGCGGCACTGAAGAGTGCGGTGGAGAAATCACAGTACAAACAATCCCTTTTGATTGGCAAAATCGAAGCGGCCAAGCAACGACTGGGGCGGCTGGATCGCCAGTTGTCGTCGTCGCGAGTTGGTGTTCGCAAGGCGGAGCTACGAGATACGACCGATTTGCAGGCGATAGCGGACGAGGCAACTCAGCTGGCTACTGCCAAAGCGATTTCCGAAGCGATGGGAGCTGATTTGATGGCTTCGATTCAATCGTGGAAGAAGCGATTGAAAAGCCCGCCGGAGCGACAGAGTCAATTGTCAAGCTTAGAGCTGGCAGCGAAGACGCGGATGGAAACAGAACAATCGGATTTCGCTCCGGCGCTTGCGGACCTTCAGGAACGCATGTCTGCGATGCCTTACGCTTCCAAGCGGGCACTCGAAACCGTTTGGCAGGTCGCGGACTCCGTGACTCGGACTCAATACACGCTTAATTTAGAAATAGCCAGGTTGGAAGCTGGGTTGCAGACCGAAGTGCTAACCTTGCAAGTGCCGACGTTGGATTGGACTGGAGAAGTCCCGCTCAATCCGGAAGCAAACAAGGAGGTGAAAGATTCGTTCGCGACATCCAAGTTGACGTTGGAGCCAGAGCTCGCGAAAGTGGTTGGCTTAGACGCGCCAGAGGGTGACGCTAAGATCGTTGGCGACAAAACCATCCTGAGTGCAACGCAATCGTTGCTTGCGATTAATTCGCCTGCGGGTCGAAAGCGAATTTGGCTTGCAGAGGATGCCGACAAGAAATCAACGCGAGTTGGTTTCCTGCGAGAGAAGGCCGTTTTGATTTCGGACATCGTCCGATTGGTCGAGCCCAATCAGCTTGGTGTGTTGGGCAAAGTCCGACTGTACGCAATCCGCTGGCTTGAGTTTTTGTTTGGTCAGCCGCGCGAAGGTGGAATTGAGGGGGGCTTTTTTCCTGCTCTTTGGGGAACGATTGTCATGACGTTGATCATGTCGATCGCGGTGATGCCGTTTGGCGTGATTGCAGCCCTTTATATGCGGGAGTACGCCAAGAGCGGTTGGGTGTTGAGCATTATCCGGATCAGCATCAACAATTTGGCTGGAGTGCCAAGTATCGTTTACGGAGTTTTTGGCTTGTCCTTTTTCTGTTATACGATTGGTGGTTATATCGATGGTGGTCCGATCAAGGCTGGCTTTACGCCATGGCCGTCAAGTCTTTGGTTTGTCGCGTTAGCGGTGACGGCGTTTGCAGGGACAGTCGCGTTCTTTTTGGCGGCATTAGCCTCAGGTTCTCCCGCTCAGATGTCACCGTTTCGCAAGCGATTGGCTAGTTTCGGTGGCTTGTTTTGGCTGCTGTGTTTGATTGGACTTGTTTGCTTGATTGTGAAGTCGCCGTTCTTCAATGGTTTTTATCAAGCAACCTTACCGAATCCGACCTATGGTAAAGGCTGTTTGCTGTGGGCTTCCTGCACGTTGGCGTTGTTGACATTGCCGGTAGTGATTGTGGCCACCGAAGAAGCGTTGGCGGCGGTTCCGAATTCGATTCGGGAGGGCTCGTATGCTTGTGGGGCTGGCAAGTGGCAGACGTTGCAACGCATCGTGCTACCGTATGCCCGACCAGGAATCATTACCGGTTTTATTTTGGCGATGGCTCGAGGGGCAGGTGAGGTGGCACCGATGATGTTGGTGGGGGCGATTCCGTTGGTGACTGAGTTGCCACTCGACTATGACTTTCCTTTTTTTCATGGTTCACGCTCCTTCATGCACCTTGGTTTTCAGATCTATTCGCTAGGATTTCAGAGCCAGAATAGCGAAGCGGCCAAGCCGATGGTGTTTACGGCGACGTTACTATTGTTAACCATAGTCACGTTGCTCAACGTGACAGCGATCTGGCTTCGCGCGAGACTTCGCAAACGATTCCAAGGCAGCCAGTTCTAGAGACGCAACGATTTGATTTATGGACAGACTAAAAGCAATCGCAGACGGCCAACGCATTGAGTCGGTTTTGCATGAAGAAGTACTACAAGAAGATCCGGTCTTGAGGATCGTTGGTTTCAATTTGTTTTACGGTCGCAAACAAGCGATACACAACATCTCGATGCCGATCGCCAGAGGCAAGGTTACTGCTTTGATTGGCCCGAGTGGTTGTGGCAAGTCGACGCTGTTGCGAAGTGTGAACCGGATGAACGATTTGATCGATACGGTTCGGATTGAGGGAGACATGTTGCTGGGCGAGGACTCGATTTTCGCTCCGGGCGTGGATGTGATTCAGCTTCGCAAGAGGATGGGGATGGTGTTTCAGAAGCCCAATCCGTTCCCGATGAGTATTTTCGAGAACGTGATTTATCCATTGCGGATTGACGGAGAGCGGAACAAGCAGCGTTTGATGCAAGTCTGCGAGCAATCGTTGC
The DNA here is from genome assembly GCA_031424235.1 of Pirellula sp. Lineage (GTDB taxonomy): Bacteria > Planctomycetota > Planctomycetia > Pirellulales > Pirellulaceae > JBKCUI01. The sequence continues at coordinate 22,201 of JANPHB010000189.1, forward strand.
GAGGTGCAGCATTGTGGGAAGAGGTCAAAGACCGGCTTCACGAGAGTGGGCTTGGTCTTTCGGGCGGCCAGCAACAGAGACTTTGCATCGCGCGAGCGATCGCGAGCGACCCAGAGGTTTTGTTGTTGGATGAGCCTTGCTCCGCGTTGGATCCGTTGGCAACTGGCAAGATCGAGGATTTGATCGAGAGGCTGAAGGGAGATTATTCCATTTTGATCGTGACGCATAATATGCAACAAGCGTCCCGAATCAGCGACTTCACTGCGTTTATGTATCTCGGTCGATTGGTAGAACTTGGCTTGACCTCAAGGATCTTTACTAAGCCAAAGTTAAAGGAAACCGAAGATTACATCACGGGCCGATTTGGCTAAGAGATTGATTGGTATGTTCTCCTCTTGGTGTTCATGAATTTTCTAACACAGAAGGAGCGGGAATCAGCGGTCTTCGTTAGATAGATTGTTGGCCGTCACACATTATTCCTTGTATCTGCTTACCCCAATGAGTGGGAAACTGCGGTTCCGAAACATTAGCCTAGTCGCTGGATGAGAACACCGAGACGGGAAACTAAAAACTTTCTCACAGGATACTTACAACAATGCCTTGCGAAGCTTCTTCTTCGCTGGTCGGTTTGCCAGAACGAATCCTGCCCATTTCAGTCCCACAGTATCGCTAACGCCATGCGTTTGATAGACTTGCAGAGTATTTTGAATACATGGTTGCTCTCAGCGGGCGCAAGTCGAACAAGGTTTTCGATGGTAAACTGAACTAGGTACCGTAAGCACTCATCGTGGCAATTTCGCTGGCAGATTAATCATCATGAACCAATCAAACCTACAATTCGTTAAGCACGATTCGATGCAAACCGAGATGGTTTCGATCTTGTCCGAAAAGACCGAAGCTGAGCGTCTCAAAATTGCATGGGGAATGTGGCGGTCCGCTCGGAGGATGATTCATCGTATCGTTGCGAGTGAAAACCCGGATTTGTCACTTGCAGATCAGGATAAAATCGTTTCCACCAGGATTTCGCATGGATCCTGAAGATCTATTGAGAGTCGTGACGATCGCGTGTGAAAAATTGCAGTTGCAGTACTTTGTTACCGGCTCGACCGCAACCATTGCCTATGGTGAGCCAAGATTCACGAACGACATTGATGTCGTCATCGACTTATCCGAAGAAAAAATTGGTCCATTCTGCAAAATGTTTTCGGTCATAGATTTTTACTTGAGTGAATCGGCGGTCAGGGCGGCAGTGAAGAACCGAAGTCAATTCAATCTGATTCATCCCACATCTGGCTTGAAGGTAGACTTCATGGTCGTTCCAATGACAGATTTTGACCGTTCGCGCATGAGCAGGGTTCGTGAGTTACCAGTGCTCGAAGACAAGTTAGTTCGCTTCGCGTCACCGGAAGATGCCATCTTGATGAAGCTGAGGTACTACCAAATGGGCCACTCCGACAAGCATTTGAGGGACATTCACGGCGTATTGAAAATCCAAGGCGCAAAAATAGATCGTTGTTATATTGCGGATTGGTCGACCAAACTTGGCGTCGCCCAAGAGTGGATTCAGATATTGGATGGAGAATAAAAACGACGGTTGGACTGGAATTGCCGTCGTTCACGTTTTTCGAGGGGAATTCGCCGCCAAAGCCGATATGGACCTTTTTTACTGGACTACCGTCTTGGCCTGGCTTAATTGAGGAACTTGCGAAGTTCGTCGAATCAGCTGGTGCCAAAGACGACCTTGTTCGAGCAGAGGCAGTGCGCGGAGACCTGTTGCAAGCGTCAGGCTAAGGATTCGACAAGCTGACGAAGCAGCAGATTGGAGATTTCATCCGAGCTACATGCCAATACGGAGTGGCCAAGCCACATGAAATCCACCGCAAGATCGTCTCTTTGGGAGCACGCTGCTTTGTAACTACAAATTATGACAACCTTCTTGAGGAGGCACTCCGCATATGGCAGCCAAATCGGTTTTTCCGACCTCCAATTACGAATAGGCACCTTACGGAAACCGCCGAGATTGTCCATGCTCGCGCCATTGACTTTGTCTTCAAGCCTCATGGCGACGCGGCTGATTGCGATAGCATAGTTTTGACCCGAGAGCAGTATCGGCAATTACTTCCAAATGGTGAGCGGCGAAACGAGCTGGAATCTTTGATAATGATTTTGGCGAGTCGACCCGTTGTTTACCTCGAATTTGGCTTGCGAGACACGGACTTCATTTATGTCCGCGACCTTTTGGCGAATACATACAAAGGCGGAAGTCGTGACAACTATGCAGTTATGGCGGACGTAACTGAAGCGGAGAGGCTGTTCTGTAAGCCTGCCAAAGGAGGCTCATCCCCGGGATTTCTATCAGTCATTTTTTGCTAATCTAGACCGTACGTTTGAAGCTCGATTTGGCAAGCAATCGGAATCGAGCAGGCACTGTCAATTGCCGCCTATGATGCAATCAATCGCGGCGAAGAGGCGTACCCCTTATTGGATCTTCTACGGGTTCTAAGAACGAACGCGGAGGAAGCAGGCAGGGCAGATATTGATCCTCGAGATATTGCCAATTGGCTTGTTTCAAACTCGGTTTTGATTCCTCATATGGGAGGCCGGATTGCCTTCGTTCATCAATCGGTCACTGAATATCTAGCAGCCATGGAGCTTGCACGCCGGTATCAGGTTACCCCACAAATCCTAAAGGAGAAGCTTACGCTGACGAGGTGGGACCAAGCATTGTTTCTTGCTCTCAGCATTCTGCCGCCATCACATTCCGAAGCATTTTTCAACGATGTGGTCAGGACAGACCTGGCCCTTGCTCTGGATGCCGTGAAGGCACATGCGTCCAAAAGGAGGGGCATCGCAAAGGCATCTCTACTTTTTTGCATCGCAGACGCGGAAGTCGCACCCATATTCGAAGCACTGCATGAACTCGCTGGCATGAGTCCCGAACAACGCATGCAACAGCCGACTCACCTCCTTAAACAAATGGACAGAAACTGGGGCGGAAATGAAGCCCTTTTTGTTCAACTTCTCAGGTTGCGGGAGTCGCACCTCGCTTTGGCGGTCATTGGACCAGTTCATGTTGGGCAGTCCCGCCGGCTCGGGCAGTTGGAAATTGGCGATATCGATTGGTGGCTAGATTGGATGATCGATGAAAAGGCCCCCTCCTCGAACTATTGGCTCAATGAACGGCTGTCTTGGTTGTTTGCGGCGCATTTGAGTAAGGAAGCACAACAGGCTTCCGTAAGTGAGTTTAATAGCGCCAATTCCAAGTATCGAAAGGTTCTTGCTAGCTCGATCCTACTATATCAAAACGATTTAACGACCGATGATTTCAGCGCCGATGCGATTTCCTTCCTTTTGGCTGACTTAGGACAACCGGAAATGAATGGTTCTTTTCGGGGGAATCTGCTGGGCGTTACCGCAACAGAGAAGTTCGTGTCTGAACGCCTGCTGCCTCTAATTCCGGACTCAAAAGATCTTCTATTGAGCAATCTTCGGCATGTTCTCCGGATAGCGGGTACTCGTCACGGTCGTCGATACTCCCTCGACTGATGTATAGGGCTACCTGTTTGCAGATCGTGTCTAACGGCAATGTGCCATAATTAGTCAGTACGCCCATGGAGGGGAAACATTGTTGAAAGCTGATCGCAATGATCGTTGGGTTAAGCATTCTTCATATTCGCTTTAATCGCTGGCAATGCGAACAAGAAATTGCTATTCTGACTGTTCCTTAGGTTTGGTTCGCAGTCGCAGCAATGATTGGAACGCCCCTTGGTATCGAAACAAAAGATTTTGATCCCTCGCAACATTGGTGAGTTACAAACGATACACTTGATGGAACAATTGGTTTGCTTTTCTCTCTCTTTCTGATTGGTGGGTGTGTGATGAAGCGAAAATTTTTGCGGACTGGCTTTACGTTGGTAGAGCTGCTGGTCGTCATCGCGATTATTGGGATTCTGGTTGGTCTTTTGCTTCCTGCGGTTCAAGCAGCTCGTGAGGCAGCTCGACGGATGCAATGCGGCAACAACATGAAGCAAATGGGGTTGGCGATTCACAATCACGAATCGACTTTCAAGTACATTCCAGCTTGGGGCCGGCAAATCCCAGTTGCTGAGTATCCGACTTCGCCCGGCAACCCGTATGGGCAACGAGCGACCTTCGGCGTTTTGTTTCGATTGCTACCGTACCTTGAGCAAAGCACGATTTATCAGATGTACGATTTGAAACGATCGTATATTGATCCTCTTAACATGGCTCCGCCCCTTGGAACGGCCTCCATTGCGGGATACGCCACGGTGCCTGGCTTTATTTGCCCATCGACCCCGAGTAATTTTTCCGACTATGGGCCGTACTTTGCCTTAAACGGATTACCGATTTCGCCGACGACTCCTTACATTCTCCCACGCACAGATTATCGGCCAATCCGAGCCATTCGTGGAACACTCAACCTATGTGTAGGCTTGCCGAACACGACGACCGACAATGCAATGCTTTCCGTTCCCTCTGGAAACATTGAAGGAAAGAGCACAATTAGGTTCAGCGAAGTGACCGACGGACTATCCAATACCATTTGCTTTGTCGAACAGGCTGGCATGCAAAAGAGATACTTCAAGGGAAAGCCGTTTCCGGGCACTACATTGCTGGATAATGGACTTGGACTCAATTCCTTTTATGGCGACGTCAACATCGCGAGACAAATTCGCGGTTTGAGCGGGGCTGACATTACGAACCCGACACAGCAAGGTTGTTCCGTGATCAACATTTGGAATGAAGAGAACCCATACTCGTTCCACACCGGCGGCGTACAAGTAACTCGTGGCGATGGCTCTGTTTTCTTTATGAACCAAAGCATCAGCAATGAAGTGCTGGTTGCTTTCGTTAGCCGCGATGGTGGTGAAAACGTCGGCGCACCGGAATAGTCTTTGCAGCGTTTTTTCTAGGGCCGAAGCAGGCAACCGCTTTGGCCTTTTCTTTACGTTTGTGCGGGCGGCAGAATGAGGGAATCTAGGATTGGACCCGTCCGGCATGGCGTTGAACTAGCTGGTAGGGGAATCTCGTAAGAGTTCCTGAAGTGCCTTATGCTTCAGGAAGTTTTACAACTTCCGCAACGAAGTTTTGCAACTTCCACTACGGGGATAGACTTAACTCAACACTTTTCGAGGCTGTGAATTTATTCGTAGGACGGCCCTTTCAGGCCGTCGTTATTGCAAAAAACGGCCAATTTCGACGCCCTAAAAAGGGCGTCCTACCTTTTTTCACAGCCTCTTCGGGATGAACCCGGCATTTCATTTCGCGAAAGATCGAATCTTAGTACCCTTTTCCAAAAACAAAATGACAAATCAATTTCAGAAATTTTGCTCTATTGGCGTAGTCGTACTTTGTGCCCTCATCGCCGGATGTGGCGGTGGCAATAAGATGGTGCAAGTCTCTGGCAGTGTTGCGGTTGACGGTAAGCCAGCCGAAGGCGCTGCATTGCTTTTCTTCCCGTCTGGTGACGGGCCGGTTGCGACGGCGACTTGCAATGCAGAGGGGAAGTACAAACTAGTATGTGAAGGAGAGCCCGGTATTCCGCTGGGTAGCTACTCCGTTGCGATACGGTGGCCAGACCCCTCAGTCAAACCAACAGCGGCCCAAAAAATGACAGGTATGTTCGACGAGGGGCCAGACCTACTAAAGGGAAAGTACGATTCCAAGCAGAAGACGACACTCAAGGCAGAAATCACAGCAAGCACAACTGAATTAGCCTTGTTCGACCTCAAGTCGAAGTGACTTTGAATTATGTGAACATCTTTGCAATTCCAGCTCGGTTAAGAACTTTTGGGAGAGCGAGGCTCCTGCCGAGCTAGGCGATGCAATGGCTAGGCGATGCAATGGCTCGGCAGGAGCCCCGCCCTCCCCGGAAACAGGAAGACCAGGTTTCTATTCCGCCTCTACTTTTGATCGCTTTCCATCTCGCGGAACAGTTTGAAAAAAGGGCTGCCTGTGGACAGAATCAATTGGCTGTCGTTGCCGATGGATTTCTCATAGGCTTCAATGGTTCTTACAAACGTATCAAATTCGCCGGTTTGCTGAATGGCTTCGGCGTAACGCTTGATCACGTCCGCATCTGTTTTGCCCTTTTGTTCACTCGACTTTTGTTCGCCTTCGCTTTCGATTCTGGCTACCTCCGCTTCGGTCTCGTTGAGAATGGCTGCTTTGAGCCAGAAACGGGATCAAGGACGGCCTTTCCGGGCGTGGTAAAGGACATCTTCTCGGTTCCAGGCCCCGTCCGTCCGCTTTTAGGGCGCCAGCGACTATAATCTAGGCATAAAATGTTTTGGCTTTGCATCTGGAGATTGCATCTTGCTTGGAATTCGATATTTGAAGGTAGCTCCCACGACACATGTGCTCCAGTACCGACGCGGCAGATTGGTTCGGGACGGCGCGGGGTTGGCCTTCTTTTACTTTGCCCCATTTTCAGAAATAGCCCTGATCCCACTTGCGAGCACAGATAGCCCGTTTGTTTTCAACGAGGCGACTTCAGATTTTCAAGAAATCGCAGTTCAGGGTCAGTTAACCTATCGGACCTCGGACCCAAAGAAACTTGCAAGTGTTCTTGATTTCAGCGTCCAAGGACAAAATCGATATCGGAGCGACGACCCCAATAAATTATCGGAGCGTCTCACCAACGCCGCGCAAATTCTTGCAAGATCGTACATCCAAAAGCGATCGCTCAAGGAGTTGCTCGGTGATGCCGATGGACTTGTGCAGAATGTTCAAGCGAGCTTGGGTCAGGCGCCGGTAGTGGCTCAGCTTGGGATCGAAATTCTAGAGTTTCATATCGTTGGAATCAAAGCGACGCCAGAAATGTCCAAAGCGTTGCAGGCCCAAGCCCGCGAAGATCTGCTTCGGGAGGCCGATGAGGCGATTTTCGCCAGGCGAAATGCAGCCGTCGATATGGAACGGACCATTCGTGAAAACGAACTGAACACGGAAATCTTGGTTGAGAACAAGAAGCGAGAAGTACGCGAATCGCAGTTGTCCGCCGACATTTCGATCGAAGAGAAACGGGCTTCGTTGGTCGACAACAAGGTGGCGAACGACCGCAAAGAGGCTGAGTCCAAAGCGTTTGCTTTGCAGGCAACTTTGGAGCCGCTCAAGCAGATCGATTGGCGGATCTTGATGGCCGTGTCTGGAGGGGGAGACGCGGGCCAGAATATTGCGGTCGCGTTCCGCGAGTTGGCCGAGAACGCTTCGAAGATTGGTGAACTCAATATTTCTCCCGATCTATTGTCGTCACTGACGCAGCGCAAGGAGTCGTAGTTGTGATGCGAATCAATCCGTCGATCGTGATTGTGACGCGGACCACACGGCTACAGGGATTACGCAGGCGTTGGGGAACGACCGGACAAGCGGAGTTTCGGCTCAAGACTGCTCAAGCTTTTGGCGCAACACAAGAACCAGACGCCGAACAGAATGCAAACTGGGGCAAGAAGCGCGGCAAGGCTGCTCCCAAAGCCAGCACTCAAGCCAGCTTCGCCGAATATGTAACCGAAGACCGAATTTATCATGACGAAGTCTCACTGCTAGAACGTGAACTACAATTTGGCTTCCCTGTGAAAGTCATCGATCGGAGTTATGTTCCTAACTACAATTTTTTGGGATGTGTTGCGGTGGTTGTCGTCGGCCAGGATGGCTTGGTTGCGAATGTTGCGAAATATGTTAACGAGACGCCAATCGTTGCTGTCAATCCCGACCCAAGTCGCATTGATGGCCTGTTGCTGCCGTTTCGTGCGGCTCAAGCGATCAAAGCAGTCAGGCAAGTTTTGGATGGCCGTTTTGCGTCGGTCAAGGTTACTATGATCGATGCTCAATTGAACGACGGTCAAAGTATGCTCGCGTTCAACGATTTGTTTATAGGTTGTTCGTCACATGTCTCGGCTCGCTATATTCTGGAAGCGGGCGGCAAAACCGAAGCTCAGTCGTCGAGCGGCATGCTCGTTTCGACTGGAGTTGGGTCCACGGGGTGGTTGTCCTCTGTCTACAACATGACATGCGGAATGGCTCAATTTCTTGGGGCAAAGGTGCCTGTTCCTAAACCGATTCCATGGGATGCTCGCGAATTGGTTTGGGCCGTTCGAGAACCATTTAAGAGCCGTACCAGCAAAACAGGCTTGGTTATGGGGCGAATCGAAGGAGAGGAAAAATTGGTCATCGAATCGCTCATGCCAGAAAACGGTGTTGTCTTTTCCGATGGCATCGAATCGGACTACTTGCCGTTTACCAGCGGCTCTATTTTGAGCATCGCTGTGAGTAAACAGCGAGCGACGTTGGTAACACCCGTCGGACATTGAATCGCGGATTGGTATTACGGTAATGCTTTTCATGGAAGCATCGCTTCAAATTCGTTTAACAGTCAGCCGCAGACGTACTGTCAACTGTGCCGAGTACGCCTACGGCTGACTGTTAAACGAAAGATTGGACAGCACCGCATTTATAGATCGGCTAACGGTGCTTCGGCATCGCCAAATGTTTCGGCCGATACTCCCATGCGGGACATCAGTGATAAATACAAACTGCAAAGCTTGCGTTCGGAGTCAGGTCGATGTTCGTAGTCCAAAACGCGGCCTGTCTTGAGCTGCCCGTTTAATCCGCCCGCTGTCAAGAGCGGCACCTTTTGCGAGTTGTGCGCACTGCCTGACCACATGTTGTTGATGAAGAGCAAACACGTGTGATCGAGTACCGTTCCGTCACCTTCGGACATCGAGTCTAGTTTGCTAGCCAAGTAGGCATATTGGCTGCAGTAATAGGTGGAAATGCGTTCAAACTCATCGGAACGGTCATTGTGGGAGGCAGAGTGGTGAGCGTTTCTAGCGTCAAGGAACGGATAAAAGAGGCCTGAGATATCGCGGCATAGCAACAAGGTGGCGATACGCGTTTTGTCCGTTTGAAACGCCAACGCAACGATGTCGCACATCAATTTCATGTGCTCTCGGATGTCCTCAGGCAATCCGTTGTCCGGACGCGCCATCATCGCCATGGCTCGCGGATTGCCATCAACGCGTGCTTTGGCTTTCTCTTGAGCTTTTCTCTGTTGGTCAATGCCCTGTTCGACTTCTCGAACACTCGACAGGAACTCATCCAGTTTGCGACGATCGTCCAAGCTGGCTTGGCGACGCAAAACAGCGGCATGCTCTCCCACACGGTCGAGGACGCTTTGGTTGCGACGCGCACCACGATTTTCGAAGAGGCTGTCAAAAGCGAGTGCAGGATAGACCTCCATCGGAACGGGCGACGTGGCGTTTTGCCATGAAATATGGGAACTGTAGGCCATGGAAAAGTTCGTCTCGTGGTAACCTGTCACAGGTTGTTCACATCCCAGGACTAAGCTTGACTGGATCGTGTCGCTGCCGATCTTATTGGCTAGTAACTGATCAACGCTGGTACCACCGCCGAGCTCTGCGCCCTTTCTCAACGAGGCTCCCGAAAGGATATTACCGGTCTGGCCAGGATGGATGCCGACTCCGGTTGCATTCTTGTTGAACAAGCCGTTGATCACATTGACCTTTCCCTTGATCGCTTCTAGCGGTTTGAGGGATTTGCCAAGCTCCATCCCTTGTTCATTTGGCTTTGCCCACCAATGCTCCGCATTGATGCCGCAAGCCATGAAAAGTACCCCGAATCGCTTTGGGAATTCCGGAAAATCGCTGCCCAGCGACGACTCCTCTCCCCACACCGGTAGCGATTGCAACCAAGGCAGAGTCATCGAAACGCCTGCTCCCTGGAGAAGGACACGTCGGGACAACCGCTCGTTATTCGACATTTTGTGTTTCCTTGTCGCTTGTTCCACGTTTTTCCAAAAATTGAGGACTCAGCACAATCGTTTTAATGATCGAGCTGAATCGAGAGCCCTCGCCTGTCAAGTTCGATTGCATCTTTTCTATAAGCAATTCATCCGACAGCCGCAAGGTCCGGCCAAGTCCAAAGGCCAAGAGTTTCCGACAAAGGTTTTCGCAAAAGTCGGTCTGCCGATCGCTATTGATGTACTTTCTCAAACCATCGATTCCGTTTCCTGCTTGTCCATTTGGAAAAACCGCAGAGGCGTCGATAGGTCGTTCGCCCAGATCTCGGTTTCGATGTTCCCCGATAGGCCCATAACTTTCGAAAGCGAGGCCGATGGAGTCAAAGCGGTCATGACAAACGGCACAACTTTCGAGTTGACGATGTTGTTCCAAGGTTTGTCGCAACGTCCGTTCTCCCAGTTGCGATTCATCGGTGGGCAGCTCGGGAACTCCAGGCGGAGGCGGAGGGACCTGCTCACCCAGCAGCCGTCGGACCACCCAATAACCTCGCTTGACGGGGCTAGTTCTGAGTCCTGGGGCATTTTGAGTCATGAAGACTGACATCGGTAGCAATCCTCCTCGCTGCGAATTGGGCAGCTCCGATGTTCGCCACCAACGCGTCTTGTCGCCATTGCTTTCGTCTGGAAGACCGTAATGGCTAGCCAGTTCCGAATTGACAAAGGTATAGTCGGCATCCAGGCAATTTAGCACGGAACGATTCTGCTGAATCAAATCGGCCAAAAACCGAATTGGTTCTTGGTACATGGCTTCACGAAGCGCATCGGTAAACTGAGGGAATCGAACACGATCGACACTGTTATGCGATTGGAATCGCTGAAAATCGAGCCATTGCGATCCAAATTCGACTGCGAGCCCGCGTATCCGATCATCGCGCAGCATTCGCTCCACTTCACTTGCCAAAACGCTGGGCTCATGCAAACGCCCTTCTGTAGCAAGTGTCAACAACTGTTCATCCGGCATACTGGACCAGAGAAAATAGCTAAGTCGATTCGCGAGAGACAAGTCACTTAACGGTCGTCGTCCTTCCGTTTCTAACTTCAAGTCGATGCGGTAACAAAATTCGGGCGACATCAAAACGGAAACCAGTAGATCTTGAATCGCCTCCTCGTGTGAAAGATTTTCTTTTTGCCGAAGCGTGGAGTAGAAATGCCGCATTTCATCGCGACGTTGGCTGGTGAACGCTCCGCGAAAGGCACGTTCCGCAAATCGCTCGATCGATTCAAGATGAATTGCTTCTGAGCTACGGCGAGTCTGTTCGACCCATCGTATTTGCGAGTCGATATTGCTGAAGAACTCATTGATTGCTTTTAGGTGCTCTTCCTTGGCATCCATCCGCTGTGCTTTTGCAAGATAGAGTTCGGAAAGTTTTGAGATCAGTTCAGCAGAACAAGCGTCTTTGTTCTCAGGTCTTGCAAAATCGAACTCGGCGTTCCGCAAGAAATTGTGGTCCGTGCGCTCAAACCAAAGGAACCCTTGGTACTGACGTATGGGAGCAGTGGTTACGAAGTCGAGTTCTTGCCAAAGCTTGTCTAGCTCGGCACGGCCGTTATCGTCCAAGATCCAGTCGCAAAGCGGCTTATCATCTCGAAAATAGCCCATCATGCTGTGGAAGCCTGCGCTCAGCAAGCGTCCCTTTTCCTGCTTCTCCTTGGGGACACCGAGATAGTCGCGTCCCCTTTCTGAAACGTAAAACGCATCCGGAAACATCTTGCAGAACAGTTCAAGCTCACGCTGCAGTTCATCGCGAAGTGTACCTTCTGCTGGCGGCTTTAGAACGTGTGCGACCTCTGCCGACAGTTTGTCAAAATCGATTGCCTCAAGTGTGTTGGGAACAAAGGACTGACGGTGTTCAGCTGCTTGTCGATTCTTCCAAAGCACAAACGCTTGGGCACCATCGTGAATTCCCTTAAGCCGCAAATTGAATTTGGGTTCGAGCGAACGCCTAACGTTGACAATAAAGTCTCTAATCGACAAGCATTCTGTTCGAACTGCATTTTCATCCTGATTGGGCAATGCACGCCATCTTTTGCGAATCTCTAAATTTGGTCCGAGCTCGGAAGAGGTGGTGTTCGCATCGTCTAGAAAAACTTCCACGGCTGCTAAGTATTTTTCGCTGACACGGTAACCCCTGGCAAGCTGCTCAAGGGAGACGGGCCGACCCGAGTCTCTGGCGACTTTCGCTTTCCATACGATAAAGAGGTAGTCTGCGATATCGGTGGGTTGTTGATTATAGAAGTCTACGATCCGCTGGACACAGTATTTGTCTCGATCGGTATCGGTCGTGACTGGATGCGATGCAAAGGCGATGCCTGTTGGGGTTAGCACGAGATGGCTAGCGACGAGTCGCGAGGCCGCTAAGTACTTGTTCAAGAGTGCGGAGGACATGGACAGCGATTCGGCCGAATTGTCGAATCCAGCTTCGTTGGCCGGATCAACTGGAAACTCGCGAGCTGGTTTCAAATCAACTCCCGTCAGATCACGAAGAGTGTTGTTGTACTCGGCATTGCTCAGTCGTCGAACAGATACAATTCCCGGGTCGCCAGCCAACCGGATTGCCTCTTCGCGTCGAAAGACACTCGCAAGCGATGTAAACGACTTTTGCTCATCTGGCGTTGGACGTTGTGAAGCGTCTTTGGGGGGCATCGATTGATTTGCCACACGTCTTTCGATTTCTTTCCATATGTTAAAGTGATCTGAGATGGAGGCAGAGCCGAAGTCGCTAAGATTCAACTTTCCTTCAGGAGTTTCCCCCTGATGGCAATCGACACAATACTTAGACAGAAAAGGTCGAATCGACGCTTCGAATTTGTCATCCGCTTGAGAAGCCTCAACGGTTGCGAACGAGGCAAAAACCAACCATACGAAATCACGTAGCAAGCGAGATGATTGGAAATCCAGCTCAGTAATAGGTAAGCAGCGCAAACGCATTCGTGAAATCTAACTAGGGGAGCAAGGCGGGGTGACGTGGAGGGGGGTTCATTCTAATCTATTCAAGGTCATTCCACTAATCGCATCGTCACAAGTCATGGAGTGAAATTAACAATTAGCTGCAAGGCGTTAATCGTGGTTCTCGACGAATGTCGAGCATTTTAGGAAACCGGGGCTCTCAGTTGCCAAGAATGCGAACTGCGGCAGGAATGGAAAAAGCGAGGTCCAGTCGACTAACTGGACCTCGCCAGGAATGGAACATCAGTCACGAACTTGCGTGACAACTCCCGAGCCAACGGTTCGACCACCTTCACGCATGGCGAAGTGGGTTCCAACGTCAATCGCAACAGCTTTGTCCAAGGCAACAGCGATTACTCCGTTGTCGCCTGGCATCAGCATAGCCGTTCCAAGTGCAAGCAGAATTTCGCCGGTAACGTTGGTTGTGCGAAAGAAAAACTGTGGCTTATACCCATCGCAAAATGGAGTATGTCGTCCGCCTTCGTCCTTGCTCAAAACATACACTTCGGCCTTAAACCCGTTTCGTGGTCGGATGGTCCGAGGAGCCGCGACGACTTGTCCGCGTTGAATTTGCTCGGTCTTGATGCCCCTGAGCAAGAGTCCAACGTTTTGGCCTGCTTCGGCGCGTTCCAAGGTTTGTTTGAAAGCCTCGATGCCGGTACATACGGTGGACAGCGCCTCGCCAAGCCCAAGTATTTCTAGCGGTTTACCCAAGCTGATAACTCCTTGATCGATCTTTCCGGTTGCAACAGTGCCGCGTCCTGGAATGGTGTGGACCCCTTCGATATGCATCAAAAACGGCTTGTCGATGGCTCGTTTTGGTGCGGGTATCGACTGGTCCAAGGCTTCCATCAGTTCGAGGATGCATCGGTTGCTTGCCGGATCAGATGGATGATCAAGAGCTGCCTTAGCGTTGCCTCGAACCACGCGAGCATCGTTGCCATTGAATCCGTATTGGATCAATAGTTCGCGTGCTTCCATCTCAACCAAATCAATCAACTCTGGATCATCGACCAAGTCGCATTTGTTGATGAACACGACCAATTCAGGTACGCCAACTTATCGGGCAAGCAGGATGTGTTCGCGTGTCTGAGGCATAGGGCCGTCGACTGCGGACAACATCAGGATTGCTCCGTCCATTTGGGCAGCACCAGTGATCATGTTCTTTACATAGTCGGCGTGTCCTGGACAATCGATGTGTGCGTACACACGATTGGCAGTTTCGTAGGTCACGTGACTCGCAACGATTGTGATCGTCTTGGTAGCGTCGCGATAGGTTCCGCTTTTCGCGATGTCGCCGTAAGCTTTCGCTTTTGCGAACCCAAAGGTGGACTGTACTGCGAGAATTGCAGCGGTGAGTGTCGTTTTTCCATGGTCGATGTGACCGATGGTTCCGACATTGACGTGAACTTTCGTCATTGAAATAACTCCTCGATTGCGACAAGCAATCCGTGAGGTGTGGTAGATCCTCGGCTCAATCGCGTTATGCGATCTTTTCTCCACTACGAGCAAAACCAGAGCGTTGAATCTACGAATGCCACAAGGCGAGTGGCAAGACACTGGGCTTTATGAAAAAGTTCGCGACAGCGTGAAGAATTCAGAAGTCATGCTAAAATAGGCGCATCCGCATGTTTTTCATTTCCATTCGCCGTTGGGCGATAGCCAAATGGCACGTTAGCGGAACGGCGCAAGCCGTCCGGTGAATGACCAGTAAATGCCATGCAACCGGAGGGCTCGCGCCCTGCCGCTACAATAACACAATCGAAAGTGAGTGCCATTGGGCGATAGCCCGTCGGCTAATCGTTTGTTTCGTCCTCTTCAGTACGTTTCTCTAGCATTGCATCGCTCTTCATGACCGACATCATCTACAAACTTGAGCCAGAACTTAACGCAGAGGAATTCATCGACTGCTTGGTGCGATCGACGCTCGCGGAGCGACGGCCCGTTGACGATCGTGAAACGATTTGTGGGATGCTCAAAAACGCGGGGGTGATCGTTACAGCGCGATCAACGGACGGATTATTGGTTGGGGTTTCTCGAGCGATAACCGACTTTTGCTATTGTACGTACTTGTCGGATTTAGCGGTCGACAAGGCGTTTCAAGGACAAGGGATCGGCCGAATCTTGATCGAGCGAACACACGAAGCGGCGGGTCTCAAAACGATGCTTTTGCTGCTTTCGGCTCCTGCGGCTGAGTCGTATTATCCGCATATCGGGATGACTCCCCATCGAAGTGCCTGGTACTTGCCAAGACAATAGTCGTAGGAAGAACACGATAGCACGACGCGCAAGCTAGTGAAATAGATTCTAAATTCACAGCTCGCGCGTCGTGCTAGGTAGATCCGTGCCTGCCGTTCGCCTTAGAGCGGATTTGCGGGGCGTAACTGCTACTTTCATCACGGCAATCGCACGTTAATTTCCGAATGGTCCAATGATTGCAGTAGGAGGCTGGGCGGGTACCCCACGTTCGGGTAGCCGTTTCAGGAGTCTTTTTTGCATCGGATGTGCGGTATGGCCAATGCGTTTGTTACCCAAA
>JANPHB010000190.1:0-6143 GCA_031424235.1 Pirellula sp.
GGGCAATGTGTCGATAGTCATAGTGAGACTCCAAGTTGGATCTCCAACGACCGACGATGAGCGAAAATGGGCTCACCGAGAAATCGGTTGCTGGCAGACGAGTCACACTGTGCTTAGAAAATTGAGAAGTGATAGCAGCTTGGCTGCTAGACATTGGCGAAGCCAATAAAGTAGAATCGATCACTGAACTGCCGCGCCAGTGGCTTACTTGAACACGGCGTTGAAGCGGATCTTGCGTAGTGATTCTTAGCCATTCCCCGTGCGCATTCAACTCACCACACTTGCAATAGTGCTTTCGCCAATCGTAGAATAGGCAAGAAGTTGCGCCGTGAACGTTACTCAGGCAAGACCGCTTAACTCTATGTTCGCCCAAGACAGAACCACCACCCTCTACCCCATCGAGATCATGTTTGCTTTGGTTGCACTGGTAGTTCTGCTCGTCATCGGACGAGTGATGGAGGAGTTGGAGTGGTCGGGTATTGGCATCATTTTTCTTATCGTCGTTGTCGTTGCTGTTATTGTGAGCGCTACGGGTCTCCATCCCGCGCTGATGACGGCTGTCTATGCCCTCATTGATGTGGGACTTATCCTGAAGATATTCAAAGGCGACTTGAGGACATTTTAACGGGAACATAGCTTCGATGCACCGATTCACAGAGTCTCTACCAAGGGCGAACAAAACGGATGCAGGCAACGGCTCGTATGGCATCTGTCGTGTCATCGACGCTTCCCGCTCGCCGTCGCCTGGTCCGAACCGTTCGCCGGTCATTGGATGCAAGCATGGACAGACGCACTTCATTTTTCGCTATTGCTGCCGGAATAGGTTTGACGACCAAAACCAATTTGCTTGCTTCCGAATCGCATGAGAACTTTGAGGCTCCATTGAGTCTCCGGATTCCAGCAACGGAATCAAACGACGCGAGGAAGTCGTTGATGATTGATGGCTTCCATCTGGTGCTAACTAATCAAGCGAAGGAACGAATAGCGGTTTGGAACGATTGGTGTTCGTGGGAATGGTTTTGTCCTAAGATATCGATTCAAATAGAAGACCGGAAATTTGAATCCAAGAAAAACAACGATAAAATTTGGACCGTTAATTACCCAGATCCTTTTTATTTGGAACCTGGAGACCACTATCTCCTTAGAATCGATTTACTGTCCGATAGCTGGATTCGTGATCCGCGTTTCAGCTTCTTACCTGGGATTGAAGCCATTGTTGCTGCAAATTACTGTATTCACGGCGATGACCGCTCACGCGAAATGAATATATGGACGGGAACGGTAGTGACCGAAACAAAGGTCTTTCTGCAGTCACGATTGGAAGATGCACCACGTAAAAAATTGAAGGTCAAATAATATGAAGGCGAACAAAAAATTGCATCGAAGTGCTCGGTCCACTGCGCTGACTCGCGTTGAGTTTCCTGCTCGCACTCAATGAATCGAGTCGTTGAACTGGCCTTTGGGGATGTCACTAACGCTGCAGGGCGTATTCAACAGATACTTCGACGAGTACGGAACGCGACACAGGTTGTCGAAAGACATGTGGTATGCGGTGTCTCGGATTCGCGCATGTCGCACTCCACTTCTAGGCGGACATGTCAATAGCTGTCCTCAAGGACACTACCACTCGATCGCGTACAGCTCGTGCATGCATCGCTCATGCCCGCAATGCGCGTGGGTCGAACGCGAGCGATGGCTTACACGCTGGAAAGCCCGATTGCTACCGACGAGCCATTATCACATTGTCTTCACTCTGCCGCATCAATACATCCCACTCTGGAAGCTCAATCGAAGGAGCGTTGCCGATCTCTTGCTTCAGGCCGCTCGTAAATCACTTGAAGAGCTATTGGCAGATCCCAAATACCTCGGGGCCAAGCCTGGGATTCTTGCTGCGTTGCACACTTGGAACCAGAAACTCCAGCCCCATCTCCACCTCCATGTACTGGTCACCCATGGCGGGCTCAACGGTCAGTCGCAATGGGTCATGCCGGTCAAGCGATGTCTCTTGCCTCGCAAAGTCCTCATGATCAAGTTTCGTGGCAAGTTCAAGGCCTTGCTCATTCAACGCGTGGCCAAGGGGAGCGTTCGTTGGGCCTCGTGCCCACGAACGCAACAGCTTTGGTGCGCTATGACGAGCTAGCACGCCAAACCTGTTGCGAACGCCGGGGCAAGCCCGGACATTCGCTTCGACTTGTAGAATGGACGAATATGTTTTTGCTAGACTGCGGTTCAGGTATTGTTTCGATGAAATCATTATTTGCAACGAGCTGGCGACTTCGGTAGACTCAATGATCGTTTCCGATGACGTGCCGTGCGGAATGCATTGCTCGCATCAAGGCGAGAACAACGCGATGGACCGAAGGTCTTCGGTTAGGATGTTCGGATAACGATAAGTGCTCGATCATCGCGAGGGTTAGGTTGCATGGGCCTTCCATTTTCGAGAACTCCATATGTTGCAACGCGAGTACTGGTTCCCGCGAGAGTTCCTCGATGCACGTGATCAGCGCGCGCATGTCTGGAGAGTTCTCGGTGTCGGGGCCGGACTCGGGCTTGCTTGGGGTATCGCTGCTCGAATTTGGATGCGACTCATTTCTACTAATCTAGAGTTCTCTGTATTTGGCACGGCGTTCATTCTGGCGGTTCCAACGGTCTTCGGCACTTGCGCGGGTCTCGCCTACGTGGCGCGCCGACGAGGATGGGCACGCTGGGCCCACTATCTGTGCCGGGGCTTGGTCGTGCTCATGTTCATCCCTTTCGGGTTTGGAGGAGGAGCGCCGTTGATGCTCACGGTCCTCTTGGCGACTGTCGGACTCACCCAGACTGGTTGGCCACGCTTCCTTCGGGCCATCCCGCTCCTACTCGCCGTTGCGGGCGTGGTCCTAGTCTCGTGGGAAATCGTGAAGGACAAACCCGGGATGCTAGCCGTGCTGTACATGCTCTTTTACCTGGTGCTACTCTACCCATTGTGCATTGGGTTGAGTACGGGGCTCCACCGCTTCAGGCAGACGGCGACAAACGACTCGGAAGCTGAGCGGCTGGTTCCCATCGGCGAGGCAACTTAACAATGGCATGCACGCCAAGGGCTCGGTCGTCCGGTTTTGGTCGGTGCATTTGTTTACCACTCGCCCTGGGTGATCGTCGGTGTTATCGCATTCAAAACCCGTACTGTGGTGATGTCTCGTGCAATACAGTCATCCCATCGACAGAAAAAGTTGAACAAACCGCTTGGTAAAGCCAGGTAAAATACACAGTTTAGTCGCTTTGCGTCAACTTTTCTTGTCTGGAAATATGTGCGGAAAAGGTCAAGAGTAGCGGCGACCAGATCGATACTAAAGATAGTCCGAAAGACTTTGCCGATTAGGTAGTTTTTTCGGATCAGGTCGAGATTGTCGCTCTACCGTTTCCCTTGCCTATTACACGGAAGTAATTGACGTGAACCGCCTTGCCCTACTCTGCATTGCGACTCTCATCACGATCCCAGGCTTTGGCGTTGCCCAAGAGCCCAGGAAAGTTCGAAGCAATCTTCGCACCAGCAATTCGGCAGTCGTACCAGCACGATCAACGGGCGTGCCACGACCTGCAAAGCCAGTCGGTCGAATGACTTCTAGCTACCAGGACGATGGAGCGATCGTGGACATGGCTCCACACGCAGAACCTATCGTTGCGGATCCCTATATTCAAGACGAAGGGCAAGTCGTCTATGAAGATGATCACTTCGATCATTCCGAACACGTTGGATGCGAATCATGCGGAGACCAAGGCTGTAGCTCATGCGGTTACGGATGTGGTATTTACGGCAACGATTTGTGCAATCCACTTGGGTTTGACGGAAGTCGACTCTGTATTTGCTTGCCCTCGCACGGCTGGGTCAGCGTCGAATACTTGGGTTGGACCGCTCGAGGAATGAACACACCGCCCTTGGTCACCACGTCGTTAGCGGGCACGGCTCAAGTTAATGCTGGCGTATTGCCTAACGCGACCGTGTTGTTTGGTGGTAACAATCAAATCCTCGATGACAACATGAACGGAACGCGAGTTCGATTTGGGCTCTGGTCCGCCAATCGTCCCAACGGTGGAGTGGAAGGCGAGTTATTCGGATTCGGAACACAAACTCAAACGTTTGATCAAACTTCATCAGGCAATCCGATCTTGGCTAGACCGTTTTACAACGTGGTAACAGGTCAGCAAAATTCAGAATTGGTAGCCTTTCCAAATGTCCTTAGTGGCCGAGTACGGGTTGACGCAACTTCGAAGCTAGATGGAGCCGCAGTTCGATTTCGACGCCTGCTTTGCTGCAACAGCAGGACAGGTTTGTCATGGTTCCGATGCGATGCGGTTCCAGTCCAGACACGACTCGATTGCACGTTCGGATGGCGATATCTACAACTGCGAGAAACGCTTGGCATCACAGAAGATTTGACTTCCCTCGACAACAATAACCCTGGCACATTCTTGATAAGCGATAACTTTAGGACTCTCAATCAGTTCAATGGTGGCGAGCTAGGAGTCAACTGGCAAGGTCGTCGCGGTTACTGGTCACTCGATCTATTGATGCGAATGGGAATTGGGAATACACGTCAATTCGTGAATATCGATGGTACGACATCCATTCCGCGAACTGCCGCTGGCACCAGCGGAGGATTGCTGGCACAACCGGGTCGCAACATTGGAACCTATGATCGCAATCAGTTCGGAATGGTGCCGGAGTTAGGAGCAAATCTTGGCTATCAATTGACGCAACGAATGAGATTGATTGCTGGTTATACATTCATCTACTGGAGCAACGTGGTTCGCCCCGGTGACCAAATCGATACAACCGTTAATCCCAATTTGCTGGCACCAGCGATTAACGGAAATAACTTCCTGGGACCTACCTTCACCGTCCGAGAAACTGACTATTGGGTGCAAGGTCTCAGCGTTGGTGCCGATTATCGTTGGTAATTGTTGGCATCAATTCTAGATACCAAACTTTGAGGCATGGGCGAATAGATTTGCTCGATGCCTCTTTCCAGTTGAATAGCAAGCTACTGCTCGATATTCGTGGATGGCACCCGAGCCCGATTGAATGGTTTCATTACGGCAGGGACGCCAATCGCATGCCCGCAACTGCGGTGCGCTCTCTCGCCATTGCCACGGTATGGAGCATCGAAGATTATGGCTGGCTTGTTGAAGCAACTGTTGAGCATTGTTCGTGGGACCCAGCGAGCACAATCGACCACTCGCGAGCAGCACCGAAATCGTCAGCAACGTCATCTTCGACTAGAGTTGCTCGAAGGCCGTCAGTTGATGGCCGCGAATATCACTGGAGTTGTCTACAACGACTTAACGGAAAATGGTATCGTAGACACCGCTGATCCGAAACTCGCGGGCGTCACAATCGCTCTGTTTCGCGACGGCGGCAACGCAACTTTCGATAATGGTGGTGGCGACGACATCAGTGCTGGCACGACGACTTCCGCCACGACCACAGGCGCTTATTCATTCTCGGTCAGTACAGCAGGCACGTACTTTGTCGTACAGTCTACGACTGCCGCGGGTCTGCTACAGCGAGCAAGCCAACGGGTCCAGACTGTCGTAGTGTCCGCCGGTGATCTGGCTGGAGTCGTAGGTCAATCGATTGATTCGTTCAATACGACTACCCAATTAGTCAGCGCAACTTTTCCCGGAGCTACGCCCGCATCTTCCGCGCTTGCGGCACCGGAAGCATTGGGAGGCGAACGCGATATATTCGTTGATGCAACAGCCGGCAGTATTCAGGTGAACGCAAACCCGGGATCGAATCCTGGGCTACTGGTCTTCGACGTCGGAGGACTTGCTAACGGCAGCCGAATCGTAACCTACGACGGTGTCGATGGTAATGCAGCAACCCTCAACAACACGGGGCTTGGAGGCGTTGACTTGACGAGCGCGGGAGTCGCTGATGCATTTCGATTCATTCTTGGTGGTGAAACAGGCACGACACTCACGATTCGAGTTTTCAGTGGAGCCAATTCCTCGACCCGAACCGTCAATATTCCTGTGACTGCGGGCGCAGCGCCAACGAACACACTCGATATCGCATTTAATTTGTTCACAACAAACGCAGGTACCGGCGCCGATTTTACGAATGTCGGAGCCGTGCAGATCGAAGTTGCGGGCCCGGA
>JANPHB010000191.1:0-39968 GCA_031424235.1 Pirellula sp.
AGACAAAGTCACTGGCCACTTCTGGGAAGGTCGCTTCAAGGCCCAAGCTATCACCGACGAAGCAGGCTTGCTCGCATGCAGTATGTACGTAGACCTAAACCCAATCCGCGCCGCCATGGCTTCGTCTCCCCAAGAGTCGATCCACACCTCCGCGTACGATCGCATTAAGGCACTCGAAGGAAATACAATCCAATCAGCCGCTGTCGACTTAGTGGCTATCGAGACCGAAGCGGGCCGAATCCGCCGAACAACAACCCCCGCCGAACTTCGCAAAAGAAAATCCGAAGCCAAAAAGAAACGAGGCCCGACAATCCTGAGAGACGCCTGGCTATCGCCGCTTACGCTCAACGAACGAGACAAACCTGGCGCCCAAACAAGCCGCAACGGGGTTCGAGCAAGCGACAAAGGTTTCCTCTGGATGAACGTATCGGACTACTTGAAACTACTCAGTTGGACAAGCCGGCAACGCGTTGGCAGTCTCGAAAAGCCAGATGTCCCCAAGGACCTTGAGCCGATTCTAAAAAAGCTAGGCATCGACGGAAAAATGTGGTACGACTTGGTGTGGAATTTCAAAAAATACTTCGGCCGAGGCAGCGCCGCGGGCTCACCCAAGAGCCTCAAAGAATCCGCTCAAAACCGCAATCGCAAGTTCTCGCCCGGCCTGAACTTAGCAGCCGCCTGCTTCACCGGGATTTAGCCGACTCGATTCTTCATTCTTCGAAGAAATTGAGTGCGGAACTCAGGTACGGTAGATGAACGAGCTACCACGACAGCAAACGACTGCCTTTATGCTGAATTGTTAGGGAGGAATGCCTGCGCGATTTGGTTTCGTGAGAAACCAGATATAATACACTGGTGCTTGAGCGGTGGTTTCTCATGAAACCAGCTACATATGCTTGTCAAGAAATGCATCACAGTGTTTGCGAGCTGCGAAGGCGTATCGAATCCAACTCCCCTCCGAGATATCGCCTTCAAGCCAAGCTATACTGATTGCTCCTCGATTTCGTGTTTTCTCAGATCTTCGCATCCTAGGTCGCCATGTTTCCTCGCTTGCCAACGCTATTCTTTTGTTTTCTTGGATTTACAACCAACATAGGCTTGAGCGATGAAGGGATGTACCCAATCAGTGAGCTCGGCCGACTTAATTTGTCCGCAAAAGGCATGGGATTAACACCCAAGGAGCTTTTTAATCCCGGCCAAGTCAGCTTAGTTGACGGAATCTGCCGTGTTAACGGTTGCACCGGTTCGTTCGTGTCCAACAACGGCTTGATCATTACCAACCACCATTGTGCGTTTGATGCAATTCAGAAAGCCAGCACCTCCAAAAACGACCTACTCACCAACGGATTTATCGCTAAGAATTTCGCCGAGGAAGTCCCAGCTCCGAACTATACCGTCCGAATCACCGAAGGATACAAAGACGTCTCCGAACAAGTTCTTTCAGTCTTGACCGAGAATATGTCCGCGCTCGAGCGAAACAAAGCGATCGAGAAACGACGAAAGGAAATCGAACTTGAAAGCGAAAAGGAAAACAAAGGCTTGCGAGTCGAAGTCGCAGAGATGTTCGCAGGCAAGACGTATGTGTTGTTTTTGTACACCTATCTCAAAGACATTCGCTTGGTGTTCGCTCCGCCTGTTTCTATAGGTGCCTTCGGAGGTGAAGCAGACAATTGGGAATGGCCTCGCCACACCGGCGACTTCTCATTCATGCGAGCCTACACCGCTGCAGACGGAACATCCGCAGAGTATTCGCCCAACAATATCCCTTACCATCCGAAGAGAGTGATTAAGGTCGCTCCACAAGGAGTGAACGAAGAGGATTTTGTATTCTTGCTTGGCTATCCAGGGCGTACCGTTCGACAAAAGACGGCCAGCTTCTTGGAATTCGAACGGGATGTTCGTTTGCGTGCCGTCGTGGAACTATATGCATGGCAAATCAGCGAAATGGAAAAGGCTGGCGCATCCGATCGTGAGGTCGCGATCAAACACGCATCCCGAACCAAATCACTAGCCAATGTCGAGAAGCGTTCGCGAGGGCAGCTTCTCGGTCTCAAGCGAGCAAACATCGTTGAAACAAAGGAGAGAGCTGAGGCAGAGCTGACGACGTTTATTCAAGCCGATGCTGGACGCAGTAAGACCTACAGTTCCTTGCTCAAGGACATTAGCTCGGTTTACCTAGACATGATCGAAAAGGGGCCGTTTGAGATTCACTTCCGCGAACTAAAGTTGGCGTGTAGAGCGCTGTCCTTCGCATTTACGATTTACGATGCAGCCGTCGAAAGAGAAAAGCCAGACCTGGAGCGGGAAACACCTTACATGAACCGTAACATCGATCTTACGGTTCAGCAGCTAAAGCTGGATGTGGCTGATTGGCACAAGCCGACCGATACGATCATGCTGGCAGGAATGCTCGAACGTCTAAGCAAGATCAATGGAGCCCGAGATTTGGAGCGGCTTGCTGTATTGCTAGATGACAATCGCTTATTCGCAGCACGCGCCGAGTCCTTGATGAACTCGACTCGACTTGGAGATGTTCGTTTCGTTGAGGAGTGCCTAAAAAGGAAACCTGCGGAACTCGAATCGGTCTCGGACCCAATTTTGAATTTGGTCATACAGCTTTATCCGTCTTACAAAAAACTGCGAGACTTGGATAAGGAACGAGATGGTCGTTTAGGCCAGTTGTATGGCACGTTGGTCGAGGCCAAACAAGCGTTCGATCCTGCCCAGTTTGTGCCGGACGCCAACGCGACGCTTCGAATCACTTACGGAAGAGTTCGAGGTTACTCACCTTCTGATGCAATTCAAAAAACACCGGTCTCGACGCTTCAAGGAGTGATTGAGAAGACGACTGGCGCCGAACCCTATATTACGCCCAAAGCGGTATTGGACCGATATGCGGCCAAAGATTTTGGTCCTTTCGTGCATCCGAAACTTGGGCAAGTTCCTGTCGCCATTTTGTACAACACAGATACCACAGGAGGAAACTCTGGAAGTCCGGTGTTCAACGCAAAAGGTGAGCTAGTCGGAGTCAATTTCGATCGAACGTTCGAGGCCACCATCAACGACTTTGCGTGGAACGAAAGCTATAGCCGTTCCATCGGTGTCGACATTCGGTACGTTTTGTGGATTACAGGAATTGTTTACGAGGCCAAGCACTTGTTAGCCGAGATGGGGCTATAGTCGTCTCAAACATGCGATCACCGGCAGAGCGCCGGAATGAAAACTAACGTAGCTGAATTCGTGAGAATTCAGAACCAGTTGAATTCTCACGAATTCAGCTACGAGTTGGAAACGCTGTTCCAAATTTCAACAAATCGATCCGTTTTCACATACCCACCCTCACAAACAACAATTCTACGAAACAATTGTCGCATTTGTCGTTCCAGCGGGGCGTTTGGCTCAGGTTCAGGGCTTCCAGGCCAGGAGGCTGGAATGTATAAAACGGTGGCGGAAAACAGTTTTTTTTATGATTTGCATTTTGAAAGGCCCGTTGAGAGATGGCGGAATCGACACCACGAACCGACGACGTATTCGACATCGATCGCATTCGAAAGTTGATCGAGTTGATGAAGGAACACGAACTCGGTGAGATCGATCTTCGCCAAGACGAGCAGCAAATTCGTTTGTCTAGAGCGGGCCATGGCCAGCCGATCATGACCACAAGTATGATGGCACCGGCCCCAATGCAAGCCGCACCGGCCCCATCAGCGGCTGCGGCTCCTGCTGCGGACGCAGATGGTCCGCACATCGCTTACATTAATTCACCAATGGTTGGCACTTTTTACTCGCGAGCCAACCCAAATGCCAAAAACTTTGTCGAGCCCGGCGCGGCTGTTCAAAGCGACACCGTCGTCTGCATCATTGAAGCGATGAAGGTATTCAATGAGATTCCCGCAGAAGTGCGAGGCAAAATTGTTCAAGTGCTTGTCAAGAACGAGGAAGCTGTCGACTTCGGCAAGCCGCTCTTCAAGATCGATACGCGAGGCTAAAAATGTTTAAGCGTGTGCTCATCGCCAATCGAGGCGAGATCGCTCTGCGCGTTATTCGAGCCTGCAAAGAATTGGGTATCGAAACGGTCGCCATTTTCAGCGAGGCCGATCGAGGTTCGCAGTACTTAGAACTGGCCGACCAAACGATCTGCGTTGGTACTGCAAAGTCGATGGACAGCTATTTGCGAGTCGACCGAGTTATTGCTGCTGCCGAAATAGGCAACGTCGATGCTATCCACCCTGGTTATGGCTTCCTTGCGGAGAATTCGAGCTTCAACGAAGTTTGCCGAAGCTGCAACTTTACGTTCATCGGACCCTCGCCCGAAGCGATGGAAAAACTCGGCGATAAGAATACCGCAAGAGAAATGGCTGTTGCTGCTGGAGTTCCAGTCGTACCAGGCAGTGATGGCCTTCTCGAAACCGAAGAAGACGCGTTGACTGCCGCGAGGAAGATCGGGTTCCCTGTACTGATCAAAGCGACTGCGGGTGGCGGCGGAAAAGGGATGCGTGTCGCGATGGACGAGACCTCGCTCCAAACATCGATTTCGCAAGCTCAAACTGAAGCCAAAGCCGCATTCGGAAACGGTGGCGTCTATTTGGAAAAGTACATCGATCGGCCGAGGCACGTCGAGGTTCAGATCATCGCCGACCAACATGGAAACGTCGTTCATTTGCACGAACGGGACTGCTCGGTACAACGTCGACACCAGAAACTAATCGAGGAAAGCCCGTCGCCTCGGTTGCCTGAAGCGACTCGCAAGGCCATGTGCGATGCAGCAGTTCGGCTGATCAAACAAGCCAACTATTACAACGCGGCCACTGTTGAGTTCATTGTTGACCAGAACGATAAATTTTATTTCATCGAAGTCAATGCGAGGATACAAGTTGAACACCCTGTCAGCGAAATGATCTCTGGGGTCGATTTAATCAAGTCGCAGATTTTAGTCGCTGCCGGTCAGCCTTTGCCGTTCACGCAAGCGGACATCAAGCCATTTGGGGCCTCGATTGAATGCCGCATCAATGCGGAAGACCCTGACAAGAATTTCCAGCCTTGCCCAGGTCGCATCGAAAAGATGTACACACCTGGAGGATTGGGCGTTCGAGTCGATTCGCACGCGCACGCTGGCTACACTGTCCCCCCCCACTACGACTCGATGATCGCTAAGATCATCGTTCACAAGCCAACTCGTGAAGAAGCAATCGAGTGTATGCTTCGCGCCTTAAGTGAGTTGCGGATTTCCGGCATCAGAACGACGGCCAGTTTCCACGCAACGGTGCTAACGCAGAAGGAGTTCCAGGAAGGGACTGTCGACACAAAATGGGTTGAACGGGAGTTGCTCCCACGATTGAAACTCGCGAAATAGTTGCCCCAATGGCATCTCGTTTAACAATCAGCCGTAGGCGTACTTCCTGAAATGCCGAGTACGCCTTCGGCTGACTGTGAAACGAAGCTATATCGGATGAACGCTCTTCGGTAACGAGATCGCATCGCCCATGACGATTGCGTCTTTCTCCAACTCTGCCAGCAAGTCATCGTTGAGCGCGTGCTCCGTGTAATCAGCACCTCGATCGATCGCGTCCGGCGAAAGATCGGCCCAACGTGCGAAGTAGAGTTCAAGCAATCGGTGGCGACGCACTGCTCTCACCGACTGTTGGATCCCGCTCGCAGTCAATGTCGCAGCGCCGTCGCGATTGATGGCCACCCAACCTTGTCTACGCACTTGTCGAACCGCCGAATTGAGCCTCGATGCAGACCAATCTCGCATTCGGACCAAATCGACTAAGTGCACTGAGTCCGACCGCAGTTGACCATGGACTTGCGGCGTCTTATCTTGGGATTCGAGCAGTTCAAAAATCGATCGCAATAGGTGTTCTTGGTCCGCTTTGGTTCTTTGACGACCTAAGCTCCAGGCTCTCCAAAGAAGTCCCCGTTCGGTGCCAAACACAAGGCTAAGCGCAAAAAAGCTGCTTGCGGCGAGAACGATCGCCGCTCCCGAGGGAATATGGTCGATATACAAACTGCTTAAGGCACCGATTACGCCAGAGCTTGCCCCGATCAAAGCGCTGACGAAAATCGTAAGAGGTAAAGAGTGAGTCCAAAATCGCGCGGAGGCTGGCGGAATCACTAAAAGTGCGATGACTAAGATGACACCAACAACATTAGCACCAACGATCACCACAACGAGCACGCAGGTCAGAAGCAAAAGATCCATGAGCAGAATCGGCCAACCTTGTGCTGAGGCCAACATAGGGTCAAAGCAAAGTAGTTTCAGTTCTTTTCGGAATAGAATCAACGCTGCAACCACGATCAACGATGCGAAGCGAATGGTCTGTGCGTCGCTTGCAACGATCGATGCCGTTTTGCCGAGAATGAAATTCTCGAGACCAGCTTTGTCCCCTTCGGACTGTTGAACGATGCTGAAAAGTGCAGTTCCGATCCCGAAAAAAACGCTCAAAACGATGCCAAGTGCGGCATCTTCTTTAAGGTTAGACCACCGCCGCAAACCGATTACTGCCAGTGAGCCTGCCGTCCCCGACATTCCAGCCCCAATGAGTAGCCAAACAAGGCTTTTGCCATTTCCGCCCAAAGCCACGTTGGTCAAAAAGGCAATCGCGAGGCCGGGAAGAGCTGCGTGGCAAATGGCGTCTCCGATGAGCGAACGTTTTCGTAGCAGCAAATACACTCCAACCATGCCCGCAATCACGCCGAGCAATCCGGCGCTTTGGAGCACGAGTGTCGTGTTGTAGTCAAACATGGCTTGGGAGCTAAAGTCAAAACGGCTGGTTTGGCGAGCAGAATGGTCCGCAACTGGATATGATTGTAACTCAGAACGGCGATCCTGCGATGCGGATTATCAGCACCAACAACTCTCTCACCGATTCCTTAGGAGTATCCCCGATGCTTTCCAGTTTTCGTGTTTTGCGATCAGGAGCGGCATTTGCTCTTTTCGGTATAGCAACATTCGCATTTCCATCCGACGACGATGCGCAAAAACAGGACAATTGGATCGAAATGTTCAATGGCAAGGATTTGGCAGGTTGGGTCGCCGAAGGTGTCCAAGAGTTCAAAGACAAAGAAGACCAAACGAAACCGGTTTGGTCGGTCCAAAATGGGCTACTCAGATGCGACGGAAAAGGTTTCGGCTTCCTCCGGTTTGATACGGAAGTCGAAGACTTCACTTACCATCTCGAATTCCGCATGGGCAAAGACTGTAACAGCGGAATCGGCATCCGACACTTGAAATACGATATGGCAAAGTCGACGGCCACGCGTCCGAGTTATTCGGGTTACGAAATCCAATTGCTCGATGATGCAGACAAAGACGCGAGCAAGACTAGCACGGCGTCGCTTTATCGTTACGTTGCACCGACGGCCAACACGGTCAAACCAGCAGGCGAGTGGAATAGCATCGACATCGAGTGCATCGGACCAAAAATCCGAGTCACTCTTAATGGTAAACTGATTCAGGATGTGGACCAGTCGCAAATAGAAGAAATCAAAAACAAGCCCCTAAAAGGCTATGTGAGTGTCCAAAATCACGGCAAGCAAATTGAGTTTAAGAATTTGAAGCTAAGGAAAATTAAGCTCTAGTGGGTCACTCTTGCCGAGAGTGACTTTGCCACGACTTTAGAAAACCCTTCACTCTCGTTCCAGGGCTCTGCGGCTCTGCCTTGGAACGCACTGCTTTTGAGGCTCCGCCTCGCGTTTTTGTGACTCAGGAGGCGGGAGCCTCCGATGCATTGCGTTCCCAGGCGGAGCCAGGGAACGAGTTTATTATGTACCTTAACACGACGCGCAAGCTAGTGAATTTGCTATCCAATTCACTAGCTTGCACGTCGTGCTAGGTAGATTGGAACTCGCCGACGCTGACCTAAAAAACCCTGCGAAGTATTTTTGGCTACAATAAACAAGTGGTCGTCAGTCGCCCACGAACCTTCCTGAGTCTCCTCGGCAAAAGCCGATACGAACACATCCCTTCCTCCCGCAAATGTCTCGTACCATGAAACACAACAGCACTACCAGACGCACCTTCCTCAAGTCATCGACTGCTGCCGCAGTCTTGCCACTGATCGTCGCACCGCATGTGCTAGGTCG
Source organism: Pirellula sp. (assembly GCA_031424235.1). Taxonomy (GTDB): domain Bacteria; phylum Planctomycetota; class Planctomycetia; order Pirellulales; family Pirellulaceae; genus JBKCUI01. The sequence goes on from JANPHB010000191.1 coordinate 8,086, forward strand.
AGGTGGCGTTGCACCAAGCAACAAGATCACACTCGGAGTGATCGGCATCGGTCCTCGATGCACATACGACCTTCAAGCCATGCTCGGGTTGGCGGATGTTCAATGTGTTGCTATTGCGGATGTTCAAGCAAGTCGACGGGATGCTGGCAAAGCGCTAGTTGACAAACATTATGCAAATACGGACTGCAAACTTTATCGGGACTTTCGCGAGCTTTTGGATCGAAAAGACATCGACACGGTCATCGTGGCAACAGGTGATCGATGGCATGCAACCGCCTCCATGATGGCAGCCAAGGCAGGCAAAGACGTGTACAGCGAAAAGCCTTGCGGTCTGACGATTGAGCTCTGTCAGCAACTGGCTGACACGATGAAGGCCACCGGACGCATTTTCCAAGCGGGAACGCAGAGACGAAGCGTTCCGAATTTTCAACAGGCCGTTCGCCTTGCTCAAACAGGAAAGCTTGGAAAGTTAGAAACGATGTACGCTTCGGTCTACATCCCAACTTTGGACAATAGCTGGCTTCCAGGCGAACCAACGCCGAACAAAGAGGTGGTCGACTGGAACTTGTGGCTCGGCCCAGCACCGTGGCGTCCGTACAACAGCAAATATGTATCTGGCGGATGGCGAGGCTACTATGACTTCGATTCCGGTGCGCGCTTGTTGGACTGGGGCGCCCACACCGTCGATCTTTGTCAGTGGGCCAATCAGTCCGACAATACGATGCCGATATCTTTTGAGCCATACGATACCGGCATTACATGCATGTATGCCAATGGCGTAAAAATGATTTTGGATTTTTTGCCGACGCCATTCGGCGATCGGGGGCCTAATTGGATTACACGCCTGGGGACTTGTCCGGTAAAATTTGTCGGCAGCGAGGGATCGATCGAAACCGGCGATAGCGGCGAAACGGTTGTCTCCTCCGACTCACTTCGTAAAGAACTGCAAGAATCAGCGGGCAAAGTAAAGGGACTGGACGTTTCGGCCCACGCAAGAAACTTCTTCGACTGCGTAAAGTCGCGACAGGCAACGGTAGCGAATCCCGAGGTGATGCGCAACTCACACGTGGCTTGTCATGCTGCCGCGATGTCATGGATGCTTAAACGCAAATTGAGCTTCGATCCGGTCAAGCAAGAATTTGTCAACGACGCAGAAGCCAACAGTTTGCGTTCAAGAGCTGCTCGCACCTGGAGCTGATGAGTTTTTTCGTGGCAAGAACGAATCATCCATTGGAATTTGCATTAAAATGACTAGATGCTTGATAAACGGTCTTGGCACTAGAAGAATTGCAAACGCGGTCAACAGATGAAAACGATCTTGGGCTTCTCTTTCGCACTTTTGCTACCGGTCCTTTTCGGTGTTACGTGCTCATTCAGTGAGCCATCAATTGAAGATACCAATGAGGAACCAAAGATAGCGGCTGTAGATGAACCGCTTTCACCCGAGCAAGCGGCCGCGACGATGGTGGTGCCTGATGGCTTCCAGGTGACGTTGTTCGCAGGAGAACCTGACGTCCAGCAGCCTGTCGGTTTTTGCTTTGATGATCGTGGTCGACTTTGGGTCGCAGAAGCGTACAACTACCCAAACCACGGCACCAAGCCTGGTGATCGCATTGTCATTCTGGAAGACTCCGATGGTGATGGCAAGTTTGATAAACGAAAAGTATTCTTCGATCGACTCAACTACGTAACCGGCATCGAAGTTGGATTCGGTGGTGTCTGGGTCATGTCGCCCCCGTTCTTTTACTTCATTCCAGATAAAGACGGCAACGACGTTCCTGACAGCAAGCCAGAACTGCTCCTCGACGGTTTTGGCAATCACGCCAATAGTCATAATTTAGCAAACGGATTCGCGTGGGGGCCAGACGGTTGGCTCTATGGCACCCATGGCCGCACCAATTTTTCTCGCATCGCGAAGCCCGGAACGCCGGACGATCAACGCGTCCAGTTTGACGGTGGAGTGTACCGCTACCACCCTGTTAAGCACATTTGGGAACCGTATGCTGACGGGACGACGAACCCTTGGGGAATCGATTGGAACGATGTTGGCGATAGTTTTGTGACCAACTGCGTCAATCCCCATTTGTTTCAAGTCATTCAGGGAGCACATTATGAACCATGGCGAAACCGGGAATCAAGTCGCTACGCGTACGAACGGATCTCGACCATCGCAGATCATTTGCACTATCTTGGTGGACCGAATTTTCATGAGGCAATTGGCTCAGAAGCGGAGGGCGCAATGGGTGGCGGGCATGCTCACTGCGGCACCATGATCTATTTAGGCGACAACTGGCCAGACTCTTATCGCAACTCCGTGTTTACTAACAATATCTACGGCAAGCGAGTCAACAACGACTTGTTGGCTCGATCGGGTTCAGGCTACGTCGCTTCGCATGGTAAGGACTTGCTGAAATCGAAAGACCCTTGGCACATGGGAGTAACCATTCAATACGGTCCGGACGGTGGAGTTTATGTCAGCGATTGGTCCGACACGGGTGAATGCCATAGCATCAAGAATACGCAACGAGAAACGGGCCGCATCTTCAAAGTGACTTTTGGGACACCAGCCTACCGGCCGGTTGACATTGCAAGTCTCACCAACGACGAACTAGTTCAGTTGCAATTGCATAAAAACGATTGGCAAGTTCGACATGCTCGGCGAGTATTGCAAGAACGAGCGGCCAGAGGCGATGAAATGAGCGATGTTCGCAAGAGCTTGCTCCAACTTTTCGATGCAAACCAGGACATAACTCGCAAGCTGAGAGCGGTCTGGGCTTTATATGTTATCGGTGGAATCGACGAGTCTTTTCTGTTTAAGCAGCTCAATCACGAAAGCGAATATGTTCGCGGTTGGTCCATTCGATTGCTTTGCGAAGGTCCGGCTCTGTCAAACGCAACGACGAACCGGTTCATCGAAATGGCGGACAATGACGCATCTGCGTACGTTCGTCTGCAATTATCAAGTTCCTTGCAGCGATGGAAGCCAGAGGATCGCTGGATTGTTGCGGCAAATCTGCTTCGGCACACGGAAGATGCTGGCGACATGAATTTGCCGCTGATGAACTGGTACGCCATTGAGCCCTTGATCGACCACGATTTAAAGCGTTTTGTCGATTTGGCTATGGAGGCTCGTATCCCTTTGGTGCGCAATCATATTGCGCGTCGCGTTGCATCGCATATGGATTCCTCGCGTGGCATGAACCTTTTGTCAAAGCATCTTTCCAAAGCGACTGATGCAGGACTCCAAAATGATTTACTCTCCGGCATGATTCTTGGACTAGAGGGACGTCGCTCGGTAGGTGTGCCCGCTGAATGGACTGCTGCGTATACCAAATTAGAAGGCAGCTTGGATGCAAAAGTGAGGCAGTCTGCGACCGAGTTGGCCCTTGTTTTCGACGATCCTCGGGCACTCGTATCGCTCAGCAAGTTAGCTGCGGACCGAAGCGCCAATCCAAAGGAGCGCACTCGAGCAATCCGTTCGCTAGTGGCCAAGAAAGGTCCAAATGTCGCATCGCTCTTAATTGAATTGGTGCGAGATACTGAGGTTCGCCGTGATGCCATTCGCGGATTGGCCGAGTTCGATCACGAATCCACTTCGCAATTGCTCCTGGATAGTTATTCTTCTCTCGACGCGGACGCAAAACAAGATGCTTTGCAAACTCTGGCCTCTCGAAGTAATTGGGGGGGTAGTTTGCTTGATGCAGTAGAGAAGAATCGTATTCCACGGAAAGACATTTCTGCGTTTACGGCTAGACAATTGCAAAGCCTTGGAAGCCAAGCGCTAAATGACCGCATTACCAAACTCTGGGGAGAAATGCGAACTACGTCAGCGGACAAAAAGCAATTGATTGGTAAGTACCGCAAGCTACTTACGCCCGCATTTGTTGGGAAGGCAAATGCAACTAATGGGCGTTCGTTGTTTCAAAAGCACTGTGCGAACTGCCACAAGTTGTTCGGCGAGGGAGGGGCGATCGGACCTGACATAACTGGAGCCCAGCGCACGAACATCGACTATGTTTTGGAAAACCTGGTAGATCCAAGTGCGGCAGTTGCGAAAGACTTTCAGATGGAGTTGATACAAACCGAATCTGGGCGGGTGATTACAGGGATGATTGTCGATGAATCCGACTCTGCGATAACGATCCAAACCGCCAATGAGAAGGTGGTATTGCCGAAGTCGGAAATAGAAGAACGCTCTCTCTCAAAAGTTTCGATGATGCCCGACGGGCTGCTCCAAACGCTGACAAACGATCAAATTCGCGACCTTATTGGCTATCTCGGAAGCCCAATGCAAGTGGATTTGCCCTCACCTTGAGTCGCCTGCGGCTTATGTTTGAAATGGGAGAGCCTCGCTTCACCGCTCCAAACATCTTTGCGATGCCAAGTAGCCACCGTCGCAAGACGGTGGAGCGTCTAACTTTCCTTCGGTTGTCAAGTTCAGTTAAAATCTTCGGGAGGGCGAGGCTCCTGCTGAGCCAGCGGTGTAATGGCTCGGCAGGAGCCGCGCACTCCCGAATAATGAGTTGGTTGGTCAAACAAAGTCCAGGCTTTTCGATCCGGTATAATGCTGGGTACTCCAGGAACCAAAGCCAAACCAAGGACAAAAAATGACTACGCCAGAACGCCGGACGCCGATCGGCGGTGTTATTCATACCTATCAAAAGTACAACCCAACCGAATTTCCAAGCCCAACAGCCGAAGCTCCGGACATGGTCTCTGGAGCTTTTGAACATGCGCTGGCTTACGGTAAATACCGCCAATTGACCGAAGAGGAACTCGCCAGAGCTATCCAGATTGACCCGAGTCAGATCGGTGGTCTTGGACCGAGTATCGATATGCTCATGGAGATGCTTGAAGATCGCAAACGTAAAATCCTCGAGACTTACGAAACCGGTGGACTCGAGAAGAAAGCCAACGACCGATTCGATAAACTCTCGAAAAAGGCAAACCCGCCAGCCAAACTAAAAGGGGACTTCCACAAAGCTGTCCATTCGAAACAAATTTATTTGCTCGAACAAGTCTGGTATCGCTCGGACCGAGAGTCACCCGATTTTGCTGCCATGGTCTTGCATGTGATGGAGGCCCTAGGTGACAAGTACAACATCGACGACCTCGTCAGCAAGTATGCATTCACAGGCCACGAGCGAATGGACATCCCAAAGGCTTTGGAGATCAAGAAGGAGTTGGAGAAGATTGACGAGTTGCTCGAGCAACTCAAAGAGGCCGCCAAAACAGCTCAAATCGGTTTGATCGATATGGACGCACTGGCCGAGTTTGCCCCCCCATCGGACCTGAATCAGCTCGAGGAGCTCCGTGAACAAATCAGCAACTATGTGCGCGAGATGGCGGAACGACAGGGGTTGGATCGCGATGAAAAAGGGGCGTTTCACTTAACCCCCAAGGCACATAAAACTTTTCAAAGTCGACTCCTCAGTCGTATCTTCTCCCAACTCAAAGCAGGTCGATCGGGTCGGCATGAGGGTCGAATCGTGGGGGATGGCAGTGTCGAACTTCCATCGACCAAGCAGTATGAATTCGGCGACTCGATCGCCAATTTGGACACGACTCAATCCGTCATCAATGCGATGCTCAAGCGGCCAGATGAGTTTCCGGTTCGGATGCGATCCGATGATTTAGAGGTACATCGAACTAAAAATACGCCCAAGTGCGCTACCGTTGTCATCATGGACATGAGTGGCTCCATGCGGTACGACGGGCAATACATGAACGTGAAGCGAATGGGACTTGCCTTACAAGGCCTAATAACGAGTGAGTATCCCGGCGACTTTCTGCGTTTCATCGAAATGTATTCGTTTGCGAAACTTCGAAGGCCTGGCGAAATCATCGATTTGATGCCGAAGCCCGTGACGATCCATAACCCCGTCGTGAATCTCAAAGCGGATATGAGCGACGAAAACATGAGCGAACACCAAGTTCCGCCTCACTTCACGAATATCCAGCATGCACTGCGACTGGCGAGACAAAACTTAGCGACAGCCGATTCGCCCAACAAGCAAATCGTCTTGATTACCGACGGCCTACCAACAGCTCACTTCGAGGGTGAGATGTTGTACTTGATGTACCCGCCAAATCCTCGCACGGAAAAAGAGACAATGCGAGAGGCCATGCAATGCGCCAAAGAGGGGATTGTGATCAACATGTTTTTGGTACCGAGTTGGTCGCAATCCGAGGAGGATATTCGATTCGCATACCGGTTGGCGGAACAGACAAAAGGTCGAGTGTTCTTTACCGCAGGTAACGATCTCGATCGATTTGTCCTTTGGGATTATGTCGATAGAAAACGAGAGATACTTTAGGCACATCGCAATGTGTTTTACCGGTCAGTTAGCCGTTGGGCGCTAGCCCCCGTTCCACTCGTACCCCGGTACGCACCATTTGTAGCGAAACTCGTCAAGAGTTTCGGTGGTTTAGTCGATGCAGCCGAAAGTCTTGGCGACTTTCGCTACACAAAAGCCTGTTTTTAGCAGCGAAAAATGCTTCCCGGCGTTGGGCAGAGCCTGGGTACGAATTTTTTAGCTATCTTGCGGGGTGACTCGCGATTGCGAACGAACGGCCTTCTCGGTCACAATTCGGTTCACGGCATTTAGCATCGCAAGAATCGTGGACTCCACCGAGTCTGTTGAAGCCCCCATTCCTCGGTATTGCTGCCCTTCGTGTTCGACCTCCAACGTCACCTCTCCCAATGCATCGCGGCCGATGGTAGCACTGCGAACACGGAAGTCTTTGCAGACGACTTTGATGCCTGTAATTTTCTCGACGGCCCAGAATGCAGCGTCGATTGGCCCGTCACCTTGTTCGACACGTTCCGTAAAATGTTCGTCGCCATGTTGCAACGTTAGTTCAACGCAAGGGACTTTGCCTGTTCCGCTTGAGACCGAGAACGAGGTGAGGGACCAGACGCGTTGAGTTGGCCCGCTTATTTGCTGCTGAATCAACGCAACGATATCACCATCGTAGATTTCTTTTTTCTTGTCGGCCAACGACTTGAATTGCTCAAAGACGGTTTGCAACTGCACGCCGGTAAGGCTGTAGCCAAGCTCTTTCGCTCGATCGGCCAATGCGGCGCGGCCACTGTGTTTTCCTAGCACCAAGTCTGTCTTGGAGAAGCCGACATCTTCGGGCCGCATGATTTCGTAGGTGCTGCGGTCTTTCAGCATTCCGTCTTGATGAATGCCCGCTTCGTGTGCGAATGCATTACGACCGACGACAGCTTTATTTCGCTGAACATCGAGGCCGGTAATTTTGCAAAGCAATCTGCTTACCGGGACCAATCGTTCGGTGACAATGCGCGTTGTCGTGTTGTACATTTCGCTTCGGGTTCGCATGGCCATCACGACTTCTTCGAGCGAGCAGTTGCCAGCTCGTTCGCCGATGCCGTTGATGGTGCATTCGATTTGACCGGCCCCAGCTTGAACGGCGGCCAAGGAGTTAGCGACAGCCATTCCTAGGTCGTCGTGACAGTGGCAGCTCAAAATGGCTTTGTCGATATTCGGGACGCGGTTGATCAGCGCTTCGATTCGCTGATACATTTCGTTTGGAGTCGTGTAGCCGACGGTGTCTGGAATATTGATGGTGGTAGCACCGGCTTTGATGGCCGCTTCTACGACTCGGCAAAGGAAATCGATTTCGGTTCGAGCGGCGTCTTCCGCCGAAAATTCAACGTCATCGCAATAAGAGACAGCCCGTTCAACTCCTTTGACAGCACGGGCGATGATCTCGTCTTGGGTCATACGCAATTTGAATTCACGGTGAATCGCGCTGGTTGCTAAGAAAACGTGAATACGAGCTTGCTTGGCTTTTTGGAGGGCTTCCCAGGCTCGATCGATGTCGCCATCGTTGCAGCGGGCCAATCCGCAAATAATGGGACCTCGAATGGTGTTGGCGATTTCGCGGACAGCTTCAAAATCCCCCGGGGAAGCGATCGGAAAACCGGCTTCCATGACGTCGACGCCCAAATCCGACAGCGCTTGAGCAACTTCCAATTTTTCGGCGAGGTTCATGCTCGCTCCCGGCGATTGCTCGCCGTCTCGCAAGGTCGTGTCAAAAATCGTGATGGAGCGCGGTGTTTTTGGCTGCGTATTCGTCATGAATCTTCTTTAGGTCGAAATTGGGTTAGTACCTTCGAGCGTGCAATCGTGACACCCTGGTAGCTGGTGAGGTTCACGAGGCAGGCTGCTGCGATTTTAGGCAACAGCATCAGGCTTGAGCGGCACTTGGCCGCAAAAGTGGTGAAGTTCCTTTTTTTGCACGCAGGAATCCCAATAGCTTAGCGTCATAAAGCTGATTGTCACCCATACTTTTCGCTATTGGCTCAATCCGAGGGGAGTTTGGCACAAACATTGCATTCGGAGACTTGATACTGCGGTTTTGCTTGTTTGTTGAGCAAAACTTAAGTTCTACCCAACGTCGACTGAGTGGCGGAGTGTCGGGGAATTCCCCGCCTCCACGCTCTCGATGTTTTCCTTCGAAAATTGCAGCCATTTGGTTTTGCGTCGGTTCGCCGACTGCAGAGGTACCCCATCGGCCTGTTTGCAGTGTCCGCCTCATTGCAACAGGCCGGGGTATTTCTTCTTTTCGAGTGTCGAACAATTGTCTCAATGGAGTGTCAAACAATTGTCTCAATTGTTTTGCGATTTTGCCCACGACACAGAGCAACGATTGAGACAATCGTGCGACAATCAGGACAGCATACAACAGAATGCGATTGAGTCCCAACGGGACGGCAACCCTCTCCCCTAGAAGGGGCGAGGGGAGCAAAGTCAAAAAGATGTGGGTAATGATGATGGGCTCACGCCCATGGCTATTGAATGTCGCCGCGTTGCGGCTCAACGCATCGGCTCATAACGAAGTCGAATCGACAAACAAGCTTTCGAGATAGTTGACTTGCATTAGGCACAAGCCTCTAGCTGGGGCGGTAAGGTCGGTTTGCTTTCGCTCCCTTGATTCAAGAGCCGACAGCATCCAACGTGGACCGAATCGATCTGCCCCAACGTCTCGCAACGTTCCAACGATGTTCCGAACCATGTTGTACAAGAACCCGTCCGCCTCGACATCGATCCATATATCGACTCCATCCATGGTCGGAACAGTCGTGACCTCCAACGCATAAACCGTACGCGTTGTTGTCAGCCTCGGTGATCCCGGCGTTTCAAAGCCCTTGAAGTCGTGAGTACCGACGAGAAACTTGGCAGCAGCCCGCATGGCATCGTGATCCAGTTTCTTGGGCAGCCACCAGTGAAACCGATAATTCATGACGTCCGATACTTTGGAATTGCGAATCGTATAACGATATCGTTTGCTTCTCGCATCGCGGATCGGGTCGAATGGAAGCACCACTTCGCGGCATTGCCGTACCACGATACTCTCTGGCAAGTAGCGGTTGATTGCAAGGGCCAATTTGCTCGAGTCATGCTTCCAATTTTTCAGGACAAACGCGGCGACTTGCCCCAGTGCATGGACGCCGGAGTCGGTTCGACCGCTGCCGTTGACGTGCGTGTGCTCTGTCGTCGCTTTCGCAATCGCCTCCTTCAGTCTTTGCTGGATGCTAATCGCGTTGATTTGTAGCTGCCAGCCCCCGAAGTCGGTCCCGTCGTACGCGACCGTTATCGCAAATTTCCTCGGCATATTATTTCAGAGTACGAGTCGTTCGTTTCAGTTGCATTACGGTTTGTCAGCCCAATTTGGATCGGGCTGCAGGAACATCAAATGCTGCCAAGGCAATCGTTCGTATTCCTTCGCTAGTTTGAAACCGTTCGCTTTGTATTCCTTTAGGATTTGGACTTTCGTCATCTTGTGCTCCGGTTTGATGGCCACCGTTGGATCCTCGGCTCGGAACTCGACCAGCGCGATCAAACCGTCTGGTTTCAGAGCTTTCCGCAGTGCTGCCAACATTTGAACAGGATGCGAAAACTCATGGTACACATCCACCATCAAAACTAGATCGACTGTGTTCTCAGGTAGCTTTGGATCCCAGAGCTCGCCAAGTACTGTATCTACGTTTTCGAATTTCTTTTCCGCAAGCTTTCTAGACAATTCTTGCAGCATTTCAGGCTGGATATCGACCGCGATGACTTTGCCAGTCGGGCCAACGCGTGGCGCCATTTGGAGCGTATGGTATCCATCACCCGCTCCCAAATCGCAAACAACCAGACCGTCCTTGAGTCCAAGCTGCTCCAACATCTCCTGAGGATTCTCCTCTTTGAGACGCTCTGGGCGATTAAGCCAATTCATGTGCATGTAGCTCATGGGTTGCGCGATACGGCGGCCCAAGTACTTCGTCAGCCCTTGCGGTTCATCCCGTTTCGACTTAACAGCCGCTTTTTGTTCTTGAGCCTGCAACGATGCCCCTGAAAAAAGCAAACCACCGATGGCGAAGATGGCGATCGACGTCATCTGCAAAACCAAATTGGATGGGGCTCGCATGAGTGATTCTTTGTTTTCAAAGGAGTTGGCTTTTGAGCACGGCATGGAGCTAGTCCTCGAGTGGCAGAGGTTGAAAGGAAGGATGTTTGGCGGATTCGAGGTAGGTTTCCAGGATCAAAAGCGCAGCGATTTTGTCCACTTGTTTCTTTCGCTTCTTGTGAGTCAGCTCGGCTTCTCGAAGCAACCGATTGGCAAGTGCCGTAGTATAGCGTTCGTCGACGAAGCGGACGGGGCAATCCGTAATATGATAAAGCCAAGAAGCAAAATCGCGAGCCTCTACCGACTTCTGACTCTCCCTGCCATCGCAATGGATCGGCAAGCCTACCACCCATCCGAGGATTTGATTGTCTTTGGCCAAGTCCTCAAAGTGCTTTTGATCAAGCGTAATATTTCTTCGGGTGTATGTTTCGAGCGGGCTCGTCCAAGTTCGGCTCGGATCGCAAATCGATACTCCGATCCGGACCGTTCCGTAGTCGACCCCAGCCAGCCTACCGGATTCCGGCCAATCAAATTGTCTCGAATCGGGGTTACCCAAATCACTCAGCCTTCCACAATTGCCTTGAAATTAGATTCTCAATCCGGCTATTATCCCCGCACTAGCTGGGATTGACCAGAGCCAGCACTATAAAGCTTGGCAAAAACAAATTAGGACTGGAGAATCATGAAACCAAAACGAACTCTCGCGATTTCTACGCTGAGTGGACTTTTCGCTGCCTTGACATCCTTTTCGGCAGGCACCGTCTACGCCCAAGATGGTCTCGATTTCAACGAAGCGGAAAGGATGATGTCGTTCAACACCGTCGAACTGAAAGACCAATTGTACTACGGGCTTCGTCTGTGGTTGCCGGAACAACAAGCGTTCGTCGACGATATCGTTGCACGTGTCGATGCTGGCGAATTGCCGCGTTCGATGGTCAATGTGGTGTTCGTGTGGTCTCGAAAACGCCGTCCGAAAACGCCTTATCCGTATTTTGAAATTGCGATGCGATTGCTGGCTGAGAAGCGTGGCGTCATTTTGCCTTGATGGTTCAAGGTCGTTTTTGATTCATTAATGAAGAGATGTCGATTGCACTTCCAGGGCACACCCGGCAGGTGTGCCCCACCGTGGGTCACTCTTGCCGAGAGTGACCTTTTACGCGAATCGCAGCAAGGCGTATTTCTTTTTGCCTTGACGCAACACAATCACCGACTCACTCACCAAGTCTGCCGACGATAGAGTTCGGTCGATCGCTAATTCCTTTCGGTTGTTAATATACACCGAGCCACCTTCGATGAATCGACGTGCTTCCCCTTTGCTGGCAGCTAATGCAACCGCCACGAGAGCGTCGATCAACGTTAGGCCTTCATCCAAGCGTGCTCGTGGCAATGTGCTACTTGGTACATCCGCAAAGATCTCACTCAACTCTCGTTCGCTGAGCGAATCAATCTCGGCACCAAACAACGTTTGCGACGCCCGCAGCGCCGATTGCAACCCGGCATCACCATGCACCAAACGTGTGATCGATTCCGCTAATCGTCGCTGAGCGGCACCAGGCTTTTCGGCCATCGCGCCTTCGATTTCGATGTACTCTTCGTGTCCTACGTCCGATAGAAACCGAAGCACCATCAACACGTCGGCGTCAGCTACGTTGATGAAGTACTGGTAGAACTCATACGGCGAGGTCTTGTCGGCCGAAAGCCAAACAGCCCCTTTTTCCGTCTTGCCCATTTTCCTTCCGTCGGTTGTTGTCAGCAGCGGACAAGTCAGTCCGTACAACTGCTGACTGTTCATGCGGCGACCGAGATCGATCCCGGCTGTGATATTGCCCCATTGATCGCTGCCTCCAATTTGTAGCTTGCAATTGCGGTGCTTGGCCAAGTAGGCAAAATCGTAGGCTTGCAACAGCATGTAGCTGAACTCGGTGAAGCTCAATCCGCTATCTTGCCGCTCCAATCGGCTTTTGACCGAGTCCTTGCCGAGCATGACGCTGACCGGAAAATTCTTGCCAACGTCTCGCAAGAAGTCGAGAAACGAAAAGGACTGCATCCAATCGAAGTTATTGACCACGACGGCCGCATTCGGACCGTCGAAGTCCAAGAACTGACGCATCTGAGTTTCAACGCTCGATACGTTGTGCTGCAAGATCTCCTTGGACAACAATGTCCGTTCATCCGACTTGCCGCTCGGGTCACCAATCATTCCGGTGGCACCACCCACCAACGCGATCGGCTTGTGGCCCGCAAGTTGAAATCGGCGCAGCATCATCAGAGGCAACAGCGATCCGACATGCAACGAGTCGGAGGTTGGATCAAAGCCTGCGTAGAGAACGGTCGAGGTTTCAAGCTCTTTGGTTACCGCTGCCAAGTCGGTGCATTGGTGCATCAGGGTTCGCCACTGAAGCTCTTCGATTATGTTCATTGTTGCTGTCATGCGTTGACCTCCTAGTCGAATCGGAAAGAACGATAGGCGATACCTGCCCAACCGCTACGGGCTTTAGAGCCCAAAAACTCGTCACTTTGCCGAAGATATTACAAGAAAAACGCAAAGTGGGAAACGGCCATTCGAGCTAAGTAGGTCAGTACACTTCGTTTAGTTCTCGACGAATATCGATCACTCAAGAAAACCGGGGCCAGCGTTCATCGTCATTACCCACATCTTTTTGACTTTGCTCCCCTCGCCCCCCGGTCCCCTCTCCCCGAAACGGGGCGAGGGGGAGAAAATCGCATCGGTTTCTTTTGATTTTAAGGTTCAACCACCGGCCAATTCCCTCGATCTTTTGACCGCTGCCATCACGCCATCAATGACGGCGGACCGGAATCCAGCTCTCTCCATCGTGCTCAATGCCGCGATGGTCGTTCCGCCAGGACTGGTCACTTGTTCGCGCAGTATTGCAGGATGCGTACCGGTTTCTTGCACCATTTTGGCGGTCCCCAATACCGTTTGCGTGGCCAGTTCCAGGGCGGCTTGTCTGCTCAATCCTGCCATGACTCCGCCATCACTTAGCGCTTCGATCATCATCAAAACATAAGCCGGGCCGGAACCGGAAACGCCCGTCACCCCATGCAATTGGTCATCCGAAACCCGAACGACTTTGCCGACAGCGCCAAAAAGTGAAGTGCACCATTCCAAGTCCTCGGGCGTAACTGCACTTGCGGCCGCGATGCCGCTCGCCCCTTCCAATGATTGACATGGAGTGTTGGGCATCACGCGAATGATTCTCTGCGTACCAAGCCCGCTTGCCAACTTAGACAGCGAAATACCAGCCGCAATTGAAACGAGAAGATGCTTCTCACTGATCCTGGCCGCGATACTTGCTGAGATATCCAGGAGCGTCTGCGGCTTAACTGCCAGGACAACGCGCGTACACTTGGCGAAGAGATCCTCAGGGGATGCCAATGAGGCGTTGGGGAACTTCGTTTTTAGCACTTCGATTTGACTGGCATTCGAATCGCAAAAGGCAATTTCCGAATCGGTCGCAATTCCTGCGAGGATCGCACCGCGGGCAATGGCCGTCGCCATTTGGCCACCACCCAAAAAACCGAACTTCAATTCGCTCATGAAACGAACCAATGCGCCTTGAGTACTTCAGCGGTCGCTTGCGATTTGTTTAGCACGTAGAAGTGGACACCTGGGATTCCACCTTTGAGCAACTCGGCAACCTGGTGTTGAGCGAATTCCACTCCAGCTGAGAACTGCCACTCCGAATCGGAGTTCTCGCCGAGTCGGCTGACCAGCGAGTCCGGTAGCTTGGCTTTGCAAAGGGATGCGATTCGTTGAATTTGGGAAAGATTGGTCACTGGCAAAATTCCGGGGACGATCGGGATTTTGATACCAGCGGCGACGCATTTGTCTCGAAACCGGAAGAAGTCTTCGTTGATATAGAAAAGCTGCGTCACAACAATGTCCGCGCCCGCGTCCACTTTGCGTTTTAGGTTTTCGAGATCGACTTCGGCGTTGGGAGCTTCTTGGTGCACTTCTGGATAGCCTGCGACGGCGATGCCCAGTTGCGGGAACTCGGATCGAATCAAAGCGACGAGCTCGTTGGCGTATTTCAATCCGCCATCGGTTTGCTTGAATTCGGCCTGCCCTTTCGGTGGATCGCCGCGGAGGGCGACAATGTGCTCTGTTCCTTGCGAAATGGCTGTTTGCAAATACCCACGCAACTGCTCAACGGTCGACCCGACACAGGTCAAGTGCGAGGCAACCGGGACATTGAACTTGGCTTTGACTTCACTCAAGATCTGGAGTGTTCGATCGCGAGTCGAGCCACCTGCGCCGTATGTGCACGTAAAAAAGTCTGGAGAAAACTCAATGAGCTCGCCGACCGCTTCCAGTAGCAGACCGACTCCTTCGTCCGTTTTGGGCGGATACAATTCAAAAGACAGGCCTGGTTTTGCGCCCTTAAAAAAATCACCAAGCCCCATTTGAACATCCCTAAATTGTCTGTAACAAGCATTCGAACTGCGTTTTTTTGAGCCGGGGCAAGATTTTGCTCCGGGAACTTAACTGTATCAGGTTAACAAAAGCCTGATTCGGTTCAAGATTCCTTGCACGCAAGTTTACCGTGCGTTTTAATCCATGATTCACAAAATCGCGAGAGTATATGGTCCCTTTTCCTCCCTTCAATCGCTTAGAACCTAAGCAGAAGTCGCAAAATGCAGACAAAACCACCTGAACCACTCCGTGGCAAGCGAATCTTGGCCTTTGTCGGTGACATCTATGAGGACCTAGAACTTTGGTACCCCAAACTACGATTGATCGAATCTGGAGCTACTTTTGTGATTGCGGGCGAGGAAGCCGGGACCGTTTATGCGGGCAAGAACGGTTATCCCTGCAAATCGGACATGCGAATCGATGACGCCAAATCAACCGATTTCGATGCCGTTCTGCTACCAGGAGGTTTTATGCCCGACCGTCTACGGCGGCTGTCGAGTGTCAAACGACTGATTGCAGAATTTGCCGAGCAAGAAAAATGCGTTGCTGCGATCTGCCATGGCGGTTGGCTGGCGATTTCTGCCGGTGTTTATTCCGGAGTTCGAGTAACTGGCTCGCCGGGGATCAAAGACGACTTGGTCAATGCAGGCGCCATTTGGGAAGATGCACCTGTCGTTGTCGATCGACATTTTGTTAGCAGCCGCAAGCCTGATGACCTACCTTGGTTCGCGCATGCGATCATCGAAGTGATGTCTGGGAAAAAAGCGGTGTAACACGTCTATGGATGATTGCTGTGTCCACAGGCCTGTATGCGAATGGGAGAGCGAGGCTCCTGCCGAGCTGGCGACACAATGGCTCGGCAGGAGCCTCGCCCTCCCGAGCAACACATTCCTTGGATGAAGGCCACGACAAAAATATTGCAAGGTAGTCACACACTCCCAAGTCATACTAGGAAATATCAATGACCTCACAAGAAATCCTTGACGAAATCAAACCATTAGGCAGCGACAGCTACAAACGCATTATCTTCAAGCATGGCGTGCAAGAACCGTGCTACGGCGTGAAGATCTCCGACCTGCAGAAGATCGTCAAGCGAATCAAAAAGGACTATCAACTTGCCTTGGACCTCTACAATACGGGTGTTTACGATGCAATGTACTTGGCCGGGCTGATCGCAGACGATGCCAAGATGACCAAGAAAGACCTCAAGCATTGGGTTGCCAAAGCTTATTGCCGCCCCCTTTGCGGCTGGACGGTCGCTTGGGTTGCAGCGGGCAGTCCGCACGGTTGGGGTTTGGCGCTGGAATGGATCGATTCCAAAAAACCGCTCAGCGCTGTAGCGGGATGGGCCACACTATCCAGCATCGTAGGCATTACGGATGATGCAAATTTGGATCTTGTCGTTTTGAAAAAGCTGCTTCAACGCGTTCAGAAGTCGATACACTCTGAGCCCGACGATGTTCGTTACCATATGAATAGCTTTGTGATTGCTGTGGGCTCAAGCGTTGCGCCGTTAACCGAGACTGCCGTTCAGGTCGGAGAAAAGATTGGGCCTGTTACTGCAGATTTGGGAGACAACGACTGCAAAGTCCCTTATTCGCCGGACTATATCGAGAAGGTTCGCAATCGAGGCACAATTGGAAAGAAACGGAAGTCCGCCAAGTGTTGAGGGGAGCGGCAGCTTGGAAAACACCTTAGCACGACGCGCAAGCTAGTGAATCTACTACCCAATTCACTAGCTTGCGCGTCGTGCTACGAGCCGTAATAAATGACAAATCAATCCTTCGCAACGGGCTTTTTCCGTGGGGTCAAAACCCAAGGTGATTTCGAGACGACTTCCATAATCGTTCCCCGTGCATGTACGGGTGTTTGGAAATTGTCCAGGTCTTCATCCAAAATATCCTCCGCTACCCATAGCTTGAAATACCCGTGACGATCGATGCGTCCCGCGGGCTGCATTTCAAAATCTGGGTTTTTCCTATTCTCGACCAACATCCAGTTATAGGGTTCACGTTCAAAGTCGACGTCCAAGATCTTTCCTTCGATCAGACGGGCTTTCGAAAGGTGGATTGCCATCGGGTTTTGAGTTTCAAGAGAAGCATCCACCGTGACTGTCGGAATAGGCCCAAAAAAGGCATAACCCGCAGGAATTTCGTCGATCGGATAGTAGCTCCAAACACCGGGCTCAAGCTGCACATCAATGATTCCATCTTCATTGGTCTTCAATCGAAATTGCTTCGAGCTTGTTGCCGAAGCGAAGTGAATTTCAATACCACTTCGATCATGAAGCTCCTTTGGGGCAACAAGCGAGATCACGACTGGGACCGTTTTCGGAAGCTGGAAAACGACACTGGACTTCTTTGCGTTCGGTGTTTTGCAAAGCTGAAGGATCCGGTTTACACCTTGCTCGACGTTCAAATTGACTTCCACCTCATCTGAGACAATATCGTCAAAAAGGACTATGCCAGATTCCGATGTTCGTTTTGCCGAGTGAAAAACGAGACTGGCTTCTTGAATGACTTGTGTGTTAACCTCTTCGCTCGGCCTATTAACCGAAACGTAAGCCCTTGGGACCGGAGCCCCAGCATGATCGATGACACTGATCTGCAACGAAGCTCGATGTTTTGGGCAAACCAATTTCCATATTCGCTTGTCGGAGATGTTGTTTGGAAATAGCCAAGTAAATGTTCCTTGGCCCGGTACCTCGGCTAACACCGATACGTCTTTTTCGAGATCAAAGCCATGAACCTCAGCTTCGCCGTATTCATTTGTCGTTTCTCCGAGTCGTTGTCGAAGCGCTTGACTGATCGGAAGACCGGTCCAATTCCCGCAGAGCATTGCACCTGGAATCAGATCGCCGTCAGGACTAACAACTCGCACATTCAATTTGCCATCAGGTTTCAAAACCGCTTCGATGAATCGCCCACGAAGTTGATGTTGCGTAAACTCCCTCGTCGCATATCCTCGTGCAATCACATACACACCAAAGGCCGAGGGATCTGTCTTCGGTGCAAGCATTCGGAACGATCCATCTTGGTTGACGCGCATCTGCATTGGGACAGTCGTATCCAAACCTGAATAAGTTTTTTGAATTACGTACGCTTCGGGGATAGGATCACCGTGGACGTCTATTGCCCTCCCTTCGATACAAGCCTCCGCTGGAGTTTCATCTTGGGATAACGAGATGCTGCCTATCACAGAAAGACAGAAGAGAGCAAAGTGGCAGTGACCAACTCTTAGATGCTGCATGATCTGACTCGATCGCATTTTGAATTCGGGCGAAAACGACTATACTATCGACGATCAGAGCTGGCGGCGAGAAAATAGCGCTAGCTTTCGATTGTATTTTAGAGCGGAAGCGCACGAACCTTTCGGTTTCGCCACATTTCTTGGGCACTCACCGGACGGCTTTGGGGCTTGTTATTTCGTCGTTTAACAGTCAGCCGAAGGCGTACTTTGCGGCTTTGACAGTACGCCTACGGCTGACTGTTAAACGAGATGCAATGAATGCAATTGAACTACCAGCTCTCCGTCGAATTCCAACTAACCTGAGACAAGCTATGCAAAACAAAAGACTCGGTAATTCCGACATGTTTCTCTCCCCGCTGGGTATCGGTGCGTGGGCTATCGGCGGCGCTGGTTGGGCGTTTTCGTGGAGTTCGCAAGACGACCGGGATTCGGTCAAAGCCATTCATGCGGCCTTGGATGCTGGGATGAATTGGATTGATACCGCGGCCGTTTATGGACTCGGGCACTCCGAAGTCGTCGTTGCTCAAGCGTTAAAGGAATACTCCGGACGCAAGCCGTTTGTCTTTACCAAGTGCGGGCGAAACTGGACTGCCGATCGGGTCATCACGAAAGACTTGCGAGCGGCCTCCATTCGCCAAGAATGCGAAGACAGCTTAAAGCGTCTGCAAGTCGAGACGATTGACCTCTATCAAATCCATTGGCCCGAACCGGATGAGTCGGTCGAAGAAGGCTGGAGCACATTGGCTGCTCTTCAGAAGGAGGGCAAAGTGCGTTGGATCGGCGTCTCGAATTTTAACGTCCAGCAATTGAAGCGCGCACAAGCGATCGCGCCGGTGACGTCTCTCCAGCCTCCTTATTCGCTCGTTCGAACAGAAGTGGAAACGGAAATTCTGCCGCATGTTTTGCAAAATCAGATTGGTGTATTGGCTTACTCGCCGATGGGATCCGGGTTGCTTACCGGCGCGATGACGCGTGAGCGGGTTGCTAATCTGCCGCAAGACGATTGGCGGGTTCGAAATCCTCAATTTCAAGATCCTCTTTTGTCTCGCAATTTGACGATCGCGGATAAACTTGGTGAGATTGGCTCTCGACATGGTCGGACGGCGGCTGAGGTCGCATTGGCATGGGTGCTGCATCAACCTGCCATCACGGCAGCGATCGTTGGTATTCGAACTCCAGAACAAGTTGCCGGGGTTCGCGGGGCATTGGAGTTTCGATTGCGCGAATCGGAGTTTGCCGAGATCGAAGGTTTTAGACACGCAGGATAATCCAATCGTGACAAAGAAAGACGACAAACTCGGATCGCTCAAGAAAGCCAGGGCC
The DNA here is from genome assembly GCA_031424235.1 of Pirellula sp. Taxonomy (GTDB): domain Bacteria; phylum Planctomycetota; class Planctomycetia; order Pirellulales; family Pirellulaceae; genus JBKCUI01. The sequence goes on from JANPHB010000191.1 coordinate 27,515, forward strand.
GCTTTGGACCTTCGCCACAAACGCATCTCAACCGATAGCTCCCCTCATTACTTGACGTTTCGCCATCCTCAGAATCTGTTCGAAATCGATTATGCAGCTCACTGGAAAATCCAGCAAGAAGCAGACGGAGCCGTGGAGTTTATTGCGGCCAATCCAGACGCGTATATCGGGCTGATGTTGTTCCGCACTCCAATTTCCATTGACACTACGATCATCGAGCAGTCCGGGAAATGGGAGCAGATTGCGACAGCCATGTTCGCCAAAGTGGAATCAACCAATGTTCGCTCCGACCCCACAATTATTTACAGCAACTTCACCGCCGATCGACCTGAGCCCGATCAAGCGGGGCAGCGCTGGTTTGTGCTTTGTTCCGATTTGATCTTGGGCATTTCGTCTGCTTGTCCTGATCATTTGAAGGAGACCTATGTCCCTTTGATTGAACGAATGCTCTCCTCGCTGCGTGTCCATCGCGATGACGAGCTGTTGGCTGCTCGGATTCTTGCCCGCGTTCACGCCGCTCTCAAAGCTCAGATGCCCAATGGCAAAGTGGAAGTCAAAGGCTTGAACATTGTCACGGACAAGTTTGAATTGTCGATTGGCAATATCCTGTCTCAGGTCAAGCGGAATCCTGCGAAGTTAGACGAAATTGTGGACCACTTTATTCAAGGGACTGTCGGGCTTTCTCAAACCGACGAGGAGCTTGGACAGGAATCTTGGGAATCAGTCCGAAGTCGAATACAGCCGCTGCTGAAGCCTGATAAATATATCCAAGAAGTCAATCAAAAGACAAATCGCCACAAAGAAGGCGCGGCGTTTCTGGTAAGTGCACCTTGGCTAGCAGACCTGCGCATCTGCTTTGCACTCGACAATAAAGATACGTTCCGATTCATCAATAGCCTGGACATGCAGCGATGGAACGTTTCACTTGAGACGCTCATGCAGGTCTCTGTAGATAATTTGTCTGCCTATCCCGAGCCCGAATTGCATGTGATGAAGCCCAATGAATCGCTTCCCGGAATCGCGGCCTTGATCCCGAGTGGCGGTGCGGCCTCGAGCTATTTGTTGCATCCGAAACTCTTTCACCTAGCGGCACAAGATTTGGGGAGGGAAATCGTGGCGGCCGTTCCGTCGCGCGATGCACTTATGTTATTCGAATATCGCAATGAAAAAGAGACGCTTCAAAACGCGGTTGCCCATGATTTCGCTTCCACCAATCATCCGATTTCCGACCGGCTGTTTCGCGTGACGCCAGACGGCATCGCGCTGCTTTGATATTGAGAAGGGACTTCGTTTAACAGTCAGCCGTAGGCGTACTGCCAAAAGAACGCGGTACGCCTACGGCTGACCGTTAAACGACAAAACCAACGCCAGCTCGCGCCATTCCACGCCTCTAGCCTAGTGAATACCTACGGAAAAACGCTCCAAAGCCACAACAGAAACGCATGTATTTGGAGTAAGATATCAAGTGAGCTCTTGATCGCCAAAACCAGCCTCCCTTACCCCTCCAATGGAAACCATTGTGCAACCCTCCCATCGCAATTGGCTCTTCAATGCATTTTTGATTGCAAGCTGCACTTCGCTATCAACATCTAGCGCAGACGATTTTCCAACTCCACTCAATTCGGAAAAGTCGACGACCACACCGATGGTACCCGCTGACGTCGTCAAGTCCGCCAAGCTTCCACCTGGTTTTGAATTGTCGGTTTTTGCAGCAGAACCCCACGTCCAAAATCCAATCGCGATGACGACGGACGAACGAGGCCGACTTTGGGTGGCTGAAAATTATAGTTGGGCAGGTGGTGGTGCTGGCGGCTTCGATAGCAATCAGCGCGACCGCATCGTGGTATTGGAAGATACCGATGGCGATGGCAAACACGACAAACGAACGGTGTTTTGGGACAACGCGAGGAAACTGACGAGCATCGAAGTCGGCAATGGTGGAGTATGGGCGATTGCTTTGCCCAATGTCTTGTTCTTCCCTGACGCGAATCGCGACGATGTGCCAGATAGTCCTCCGAAAATCGTTCTTGACGGACTCGATGAAGGAGTCGTCGGACACACGCCAGCCAACGGTTTGAAATGGGGACCAGATGGTTGGCTTTATGCTCGGCACGGTATCCAGGCGACCAGCAACATCGGCAAGCCGGGGGCTGGCGACTCACAGCGAATCAAGATCAACACAGGGGTTTGGCGATTCCACCCCGTCGATGGCACGGTGGAAACGGTCATGCATGGAATGACCAATTCATGGGGATTCGATTTCGACCAGCATGGTGAAATGTTCGTTATCAATACCGTCATCGGACACCTTTGGCATGTGGTACCAGGAGCGCACGTCGAAAGAATGTACGGTGTCGACTTAAATCCAAACACCTACCAATTGATCTCGCAAACAGCAGACCATGTCCATTGGGACAACGGCGAAAAGTGGAATACTGTCCAAAAAGGCATGTCGGACGGAACGAACGCTGCTGGCGGTGGCCATGCCCACATCGGATTGATGATCTACCAAGGAGACAATTGGCCAGCCGAATACCGCAATCGGCTTTTTACACTCAATCTGCACGGCTCCCGAATCAACAGCAATCTTCTAGAGCGTCAAGGAGCTGGGTATGTTGGAAAACGTGCGCCGGACTTTTGCTTCATGTCCGACCCATGGTTCCGTGGCATGGACTTGATCACTGGTCCGGATGGTGGAGTCTTCATCGCGGACTGGAGCGATACAGGTGAATGCCACGATCACGACGGAGTTCACAGAACGAGTGGTCGAATCTACAAATTGACCAGCGGCAAGCCGAAACCGATTCAATCATTGGACCTTACCAAACAGACGGACAGCCAACTTGTCGCGTTGCAATTGCACGATAACGCTTGGTGGCCGCGAACTGCTCGGCGAGTCCTGGCGGAACGATATGTGGGTAAATCACCAGCTGATGTGGTTAGTCTTCGAAAGGAAATCGACAGAACGCTCTCGAATACAAAAGAGGTAGCAAAGCGGTTGCGATTGATTGAAACGTGCTATTCGGTTGGAGCAGCAGACGAAAGTTGGTTGATTTCGCGATTGTCCGCAACAGACGAACACGAACGAGTCGGTGCGCTTCGTTTGCTCGTTGATCGATTGAGGCCCAACGGCGCATCCCTATCTCAAAGCTTGAAGGACTCGCTTTTGCAACTTGCAAAGACGGATCGCTCAGGACTGGTCGATTTGTATTTAGCTTCTTCACTGCAGCGACTGTCGAATGCAGATCGCTGGCCAATCGCAATGGTATTGGCTTCCAAGTCCGAACTGAACAAGGACCGGATGTTTCCATCCATGTTGTGGTATGGACTCGAGTCCGTGGTTCCACAGAGTCCCATCCAAGCCATTTCGCTAGCCAAGGTCTCGTCGATTCCGTTGTTGACCGAAAACATTTCACGTCGCTTAACGCTTGAGATCGATTCGCGGCCGGAGATCGTTTCCGAGATGTTGACCGCAGCGGAGCAGCCTAATTTTCCTTTGGCAGAACAAGTTGTCATCGGCATGGCAAAAGCATTGAATGGTTGGCAAAAAGCGGCACCTCCGTCGAACTGGAAGGCGTTCGCAGATCGCTTTGCAAAAAGTGAATCGAAAGAACTGACCGGTTACATGCAGACATTGCGATTGGTCTTTGGAGATGGACGAGCCGTCGAGGAAATGACCAAACTTGTCGACGATGGAAACGCCGATGCGGAAGCGCGTCGACAAGCATTACGGTCGCTTTTGAGTAGTCGTCCACCTGAATTTGCTCCAACGTTGTTCAAGCTGCTCGGGGATAGAGCCATGGTGCGAGAAGCAATCCGCGGCCTAGCACAATACGAACATCCAGATGCACCGAAGCAGATTCTAAATCGTTCCAAGGGGTTCAATCCAGCAGAGCGAGGCGAAATGATCAACACACTGGCATCGAGACCATCGTATGCCAAGGCTCTGTTGTCAGCCATTCGTGACAAGACGATCGCTGCAAACGAAGTCTCCGCATTTCATGCTCGCCAAATCCGTTCGTTTGACGATAGCGTTTTGAACCAAGAGTTGTCTGAAACTTGGGGGGGTGTTCGTGGAACGGCCGAAGACAAACGCAAACTCATGGACCAGCTTCGAGGTGAATTGTCCGCGGACGCTATCGCTAAGAGCGATCTGCGAGCGGGCCGAGCTTTGTTTCAGAAGACATGTGCCAGTTGCCATGTGCTCTATGGGGCAGGTATCAAGATAGGACCTGATTTAACAGGCTCCAATCGCAAAAACCTCGACTATCTGCTTGAGAACATCGTCGATCCAAGCGCTAGTGTCGGCGCGGACTTCCGAGCTCTGATCGTCTTGCTCAAGGATGGGAGAGTCGTCACTGGAGTTACAACGGCGACGACCGAGCGAACCCTGACGCTGCAGACAGCAACCGAACCTGTGACATTGGATCGAGAGGAAATCGATTCGACCAAGCAGTCGAAAACGTCGTTGATGCCGGATGGGTTGCTTCAGAACTTGTCGGCGGAGCAAATTCGCAATTTAGTTGGATACCTCATGTCGACCGACCAAGTGGCGTTGCCTGAGTAATTGGGTTCGCTTGGCTTAGGCGGGGGGCGGAATGCAAACTACCGTAGCTGAATTCGTGAGAATTCAGCTTGTTCTGAATTCTCACGAATCCAGCTACGAATCGTGTTTAAAACACGACTTCAAATCGCATGCCTGGAAGTAGTGCGTCGCGATAGAGTCCGCCTGGATTGGCGATGTACTGGATGTCGGGTTGGAACGAAACGAAAGGCGAATACTGGATCTTGTAGAACGTTTCGATAGCTGTTTCCGAGCGATCCATGAAGATGCCTTGATCTAGGTTTTGAGCTCGAATACCCGAACCAAACATGGCACTGGCAAAAGCGACACCCAACAAATCGACGTCGCGTCCAGGGACGATACCTTTGTAGACGAGTCCTCCGCCGTAGTATTCCTGAATCAGGTTGCGGTTTCCTGGAGCCCAACCAAACTGACCGAAGATACCGAAGCCTTGATCGTCATCCGCGGCTTCCGACTCTTTCCAAATCATCTGATCGGCAGTAAACCAAACGCCGTAGTTTTGACAGAAGGTTCGTGGATTTGGATCAGCCGAGATTTCGGTCCAGACATCCTTGTCCGAGTGATGCCACATTCCAGCTCGAACGGTCGAGGGAAGTTCTCCACGCGAGCCCAACTGAGGTTTCCACTCAAGTTGGTACAACGTGATTGCTCCGTTATGCCCTAAGGAATCGAATCCCCATCGAACGCCTGATTTCCCGGATGGCAAAACGCCATCGAATGCAGCTAGCCCGAGTGTCAAATTCTCGGTCAGCCTGAGAAAGGTCGCTAAGCCTAGCGCTTGACTTGGAAAAGTAGGGAAAGGAATCATCGGAGGAAAGCCAAACGACGAGTGTACAAACTCGCCGCCGAGATCCGACAAAGCGAAATCGGCATTTGCATCTTGCTTGCCTATTTTGAATCGGAGATCGCCGTCCACCAAAGCATGTTCGTACCAATATTCAGCGATGGTAGTGAAGTGCGGTCGTTCGTTTTCGTTGATGGTCGAGTCAAGATTGCTAAAGAGCTGTACGTCGCCGACATCTTCTTTGGAGAGTGGACGTCCACTCAGATTTTGGCCATAGACAAAGAAACGGCCGTTTTCCCACCAGCCCATCTTGGTTGTATCCAGCGTGCCAACCAAATCGAAATTGGTACGGTAGTTGGTCGGCCGAGTTTGGCTGATTCCGCCTCTGGTTTTCGTAAAGGTTTCACCCGTGTAGATGGCTTCGAACGTGATTCCACCGTCTCGGAATTGGTGAGGGATTCCCTTAAATAGGCCAGCAGCTTCGGGTGCGGCGGCTTCTCCATCACCACCGCTGGGTTCTTCTTCGCCTAAAGGTGGCAAGTTCTTGCTGGGATGACCAGGAATTGGCATCTTTCGATTGGACTGCTTGGACACTGGTACCGTCGGTCTTGCATCCCTGTTTGGCTGAGACGCTTTTGGCCGATTGGTTTCGGCGGATTCAGGTACACGATCCGGATGCGCAGGGAGTGGCAGCGACAGCGACTCGTCGCTCGAACCATTTTCAGGTGTTTCTTGGCCGAAAGATTCGTTCGACTGGATGAGGCAAACCACAATGCCAATTGCAAGCAGACGAATTCTTGGCCAATGGGCCGCCAGCAAAACATTAACAGTCATCCGTGACCCGCCGATCGCGAAAGTTCGAAACACCATTCTAAAAGAAAACAGTTGTTCGTTGTTTCGTGAATTTAGGTAGTGCGGGTCAAGCGAAAATTACAAATTGAACACAATCTGCGCAGAAGTGCGAGATTGTGCACCAAGTAACTGCTTTCATTCAAAAAATTAAAACGAATTACGAAAATGTAAGGCGTTCTTTTTGTCAGTCAAAGGTTAGGGGGTATGTTTGCACAGTTTCGTATCGATAACGCATCCTTTGGCGGGGACATTCGCGTGTTAACAAGTTTCATTGGGTTTTTGACAGGACGGGTATCCGTAAGGATCGGTTCTGGTTTTCTGTTGTTGGTCCTACTCATGCTTTGCTGTGCTGGTACCGGATACTATGGAATGTACCGGTTAGGCAAGATACTCAGTTTTATATCTGGCCCTGCGTGGAGCAACGCGGACAGCATCATGAATGGTGTCATCAAGACCGAAGGGCAAATGCTTGCAGTAAGGCAATTGCTTTCCGGTAGCGACGCGACATTGACGAAGAACAAAATCACAACGTTGGGTAACGATGCGAAGGAAGCGTTTGCCGAATTCGTAGAACAAGACCTGATGCCGAAGGATATCTACAGTCAGTTGGAGCTTTTTCAAAGCGATTATAACCAGTCTCTAAGCAAACTGCTGACCTTGTACGAAGCGTCGCCCCGCGAGCTGGCCGATAATTCCCAAGGAGGGGGTGCTAATTTTGCTTTACAAACGCAGTTCAAAGACTTCGAAGGCAAGGCAGAAAGGATGTTGGCATTTATCGACGGGCTGGAAGAACAAGGAGATGCCATCGTCGACAACGCCGCCGCCGAAGTGGCCCCGGTACAAAGAAGTATGGGGATTCTGGTCCTGCTTTTTGCATCGATTAGCGTTGTTGTATCGGTCATTGCGGCTACGCTTTACACGCGGGCAATCGTAAGCCCAATTGTGCAAGTCAAGGATGCGTTGTCCGAGTTTGGAGAAGGCAACCTGACTCGTAAACTTGCGATGAATCGATCGGACGAGTTTGGGCAAATGGCAGATGCTTACAATACGGCCGCAAGCAATATCCAAGCGATGGTTAAGAAACTGAGCATGAGCAGCAAATCGCTGGCTTGTTCGGCGAATCAAGTTTCGTCGTCCGCAAACGGAATTTCCGAAGGTGTTCAGCGCACGACTCGACAGACGTCGATCGTCAATGACGTCGCCTGTTCGCTTGCACAAAACATGTCCGACGTGACTTCTTCGTCGACTACCATGAAAGCAAATGTCAATGCAATCCATGACTCCTTGAGCGAAATGACATCGACAATCAATGAAATTTCGTCGGTAACACAACGTTACAATAGCGATGTGGCGGAGACGAGCGAATTGGCCAAAGCGACCAATGTACGAATGCAAAGTTTGCTCAAGGCAACGGATGCAATTGGCAATGTCGTGCAGCTGATTGAGGACCTCGCGGACCAAACCAACTTGTTGGCTCTAAATGCGACTATCGAGGCCGCTCGGGCCGGTGAAGCTGGCAAGGGGTTTGCTGTGGTAGCGACGGAGGTCAAGGATCTGGCAAAACAAACTGCGGTCGCAACCTCGGATATTCGCCGATCGATCGAATCCGTACAGATGGCATCGCAGGAAGCGGTCAATTCCATCGCTTCGATTAGTACGATGATTAACGGGATGAGCGAAACTTCACACAGAATCGCGGCTGCGATTGAGGAGCAAAGCGTTTCGACGAAAAACATGTCAGCCCACATGCAAAGTGCTTCGGAATCGGTCTGTACTGTCGCAGGCGGTGTAACCGAATCTGCAGCAGCATCCCATCGCATTTCTGCTTCGATCGCAGAAGTCGAACGGGTTGCCAACGAGTCCGCAACCGGAGCGAGTCAGTTCGTGGATGCAGGCCAGCAATTGCAGCGAATCGCGACCGAGATCGACGATCTGATCCAACAATTCCAGATTGCCTAAGTTGCGTTGGTGTAACGGCTTCAGCCGGATTGCGTGTTGACGCTTGGCTAAAGTTCGAAACGCGTCACTAGTCTGCTTGCAAAGCCCGGAGGGCGGCAGATTCCTGCCGGTGGCATAAGCCACCGGTCCTTGGTACACCGTTGTGCTGAGCCCGGAGGGCGACACATTTCAGAGCGATTTGATATGTCGCCCTCCGGGCTTTTCATTGGATAGTCAGTCAACCGGTGGCGTACGCCCAATGGCAGGGATGTATCGCCCTCCGGGCTAACAACTTTCAAGCGCACGCGCACGTGCAAACCATAAGGTTGCGAATAAAAATCGATACACCCAAACAAAAAACGCCGAATTTGTGCAATGTTGGCTGCATAAATTCGGCGTTTCGATTTTTTTGTAGCGCAGATTAGGAGGGGACGAATCTCCTCATCCTTGCGTTGTGAATTACGCTGCGCGACGAATGGCACTTTGTTCTGGCGATATCATTGGAACTGTTGGTTCAACGTCTACGTTCAACTCCAGTTCGGTTCGAAGTATCTTTACGTGCGGTGGAGCCTGAACTCCGATTCGCACTTTGTCACCGTTGACACGAACAATAGTCACCACAATTTCGTCGCCCAGGTGAATGCACTCGGATTCTTTCCTGGACAAAATCAACATACAGAGATTCCGTTCCCATAGTTTGCTGTTGGAGGGTTTGAGGAGTCAGCTGTCGCCACAACCCATTCGTAAGCGACAGAGGCCATGTCCAAAAATTGGCTACGCTGCGGCGAGGACTAAGTCCTTGACACATCGAATTCCAGCTCTTTGGCCAGTGGAGTCATAAAACAGTACCCGGGCAGTTTCGATGTCAAAGACCGCGGTCAAACGAATGCTGCGAGGGCCATGTAGACAGTAAAAAATTCCGCAGGGATTACCCTGCTTACGTAGTAGTTTTTCAGTTAGGGGAAACGCTTTCGGAAGTAGTTGGTTCTTGTTGCAAATCTCTTCCTCAACAATTTCCCGAATGTTCGTAAACTTAGGCAATTCAAACCACCCATGCTGCTGGAGTATCGTTCCAAAACCCATGTGCGTTACAAAACACGACCTCTTTTCGTTCACGTTGCCGCGATACTTCGAAGTGAGTTCGAGTTAGGTAAGATGTTCTATCGGACGGCTTGGTCGCAGACTAAATCACCGACTGGAAGACATGGCGGACAATTCCAATTGACGGGTGTCCACGAAGGAACCTTCGGGCGAAGCCGCCTTTCAGGCACCGTCAACGCCTCAAAAAAAGAAAACCGACCCTTCATGAGTTTTGACTCATGGTCAAGTTTAACAATCAGCTGGACGTGAACGTAGATTATTCACGTTGCTCGATCTGAGCCGCGGGCGCTAGCCGGAATGGCGTTGAGTTAAGTCTATCCCCGTAGCGGAAGTTTTAAAACTTCCTGCCGTTTAAGGCACTTCAGGAACTCTTACGAGATTCCACTACCTGCTAATTCAACCTAATTCAACGCCATTCGGCGCTAGCCGGGACAACCGTACTTGCCAGGCAAACCGTAACGCGGCTCGGTATGAAGAATCTGGATTAAACGAAATGGACGATTGGCAGAGACTCTACCGATGGAACCGGTAACGCACGATGCAGTAAAGTGTGCTGATTAGATCTTTTATTCCGATCTTCTTGCCCTCGTGCCAGGATCGACTCTTGTAAGAGATAGGCACTTCGCGGATCACTATCTTCTTCTTTGCCAATTTTGCGGTGATTTCTGGCTCGAACCCAAATCTTCGCTGCTCAATTCGAATCCCCTGAATCAATTCCCGGCGAAAAGCCTTGTAGCAAGTCTCCATGTCGGTCAGACGTTGGCTTGTCATCCAATTGCTAAATCCAGTCAAGCAGGCGTTGCCGAAACGATGCAAAGCTGATTGATCTTGATGCGAGTTGGCTAGATACCTTGAACCGTAAACCACATCAGACTCGCCATCTAAAATCGGCTTAATGACTTTCAAGATGTCTTTAGGGTCATATTCCAAGTCGGCGTCTTGGACAATGAGGACGTCGCCCGTCGCAAGCCGAATGCCTGATTGAATCGCAGCGCCTTTACCTTGATTTCGTTCATGAAAGACGACTGTCATTCCGTCGCGACCTCGCAATGCTTCGATTGCTTCTCTGGTACCATCAGAGCTGCCATCATCCACGACGATCAACTGCTTTTGAATGTCCAATGCCAGGACGGATTCAATGACTTGACGTAGCGTTTTGGCTTCGTTGTATGCAGGAATGATTACGCTGAGTTGGGGAGCGCTTAACTGCGGCGACTGCGCGTCCTTAAGCCACTGCGAGGCAGAGTCCAAGGCTTGCAACGCAGAGTCGGAAGGTTTAGGGCCGTCTTTAGGTTTCGGGCCAACCAGGGGCAGAACGATTGGGGAAAAACCAACCGAATGCGAATCAGTTTGCAAAGCGTTTATATCGTGCATAGATTTCTCCCTTGAGGGGAGCTGAACATTGCCCACAAAATGATAGCTCAAGTCTAACTATGGACACCAATTTGAAACCACGCACTGAAAATGCGGATCGATCGATTGAAGTATTGACCGAGGAGGGACAAAAGTGTCTAGAAAATCGATTGTTCGGACCTGAGAATGGTCGCCGTTCGGGCCAAGTCGCAAGATGTCAAAAAAAAACGATCCCCACGGAATTTCGCGAATGAACCGCGCTGCCCCCAGCATTGTTCAACTCGTTTTGCCCCGAACATTCCGTAGGGATCGAATTTGATTTGATTTAGTAAAAGTCTTATCGGAACCTGAATTTAGAATTAAGCAGTGAACTTTAGATTTTTGCACTGCGGCTTTCCTCAGCGGCCTCAAAGTCGGATCCGAGTACCTCTCTTGGCGGCTTTGTAGATGGCGTTTATCAACTCAACACTCCGTCTCCCTTCCATTCCATCGATAGAACAAGGCAATCCTTTCTTGATGCCCTGCAAGAAATTGGCAAAGAGATCGCGGTGGGCCTTGTGCCCGATGGCTGCTGGATCGGCTGCCCCACCTCCGGTAACGTTGCTCGTCATTTGCTCCAAGATCTTGGCATCGCTTTTGATCGCCCTTGAAAAACTCCACTGCTTGATCGCTTCTTCTTCGAGAGTGGCCGAGCCAAGTGAACCCGCAATCTCGATTCGCTTGAGCGTCCCTGGATAAGCTGCCGTCGTTGCCTCGATGGTTCCCAAAGCCCCCGAATCAAATTCTAGAATCGCCGTGGCGGCATCCTCAACTTCAATCCGTTCGTGGGCTCGTAATGCTGTCATAGAGGAAACGGATTTGACAGGCCCCATGAGCCACAACAGCAAATCGACACTATGAATCGCCTGGTTCATCAACGCTCCGCCCCCATCGAGTTCCCAAGTTCCCCGCCACTTGCCACTGTCGTAGTAAGCTTGAGTACGAAACCACTTAACATAAGCCGCGGCCAGCGAAACGGTACCGAATCGCCCCTGCTCCGAAGCCGACTTCAAAAGTTGAGCTGATTTGTGAAAGCGCGATGGGAAAATCGTACCAAGCTGGACGCCCGCCTTGGAGCAAGCTTCGATCAACTTGTCGCAACGAGCAGTCGTGACTTCTAACGGCTTTTCAACCAAAACGTGCTTGCCTGCTTTAGCAGCCTCGAGACCGGGCTCAAGATGGGCGCCGCTTGGGGTGCAAATGGTGACAACATCAACAGCAGGATTGGCCAGCATCTTTCGAAGATCGTCATAACCGGTCCCACCAAAGGCGGCTGCAAACTCGTTGGCTTTGTCGATGGAACGACTATGGCACGCTACTAACTTCGAGCCCTTGAGTTCTGCAATTGCTTTCGCGTGGAACTTGGCAATCATTCCGCAACCGATAATGGCCCAACCAGTCATAAATTACTTTCCAGGAAAAATCTGCTGTTAAAAATCGACACTCGCCGTGGAACGCCAATCAACTAGTTGGAGGCTACCTTTGCGAACCCAATGAATTGTAAGCACATCAGCCCAAACTCAAATACGTTCGACTCATGTCAACATTTTTTGACTTCGCTCCCCTCGCCCCTTTAAGGGGAGAGGGGGGCGGGGGGTGAGGGGGGAATCGCTAGTTCCAAGACTTTTGTCTAGCGACTCGCTCAGGCATTCGAAACACTCAGCAAGCCAATGCGACCACAGCAAGAAATCCAATGAGAGGCCGGCGCAAAACCCCTCACCCCCAGCCCCTCTCCCCTTAAAGGGGCGAGGGGAGCGAAGTCAAAAAATGTTGACATGAGTCGAACGTATTTGAGTTTGGGC
>JANPHB010000192.1:0-18007 GCA_031424235.1 Pirellula sp.
CCCGCCTTCATCTGCGTGTGGAGTTCATTCATCACATGGCCGACCGGCACGAGCAGCGGTGGCCTTTTCAAGAACGATGTTTCTTTGCGGACCTCAGCGAGAAGCTTATCAAAGTAGTCGCGAGTCTCGTTCGAATTGTCCCAGCCGCCGGAATATTTCGCCTCCCAACGTTCCGAGAAGTTATCTACTTTCGAAAGATCATTTCCGCTCCCTGGCTTTGCTGGATCGTAGTCGTTTTTGTCGAAAGGCGTGCCCTTGCCGCCGCTCGTCACCCGCGGCCAGCGTGCATAAATGTAAATCTGCACGTCAGGGTTTTTCTCTGCCGCCATCCCTGCCCATTCTTTGATGAGTGCCACATCGCCAAAATCGTTTCCGTCGTTGTCCTTGCCATGCAACTGCCGGTCGAAAGGTTGGAGCGAGACTGTATCCCATGCAAAGTCATTCAACGCCTTCTTCCATGTGCCGAACGGTTCCTGTTGGAAGCCATCATTGGGATGCGTGTAAATCCATTCTAGCGGGGCACCGGGAATCATGGTACGCCCCCAGTCCAGCTTCACATCGCGTGCCGCAGCCAGCTTCGCGAGTTCACCATATCGCACGGTGTCGGTAACGCTATTGCCGATGAAATAGACTCGTTGCGTCTGAGCTTGCGCGGCGTTTGAAAAGCTCGCTAAGTAAAGTAAGGCGGACGCGAGAGCCAGAACGAGAGTCTGGCGGCCGATGATTGCTGGTGTGAGTGTCATAAAGTGTCTTTACGAGGAATGGGCAGATGGGACTGTTTCAAAATCCGGTCACTGTGCCGGGGGTTTCGGATTTTAGCATTCTTTGGGTGTTTCCTATGCGAATAGTGACGGGACCTGTGCCGCTCACGAGGGTCTTCAAAGTCACTCGGCCAGTCGATTCGGCGGTGATTTCGACTTCGTGATCGTGCAATCGCACCCGCGAGACGGTGAGCGATGGCCAGCCTTTCGGCAGTTGAGGGGCAATGGCGAAACCTGTGGGTTCTGGCGTGAGTCCGAGGAAGCCGTAAAGCATGACTTGCGGGACCAACACGCTCTCCATAAATTCCTGGTCCATGCCCAGGCCACCGGCTGGGCCACCGCCTTGCATCGTGCCACGACTAGGCTTGGCGTAATAGGCGCGGTAGCCCCCTTCGGCTTGCACTTCGCGGAACCATTTCAGGATCTCGCCGAGCCGTTGCCACGCGTCGTCGGGACCGCGAGTTTTCAACCTCGACATGACGTCGTAATAGCTGAAGCCAAGTACAGCGCCGCCGTCCTGGACTTGATCGCCCCACGGGATGGTCTCGGGTGCGCTCCATACCCATTGATACGTCTCCACATTGCGACGCGTAGTCAGACGCGGGGCGAATCGCCAATGGTAGATGTCCGCGCCTCGTGATGTATCACCAGCAACTTCTCGCGAGCCATCGAGCCACGCGAAGATACTCTGGGTCTGCTCGCGCGAGGCGAGACCGTAATGGATCGCTTGCTGATTGAGGAAGGTGAAGCCGTAGTCATATGCCCGCCCTTCCACATCAATCCAGCCGACGAAACGGTCCGTCTCTGCGTTCCAGAATCGCTGCTGAAAGTCTTGACGCACCGCGTCCGTTAGCGTGGCCAGATCCTCTGCCGCAAAAACGCCTTCGGTTGGTACTTCCCAATCCGAATGCGCAGCTACGGTCTGCTCTAAGGCAGTGAAGTGTCGCAACGCATCGTAAAGATAGATCGTGGCTGCCCCATCGTGTCCACCGAATGGTAGCAGGTCGAAATAGTTCCCGCCAACGCCGAGTCCGACGCGTATGCTCTTCTTTCCATCCGCCCCAATGACGATGCCGCTACGTCCATCATGCCCAACCCACGGCACAGTCACACAGTGATTTTCGCGGACACGAAACTCCGTCAACGCATACCGCATCGCCTTCCGCATCCGTACCATGTTTTCGCGAAGAAAGACTACATCATGCGTCCAGCCAAAGTAGTCGCAACATCCACGAATGAAGTGCGCATTGGTAATGGGATGCCTGGTATCAATCGCCGTGATGAGCGATTTCAAGTCTACTGTCGTTCCGATTGACACGTTATCTATGCTAAGCCGGTAACGCGACAGCACCCCCGCGTAGCTGGGATGTCGGTGCATCGGCACATTCGCGTAGCGCACACCTTCCGTCGACCGCGGGACCACTACCGCGACATAACGTTTTTCATCCCATGCCTCTTCGCCCTCCAGGAGCCACCCAACCTTCGCCACCGCATCCACTGGAAAATCTCGTCCCCCCCATTCCAATCGCACGAACGGAGCCACGATGGTTCCGCATCGAAATGGCGGCGTAGTGATGCGAATGGCGCCGCCTGTGGCACGAAGTTGCAGCCCTCTGACCGGGTCTATGCCGCTTACATCGGCACCAGAAATTTCCCAGCCATCGGTGTTCGCTAGCGCCTTCAACCCAAAGTATTGCAAGCCATAAACTTCATCATGGGTGGAGAAATGAAAACCCGCGCCTCCCGACTGTTGCCAAGTTGGAAAGGGCCAGCCCTCGCTGTGCCCCAACCCTCGATGCTGCTGCATGGAAACATAGCCGTCCTCATCGATACGCCGTTTCAAAAACACCTCACGATACTTATCCTGAGGCTCTTTTCCCGTCCACAACGTGGCCAACGGAAGCCATGAATCCCATAGCGTGCAACTCGTGAACGCGTGAGGATGATGTAGCGCATGGAGTTCATTGAGCGTCTGCATTTGCGCCTCCCGCCCCGGCACGGAAAAATGCGGCGGCGTCTGGGCCGCGACGCGTCCCGCGAGGAGGAATGTTACCGCCAAAAGATGGCTTAGGGATGGCTGCCGGTGCTGACTCATTTTAAGACTGGAGTTCCGTGGTTTAGGTGGGTTTTCAGCAGAAGGAAAAAGCTGTAGGCATCGAGAAAAATAACGCGATCCCCGCCGGGAGCCGCCTTGGTCGCGGCGATGGTATCTGCGTGCCACGTTGGGCTTTTCAAGACGGTGCGTGCCATGAGGAATTGCGGGCCGTCTGCGAAATGAGGCTTTTCTTCCGCTACCTTCGCTAAGAGCGTGGCGGTGGCCTGCGCGGGCGGGCCGTCGAGGTCCAAGCGATGACGGATGTAGGGCAGCTTGCCCTCGTGCAGGGCGATGAGCTTGAACGATGGCTCGGAGGTCTGGAGCATCATGCCATCCGGTGCGAAGCGGGCGTAGGCGTCCAGACCTCGCTTGCCCATGTAGGGGCCGAAGCCCTCGATGACGAAACCGGCGATGCTCAAATCGTAGCGCCGAAAGTAGGCTTCGTTGCGTCTGGTCCAGGCGTCCCACCCATCGCCGATGGATGGGTCGAGCCGCGGCGCGGTGAGCATTCCGGGATTGAGATAACCCATCCCGCTGTCGCCGCTGATGAACCAATCCGTCTCGGCGGCGTGCGTGCGCACGTAGTCCACGACATGCGGTGCGCGGCGATCGAGGATGGGATTGAGGGCCCAGTTGCAGGTTACTTTTCCATGCTGCGGGTCGGCCCACCATTTTGGGATGTATTGCTGGAACCACGAGGCGGCATCGTAGTCACCCATGTAAAGTACCACGTAGGCATCCGGTCGCACCGTCCCATCGGCTTGGATAAGCCCGCGTTGCTTCAAGTCCTCCACCGTCGGCTTGCGCTGCTGCGGGTAGCTATCTTTGAGTGGATGGTGTTGGTAGAAACTGGCATTCGCCATGCCGCCCATCGCGTCTGCGTCCATCATCCCATTGTAGGCGGATATGAGCCGCGCGAACTCCCATTCACTATGCACCGGATGATGCCCGCCGCCGGAACCCGCCCAGCCCGGCAAAGGTCCGCTGTATTTCCACAGCCACGGCACCATCCCGCCGACAGTGAAAATTTCGTCCCGGCTCCACTCCGACATGCTGCGCAGGATGGCCCGGAGCGTGACCGCATCCGTGCCGGTTTTTTGGCCGGGATCATCCACCGGTATCTCTTCCGGCCACACCCCGAGGTCGAAGAAAAATGCCCGCTGGCTGATGAAGAAATCATGGTTCGCTAGCGTGGTATTGGAGAGACCCTGATTCGGCCCCTGACTCGGAGGCGCAGGATTTGTCAGCCAGTGGCTATCCATGTAGTAGGCGAGAAATTCGCGACTGCATTTTCCAGAATCCAGATAGCGTGCCTTTGCCCAAAGATAGGCGTCGTTTTTCGCGCTGCCGGTAGAGTCGAGAGCCGTGTCCGGGATCTTTCCCTTTCCTGTGAACAACGGAGTGCCATCAGGCTGGAAGAGTCGCACCGCGTCCTTGGGAAACTCCGGCAACTTCACTAACTCCGCGAACACAGAATCCGCCGCGAGGTCGTGACGAATGGCCATTCGGTCTTCGACTCCGGCCATAGTGCTGGCTAGCAACGCAGTCGCCGCGACCTGCGAATCATAGAGAACGACACCTTTCAGCTTCGGGGCAAACGTCTTGACAGCGTCCGCCAAATCCCGCAGTTCAATCACTGGTCGCCCATGCAGCCAGTGCCCTTCCTCCCGCAGCCAGTCCCACCAGAAATCATCCGTCTCCGGCATGTGTCGGAGGAAAAGAACAGGTCCCTCGCGGTTTACGATTCCCTGCAACGAAGCCGCCGCATGGAGCGTGTCCCAAGCTCGACGGGCCGCAGCCGGATTTGTTAGATCGAGTTTATTGAGGCCAGAGACATCAAGCTTATATACAGACTTCAGCGGCTCCAGCGTGCTCGCTTTCGCGCCCTCGAATAATTCACGCGCCGGGTCGTCGGTGAGCAGCGCGGTCTGGAGGAAAGAGCAATCGCGGGAAATGATGCCTTCGTAGTCCGTCGGTGTTTCGTCATGGAGGGATATGGAAGTGAGCCAGAGGGCGAGTAAAGCGAAGAGATTCGGGAGATTTTTCATTGGGTTGCTTCTTTCGCAGCCCACACGATCGCACCCATATGGTAACCATCGTGCAGCGGAGATTTATGGGCGTAGAAAACGGTGACAAGTTTACCGTCGGGCATCTGAGCAGTACTCGGATAGCCCATATCGCCGCGACTGGTTGTAAAGAGCGTTGCAGGCTTGCTCCAGGTGTGGCCGTTGTCGTTGCTAAGGCGAACTTCGATGGTTGCTTCGCGGCGATTGCCGTAGGTCAGCAGGATTCGACCATCAGAGAGCCGCAACAAGTGCGGGGGATGCAAGTGATATCCAGCGACCAGCCCCTCATCGGTCCATGTATGGCCGTCGTCAGTGGAGCGAAACTGGCGGAGTTCCTGACCATGCTCGGGTGCTGGTTTGTTCGATGTGCGAGCCACACACAGCCATTCCTTGCCAAGCAGCGGTAGCAATACACTCTCGTTGATACCATCAGCCAGCTTTGTCGGATCATTCCACGTCCGGCCGCGATCACGGCTGGTTAAAATCCAGGCAGCTTCGGCATTGTTGTTCTGTTCATCCGAGGTGTAGACGAGCGTTCGCATGAGACCGTCGGCCCCCCGAACGATGCTACCGAACGGGTAGGGCTTGAGATCACCCGGCATACGCAGGAGGAATTCGCCGTCGGTTCTCCATGTCGCACCCACATCCGTGGATCGAAAAACTCGCACGTCATTTGGCTTTCGCTGGCCTTTCGCATTCGTAGCATCGTCCATTCCGCTGGCGACGACCAGCAGTTCGTTTTTGCCAATCATGCCTGATGCCCAATGGCAGTAATTCGCATCGAGAGCGGGGCGAAGAGCAGCTATGCCGCGCTTCGTCCAAGTCTTGCCGCCATCGGAACTCGCCCAGCATTCCACGTCTCCGGGCAGAGTCGTATGGGCCGGCGCGTTGTAACCTAACGCAAGCAATGTGCCGTCATCACTCACTTGAACTTGCGGCCACAATCCGCCATCAGCGGCGACGAGCGCTGTGAACTCAGGGGCGATGACTTCGATACTGCCGGTGGACACGTTAGCAAGAATAGCCTCTGCGGTGGGCAACGATTCAAAATATTGCAAGGCGGCCTGGTACTCGGCGAGCGCTGAGTCGGGCAAGATCCCCCTGCTGCGGACGATTTCATTCTGAACTCGATGTACCAGATAGTCCTTTTCCTGCTGTGAGGGGCGTAACGGTTTGTCAGGAACTTCCATCCTCCACGGTGCGGAGTGCGCGAATCGTAACCGCCCATCCGGTCGATCTTCCGTACATCGTAGGCAGAGCCAGCCGCTGGTCTCGAAGGCGACCTCTGCCTTGACTTCCGTTTGCCAAGCTCCTGTTGCCGTCTGCGTGGATGAGCGATTTTCAAGCGTGATGACTTTGTGGTTTTGGACGATTTCAATTGTCTTCAATGGATGCTCACTCAGGATTTGTCCCTTGAACATCGCCCTCCCACCCGATAACGTTGCTCCTGGATGCTGGTCGTTGACCTTGGCAAAGAGCATCGGGCCCGTCGTCACGAAGCTACGTCCATCACGGAGTCCTTTAAGCCAGTCTTCATAGGCGAATGGACCTGCCAGTGGTACATAGACCCGACTGAAACCAGCTGGGACAGGATGAACGCCGCTGGCAGTACCTGCGGTCGGAACCAAGGGAAAACCTGCATTCAGCAACGTATAATACTGGCCCAGCGTGTACGCGAGCCAGTCGCGCTCATCACCACCAGTGCCGCCATTGGGAGGCTGCAGGAAGGATGGAGCCACAGTGTTCCATTTCGTAAGCCCAAACTCAGTTCGCCACATGTGGTTGTTGGCGAGTTCATAAAGGGTCGCGCCGGTCGTATGCGGTAGAGTCATTGCGAAAGGCCAGTCGAGTTTGTCCATGTCCAACAGAGCGCCTTCCGTCCTGGCTTGCTCGGCAATCGGCTTCCAATCCGGTGCGCCCATGTCCAGAACACTGCGATGATTCAACACGAAAAGTGCGCCTAATGTATGTTGATGCTCGTTGACTGTGAAGATTTCGTATTCCGTATTGCGAGGCCAGATGACATGCGTCGAATCGACCACGATGAGCTGGTTTGAAATCTCCCCGCTCTGGTTCTTGTTGCCATGGGAAGGTGGTGTGAATGCTTCCGTTACCCAATAGGTTAACGGCATCGCGACGTTCAGATCCTCTGCCTGCATAACAACTGGAAGCTCGGTGAGCGGACGATGCAAATGTGTCTCCCCACTGTACCAACCTTGTTTTGCCATGTTTACCCAGCGTCGCAACTCGATTGTTTCGATAGGACGTTTCTCATCTTCTTTCAACTCAATGCGACGAGTCTCGGGGAAATACTCCTTTCCTCGTTCGATCGTAAGCAAGTAGGAGCCCGCTGGCAAGTTCTCTGCGATAAACGGAGCGGCAGGCACGCTAGTGTGATGCTCGATGGACTTCTCATTCGCCCAATTCTTTTTTTGGTAGATGACTCCATCCAGCGGGCTGTGAGCACGCACAAAATGGCGGCTGCCCGTTATCGTGTTTTCGATGTAAACGCGGCTAGCAATCGGCTGCCGCGTCGCGGAATCTATGACGGAAATGGTGAACTCCGCGGCGAACGCAGACGATCCCAAAAAGGGGATTCCGACAAGGAAAAACAGTTTGTTTGCCAGCCAGTTCCTGAACGCACGTCGTTCTGCTGTTGATCTTTGCCTTATGAATACTTCTGCCATGTTGATTTTCCGCGGTACTGTTCCGAGTACTGAGTTGATTTTTGATCCTTACATTAAGGATCTAGTAAGCGATGCAGTCGTAAGCGAGACGAATAACTTCGTTCGAATACGCTTGATCGAATTGTCATTCATCAATATTGTCGCCAACCACAATCTTGCCCATGCCTTCGTTGTTCAGCTTTAGTCCACCGAGGAAACGGCTGCTGCTGACGAGTGTACTCTTGGCCTTTTTTCCCAAGCGAATGTGATTGCGACTAAAGCCTGTCATATCACATCCACTCACCGTCAGTCCGTTACCATTTGAGTAGATAACCGGATGGCCAGGATCAATGTAGTCCTTTGAAACAAACGGACCCTCGGGTTCATAGAAATGACAACCCACAAACGTCGCTCGCCCTTGGCCGCGATGCACGACATGCGTCGCCTTCATATCGCCGTGTGTCAGGTACGGGAGTCCAAAGCTACCGGTTCCAAAGAGTCCGCAATTGGAGAATTTGATCGGACCAAGACTTCCCTCGTCGACACTGACCCCAGCATTGATTTGACAGTTTGTAAACAAGTATCCCGCGTGAACTTGGCTGTACTCGACTCGGACGCCGATCGCGCACAAGTCCGTCCCGCTGTTCACGATCATGGCGTTGCCAGCATCCATCCTGATGGCCGTGAAATGGAACCCCGTGTGATAGCCGAGGCAGAAGACGTTTGTCACCATTTCCCAGTCCGTGCGCGCGAAACGAAACGCTGTTCCGCGATCACGAGTGACTACCAGTGGTTCTGAGGTCCAGAACGGCCAGAAGTGTATGTTCTCTAACCGGCCACAATCCAGGCACTGATCGATGAAGACTCCGGTGTGCAACGGTTGGCCGTGCAAGCCGGAGATAAGATGCCTGCCACATGGATAAGTTCCAAAATCTACCGCGTTCCAAGGGTTGACCATCAACACGTCGACGATCGCAATGTTGTCACCTTGTCCACGAACGCACCACGGATATTCGACCGGAGTCTTCGGGTCTTGCTCGGGGTAGAAGATGGTAATCCCTTTGATCGCCGCATTGTTCTTTAGAAAAAAGAGAGGCTCGTCATTGGGCTGTCCTTTACCACCAACGGCCAGCATGGTGCTCCCGTATCCCTGGGACCGTGCAGTCGGAGCCCGGAATACACCTTCCAGGGTGACATTCGCATGCACGACCAAATGTCCTTTGACTAAGTAGTTGCCGGTTGGTACGAAGACGATTCCTCCAGTCAACCCGGCAGCATTGAGGGCACTTTGGATGGCGGCGGTGTCGTCCGTTTTTCCATCACCCACGGCTCCGAAATTCGCAATGGAGTGGATGCCATTTAATGCAATGGCTTTGGCATTTGACGTAGACTGAGCATCGGCTGCAGATGCAAGCAGCCAAGCCCCCGAGGCCATTCCGAGCCCGCTGATCAGGTCACGACGGCTTGGCATCACCGGTATATTTTTAAGTGTCATCATTCGCCCTTAACCTCACGTATGATCTGTTGGGTCAAGTGTGTGAACGTGTTCTCATTCGACTCCGGCAAGACCTCGTTTGCTTCAGGATAAGTGTACCAACTCTGGACGATCCATCGGTCCGGTTTGCCCCCCGCCTTTTTATACATACGAACGTACTCCAGAGTAGCTTGGCAGTATCCCGCGGCTTTGGCTTCGTGGGAGTTGACAACGAGGTTAAACTCCAAGCCCTCTCTATGAACGGTTTGCTCCAGGTCGAGCAGTCGGGCCAGCCAGTTCACGCGACTTGGATCGTAAGGAGCGGGCGCCAGCCACTCAGCGCGATAGCTGCCTGTCGTCATCTCGTACGGCGAGTCCGCTGTCACTCCACGCAAGCCGCAGTTAGCGAGTTTCGCCTCGGAGATGAGCAGTTCAAGAACCTGCGAGTAGTCTCCCAAGAATTCGTTCCCGACATAGGACGGCTGATCCTTCCACGCCCACAGTGGAAAGTTGACGATGACGAAAAACTCCACGTCGGGATCGGCATTTCGCACCGCCAGCATGTAGGCGATGAACTGCTGGACCGCCTGCTTGAAGTCCAGTCCACCGCTGAACGACTTGGGCCAGTTGGGGTGGATTAGATTCCGCATTGGGTCGTCGACATCGATAAATCGAACTGCACCACCAAGCCGATGCCACTTTTGGATTCGTTCTACCTCCGGCACAGCGGCCCGCTCACCGGTCGTGTTGTCCAGTGGTCCGGCTTTGCCGCCATACCACTCCATCGTGGGATCGGAGATCGCAGGCGGCCAATACATCCGCTCCAACGCGACTTGGATTTTGTGCTTGGCAAACAAAGGCACGAATGGCTGGAGTGCTTCGTCGGTTCGCGTGTCGATCTGCCCCGACCAAAACTTAAAGCCATCGATCTGCGAACGAAGCTGTTTCCATTCTTCGGGCTTATCGCTCAGCGGCCGTTCATGTAGTACCGACATCCAGACTTCGGGCGGTTTATTTGATCGCGGTTCCTCGTCGGAAGCATTTGCAGATGGGAACGAAAACGCAAATACAAACAAGAACAATGAAGCAAATGAAAAACTGATTGGGTTCATGAATTGTCGCGGTCCAGCAGAAGTAAAAATAAAAATTGTTCTTAGGCATTAGCAGGATCATCCATTCCGATGAAAACGACCAGCAGTTCATCTTTGCCAATGCGTTCAACTCCTTGTGAGCATATCGGTGATATGATCGTAGCCACCGATATCGGTCAGGCGACGTTGGCGGCCTTCAAATAAGTAGGTTAGCTGAGTGTGATCCATCCCCAGCAAAGACAAAATGGTCGCATGGATGTCGTGAACGTGAACTCGGTTTTCGATCGCCCGAAAACCAAACTCGTCCGTAGCGCCGATCGCCTTTCCTCCTTGTATTCCACCTCCCGCCATCCAAATGCTGAATCCATAGGGACTGTGATCTCGTCCGTTGACACCTTGCATGATCGGCGTTCTTCCAAACTCCCCGCACCACACCACCAGCGTACTTTCCAAAAGTCCGCGCTGATGGAGATCCTCTAACAGGGCCGCGATAGGTTGATCAATCGCACCTGCATTAGCTTGATGATTCGTCGCACACTGGCTGTGACCATCCCAATCGTTGTTCATAAGTTCGACAAAGCGAACCCCTTTTTCTACCATCCGACGTGCCAGCAAACACATTTTACCAAAGCGGGCTGTTGGCGCTGCATTCACTCCATAAGCGTCCAACGTCGATTGAGTCTCGTTTTTGATCTCAACAATATCTGGAGCCGCCGTTTGCATCCGAAACGCGAGTTCATAGTTAGCGATGCGAGCCTCCAATCGACTATCCTCTGGTCGACGCGCCGCGTGATCGCGATTCCAACGATGGATTTGATCGAGCAATCGACGCTGTTGCGTCGCACCGAGTTGGCTGGGTACCGCCAAATTCTGGATTGGTGAGCCATCTGTGCGAACCACCGTTCCTTGATACAAGGCGGGCAGGTATCCAGAGTGAAACATACCATTTCCACCTCGATAACCGCCGTCGGACATGACCATGAACGCCGGCAAGCTATCGGTCTCACATCCAAGCCCATAGGTTACCCACGATCCAACGCTGGGATGCCCGACCAATGGCGAACCTGTCGACATATAGTTGATCGCGGTGCCATGGATGAAAGACTCGTGATAGCAGGATCGAATAATGGCCATACGGTCTGCTTGTTTGCCAAGGTTGGGAAACAGACTCGAAAATTCGAGCCCGGAATCCCCGTACTTTGCAAACGGAAGCGGACTACCCATGAGCTTCCCTTCATTCGTCCCCATGAACTGCAACTTGATCCCGTCCGCATGAAAGCTCGGCGGCAAAAGTTGTCCCGACAATCGCTGTAGCTCAGGCTTGGGATCAAATGTGTCGACCTGGCTCGGCCCACCCGCCATGAAGAGAAAGATCACATTCTTTGCTTTGGCAGGAAAATGACTTGGTTTGGCGTTCAAGGTAGCTGCTATGGACCGAGGTGATGCCTGGTCGGAACTCGCAGCATCTCGAGCCAACATGGCGGAGAGTGCCAAGGCTCCGAATCCATGCGAAGTCGTTTGTAAAAAATCGCGACGTGAAGCAATCGGAGCAACTCGCTGGCAATGAGAGGATCGGAGATTTGGTGAATGGCTCGACAAGGATTTTTGGAACATAATGCGGTCTTATCAATCTATGTAAAGGAATTCGTTGTGGCTGATCAAGCTGACACACAGTGCCACCAGAGCTTGGCTTTTCTCTGCCGGCAGTGACGCCAGTTCTGGTGGCAGTGGTGTGGAACCAGACGAAGTTGGTTGGTATTGCCATTCCTCCAACAACTTGACCGACGATTCGAGTTCATCTGAATTGGGCAACCTGCCGATAGCAATTCGAAATAGTTTTCTAACCATGGAATCGGATGCAGTTCCAGTATCGCGTACGACCCGAGCCGCTAAGCTATGCGACTGTGTCCAGATGCGTTGATTATTGAGAAGCCAAAGCGCTTGGGGAGCGACTGTACTCACATCGCGACTGCCGACGCTGACTCCATTATTCGGTGCGTCGAAAACATCAAACAGTGGAAAGCGATAGACTCTCAGCGCGAGCATGTAAACACCTCGCCGCGTATGCTGTTTGGGATCGGCTGAGACAACCCATTGCTGTGTGAACTTCATTCCCGAGTATTCTTCTGGAGCGAGCGGAGGGGCGAAGGCGGGACCACCTAATTGAAGATTGAGTGTTCCAGCAACGGCATGTAACGAGTCCCAAATCGCCTCTCCTTCCAATCTGCGTCTTGGGAAGTAAGACAGCCCTTGATTATTCGGGTCGATCAAACGAACGTTCGGCAAACGAGAGTCATCGGCATCGAATTGCCCACGTTGGTAGGCTCGGCTAGTCATGATCCATTGATGCATAGCTTTCATACTCCATCCCCGGGCAACGAACTCGGTTGCTAAGTAATCGAGCAACTCTGGATGCGTTGGTGGCTGTCCCATCCGACCGAAATCATTAGGTGTTGAGACGATGCCGCGTCCGAAATGACCTTGCCAGATGCGATTGACCATTACTCGGGCCGTTAACGGATGATCGGGGTGGGTCAACCACTGAGCCAATTGGGCGCGATTGAGAAATCCATCTTCGATCGAGTCGGGGAGACCAGTGGCCTGAGATAAAGCATGGGGCAATGCAGGATCGATCTGCTCTCGTGGTTGATCGAGATCGCCTCGTTCCAACCGATGGACAGCCAGCGAATGTACGGGCTCGTGGTGCCCAAGAACGGTCACTGTTGGAATTTCAAAGATCCCATCGTATTGTTTTGCAAACGGGCCACCCACGCTCGTTCCAGTCGGTACGGCGAGCACTGCTTGAGCGATATCCAACTTAAGCTGATTCACCCGCGATTGCTCTTCGGCAGTCGCTGCTCGGCCTGCGATGGATTGCTCAAACAGGCGATAGGCATCGCGAGCCGCTGCCACTCGAAGCACGCTGGGATAGTCGGTATTCCAATTGGAATGTTCGACTCCGATCAGTACCGATTTGTCCATCAAGTGACTGTGCTGAAAGACGGCCTGCAGTCCAAAGTAGTCGCGCTGCGAAATCGGATCAAACTTGTGATCGTGGCATCGTGCGCAACCCACCGTCATTCCCAAAAAGGCAGCTCCAAGTGTATCGACCCAATCGGTTGCGTCTTCATAGCGTAATAGTTTTGCATCGGCTCGTGATTCACCGATTCGAGGTCCTAGCCCAAAGAATCCGGTCCCGAAATGCCCCTCCGTCTGTGCAATTTGCTTTTGCGAAAGCGCGTAGGCACCGTTTCCAACCATCGTACTGGGCCAAAGCTCGTCGCCAGCAATTTGTTCTGAAACGAATCGATCGTAAGGAACATCCTCGTTCAGGGCCTTGATGACCCAGTCTCGATACCGCCATGCATTACGATGATACTCTTCCGTCTCAAAGCCCGCAGAGTCCGCATACCGGGCTACGTCAAGCCAATGTCGCCCCCACCGTTCTCCATAATGGGGCGACGCCAGGAGTTCGATGAGCAGCGATTCCCACGCGAGTGGTGATGGATTATTTACAAATTTATCGATCTGTTCGGGCGTTGGAGGCAGGCCGATTAAGTCGAAATAGGCGCGACGAATCAAGACGCGGCGATCTGCCTGAGGAGCGGGCTCGATGCCATTCTCATGAAGCTTGGAATCGATGAACGCATCGATCGGATGGCACTTGGCCGAATCGCCGATGGTCAAATCGACGCGATCCTTCAAAGAATGGATTTGGTAACGGTTCGACAGCTCCGATTCCACACCGCTTCGTTGTTCATCGCTCAGCGGTTGCGAATAGATCACGAGTTCAGCAACATCCCCCAAGAAGGGTCCTGCACCATTTGCAGCGTTTCCCAACATGACACTAAAGTCCCTAGCAACCCGCTCTTGGAAGTCAGGGATTGCCTCGCCACCTCGAATCGAACTGTTGCCAAACAGGCTATCGCAAGATGCCCCATTGATGAAAACCTTCGTCGTTGACGAAATTGGTCCAGGAGTCTTCACGAGAGTTACGACACAATTCTGATGGTAAAGGGGTGCGAATGAACCCGTAGGAAGCAATGCATCATGTCCCCAGCCACCAACGACCGAAAGCAAATGGTCCGATCCAGGTATTCGCTGGATGCCCAGTCCACCAGCTAACGCTTTTCCGGGATTTTGAGCCGCACCGAATTCGCCAAAGCTAACGATGAGGTCGTGGGGATATCCACCATGACGAGGGCTGAGGTTCATCACGATCGAGAGTGTGAATCCCGCATCACCTAGAATCGGAACGGGGTTATCTCCTGGTGATCCGTACCCCGTTTGTGCATGGAATCGGACGGCGGGTTGTGAAGATATTTTGCTTTTGCGGCGGAATGTGCCAGCACTTCCCAGTCCGTTGGGATGCTTAAGTCGAGTCGGAACCAAATCGCGACCGTGCCCCGATCGATCAGGCCAGCGCGGGACCTCCTCTTCATCGCCGATATTCAATGTTTCAAGATCTGCCGCGCGATACCAGGCCTGCAAAAAGGGCGCAATCTCGGAAGCATCTGGACTCATGGGACTTGCAACTGAGATGCTTGCTACATCAACTGCAAGTCGATTTCGAAACGACTCAGGAAGCGACTCCAATGCCATTTGGCGATTCGGAGGATTCAGTGACCATAATCTTCGCCAGTCTTTTGCTTCCTTTGGATCAATGTGTTGATCACTGACGCCAGCCCCCAGTTCAATCCATCGCCGAATTGCTTTTTGCGATCGACTAGGGAGAACGGGTTCGGTCCGAGGCGGCATTTCGCCTGCTACGACTCGCTGCCAAACCAAGCTTTGATCGGGATTACCGGCGATGACAGCCGCACCGGAATCACCGCCGGACAAGATCGCTGCACCTTGATCCAATCGAAGACCACCCTCTTGTTGGTCGGCACCATGGCACTTGATGCAATGATCAATCAAGACCGAACGTACATTTTGTTCGAAGTACTCAATGTCTAAACGGTCATCGGCAATTCCAGGTCTCGTTGCGACGAAGAACCAACCGACAAGTGCAAAAACGATTGTGATATTCTTCATGGAAGATTGAGGTGAGAAGTTTAAGGAAGGAAGTTTTTGAGGCGGGAAGTCTAGGCGGATTAGGCGGGCGATCTGAGATCTATCATTTAACTTTGTTTTTACGATTCCATGCGGACTTGTGTTTGGTGTTAAAACTCCCATTGTCCAGATGCGATTTTAGGTCTTCACAAGCACTTTTGGAGTCGCGTTTGATAAAGCACTTAAGGAGTTGTTCATGGATGTAAGCAATGACTCGGAAATCATCCAGCTTGGCGTTACTATCCTTGTGGTATTCACGCATACGAGAAAAAATTCCCTGCCAAACCGGTAGCATGGAATCGAGGCCAGCAGCAATCAAAATCCGTTGATGAAATTCGATATCAAGGTCGAGCATCGCACCAGCATCACCGTCTTCGCCAGCTCGCCACATTTGATTAACGATTCGTGACCAATCCTCAATCGAAGCCTCCCAACACTCGGCCCCATGCTGAATAGCCGTTTCCAATGCATAGAGCTCAAGTGTTTGGCGCATGGGTGTCAGGAGAGGACGCACATGATCCTGCTTATATTCTGCCACAACGACGCCGCAATTGGGTTTTGCAACAAGCAGTCCTTCGAGGGTCAATTGCTGTAGGGCTTTCCGAACAGGATGACGACTGACTCCGAATCGATCAGCAAGTTCCTCTTCCCGCAGGGCCGCATGCGATTCTATGTTTCCAGAAAGAAGTTCGAGGCGTAGCAATTTGCATACTCGATCAGAAGTCGTACGACGGTCAATTCCAGATCGCATTGAAGACGACGTCAAACGAAAGTCCTTTCAAATAAAAACGCATTCCACAACGAAGCTCGAGCACTGATTGTATTTTGGATACAATTTAAGTGCAAGCTGTAGTTTTCGTACAGCGGTAAATTGTGGCATGCTAGTTCTCAATTTACAAAGCTCAGTAAATCTGTCGTTTCAGTCAGCTAAAACCATGAGTCAGCAGAGGCAACTGCTCCGATGTCATGAAACGGCCCAGCTCGGCAGAAACTGCCGTGCAACTCTGGATGTCTCTGAATGTACAGTTCGAAAACCCCCTTGTTACAGAAGGATTTCTTGAATGACTCTGCCGTGCACATCGGTGAGGCGATGGTCACGACCTCCGTATCGAAAAGTGAGGCGTTCATGATCAAGTCCCATCTGGTGCAAGATCGTTGCATGGATGTCGTGGACGGTGGTCGGGTTGGTGATCGCATTCGTACCGAACTCATCGGTCTCACCATACGTTGCACCTCCCTTAAATCCGCCACCGGCAATAAAAATCGTGTAGCCGCTGACATGATGGTCGCGACCTGTTGCATCTTCTGAATGTGCTCGGGCTTCTGGCTGATGTCAGCAATCTCAGGTAATGAACTCTGCATGCGAAAAGCTGTTTCATAGTTGGCGATGGCCGCATCAATCTCTTGGGGGTCGGAGGCTTGCTTACTGAAGTCGGCGTCGAACCGGGCAAGCAAGTCAAGCTTTCGTCGCTGCATGTCGGTACTATCGTGTTGCGTAATGTTGTCCACCGTCGTTCCTTTTGCTCGCATCATCGTTGCTTGGTGACTGGCCGGAAGAAAGGAACTGCCGAAATTTTCAAGACCACCGTTCGGCACCCAATCGTTGTTGAGCAAAATCGCACGGTACAAAAACTCCGCCACATGTTTCGCCTGCATTTTTTGGGCTGATCGCGATTCCTTGAGCGGTCCCTATGCCACTTTTTTGAGTTAGTCCGATTCTGGTGTCACGCAAAACCAGATTAACATGCGTCAAAAGTCGTGCACAGCGCAGCACCGAACACTAGATACTGAACAGCATTCACGTACGCCACAAGTCGATAAGACTTCAAATGCCCGCCAAGTTCAGAATCACAGACGATTTCACGAGCCGGAAATGCAGTCAGTAGCGGAGGATCACTGTCTCGTACCGGCGGCAGATTATCACGAGCCGAATGTCCGCGCCGCCGGTTATACCAGTCCATTGCAGTTCGAAGTATTAGGTCCATGTGCCGATTGCTGACGATGCAGAATCCGTTGAGTACTTCGTGCTTGATCGTTTAGATGACCCGCTCCACGTGCGCTTGCAGGTTGGGTGACCTAGGCGTGATGCGCTTTATCTTGCAATTGGAGCTTGTGAAGATAGCGTCGAAGTCCTTCACATACTTGGTGTCA
The DNA here is from genome assembly GCA_031424235.1 of Pirellula sp. Classification (GTDB taxonomy): domain Bacteria; phylum Planctomycetota; class Planctomycetia; order Pirellulales; family Pirellulaceae; genus JBKCUI01. The sequence continues at coordinate 17,360 of JANPHB010000192.1, forward strand.
TTGTCCCGGCACAAGTATTCGCATTTCAAATCACTGTCGTCGATGTGCATTTGGAAGTTGCGAGCTTGCTGACTCGTCCAGTCGCCAGACGGATTGTCGGTACTTGGCGAAATCCAAATGCGTCGAGACCCAAGGTGGATGAAGACTAGGAAATAGACGTCGATCATTTTCGTGATTGTCCACTTTCTCTTCAGCTTCGGAAAGCACATGGATGGATTGTGTGGGCGGCATTCCGCGTCAGCCCGCTGGAAGCGGCGTGTCGTCGTTCTCATCGTTGATCGCCTCCGCGCAATTACTTCCCGGGCGGGTTACAAGATCGAACGGTTGCCCCGCGACGTATGGTTGCTTGGCAATCCGGCCGAGTTCTTTCGCAATGTCGGCTGGCGAAAGAACCAGGTCCACGCAGCCCGCGCCCACGGCGCTGCGCGGCATCGAGTCGAACTGGGCCGAATCATCCTGCGCGAACGTGATCCCACCCTCGGCCTTGATCGCCTCAAGCCCTAACGTGCCATCGCTTAACGCGCCAGACAGAACCACGCCAATGGCACGTTAGGGCTTGAGGCGATCAAGGCCGAGGGTGGGATCACGTTCGCGCAGGATGATTCGGCCCAGTTCGACTCGATGCCGCGCAGCGCCGTGGGCGCGGGC
>JANPHB010000193.1:0-17688 GCA_031424235.1 Pirellula sp.
GATTACACGCCTGCCTTCTTTCGCCTGTGCGGAAAACTGAATCTGTAACAGGAATCGCCAACACGGAAGCGTGTTGGCAAAAGAGCTTTGGCATCGTGAGCCCAAAGCAAACAGTAACCGCAACGCCAAACCAAGTTAGAAACCGAAAAAAGATGAAGCAGCCTAAAATAGAAAAATCAAACCAGCCCCACTGGCTCGGTCACCGCTGCGCTGCAAAAATGGGGCTCCGACAAACAAGCGTTCGCTTGTTTAAGGGCTAGTGGATACCCTGTAAACATCTTTGCAAAGCCAATTCCAGTGAAAACCTCAGGGAGGGCGAGGCTCCTGCCGAGCCAGGGTTGCAAAGGCTAAACTCTACTCAGCTATTTCAACATACAGGCCGTTCAGGGATGATACATCGTCCCAATATCGAAGGTATGCTCAATTGCGTTTCATCCTGGAGGGATGATATGACGTTCCTTCAGGACTAAATCGCAATATGTTGCCCAGACGTGGGCTTCTCACCGCCGCCATTCATCGATCAAACATGCGACCAAGCCGGTCCAGCCTGTTTGATGGCATGCTCCTAGGCCTTCGCCTGTATCGGCGTGAAAGTACTCATGGAAAAGTAAGCAGTCGCGCCAGTGCGGATCGGATTGCATTTTCTCGCGACTACCAAAAATCGGACGTCTTCCTTTTTGGTCACGGGTAAACATCGATATCATGCTGTCAGCATATCCATTCGCCATGCCCATCAATGTGGTGCTTGTCGCCTGTGGATTGGCCAACGGATCTGAGACGTTGTTGGCGACCGTTTCTGAGGCCGCTGAGGGCACCTGCATTTCTTCGCCATAGACCTTGGCCAACTTTCGCAGCGACTCAATCATGAGGAACGACGTTGGGAACCAAATCGGACCGCGCCAGTTCGAGTTACCGCCCTTGATGCTAAATTCCGTTTCACCCGGCTCATACCGAACGACTTGGCCCGCGAATTCGTATGGCTTTCCTTCATGGAATCGCGAGAGACTTCTCAGACCGTAATCGCTTCGGAACTCCTTCGGGTCCCACATGCGCTGTAGCATTCCTTGCAACTGCTGTTCCGTCACCAACGAAAGAAGATGAACAACTCCCTGACCGTTTTCACGTGTGGATAAGCATGGCTTGGCTATCTCAGGCCGATTGCGAAGGAACCAATGCAAATTCGCCTTGAACGCCGGGAAGGCATCGAGCCAACTCTCCTCGAGACGTTCTGTTGCATAAAGCGGGATCAAGCTGACGAGCGAGTGTATTCTCAATCGCCTACATTTGCCGTCTGGATAACTGAGAACGTCATAAAACAATGCATCCGTTTCGCTCCATAAACTGAAATCCTCGCCACCCATGTGTTTGAGCGCGTGGCCTATGTACATGTAGTGCTCAAAGAACTTCGTTGCCAATCCGATATAGCTCGCGTTCTCCTTCGCCAACTCCAAGGCCATGCGCATCATGTTCAAGCAGTACATACCCATCCAGCCGGTCGCATCCGCTTGTTTGAGGGTCGCCCCATCGGTTGGCGTTTGGCTACGGTCGAATAGAGTGATGTTGTCGAGCCCTAAGAAGCCACCCTCGAAGATGTTGTTCCCCTCGCTATCGACTTTGTTCACCCACCAGGCAAAGTTGATCAGCAGCTTGTGAAAGCATTTTTCTAAGAACGATCGGTCGGGCTTCCCTTTCTGAATGCGGTCCATGTTATAGACTCGCCAAACAGCCCATGCGTGGACGGGAGGGTTCAAATCGCTAAACTCCCATTCGTAGGCTGGGATTTGTCCGCTAGGATGCTGAAACTGTTCGAAAAGCAATAGCCATAATTGTTCCTTGGCAAAGTCCGGATCCACGAGTGCCAGCGGGATACAATGAAACGCCAGATCCCACGCTGCAAACCACGGATATTCCCACTTGTCCGGCATCGACAGGATTCGCATCGAGTTCAAATGCTTCCAGTGTCTGTTTCGAATCCCCGGCCGATTGGCGGGAGGTGGCAGATCGGGATCGTCCCCTTCTAGCCATTTGCGTACATCGAACAAATAGATCTGCTTGGTCCAAATCATTCCCGAAAGAGCTTGACGCTGGACTAGCTTTTCGTCGGCTGTCGCTTTCGGAGGTTGGATTTCATCATAGAAGGCATCTGCTTCTGCCTTCCTCTGAGCGACAATCGAATCAACGTCTCCAAGCGGATTGTCGAGCCTTTGATCTGTCAATCGCAACAGGAAAACCTTGGAGCCACCGGCAGGGATTTCCTCCGACTGAAAACGGACGCATGCCTTGGTCCCTTGCAACTGCGGATTCGTACACAGCTCACCGTTAACGATTTGGCGATGGAAGGCATCTTTGACAAACGGCGATTTGTTTTGCCCCGAGGTGCCATTGAGTCGATCGAAGTTGGTTTCGTTGTTGGTAAACATGGCGATCCCATCGGACGATGCGTACAGATAGCGTTTCCCGAGCGAGTATGGAGTCATCAGATTATGCAACGCTTGAGAATCCATTTCGTCTGCTTCGATGCAGATCACGCCGGAGCCATCGTCGATTTGCCGAAGGATCGGTTGTGGAGATTGCACACCATCCCACCCCCAGGTTTTTCGAAACCAAAGCTGAGGTACGAGATCGATGCTTGCTGGCTCAGGCCCTCGGTTGAATACTTCGATTCGAATGCACGTGTCCTCAGGGTTGGCTTTTGCATACTCGACGTAAACGTCGAAGTAACGGTTCTCGTCCAATACTCCAGTGTCTAGAAGTTCGTACTCTCCCTCTTGTTTGCTTCGCGAGCGACAGCCAATCAAGAGTTGCTCGTAGGGATAAGCTTTGTGCGGATACTTGTAGAGATATTTCAAATAGGAGTGAGTCGGTGTAGCGTCCAAGTAATAGTAGTATTCCTTGACGTCCTCACCGTGGTTTGCTTCGGATGGGACGACGCCAAATAGCCGCTCTTTGAGAATGGGGTCGCTTCCGTTCCATAAAGCGAGGCTAAAAATCAAGAGCTGGTAGCGGTCGCAGTAGCCAGCCAAGCCATCTTCGCCCCAACGAAAGGCCTTGGAGCGAGCATGATCATGAGGGAAATAGCCCCATGCGTTGCCGTCGGAACTGTAGTCTTCTCGAACCGTCCCCCAGGATCGTTCGCTCACATAAGGCCCCCAGCGACGCCAGCCATGCTGTTTCTCCGCAGCTTCCTCTAGACGTTGCTTTTCGATGGATTTAATGGATTTGTTTGTCAAGATGAGTCCGTCAAGCTGGGAAAAAGTGAGAATAGGCACCGCTCACTCGGGGAATGGCATTCCAAGGTGGTTTTTTCAAGATTGCGTAACTATCATACATAACGCTGAATCTCGATGCATTTGGATTTCATAGTGTGGTTTCAATAACATGGTAATTCGCTCAGGTAAAAAGTTTCAGTCCCGACGCCGGCTATCCCTGGAAAAACTAGAGGGGCGTTCGCTTATGGCTGGATTGCCGGGCTACCACAATACGAGCATGCCTCTAGACGTCGACAACGACCTGCAAATTTCACCTCTGGACGCATTGGTTGTCATTAATCAGATTAACGGAAGCAGCAGCGGAGTGGAGGGCGAGGGGTCAGGAGAGACGCCCGTAACGTTTTCCGATGTAGACGCTGATGGAGTCGTCACTCCGCTGGATGCCCTGGCTGTCATCAACGAATTGAACATTAATGTCCCTGTCGCGCCGCCGCCCCCAGCCCCCGAACCCGATGCGGCCCCCTATCCATTTGTCAATGACGAAGTCATCTCCGAATTGGATGTTGAGACTCTTTTGCAGCGCGCGTCGATGGCTACAGCCAGCAACGATGCAATCATCGCTATTGTAGATCGATCCGGGCGGATCTTGGGTGTTCGTACTGAATCTGAAGTTGTGTCTAATTATGCTGGTCGCGATGCAGACTTGGTGTTCGCGATTGACGGTGCAGTGGCCAAAGCAAGAACTGCGGCGTTCTTTTCCAATGAAGAAGCACCGCTAACCTCGCGAACGATTCGGTTCATCAGCCAATCCACCATTACCCAGCGAGAGGTAGAGTCGAGCCCCAATATTCTAGATCCGAACTCCAGCTTGAGAGGCCCGGGCTTCGTTGCACCTATTGGAACCGGAGCGCACTTCCCGCCGGTCGTTGCGAATACTCCTCCTGTTGATCTCTTCGCGATCGAGCACCAGAGCCGCGATAGCGCGAATTATGCTGGGTTCGATGGTGTCAAAGGGACAGCGGACGACGCAAGTAATCTCACGTGGCGCTTCGATGCGAATCCTGCATTCATTCCTGCGGATGCAAAGACATTTCTGAAGACGTTTCCTGAATCGTATGGATTTCAATCTGGTCGACTCCCCAATGCGCAGGGTCGCGGGATAGCAACACTTCCTGGAGGTATGCCGCTTTACAAGGCAAGGCCCGATGGTAAGTCACTGGCGCTCGTGGGCGGAATCGGAGTATTCTTTCCCGGACCCAATGGGTTTGCTTCGTATGAGCAAAGCTTCGTTCCGGCATCCCAAAGAGGAGCTGCCGGTCCTCAATCCAATAGCGATCGACTCAATGCACCCAAAGTTCTTGAGTCGGAGTTCATTGCCTATTTTGCTGCAGGTGGAACCGTCGTGGGTCCCTTATTCGCCAAGGTCGATGCGTTCGAAGGGGCTGCACCGTCGCGTGGTCTTTACGGTGCGCCAAGCGGGCGAATCGATCTTGTAGGCATTACGCTTGAAATCTTCGGCCCCACCCCAACTCGAGAGAATGCAGTTCGAGGTACAGAACGCCTGTTCCAAGTTGGCCGCGGCAATCAAGGAGGTCACGGTAGTAACTCCGGAATCAATCAACCGTTAACCAAAGACCCGATGGGCAATCCGATTGCTAGCGTGACAAAACTATCTGGCTACAGTGTTCCCGAAGGCTGGTTGATCAAGCCGCATGGCTCGACCGTCGATCCACAGTTTACAGCTGAAGAAGTAGAACGCATTATCAACAATGGGATTGCAGAAGCGAATCTGACTCGCGCTGCGATTCGGCTAGATGTCGCAAACGGTTTCCGTCCCGGTGCACGAACCAAGATGGTCCTTGCCGTTTCCGATTCTTCAGGAGAAGTACTGGGGCTATATCGAATGCACGATGCAACCATCTTCTCAGTCGATGTTGCTGTCGCCAAGTCGAGAAACACTACCTACTACGCGAGCAATGCGCTGGTCGATGCGGACCGAATCGACCAAGACAACAACGGTACTCCTGACGTTCCCAATGGCACTGCATTAACTAACAGAACGTTCCGATTCCTCGCATTGCCTCGCTATCCATCAGGTTCGCCAGAAGGCACCCCGGCAGGTGATTTCAGTATCCTCAACATGCCCGGGATCAATCCACTGACGGGCGAAAACACCGGTGCGGCGTTACCTGCATCGGTTTATGCGTCGACAACGGCAACTGTCTTGTCGTTCGACACGTTCAATGCCTCGCGAAACTTCCGTGACCCGAGAAACATCAGGCGACAGAACGGGATTGTTTTCTTTCCTGGCAGCTCAGCATTATACGATGACGTCTCGGGTACGAAGAAGCTGGTGGGTGGGTTAGGTGTTAGCGGTGACGGTGTCGATCAAGACGACGTGGTAACCGTGGGATCTCAACAAGGATTCGAGGCTCCAGATGCACTTCGCGCTGATCAATACCTGGTCGCAGGCGTTCGGCTTCCGTACCAAAACTTCAACCGCAACCCACGCGGTTGATCATGGTAGTGCCATTTCCTGCTTCTGATATATTGAGATCGGAATAGATAAGGCTGCGTTTTTCGCTTGCCGAATTCCGTTTCAGTTTTCTTTCTTGACCTTGGCCCTCCAACATTAGAGATTTCTCGTGCCATCCTTTAGAGTACTTGTTTATCGATATGAAACGCTTGTCAATTCTTTTTCACTGGATTCGACGGTGATGGTTGGACGGCAGGACCTGTTGCAGAATGATCCAGCGCCATTTGCAGTCACGGAAATTTCCCCCGTCAAAAAACTCATCGTCGCGGACGTAAAGGTACAAGAGATTCCAAGGCAATGGTTTCGAATTTCGCTCGACAATAGCAATCGAATCAACATCGAGAACCTTCACAAGCTATCTGTCTCCATTCGCAATCAAGTGGCCATCTCAAGCGGCCAAACTCGCCAATTTGAGAATGAGCTACAGATCGAACTCGGCGGCAACTTGGCGATTCGCGTCACTACCTCATCGCAGGATGATTCGGCCAATGATGAGCTTCGGACACTTGCGACGGCACCGTTCGCTCCCAATGAAGAACAACCCATTTTTCAAATGGCAACGATTCGTCAATTCTCGACACCTGAGGCGAAAGATATTGCGAATATGCTTCGGCTAGCATTGCAAGTTGTGCAAAAGGCGACTGGAAGCAATGCGTTCTTCCAGGCAGCAGCTGTTGCGGCCGCTCAAATCGTAGAACTTGACCGTGTGGTGGTATTGCTCCGAAAAGACACACAATTGCCGTCGACCGAATCTAGGCATCGAACCACAGTCATCGATGGATGGAGCATTGCGGCTGAACACTTGCGACCCGGGATTCGAGTGGAGTCGCTTGGGACGATCAGTCGCACCATATTGCACCGAGTCATCAGCACAGGGATCACAGCCATTCATGATCCAGGAAATTCAAATAGCTCGATGAATCCCTCCGGAATCGACTATGCCCAATCGCTGATGCAAGTCTGCTGCGCCACAGCCTCACCCATTCTCGACCGTGATCGCAAGGTGATCGGAGTCTTGTATGGAGATCGCTCAACAGATGCACTGGCACTACCGAAAAATCGAATAACTGATATCGAAGCGACACTGGTCGAAGTCCTTGCTAGTTCCGTCGCTGCAGGAATCGCACGACAAGCGGAGGAAAGTTTGCGAAACACGTTAGCAGAGTTTTTTTCGCCCAAAGTAGTAAAGTTGCTGGCAGACAACCCCGAGTTGATGGACGGGCAAGATGCTGAAGTGAGTGTTTTGTTTTGCGATATTCGCGGCTTTAGTTCGGTAACCGAAAAGCTTGGCCCTCAAAAGGCAATTGAATGGATCAACGACGTTATGAGTGAGTTAAGTCAGTGCGTCATTGATCGCGATGGCGTGTTGGTCGACTATGTTGGCGACGAGTTACTTGCCATGTGGGGCGCTCCTGGATCGCAACCTGATCACGCCGAACGAGCAATCGAAACTGCGAGGTCGATGATGACAGCAATCGATGCACTGCGAAAACGTTGGGGAGATGTTTTGCCACAACGATTTGGTGCGGGAATTGGAGTAAACACAGGTCCCGCGCGAGTAGGAAACGTGGGGTCGAGACAAAAATTCAAGTACGGCGCGTTGGGGAACACCGTCAATTTTGGATCAAGACTGCAATCGGCAACGAAGCAGTTTGGCGTTGATTGCATCGTGAGTGGCGAGTCACTCAAGGCCATAAAACCCGTTTCAGATTGTCGTCGACTTGCGAGTATTTCCGTTGTTGGAATCGACCAACCCATCGAAGTCTTTGAACTAAAGAACAATCCAACGGACGATTGGCGACAACTTGCGACCAACTATGAGCAGGCCCTTGCAGACTTTGAGGCAAAAAGGTTTGGCGAAGCGGTGAGACGCATCGGTGAGCTATTGCAGTCCGATCCTCATGATCGCCCCTGCAAGAAACTACTCGCACTTGCAGTCAAGGAACTGGATGAGCCGTCTGAGAATTTTTCCCCGACCTGGAATTTGACACAAAAGTAGTGACTGTTCAACGGCTTGTCCCATCGGACATAACGGTTCGCGGCTAGAAAAAACCTCGCCAAGCGTTTTCCGTATCCTCTCCAAGCCCGAATGGCGTTGAATTAAGCCCGTACTCGTAGCGGAAGTTGTAAAACTTCCTGGAGTTCGAGGCCGTACTCGTAGCGGAAGTTGTAAAACTTCCTGGAGTTCGAGGCACTTCTGGAACTCTTACGAGATTCCACTACTTGCCTCTGTATCGCTTATTCGGGCAATAGCCGTGGTCCCTCAGTTTCATACCGGCCTGCACCGCCTTGGGACCGTTCACCATGACTCCATTTGAGCCAGGTCTTTCGGGAAAACAGGAATCCTGAGTAGTCCATCCCGAATGTTCCTTCATTGCTTCGCCTGCCTGTCCCACAGAAGAGAGTTCCACCACCGACGTACCCGACTTGGTGGAATGAATCTGTACTGGGAGTCGCAAAGCGTCCAATACAGAATGGAAACCCAGATCGTCGAAAGTCGTTTTCGCAGTATCGCCCTTGTCGAATCCCGCTTGGTTTTTCTTTGCCTCGAGGTCCCGATAGTGGCAATTCGCTGAGGATCAAGTTGGATTCCACATTTGTGTTTTCCGCTTGCCCATTGAAATCGACTGGAGCCCGCACCTCTCGATTTGCCTCTCCAGAGTGTTGCAGCATACGATCATCAGGAGATCGTGTTTTAGGACGAGGATCGGTGGCGTGGACGACCATGGACGATTGGATCGCGAGCACGACTACCATCAGGATTTGCCGGCATATAGGAGGCATATTTTGCGTTCTCACAATTCGACACATACGTTTGCAATCAATATGGTTGATAGAATCGTCATGGCCGGCAGAATCAAGCCAATCAAACGCAGCCGCGCCGTCCAACCATCAAATCCACTAAAGTCCACCTATTCGATACGCAAGTTAAACAAGGAAAAAACTACCTAATTGGACCAATCAACTTATTTGCAATCGATTTGTCCAAGGCAAGAGGTCGGTATAGCCGATGAAATCGATACAGTCCTTCCTTACAAGAACAATATGAAGTAAATGGGCAAGTTGTGTTCAAGATTCTTCCTGACGCGTATCCAAAAGCACTCCTGACGTTGGTAACGTTAGGTTTTGCTAGCGTTGCGTGGGGACAGGCCGAGCCAACTCAAACGTTGCCCAGCCAGCCTGTAAACGTAACATTGCGAGATGAGAAGCTCTCATTTTTTGACAATGATTCCGAACCGAGAAGCATTGCTCGACCTGAACTCGGAGGATTGTCGCTCCCATCGGAAAGAACGTTTCCACCAGAATCGTCGCCCTACCAGCTGAGTACTTTTCAAGCTCCTTTGGGTTTCACTGGTCCATCTTCCGTTACGCCTACCGAATCCCAAAACACGAGTCATTTTATCCCGCTCGAAGATCGATGGCGAATCGGATCACCCGAATGGGATCGCTACGGCAAAGGGCATCCCGTCGGGGACGATTACCCATTTGTGAAGGGTACCTGGTTTGATCCGTACAACCAAAATGTCCTCAAAGGGGACTTTCCCATTGCAGGACAAGAGACATTTTTGAAGTTGCAAATCAAACAGCTCAATTTGTTTGAGTATCGACAAACGCCCATTCCAACCACTCCGTTCGAGGCAACGCAGAATCCTTTTCAGAATGAGTTTTTTGGAAATCCCAATCAGTTTCTATTCGCCCAATACAACTCAGTTGGCTTTGATTTATTTCATGGTGACGCGGCCTTTAAGCCTGTTGATTGGCGTCTCAAGCTAAACGCTATCTTCAATCAAAACTACCTCCATGTTGAGGAGCTGGCTGTCGTATCTCCGGATGTCCGGGACGGAAAGAACCGGCACCGCACTTTCTGGGCTCTCGAAGAGTGGTTTTACGAAGCGAAAATCGCTGACATGAGCCCGAACTACGACTTTGTGTCGGTTCGTGCCGGCTCTCAGCCATTCACGAGCGATTTCCGCGGCTTTATCTTCTCGGATACCAATCGCGGCGTTCGCGTTTTTGGAAATCGATTAAGCAATCAAGATCAGTACAACGTGGTTTGGTTTGACCAAACTGAAAAAGACACGAACAGTTTGCTCAACACGTTCGACGACCGGCATCAGAACACGCTCGTTGCGAACTATTATCGCCAAGACTTCATTTTTCCTGGCTACAACACTGAGCTTAGCTTTCATTACAACAAAGACAAAGCAAGCACGAAGTTCGATAACAATCGATTCCTGGTCCGTCCGGACCCTGTTGGCGTTTTTGCCCCCCGCCAAGTCGATGCATACTATCTGGGCTGGGCTGGCAATGGCCACATCAACCGCTACAACGTCAGCCATGCCATGTATTATGCGACCGGCACAGACGAACTGAATCCGATCGCTGGAACTCGGCAGGATATCAGTGCGTTTATGGGGGCACTTGAGTTATCCTACGACCGCGATTGGGCTCGATTCCGATGTTCCTATTTCTATGCTTCGGGCGACAGCGATCCGAACGATGGTCGGGCTACCGGATTTGACGCAATTTTTGACAACCCTAACTTCGCTGGGGGTGAATTTAGCTATTGGAATCGGCAGCAGATCAAATTGTTTGGGGTCAATCTCGTCAATCGCCAAAGCATTGTCCCGAATTTGAGAAGTAGCAAATTCCAGGGACAAACGAATTTCGTCAACCCAGGCATCCAACTGGTAAATGCAGGCTTTGACGCGGATTTGACAACCAAGCTGAAATGGATCAACAACGCGAACTATCTCTGGTTCAATCAAACGGCCTCATTGGAAACCCTGGTTTTTCAGAGTCCTATCCGCAATCAAATCGGTCTGGACCTGAGCAGTGGATTTGAATATCGTCCGCTCCTTAACAACAACGTATCCTTTGTTGGTGGTCTCTCGGGACTCATTGTTGGCAATGGATTTAGAGACTTGTATCAGCCGCTTCAGGGAAGTGTGAATAACTTGGCGGCTGGTTTTTTCGAGGCTTCATTCGAGTACTGAAATATGACAAACTGCCCTTCCGGAACCTTGATTCGTCGGGCGGTGTCAACTTGGTTTTTAGCTTCGGTCTTTACGGCGATTCTGGCTGAGAGTGGACCGTTTGCTTGTTTCGCGCAGGCTCCGATCGTGAAAGGCCCGTTGCAGCCGAACGGAAAGTTTCACGCACCTAGCGTTCCTGTGAGAAACGGTGAAGATCCATGGGGTCCCGCCAAAAACCTTGGGATTGCGGGAAATGAATCCTACCCGATTCCCGATGAACTCGCTCATGTCGATCTCTTCCGGCAATCCAAGCAAGATGAAAGTAATAAAAGTACTTCGTGCGTGACATGCCACTCCAACGTCGGCAATATGCATCCCCCCAACACAGTCGCTATCGGGTGTGTGGATTGTCATGGAGGTAATCCAAATGACTTTTCCAAGAAGGGCTCGCACATTCATCCGCGATATCCGGATATGTGGTCCTCGTCGGGTAATCCAGTTCGAAGTTACGCGTTGCTAAATCATGAAAGTCCTGAGTTTGTCCGTTTCGTAAATCCGGGTGATCTTCGAGTTGCCCATATCGCATGCGGGCAATGCCACGCAAACGAAGTGCTACAGTTGCGGAAAAGCATGATGACGCACGGTTGCATGCTTTGGGGGGCTGCGATCTACAACAACGGTGGCTCTCCTGAGAAGGCTGCTCGCTACGGGGAAAGCTATTCGATGCATGGCAAGCCACAGCGAATGCAAAACGTCCCTGCCCCGACTCCCTATGAAATCGATCGCAAAGGCATGGTCCCATTCCTCGATCCGTTGCCCCGATTCGAGTCCTCTCAGCCTGGAAACATTCTTCGAATCTTCGAACGTGGCGGCCGCTTCAAATCGGAAATTGGAATACCTGAAAGACTGGAAGAACCAGGACGGCCACGTGAGCGGCTGAGTACTCGCGGTCTGGGTACCGAAAACCGCACGGACCCGGTCTTTATCGGTCTGCAGAAAACGAGATTGCTTGATCCAACGCTCAATTTCTTAGGTACCAATGACCACCCTGGCGACTATCGAAGCAGCGGTTGTAGCGCGTGCCACGTTGTATACGCGAACGATCGCTCGCCAACCTCCTCCGGCCCGTTTGCGAAATACGGAAACATGGGCCGGGCCGCAGCTGAAACGGACGATTGGGTGAAAGTAGTCGATCCAACCATTCCGAAACACGAGTCGGGCCATCCCATCCAGCATGCTTTTACCAACAGCATGCCAACCAGTCAGTGCATGGTTTGCCATATGCACCCAGGTACGAACGTTCTGAATTCTTACCTTGGTTATATGTGGTGGGACAACGAAACCGATGGACAATGCATGTATCCCAAAAAACAAAAAGATCCAACCGCGGAGGAGTTGATCCAAGCATCGATGTCAAACCCAGAGGAGTCTGCAGCCCGCGGACTATGGGGCGATTCCAACTTCTTGAACAATGTGACCGATCTGAACCCGAGCCTAAAACACACGCAATTCGCCGACTTTCATGGTCATGGTTGGGTGTTTCGGGCTGTCTTCAAAAAGGACCGCACTGGCGCCCTTCTAGACCATCAAGGGGCCAAGATCGAGAACCCAACCACACAACACTTGATGGCCTCAGTCGCACCATCCAATGAATTTGAAAAAATTCATGGCAAACAACGAGATGGTGTGCCTGTTCATATGATGGACATTCACATGGAAAAGGGCATGCACTGCGTTGATTGCCATTTTTATCAAGATGGTCACGGCGATACCAAACTCTATGGTGAAGTGCGAGCAGCGATCGAGATTCAGTGCATTGACTGCCACGGCGACGCAAAGCAATCGCTCGTTTCCAAGGTTGAGCAACTGCTCCGATCTGGCAAGCCCGCAAAACTCCCAACCAGCGGCCCAGCGTCCGCAAAAGAGCCTACTAATTTGTTGGCACTGCGCACAGCATTCGGCCAGCCTCGTTTTGAAATCAAAACCGAGCCCGGCAAAAAACCAAAGTTGATACAACGGAGCAATGTCGATAAGAACCTGTCGTGGGAGGTAACGCAAACCGCGGACACGATCGATCCTCAAAGTGACGAATACAATCCCAAAAGCCATATGGCCAAGACAGTGCGCATGGATGGCGACGGAGTCATGCGTTGGGGAGACCAGCTGCCAGACGAAAAATGCGCCCACCAAAATAGCAACATGAGCTGCATCGCCTGCCATAGCTCTTGGAACCCAAGCTGCTTTGGCTGCCACCTGCCCCAAAAAGCAAACGTGAAAGCTCCCAATCTGCATGGACTGGGCGAAGTCTCTCGAAATCGAATCTCCTATAACTTCCAAACGTTGCGCGACGATGTTTATATGCTTGCTCGGGACGGGAACGTCACCGGGAATCGCATCGGTCCAGCTAGAAGCTCATGCGCCATCCACGTTGGCAGCTACAACGGTAACCGCGAGTCTGTCTACGTTCAACAACAGACGATTAGCGGGGAAGGGCTGAGCGGAATTGCGTTCAGCACCAACGTGCCTCATACCGTACGAGGCGGTCCAGACTGGAATCAATCCGCACCCCACGCTCTCCCCGGAATCTCGGAAACAAAATCTTGCACAGATTGTCACGTTTCAGTCAATAACGACAACAACGCCATCACTGCGCAATTGCTCATGCAAGGTACTGGCTACACGAACTTTGTAGGCAAATATTGCTGGGTCGGTGCCGGGGAACACGGGCTTGAAGGTGTCGTTGTGACTGAACAAAGTGAGCCTCAAGCGGTTATCGGCAGTTCGCTCCATTCGATTGCCTATCCGGAAAATTACAAAGAACATGTCCACCATCACCGCGAACTCGAACACGCACACGAACATCCTGGTCGCGACATTATTGAAACTCTAAGTCCGATGTATCGAAAGCCGGAGATACTTTCGTTGCAGCATCGTGGGGAGTTTCTGTATGCGGCTTGTGGAGAGGGTGGCTTGCGTGTCTTCGACATTGCTTTCATCGATCACAAAGCATTTTCGGAGCGGATCACGACTGCTCCCGTCTCACCGCTTGGGCAAAAGTTATACGTGCGCACCAAATTTGCGACGGCCGTGGCTGCTCCGACGACGATCGCTCCAGATCCAACTCGAACCCATCGTCCAGAGAACTTCGAATCCAAGGTTCATCCGCTTTATGCCTACATTTACGTCACCGACAAATACGAAGGACTCGTGATGGTTAGCGCGGCGACGTTACTCGATGGTAACCCCTCGAACAATTTCCTTAAACGCGACGTCACCTTCAACCCAAATGGCATTCTTTGTGGAGCAAAGGCAATTACGATCGCAGGTCACTACGCTTACATTTGCTGCGATGCGGGGCTAGCCGTTGTCGATTTGAGCGATCCCACAAAACCATTTCTCGTTTCGGTCGTTGGGCACGAAGTGCTACGTCATCCCAAGAGCGTCGCAGTCCAGTTTCGTTATGCGTTTGTTTGCGATGAAGAAGGGGTCAAGGTTTTTGACGTTACCGAACTAGGCTTCCCTCAACACGTTCACACGGTACATCTTCATGAAGCCAATAGCGTTTACCTTGGGCGAACCTATGCCTATGTGGCAGGTGGTCACGATGGGCTAGTCATTCTCAACATTGCGAATCCAGCTGCCGCCTTCGTGGATCAAGTGTATAACGCTGGAGGAGAGATCAACGATGCGCATGATGTTAAGCTAGGCATTACCAACGTCAGCCAGTTTGCGTACATTGCTGACGGAAAGAATGGATTGCGAGTGGTGCAGCTAACTAGTCCCGAGCTACCAGGCAACGATGGGTTTTCACCTCGTCCAAATCCCTGTTTGATAGCGACAAGAAAACTACCGAAAGAAGGCCATGCCCTTTGTATTTCCAGAGGAGTGGATCGAGATCGGGCGGTTGATGAGTCAGGCAATCAGATCGCAGTCTTCGGACGTATCGGCGCACGTCCGCTCAACAAGGAAGAAGCTACGCGAATGCACCGTCGAAAGGATGGGAGCCTGTATCAAGTGAGTGACGATCCATTTGATGATCGAACGTACGCATTCCCAACCTCACTTCGCAAATTCATTCGGCCCGCACAAGTCGCGGGAAAACGCAAAATCGAAGAGGCCAATAAGATCTCGAGGTAAACGCGAGTGTCGCACAATTGTCCTCAATTGTTGTTGCGCTGCGAAAAACCGTTACTTCCCGTCCATCTATTTGTTGACACTGGTGTGAAGCTCCGAAATCGAATTCATATGCCTTCCGTCTGGCTAGCCCGCGCGGATGCTGTCCCCAATTTGTTCCTTTTCGTGTAATTCGGCGTCACACCAAAAAGAGTAAAGCGATTGTCTCAATCGCTTGGAGGGCACTTTAGGCTCATTCTGATCAAGCGGCTTTGAATCGAATGGTGGTTTGGCAGTGCCGAAACGATTGAGGACAATCGTTTTACACTCATTTTTTACGAATGGCTTCGATGATTCCTGACAAGAGTTGTTGCAGTTCACTTGGAAGTGCGGTCGATACGGTTCGGAGCTCTCGACTGGCGAGCTGACGCAAGGCGGCTGAGAATTCGGGGAACGGCGGCGGGTAACCGTCGACCGTGTCGAGGGCTTCTTCAGCAGAGCCGAGGAGGGCATCGCCAACGCCAGCTTTAGCGCAAGCGATCATGAGGGCTTGAAGAGCCTCGAGCATCTTGCTCGACAAACCGCCACTGCCTCCAGAAATTAAACAGGCACTGGGGACACAGCACATTTCATTCTCTATTAACGGAAACAAAGAGGCCAGTACAAGGACGTTTCTCTTTCGTTCGGTCACTTCAGTCAAAAGTGGTGTGTCCCCATTTGTTGCTATGAACTTTCTTAAGCAACCGCGGATTCGATGAAATGCTACACATGAACTGGTGGGTGTAAGTCCGCCTGATTTACCCCACTACAACTCAAACCATGCGCGTCGCGGGCTAAGCGAACGATGAGATTAGAACCCAATTGCCTTAAAAACTCGCTTCATCACCATGTCGGCCACGCCCAACGATAGGGTACCAGCGCCCATTGCGTCAGCCGCACGCGGTTGCCAGTCGGAAGGAAACTTGCCGTCTATCCACAAGCTTTTCACGTCATCGACGGTTAGGTAACGTCCCTTGGATTCATCTATACGCCCGAAAACTTCAAGGAGGGCCGTGAATTCCACCGTTTGCGTGATCGTGCCCTTAATGCCGGGGTCTCGTTTCTGCCCTTGATTTGCTGCGGCCGCGAAGTGCTCAGCGTACATACGACCGTTTTCGCTGAACTTCAGCAAGCTGGCTTCCAGCATATCGGGATTCACCTCCGGGTCCCTGATGCCAGTGCTTCCGCTATGATCAAGGCTTGAGTCACGCAGGGCAAACAGGTTGAATTTGCAGTCGCTTACTCCGTCACTCTTGTCGGCGCCTTTGGATAGCACGTTACGAATCGTTTTGTTTACGCCAACACTGGCAAGTACGTTGTCTAAGTCGGCAATGTCGACGGTGCCGTTTTTATCTGGATTCAATAAGCCGTGATTATAGAAACTCAAAAGTGCCGGGCAGGGGATCTTGTCTCCATCGGGACGCTCACTCCAGGAGTGGTCGGCTGCTGCCGTCGTAGTATTGATCGTTGTTTCTTTAGTTTTTTCAGGCGTTGACATATTGCTCTCTTATCTTGGTTTAAAAGGGACTACTATCTAAGCAAATTGACAAGTGCGTTACCCGTTTAGCCGTTGGGCGCTACTAGCCCCGGTTTCCGTTAACGCTTCGCGTTTGATAAAAAAACCGGGGCTAACGCCCAACGGCTCAGTATTTCGCAGACTAATTCTTTTTGCCGATCGCAAACAAGTCTTATGGTCAAACAGTTTACGCCGAGCACGCTCTTTCGTGCAATCTCCAATCAAGGAATTCAGCAAAGCCGAATCAAAAAAGAGTAAAGCGATTGTCTCAATCGCTTGGCGGGCACTTTAGGCTTATTTTTGTTTAGCCAATCAGCTTATTGCGACCGTTGGCTTCGGTTTGGATCGCAATCCAATTGTTTCGGATCAAAGAAAAGTACGACAGTATGAGGAATAAGTACAACATGAAATGGATCCATTCGGCGGTTGTGACGGAGAGACTTACTGCACGTGCGACTTCGACGAGCACAAAGGCAATTGCATAGTAGGTTATTAGGATGGCGCCGAGGGCAATGAATGGTATGCTCGCTGCCTTGCCGGGATGCAGGCCCGCACGCTTGGCATGTCGGAAAAACGCCATAGTCGAAATGGCCGCCACAATGGGTAACACCAATAAATAGTGAGTTGACATCTGAACACTGCTCCCGCGAACCTAAGAAACTTTGACCCACTCCGCGTCTTCATTGAGCTCAGCGAACTCATAAGCGTAGTCTGCATTCTTAAACTCATAGTCGATGCTGCTTGAGTAAGCGGTGAAGTCGATCGCTGGCGGAAAAAAAGTCGCCCAGAGGAAGTACGGTGACAGGCACAGCAAAATCGCACCCATCGCAACCCACTTTCGAAAAGGACGTGACACGAGGTCATCAAAATGTGGCCACACAAAAGCCAAAAAAGCAATCGTGATCACTATTGTGAAAACCATACCGCCAAGCCGCTCCAACCGGATTCGCCAAGCGCAGGGTCTGCATGCCGGAGGACGAGTCGAAACGCCCCAACCAAACCACCAAAATAGAAAAGTCCACCAGCCTATCGAATGAGTCCATATTCGGATCGTTTGACCTTGGTGGTCTCCGTTGCAACGCACGCACCGAGCAGGATATCGTGCTGGGAAGTCTCTAGGGAGGTTGACGTCTGTAGATAGGGGCATGTCTGGCTGTTAGATGCACGGCAATCGCACGTTAATTTCCGAATGGTCCAATGATTGCAGTAGGAGGCTGGGCGGGTACCCCACGTTCGGGTAGCCGTTTCAGGAGTCTTTTTTGCATCGGATGTGCGGTATGGCCAATGCGTTTGTTACCC
>JANPHB010000194.1:0-12086 GCA_031424235.1 Pirellula sp.
TTGGGTAACAAACGCATTGGCCATACCGCACATCCGATGCAAAAAAGACTCCTGAAACGGCTACCCGAACGTGGGGTACCCGCCCAGCCTCCTACTGCAATCATTGGACCATTCGGAAATTAACGTGCGATTGCCGTGGCCTATGACTGCCGGGCTTCCGCCAACCCTGGCAGTTCCAAGGCTCTCGTATCCTCGTCATACCAACCGGCTCTGCCCCACGAGCGAACACGTTGTGGCAAAACTTTTTCCCAAGCCGGACGAAGTTCATTTCGCCTTTGGCGTAGCATTGACGAAAGATCGGCATTCAGAAAGATTCCCTCTCGCTGTAACAATTCAAATATATCTTCTCCAGCAGCCACTTCTTCTGAAATCTCGCTGTTGCCCGTCGGGAAAACATGACTGTGGATTCCACTCCCCTCCCATTTATAGCGCGATGTATTGAAAATTAGCATCCACAGCGATAACCAGGCAACGACTTTGCGAAACTCGGTTGTTCCATTGTGTAGCCGGACTTCAAGCTTTTCAACATCGTCGTGGGCATGGGCTAGATTAACTGTGTAATAACGATCGTTGCGAGCAGCGAAGCCCAAAATACTCGCTTCGTCGGCGTTGACGACAAATTCTCTTGTGGGAAGGCAATAGCCATTGCGCCGCCCGATATCGTAGCGAGAACCATCGAAACCAAAGAGCCGCGACGGAGAAACAAGGGTCATAAGTCCAGGTTCAAGGCGCTGCAATCTTTTTAAGAAACCTCGTAGCCGGCTGTCGGAGTTCAGTCGGGTTCCCAAAGTGACATGGAAGCCGGTTCGGTAGTTAACGTGAAACCGACCGTCTTCATTGATGAGTTCGGTCAGAGCGTCGCAAACGCGGCGAAGTTCAAACAAGCCATCGGCATTCGATAAAACTGGCGATACTACTTCCCATCCTGCTGAACTATCACTTTCTACTACCCATCGCGTCGGATCGGTATTTTCGTGATAGGCCAATGGAGTCTGACAAACCGGAAGGTTCGCTACTTTGGAGAGGCGTTCGATAATGGTTCTTGCGCCATCATGCCAAACGGCAGTGTTGAATTTTGGCACACCTTGAGGTGTAGTTAGTTCAACCTCCACGCCAAACGTCTGGTCGGCAACGATGGTAACCTTGCCAAAGTCTGGCAGAGTAACCTCCATTAAGTTGTTCGGATCAGTTGCTTCCGCATGTCGACGCGGGGTTGCTCTATCAGATGATGCGGACGTGTAAGCACGTCCTTCTCCCTTCTCGGTATCCACAGCGTGGAAGAACTTGTCTGCGTTTCGACGGATTTCGTCGGTGAATTCGACGATCCAGAAGTGATTCTTAGTCGGGGTCAGTCTACATGCGCGGCCGATCATTTGTTGCAGGCTGACCGAACTGGTAGTCGGACGCGCGATAAAGACGGCGTCAACGTCTGGCACATTGTCACCTTCTTTGAACTGATTGACACTGACCAAGACGTCGACCTCGCCCTTGCGAAATTTGCTCAGAGTCGAACGCGGGTCATCGCATTTCGAGTGCAGGGCACAAACTGATGCGCCGCCTGCTTTGATTAACGCTTCAAGCGCGTTGGCGTGTGCGATATTGCAAGCGAATACTACTATCTTCGAATAGTCGCCCCGTTGCCGACCGGCCAACAACTCTTCGACAATCAGTTGGTTGCGACTGCGATTGGTCGCCAATTGATCGAGGGAAGTAGGTGAAACCAGTCCGTTCTGAACAATCGGATCCCAAACGACATTGGTTCGCACGTTCTTTATTAATGGGTAGGCGACTCGTGTTCCAATTAAGCTTCGGTACGGAATTGCCCAGGCAACCTTTGCTTTGGTCGTCTCACTGATCTTCGGCGTTGCAGACAAACCAACCACAAGCGAATTGTTTCTTCCGCCTCGGCCGTCAATGTAGTGCCTGAGAAAGCGACGTCCGATTGGAGAGTCGATTGCCCAGTGGCACTCATCCCATATCACCAAAAGCTTTCTGCTGCGACGAAGCTTCTGGGGCAAACTATTGGCTTTTTGTCTATTGGCCCATGTCTGCAAAGTCGTGAAGAAAACCTTCCCAGATGTACTGCTTGACAAATTATCGAGTGACTCTTCGTTCCCACCAATGCGTCGCAAAGCTCGGCGGTCGATCGGGACCTTTGAAAGCATCTCGTCCTTCGCCTGTTGAAGAAGATTCCATTTGTGGGAAACCCACAATACTGTGTAGCCAAGACCAAGGTAGTATTGAACGAGGCCAATTCCTACGCGAGTTTTTCCAAACCCGGTTGGCCCATGAATGACATGCATGCGGCTACGATCATCGCTGACGTTCAGAACTGCCGCCGCCGATTCTGCTTGTTCAGTTGAGTAAACGCCTTTGGCCAGCAAGTCCGACGGGCTTCCGTCGACGAAAGTGCCTTGATCGCTTATTGCGGCTGCGCTTCGGGATTGCTCCAGATTGCTTGGCATGAAACACTCGCCTGATGAATCCCGAATGTGTGGTGGCGACGGAAAAGGCAACTCGCCTCTAGCATAGACAACCGAAATAAACCGTTCTGAAAGATTGTAGCGCTGAAGGAGTGCAGGGGGAGTGTTTAGTCACTACTTTTTCTAATTTGTTTTGGGGCACGTAAGTATAGTGCGGTGCTCAAGCACCGGTTAATAGTCGTCGCTTGTATGTGTGTATTACCTTCCTGGGCTGTACACTAAAAACTGCAGCATGATTGCCTCTATAGAGGGACCCGATTAAGTTCCTTGCTTTAAGGGACTTAAAGAAGTACGCCACCATTTCGTTATAGAAAACTAGCTTTATTCCGCCAACAATTGCGGTTCCCGCTTGAAAATTTCGGAAGGCCAGAAGAGGCTTGGCGGGGGCAAGCGAGGCCACGAAGTGCGATGAGCCTTGTGCATGATTGCGGTCGGACTGCCTAGGCATCCAGTAAAGACGCAACGCGATTGGGTTACAACGGCTTTGACAAGCACTGCCTCAACGTAGGTTGGGCTATGCGGCGGTATGGCATCGATCGTGTGGGCAATGCTCTCGGACTTGATGCGCAGTCGGTACTGACGAGGCTATGACGGGGTAACGTCGGTGGCGGGCTGCGGTTCAGCTGGGGACACATCTTCAGTGGTGCCAGAAGAGTTTGATGAAGGTCCAGTTTCCGAACATTGCGCACTCTTTGTTTGGAAGTGAGTATGTAACGCCGTCGCGGACTTAGATCCGTCTGGATCGGACTTGATGTCAAGCAGCGACAGAACCAAACCATGCGATAAGAATTTCCAGTTGCCGTCAGCGACATGCATAGTATCAATTGCCATCGCGTATGGACGCCGAAACATCGCGTGCAGCTCTGACAGGTTGCTGGGGACGATTGGACCTTCCGTGTGCTGCTTAGCCACGGCTGGTGGTTCTTTACGCGACGGAGTGGCTGCGGCAAACGAAATAGCCAACAGCTCGGACCGTTTATACCTTCGGGTTCGGCCAAGTTTGTGGGATGGAATGAGGTTGTCTCGTGTCATCGACTCAAGCTTTGAAATGGATACCCTGAGAAGTTCGGCGGCTTGTTTGGCAACCAACCACTCGTCCGACGATTGCTTGAGACCGAGAGAATGAAGGTGGGTCGCAACGCGGAGGGCCAGTTGGTCGAGTAGTTCGTCGGTGAAGGTTATTTGGGGTTGCATGGTCGGAAGCGATTGGAGTGTTTTGATTTTTTGGTCAGCCCGAACGGGATGTCTGACGACGACGAGTGTTCGGCAAACCTTAATTTACCTCCAAAAAAGGGGCTTTTTACCGAGAAGTTGCTGTCGAACCACAGTTTTGGACACACAGCCGATACCAGAGTAACAGCAAACTTTGGTTCAGGAGTCTTCAGAGGCACTTTCTGGGAGCACTTTTGTGCTCCCAGAAGTCTGAAAGATATACATCGCCAAGCCTACTCGAAGAGTCGGTTGCAAATGAAAGGTCATAGCAAAAACACACTCAAATCAAAGCCTGTCGTTTGTGCTCAACGTTGCCAACTTCAAAATCAATTCTGCGTATTCTGCGGACGGTTTCTGGCGTTTTGAAAAAACACGACGTGCCGTCACCTCGCAAACTTTTTGATCCAACCACGAGCCACCGCTAGCAGATCGCGACGGGCGGAATTATCTAGTTCTGACCATAGTAACAGGAGTTCACTTATCTCCTGATTGTTGGTGATGGAACCACCGGTGGAACCACGAATTGCCAAATGACTTGGATTCTCCAAAGAATTTACAACATGTTCGTCCCCTTGCGGGGGCACTAGTATTGAAATCCCTGAGATTGCCGCACCATCAGGTGCCATAATCGCAGGGATTTTTGCATTTCTGGGTTTGCTACGTTTGCCCGGATTGGCACTGATGTTACCACTGTTTGCTACTCGTGCCGTGGTCAGTTGAGTAGCCTTTTCCCAGTGTCCATCGGTGGTCCAGACAACGCTCTCCGAATTCCACAGCAAGCCAACCGCGAGACGCATCAAAGAGTCTTGCCAGTTGAGTCCTCTACGCAACAAGCGACCAGTCCAGCCTGCCTGCGTCCATAGAACGACGACGCAGAGTCTTCCTATGTTGTGTCTTCCAATCGGACACGGCCCCAACGAACAAAGAGGCCGTCTCAATTTCTCTGTTTTGTTTTTTACTGGCCCCCGACGAGCTTGTCTCGTCGGAGCCTAAGGTTCGCAGCTAGAACAAATCTCATTCCGGAACGCCCGCCTCTCCGCCTCCCCTCCAAGCCCAACGCTTTGGCGTTGGGCTTGGAGGGGAGGCGGAGAACACCTGATTCGGTTGTTTCTAGCCGCGAACCTTTACGTCCGATGGGACAAGCCCATCGGGGCGTACACAAAGTGAGACGGCCTCCAAACCGAGGCAGGATTGGTCGGTTGCGAATCTGAATTCAATGCAAGTTGTCCCGAATGAAAGAAGAACCTTTACCACAGGTTTGTCCGCAGACGCGATCGTATCGGCTCTCGGCTCGAAATGAAAATCACGTCTGCACGACGGCTTTTGCCCTCGCTGAGTGAACACAATCGCCATCAAATTGGGTGGGAATGATTTCGATCTTAATCGCGAAGTTGGAAACCGGCGGATTTTCGTTGAAAGACCACAATTCGCCAAATCAACCAGATCAGAAAAGCTACGCTCGCGCTCCACACATACAACGCGAGGCCTTCAGAATAACAGATAAGATTTAGCACGATCCAACACAGGGTGCCATAAATGGAAAGCCCCATCGCAACATGCGTTGACTGAGGTATCGAGGACCTAGCACAACCAAGGTATTGTTCAATACAAAGGACTAACGCGTATGGGGAAGACGATCCATACGTGAAGACTCCAATGACAGCAGGAATGATTGGCCTAGACCTGCCTTCTTCGTGTGGGATCTGCGTCGCAGCGGGAGCCGAGGTTCCCGGAGGAGCATAGGGATTTAGTTCTATTTCTTCCGTGGCCATTCGAATTAACGATCCACTTGGTACGAAGAGGGTTGACTCTATGGGCTAACCAATACGCCGCAGAAATTATTATTCCGACTTGGGATCGGATAACCGGATTTTGAGGAGTTATGACGGCTTTGTCAATTTAATAATCTGAACCTAATGGGACCGGCTGATTCTGCCTGAATCCCGACCGTCTATACGCTCGTCTGACGCATCCGAAGCGTTGATCTACAAACTTTCGCGACGCATGCTCGTTGACGCAGATAACAGTTTCCCTGCCATGAACATGGATGTGCCCATCCAGCTTACGCTGTTGGCTTGGGCGGTAACCGTGACGGTGATGTTTGAACCAGGTGGGGCTGAGCTCAGTGTAGCAGGGCTTAGAGTAACGGTGCAGGTTACTCCGGAATTGGACATTATCGACTGAACTTCCGATACAACGGCTTCGGAATCGGCGTATGGCAAAGTCGCTTTGCGAGCTCCGACATTGGATGCATTGATGATTAGTTGTTTTACCATTGTCATGCGACCTAGGTCGATGAGTCCCATAGTGAACAGCATCATTAATGGTGCCACCAATGCAAACTCAACCAAGGCTGCACCAGTGCGTTGACCATTGCGATGGAAACAAATGTTTCTTGCAGTTCGATTTCGCTTAAGCAGTCGTTTTTGCATTGTGCATTCCAACCTTTATTGCATATTCTTTAGGAATCAATCTCTATTTCACCAAGACAACTGGTGAGTAGATGGTACTGCTCCAATTTCTCGAATTGTCACCCGGTATGACGTTTCTCGCTAGGACAGGGGCCGGTTGAACGATAAGGTATTTTGAGTTCATGGCTCCTGTCAGTTTTACCGCGAGAATTCGCACGCCAGCCCAACGAACGATCGTGTACATAGCATTGTTGCCATTACCGCTAACGCTGGAGAAGACCGGGATAATTCGTGTCTGTCCGATAATGCTTGCAAGCTCGTCTTTCACACCTGCACTAATTCCCGTATCGCCGTTCAATGTCAACATCCCGTCCGTGTCCAGTACCAGAGGCTTACCTAGATCGGTTAGATCTTGGGCTGTTATTCCATTTACGATTTGACGGGCAAGATCGGCGGTACTATTGTTCGCTCCCCCAATGTCCACGGTTCCGCGGTTGCCTGGTGAGCCGGTTCCTTGCGGATAAAGATTTACTTCTCGAATTCCATCTGAATCGCTTGAGACACTCAAGCGATCAAAATCGTATTTGTAATTATCTGCACCGCCGCCATTAAGCATGTCGATCCAAGTCGTCTCATCGATCGCAAATGGAAGGATACCGATACCTGCTGACCCGATGGACGACGGGCTGCTAAACCCTTTGATCTGCCAGGCCATCGCAGCCGTTGCCTCGACAGTCATATCCCGGCCCGATTGACCGAAAAAATTGGCAAAGAACAATGGAACTTGACCATTGAAGTTTTCGGTTTTTCGGAGCGTTACACGAACAGCTCGATAAGGATTGTTGGAGCTCGGTAAGATCGGCGAGTTTCCGTCGAGCGAGTCTAGGTAGCCAATGCTGATATCCGGACTATTTGCCGAGGTTGAAAGCGTGGGCGACCTGTTGCATACCGAATTGAGGCCAGCGATTGTGTTTGCTGCACTCTGGACCCCTGACTGGAGCAAAGTCTCATCTTGGTTTAGTTTGGAGCCTTCGTATAACTGCCAACAGCCGGCAAGTGCTGCAGCATCCACCGTTCGTCTCGCTTCCGACTTTGAAGCTGCGATGTAACCGATATCAATTGAAAGTGCCAGCATACTGACAAGCACCGCGACCAGAAACACGGCCAGGATCATGGCTGCCCCTTTGCGTCGTTTGGATGATCGGGATGATCCGCGAGAATTGAATCGGCTATCTTTGTTTTTAATGCGTGTCATCGATCGAATCCAAACCTTGTTAGGGAAAACAGACCAACACCTAATCGCTAACGAGCAGCTATTGAATAGCACGGTTGAGCACAATTTCTGAGATCCGTTGGCTTGTATACAACCGAACCCGAAGTAGCTTCAACGATGCGACTCGATTCAATGCATAACCAACGCCAGAGGATTCGCATGTTAGATTCGGATCGTAGTCGTTAAGGTTTCCTTGCAGAAATGGTATACGCAGCAATGTCTCAGGACCGCCAAAATCCCCCCAACTCCCGGATGTTCCGTTCTTGACCGCAAACACTACATCTTGTTCGATGACTGCCAGCAACTGGGTCCATCTAATCGTTTCTCCTTCGACCTGGAGTTTTACGCCAATGTTCCCACAGCGGTCATCGATCAATTGAGAACTGTTCATTCGCTTGGTTTGAAAGCCGCCTCCCGCGTAACCGGCTCTCTGGGCATGATTTATGTCCACTCCAAAGTAGTCACCGCCGAGTGATTTTGTGGGGCTCATCCAGGTACTAATCTGAGGTGAGTCACGATTCGGATCTGGCGTGCTTACAATCAACTCCCAGTCCTCTTCAACCCGAATGATCCTAGGGGGATTTTCCTGAGCAAAGATGGGCTGAGAAAAGCCAGCCAAAATGAGCCCGATCAGCAAATTCAAGTTATTCCCACGCATCATTTGACCCTTCCGCAGCGCGTCACGCTTTCGAATTTACATCTGGAATTGAAATCAATTGGCACCCGAATGAAACCCTATGTCATCAAAGGACTGGAAAAGGGTAGCAAGCAAAAGAAATGCATCAAAATGTGCAACCCAAAGCTTCAGTTTGGTCCGGATAGAACGACTACAACGAGCATAGAATGCGATCATCTCAACATCGCACTTTCCACCACCTTAAGCCGTCAGCCTACTTCACCGATTGGTTGACGAGTTCACCGTTCTCAAGGTCACTGGTCGTCTAGCAACTGACCATGTTCGGATGGCCTATCTTTTTTGAAAGTAATTCACGCAATCCCTCGTCTGCACCACCCGAAAGTGCTCTGCGAGGAATGACCGACACGTCTCTTTTGCCGTGATACAGAATGTAAAAGTCATCGTCTGCAAGCCACGAATGATAAAATGACCATTGCAGAATCGCGTCAATTTTGTTGGTTTTGAAGCCAATGCCGTCATCGGAAAAGGTAAGGCTATACTCATCCTTCAGTTTGGGCTGGGAATCATAGATCACGATTGGAAGTAAGAGGATCGCGTAACCGACCATGGCCAAAAGTAATGTTCCGGCGACTATCAAAAACCATCCGAACGAAATTGAGTCGGTGGAAAAGAGCATTTACCCTCCGCCTGCGATTGCAACCAACCCAGCGATAACTTCACGACCAACCTTAATGGCCGAGCGATAGTGTCGCTTCATGGCGAGAACGTACTCGTCTCGTGTGATCGTGAAAGTCGTACGAACGGGTGCGGTCATATTGACCTTTGCGGGGCGTGAAACGGAAGGCTTTCCGAACTCCGCCTAAACAGAGTCGGAACACATGGCTAATAGTCTAGCATGCTGCCCGCAGACGCTGGGCGTAGCCTTTGCGAATTAATTCGTTTTCTCTAGCTGATGCACCCACAGGATTCTGCAGTCAAAGACCAACTTCGTTCGGTTTCCTGAGAGTTCTTACTTAGGTGTACGTGACTGTCAACTTTTGCGACCCAACTTGTTGGTACGTAATGGTGTAGACCATCAACACTATCTTTGCGGGTCAGTTTGATCGTCGATCCCTCGACATGATCCACGACCCCAACTTGCTTTCCGCAGGAAGCGTATACCTTCATGTGATCTTTGATCCCGGAAACCCCCAGATCTTTTGTTTCGATTCCGACAGTCTCTTTAGCCATCTCTACCGCTTTCCCTGCCCCCTCGGCAATATTGCTGCCAACTGCTTTCGCAGTTTTGACGACCTGCGAACCAGCGTCGGCGAGATTTGCTCCGATTGTCTTTTCCATGATTGTCTTCTCCCAGTTTTTCAAAGTTATGAAAGCCACTGAACGAGATTCAAGCAATAATCATGCCGACAAACGGTTGAACAAGGCATTCGATGAAATTAGGTGTTCTAAGTCTATCGCTTCTCAACGTGACTGCCGTTGTCACTTGCTGGTCTCTATTCGACCAAACAAATCGAAATGGTTGCTTAGCGTACGCATGTGGAAGATGAAGAGTCAGTTTTGATCATTGCTGATAATGCCTTCGATACGGTTATTTCGAACTGTGGGCTGACACGCCAACGCATGCTTGTTTCGATCGCTTGTTTAGCTCAATCTTCAATATTCCTTTAGATATCCGCGGTTTGGTATTCGTACGGTACGAATGTTGCGACGTGTGACCCTACGGAACTCAATAGTTCCCCTACCGAAACGACCTACCATAAACTACGAACATCTCTTGGCCAAACATTCGACGTCTCTCCATTTCGCAGATCGTTGTTTGCGCTCTGAAGCTTCTGCATTCGTGATTCTGGCTTTTGTAGCGGAGGTTTTTTCGTATCCCCGGTCATCGATGTAGGAGTCACAACGTGTATCAACTGCTACCAAAGTCGTTTTTTCGAAAAAATCGGATTCTCGAAAGGACCTCCAAGACACACCTCCAGCATCGTTTTCGACGAACACTAGGGTTTCTCTGTCTAGAAGATCGTCGAATGCTCGCTGGAATTCTCGGTACTGCAGAGAGTTTCGCGGTTTTGGGCGCATCGACCGTGACCAATACTGGGCCAACGACGTTGACTGGCGATTTAGGCCTATCTCCAGGGACGTCGATCACGGGGCTGGCGAGCATTACACTCAATGGGGCTGTCCATCAAACGGATGCGGTCGCTTTGCAGGCCCAAAATGATTTAACAACTGCGTTCAACGATCTCGCTGGCCGAGCGTCCAACTTCAACTTGAGTGGCCAAGACTTGGGCGGCCTCACGCTCGTTGCCGGAGTCTACACTTTTTCATCATCCGCCCAATTGACTGGCACTTTGACCCTGGACGCGCAAGGAGACCCCGATGCTCTCTTTATTTTCCAGATTGGTTCCGCCATCACCACCGCTAGCAACTCTTCCGTCAACCTCATTAACGGTGCCGATAGTTGCAATGTTTACTGGGAGGTAGGAAGCTCTGCAACACTGGGAACCGGTACTAACTTCAAGGGGAACATCGTAGCCCTCACCAGCATCACTCTCAATACTGCCGCGACCATCGTACCTGGTCGGGCACTTGCTCGAAACGGTGCAGTGACGCTCGATACCAACGTTCTGTCGATTGGGCACTGTAGCAGTATCTCGGGCATCAAGTTCAACGACCTCAACGGAAATGGACTGCAAGATGCATCGGACTCGGGCCTAGCGGGAATAACGATATTTATCGACGCCAACGTAAACGGTTCGTTCGATCTCGGAGAACCCTCAACCGTGACGAGCGCCACCGGACGTTATTCCTTCGCCAATCTCAGTCCCGGTACATACCGTGTGCGAGAAGTGCAAATCGCCGGTTCCATACAAACCACCTCCGACGCTGGTGATTTCACGGTCGGAAACGATGACCATATTTCCAACGTTAACTTCGGAAACTTTCGGTTGATATCGATCAGCGGTCTCAAGTTCAATGACCTCAACGGCAACGGGATTCAGGATGTTGGTGATGTTGGACTGAGTGGCGTCACGTTGTTTATCGATGCCAATTTGAACGGCGTTTTCGATGCGAGCGAACTATCTACGGTTTCCAGTGCGATCGGCACCTATAGCTTCACAAACCTTGGCCCCGGCACATACCGTGTTCGCGAGGTGCTCCCAGTTGGCTACACACAAACGACTTCAAATCCACAAGATATTGTGGCCACTAGCGGGGACAACGTAACGAACATCGACTTTGGAGATACCACTGGTGGTTTCCAGTTGATCATCATCGGAGGCCTTAAGTTCAATGACATCAACGGCAACGGGATACAGGATATTGGTGATACTGGCCTGGCGGGTGTCACGATGTATATCGATGCCAATTTGAACGGCGTTTTCGATGCCGGTGAATTGTCTACCGTCACAACAGCCAACGGTACCTATAGTTTCACAAACCTAGGCGCCGGCACCTACCGTGTTCGTGAGCTACTCCCCGTTGGCTACACCCAAACGACCGTCAATCCGCAAGACATTGTGGCCAACAGTGGCGGCAACATCAGCAACGTCAACTTCGGGAACTTCCAGCTGGGTATCATCGGAGGCCTCAAGTTCAACGACATCAACGGCAATGGGATTCAGGACGCCGGTGATTCTGGACTGGCTGGGGTCACGATGTATATCGATGCCAATTTGAACGGCGTTTTCGATGCCGGTGAATTGTCTACCGTCACAACAGCCAACGGTAGCTATAGCTTCACAAACCTCGGTCCGGGCACGTATCGTGTTCGTGAGCTACTCCCCGTTGGCTACACCCAAACGACCGTCAATCCGCAAGACATTGTGGCCAACAGTGGCGGCAACATCAGCAACGTCAACTTCGGGAACTTCCAGCTGATCCTGATCGGAGGCCTCAAGTTCAACGACATCAACGGCAACGGGATCCAGGACGCTGGTGATGTGGGACTGGCTGGCGTCACGATGTATATCGATGCCAATTTGAACGGCGTCTTCGATGCCGGTGAATTGTCGACAGTTACAACCACCAACGGAACGTATAGTTTCGCAAACCTCGGGCCAGGCATG